>NZ_CP062804.1:1981815-2642420 GCF_008801925.2 Cupriavidus basilensis | reverse complement strand
GTGCGCAGCAGATGACGAGCCTCTGTTCGCCTAATTTTCTGGCAACGAGGTCTGCGTCGTTCTCCAGTTCGCCGATACGTACAACCAGCTCAACCCCGTCGCTGATCAAATCTGTTCGGCGTTCACTGAAGATAATGGATAAATCCAGTCGTTCACGCCGCCTGGTCAGGGAGATCAGCAGGGGTAAAATATGGCGGTGCCCAAATGCCGCGGGAAGGCTGCCCGAAGCCCGCGAAGGGTTCATGCAGAAGCTCGCCCATCGCACGCCATGGGTCGCTTGAAAGCAGCCGCGAAACGTCAGGCCAGTCCGGTGTCCGGTGCCTTGGCGCGGGAACAATTGATGACTCGCCCGCCGGCTGCCCGTCCTCCGTCGATTTGCGTAGGAGCTTGAAGGGGTTCCATTTACCCAGATCTGTTTTCATCTTGTCCTCACCGAATGTCCAGACAATTTCCGCGGGCACTGCGGTCGCGCCCTTGCGGATGCCACCGCTACCCGGCGGGCGACGGCCACTCACGCCACGTTGACAGTAATGCGGCGTGGGCGCGCTTCGTCGCGACGCGGGATCGTCAGCTTGAGCACGCCGTCCTGCAGGTTCGCCTCGATCTTCGACGCGTCAAGGTCCGCACTCAGCGAGAAAGCGCGTGCGAAGTGCGGCCGGCGTTGGAGAACCTCGGTGCCCTCGTAGTCTATGCCGATCTGTGGGAAGCTCGCCGAGCTGACCCAGGAGAGGTCATTGTCGGGGCCGTGTGGGCCGAGCTCGCGAGCCATGAACGCGTCATTAAGTGACTCGCTCGCTCTGCTGGAATGGAGAAAGTCGCGGTTGGCGGGATGTCGTTCTCCCTTGATCGGGTTGGCCTTGGCGAAGGGCTTTCCCTGTCGGCGGCACTTGCCGCCCTATCGGATGATGTGGACAAGCCCATTGTGCTGGTAATCGACGAAGCGCAGCAAGCGATTGTCAGTGAGAAGGGAAACGACGCCCTGTTCGCGTTAAAGGCCGCACGGTGCAGGATCGTGTCCACGGCCATTTCAATGGACACGATTCATGGGCGAGAGCGATTCGGACACATCGGCATCGGCCTACACCGCGCCCAAGCGCTCGCCGCCACTGCCGGACGTGCCGAGCGCGGGCGAGGCCGGCGTGCCGGACAACTGGGTGGCAGCGGCTTCCCGCCAAGACACCTGCGCCCATTGCACGACGCCTTGGCAAATTGTTCGCCCAGGCTGCGCGCCGATGGGAGCGTTGCGTCCGCAGCGCAACAATCTAACTCGCTGGCCATTAACCAATACGGCCGTTGTCTACTTCGGCGGCCTACTCTCCCTCACTGCGACACAACCGCATTACGTCCCGCGCTTGAAATGCACATCGGGCACGGCCTTTCCCGGTAACCCGTACCCGGCCATCCAGCCAACGATCGCCGCTATCCGACTCAAGAACCCCGCACAGTTGCCGATAGCCGATGCACTGCATCGGGAGGTTCGCAATGAAACGTGTATTAGTGCTGGTCATGTGCCTGGCCCTGGCCGCTTGTGGCGGTGGTGGTGGTGGTGATGTTGCGGCAGGAAGTAGCGCCAGCACTGGCACTGGCACTGGCGGATCCCCGCCGCCTGCTGTCGTGCAGAGCCTCTCGGGCATTGCGGCAACTGGGTCGGCAATCTCCGGCCGAATTTACCTGAAGGATGCTGCGGGGAACGAGCGGTACGTCGACACCACGGACGGCACCTATAGCTTCTCCACTGCCGATCTTACGCCGCCCTTCATGTTGAAGGCCGAATGGACTGCGAACGGTGCAACCCAGCGGTTGTATTCCTTCTCGCCCTCAAGTGGTGCGGCAAACATTACACCACTAACCCAACTCGCGGTCGTTGGCGCGGCGGGCACGAACGCACTCGACGCAATCTACGCGGCATCTGGTGCCGCTGCTTTCACGACTATCTCGAATGCCTTGCCCGGCGCCATCTCCATCCTGACAGCCGAACTCGCCCCGCTCCTGGCCAGGTACGCCGCCTCCAGCATTGACCTGATGTCCGGCAAGTTCACGGCGGATCATACCGGCATGGACGCACTGCTGGACAACATCACCGTCAGCTATGGCGCCGGCACCGTCACGGTGGCCAACCTGGACGGCAGCACGGTGCTGCAGGCGCCCATCGGCAACCTGGCCGGCGCGCTGTCGGCCGCGGACTGGACTTCGCAGGATGCGCTGGTCGCAAGCGACCCCGACGTGGGGGTAGACAGTAACGGCAACGGCCTCGTGGTCTGGTCTGAGCAGGTGGCTTCGCAATTCGTCATTCGTGCGCGCTTCCCGACGGATGCCGGCGCAGCCGCGACCACGTTGAGCACCGCTGGCGATGCGTTCCTGCCACGTGTTGCCTTTGACGCAGCGGGTAATGCCACCGTGATCTGGATGGCCTCGGAGAACAACATCAGCAACCTCTGGGCGAGCCGCTACACGGCTGCGTCCCGGACTTGGAGCGCGCCGCTGCGGGTTGTGTCGTCGGCGAGCGTCGCTACCGGTGTCTCCACGCCGGACCTCGCCGTCGACGGCCAGGGCAATGCCATCGTGACCTGGTATCAAGGCGACGGGCGCACGAACCACTTTGATGTGTGGGCCGTCAAGTACGCAGCATTGTCCGGTGCCTGGGGCGCGCCGTTCATGGTCAGCGACGGCGTCAATAGCGCAGCCAACAGCCACGTCGCGGTCAACGCCGCCGGCCAGGGGCTCATCGCGTGGGTGCAGCAGCAGGGCGATGGTACTACCGTGTCAAACGGCCCGCAGGACATCTACGGGCGCAGCGTCACAACCGGCGCCAGCGCTTGGGGCCCGCGCGCCATGCTCAATGCCGTCGGCGGCAACCTGTACAACGTCTACGGGCAAGTGGCCGTTGCGGTGGATGGCAGCGGCAATGGCCTTGCGTTGTGGGTGCAGAGCACGGCCAGCCTGTCCTTTGCGATCCAGTCGGCACGGTACGTTGCCGCCAGCGGGTGGCAGACTTCGACGGTCGTCTCGAACAATACACTTGGCGAATGCTACGACCCGCATGTGGAGATCGACGGGGCGGGCAATGCCATCGCGGTCTGGCAGGAGCAGAACGGGGTTGGCGCCTACGGCGGTGCGAACCGCTACGCGGCTGGCACGGGCTGGGGCGTGCCGGAGAAGTTCAGCGGCACGGTGCCGGGAGACGTCTATGCGCCCCGCGTGGCCGTGGGTGCGGACGGCAACGCCACGGCCATCTGGTATCAGTGGGAAGCCTCCGGCATCAACGTCAGGACCAGTCGCTACCTGACCGGCAGCGGCTGGGATGTGCCCAACCTGCTCAGCGCGACACCGGCCGACGGCACGACCTACCCGGTGCCGCGCGTGGCCACCAATGCGGCTGGCCGCACGCTGGCGGTCTGGGGGATCGACCGGATGTAGCAGCATGACCTATTCCATCCAATCGCGCCGCGACCTGGTTGGAGTAGGTCATCACGACTCTGTGCAGCAAAGATGGGTGAACCACCAGTTCAAAGTTGAATGAGCGGGAACGCACTCCACCGCGGCCGGACACGGGCGACTGGTTCAATGTTGAGTGACGCTCCACAACTGGATGGAACGCGATTTCTTCCGGCGCGTCGAGGTGTGCTTCCCCGTGCTGGACAAAACCTTCGAGGATCGCGTGATCGAGGAAGGCCTGAGGGTCTACTTCTAGGACAACTGCGACACCTGGGAGCTGGACGCGGACGGCAACTACCGGCGCAAGCGGGGCCGCCAGCCGGTATCTGCGCAGGGCGGGCTGATCGCCGCGCCGTCGTGACGCCGCTGCCGCGACTGCCGGCCATACAGTAAACTCTGGCCTCAGCCTCCCCCAGGGCACCCGATACCGGATCCCCGAAGCCCATGCCAAACTCCCCCGCGGCACGCCTGGCGGCCAGTACCGCTGCCAGCCTGCGTTTCGACCTGACTACCATGCGCCTGTTCATCGCCACCGCGGAGCTGGGTGGCATCACGCGTGGCGCGGAGCAACTGTGCCTGGTGCCGGCCGCCGCGTCACGGCGCATTCGCGAGCTGGAGGCCCAACTCGGCCTGGCGCTGTTCGAGCGCCGCCCGCATGGCATGGCGCTGACCGATGCGGGCCGCGCCATGCTGGCGCATGCGCGCAGCTTGATCCATGCCGTTGGCCGGATGCAGGACGACGCCGCCGCGTTCCTGCACGGCGACCGAGGCGTGATTCGGATCGCCGCCTGTACATCGGCCGTGGTGCAGTTCCTGCCCGCCGACCTTGGCCGCTGCCATGCGGCGTGGCCGGACATCAAGGTGGACCTGCAGGAGCTCAACAGCGTGGGGGTGATCCAGGCGGTCAGGCGCGGGCTGGCGGACGTCGGCGTCTTCGAGAGCACGGTCGGGCCGATCGCGTTGCCGACGCTGCCCTATCGCGAGGACCGGCTGGTGCTGGTGGCGCACCACGCGCATGCGCTCGCTGGCCTGGGCAAGGTGACAATCGACGACCTGCTGGCCCATGAAGTGATCGGCCTGACCGAAGGCGCCTCCATCTCCATCACGCTCGGCCGGCTGGCAGTGGCGGCCGGCAGGCCCTTGCGCATGCGCGTTCGCGTGGGCAGTTTCGACAGCATGATCGCGATGATCACCGGACAGATCGGTATCGGCATCATGCCGGCGTCGGTAGCCGCCATGTTCGCGCGCGGCAAGGGGTTCCGGCACCTCACCATCGACGAGACATGGGCATGCCGGCGCTTCGTGCTGTGCCACCAGCCGCAGATGGAGCTATCCTCCGCCGCCCGGGCCCTGATACCGCTGCTGGCGGGGCTGGATTCACCAAATGTGAACGCAGGAACGCCGAAAGGTTGATGGCCGGCGGTGCCTGGTGCCGGCATAGTACGGGGCAGGTATCTAAGCGCGCCCATGACGGCGCGCGACAGCCAGGAGACTCCCCATGCAAACAACTCGCGCGCGGTTGCGCGCGCTCGCCGCAGTGTCCCTGCTCTGGCACTGCGCGCAAGCCTTCGCCGCCTACCCCGACAAGCCTATCCGCGTGAATGTTGGCGCCCCGCCGGGCGGCGGCACGGATGTGGTGGCGCGCCTGTTCGCGGACAAGATGAGCGGCGCCATGGGGCAACCCGTGCTGGTCGACAACCGCCCCGGCGCGGCCAACACCATCGCCGCGGACCTCACCGCCAAGGCGCCAGCCGATGGCTACACGCTGCTGGCCGCGACCAATTCGCCGCAGGTAATCGCGCCCCAGCTGATGCGGCTGAACTTCGACCCGCTCAAGGACCTGACGCCGATCGGCCTGGCCCTGGTGGTCCCGCACGTGCTGCTGGTGGCGCCGCAGGTCAACGCCGACAGCGTGGCGTCCCTGGTCGCGCAGATCAAGGCGCAGCCCGGCAAGTTCAGCTACGCCAGCTCGGGCATTGGCAGCGTGCAGCACATGGCTGCTGAACTGTTCATGAAGGCTACCGGCACGCAGATGGTCCACGTACCGTACAAAGGCAGTTCGCAGGCCCATGTCGACCTGATGGCGGGCCAGGTGCAGATCATGCTGGATACATCGTCCTCGGCCATGCCGCATATCCGCTCGGGCAGGCTGCGCGCGCTGGCTGTGACCACGCCCAAGCGGGCGTCCGCGCTGCCAGACGTGCCAACGCTGCAGGAGCTCGGCATCAAAGGCGCGGACATGAGCACGTGGTACGCGTTCTACGCGCCACGCCAGACCCCCGCACCCACGCTGGAACGCCTGACCCGGGAATTCAATGCCGCCCTGCAACTGCCCGAGGTACAGGGCAAGCTGCGCGGCCTTGGCGGCGATCCCGGCACGCTCTCGCGCGAGCAGTTCATCCAGCTGCAGAGAGCGGACTATGACCGCTTCGGCAAGCTGATCCGAGACCAGAACATCAAGATGGATTAAGTGAATAAAGCCATGGCCACGCTGCCCCGTATTGCACTGTTTATTGGCGACCCCGCCGGCATCGGCCCTGAGATCGTCGCGCGCCTGCTGGCCGACCCGCAACTGCCCGCGCGGGCCAGCGTGGCGCTGATCGCCAGCCGCGCCGCGCTGGCGGCCGGCGCACACGCGGCAGGCGTTGCACTGCCGCAAGCGTCCAACTGGCTGGAGATCATCGACTGGCCCGGCACGGGCGCCACGTTTGCGCCCCGCCAGGCCGCTCGCGAGAATGGCGCGTTCATGCTGGAGGGCCTGAGCCTGGGCGCGCGCATGGTGAGCGACGGCCGCGCGGATGCGCTGTGCTTTGGCCCGCTCAACAAGGGTGCGATGCGCCTGGCTGGCATGCACGAAGAAGACGAGATGCGCTGGTTTGCCAAGTTGCTGGATTACGAGGGCCGCTGCGGCGAATTCAACGTTCTCGACAAACTCTGGACGGCACGGGTGACCTCCCACGTGCCGCTCAAGGAAGTGTCGTCATTGCTGACGCCCGCCGGCATCGACGGCGCGATCCGTATGCTGACCGATGCCTTGAAGGCCGCTGGCAATCCCGCGCCGCGCATCGGCGTTTGCGGGCTGAACCCGCATAACGGCGACAACGGCAACTATGGCAGCGAGGAGGGCGACATCATCGCCCCCGGCATCGAGCAGGCGCGCACCGCCGGCTATCCCGCCGAAGGCCCCTATCCCGCCGACACCATTTTCGTGCGGGCCCGCAACGGCCACCTGGACGGTATCGTCACCATGTACCACGACCAGGGGCAGATCGCGACCAAGCTATTGGGGTTCGAGGTAGGCGTCACCGTGGAGGGCGGCCTGCCCATCCCCGTGACCACGCCGGCTCATGGCACCGCCTACGACATCGTCGGCCTCGGCAATGCCAACGGCGCCGCCATGTCCAATGCCTTTGACCTGGCATGCCGGATGGGCGCGAGCCACCGGGCAGGCAGGCTAGCGTAGAAACGTGGCAGCGCGGCGCGAGGTGCTGCGCCGCATCGATACGCATGGCACCTGGCTCAAACAGCCAATGCCCGTTGGCGTCTTGGTCGACATAAAGAAGGCTCGCGGGCGCTCAGAGAGCAGAGACGCCAGTAAGCCCGGCTTCGGCGCCGGCCAGGATTGGCGTGCGCACGTGGTGAGGCTCTCGTTGATCAGTGGCTCGCACAGCCCGCAAGGCACGATGGGCCGCTTTAGGGTACTACGCCACCCGCTAAGCTTTGTCTGGAAAGGGCTTGCGGGAGATTTTCATATTTCGGGATATGAGCAGAAATATCCATGGAACACCACGCTGTTTTTGCTTCTTGATGTAGTGCCTGACTTTCGCATCCTGTTCCGGGGTCGGGGGAAGACCGCGAAAGGTGCGTTGAGGGTCAATGCCATCCATCATCCGCTCCGAGAGGTTGTCCCGGCTTCAACGTTGGGGCTATCGAACGGATTGCGGCACTGTGGGGTAGCGATCCGTCGCATACAGCCCGCCCCGTCTTTGCGCCAGGTCCGGTCTTAGTGAAAACCCTAGGAAGATCGGGCTTGCTCATGCGCGGAAACGAGATCTAAACTGTTTCATATCGCGAAGATAAGTTCGCAGTCCGAATAAACGGCAGACGTTTGAAGATGTAGTTTAAAGAGGTAATGCGGGGAGAGAGGTGCCGCCACTTGGCGCCCTTTTTAACGCCTAGATTGCGAATAAAAATTCGCAATCCGAATTTCACCTGAATTTGGCGACCAGGCAGCAGTGCCAAGGTCCATCCACCTATCTTGAGCGAGGGCTATCCTCTGTCAGTTCAGCGAATTAAAATTCGCAATCCGAACTCAACCCGGGTTCGAACCGGGCTAGCTGAACTAACAGTGGAGATTGAAATGGCTACCGAGAACACAGTCCGTTCCGCCTCGAAGGCAAGCAGCGCGGGCGACGCATCCAAGAATACGGTGCAGTCGCTGGAGAAGGGCTTCCGCATTCTCGAAGCGTTCTCGGCCCAGGAGCCCGAACTCACCATGGCGGAAGTGGCGCGCCGCTCCGGGCTGGACAATGCCACCGCGTTGCGCTTCCTCAACACGCTGCTGGATATCGGCTATGTGCAGCGCGTGCCGGATACGCGCTTGTTCCGCCTGTCGCTGAAAGTACCGGATCTGGGCTTCGATGCCATCGCTCATTCCGACCTACGCACGCGGGCCAGGCCGATCCTGCGCGCCAAGGGTTACGCGCTGTCGGACCAGGAGACCGTATCGGGCCTCTATGTGGTCGCCGCCCCGGTGCTGGATGTGGATGGCGTGCCGGTTGCCGGCCTGAGCGTGGCGGCGCCGGCCATGAATACCTCGCTTGACGATTTCGAATCGACCATGGCCCCGGCGGTAGTACATGCCGCCATCGAGTTGGCCCGTGCGTTGCAACCCTCCGGAGGATTCACTCCTCCCACTTTGCCCACCACCGTAATGCGCAGTTAGCGCAAGCCTTACCAGGAGACGAACGTGTCTGATATCAATTTCCGCGGCATCATTCCGGCCATCGCAGTGCCCTTCAAAGCGGACTACAGCATCAACGAGCCGGAGCTGCGCCGCTTCGCCAAGTGGCTGGGCGCCCAGGAGGGCGTGACCGCGCTGATGACCAATGGCCATACCGGTGAAGTCTTCTCGCTGACGCCGCGCGAGCGCGCCGAAGTGACCCGCATCACCGCCGACGCCACCCAGGGCATCTGCCCGGTGATCTCGTCAGTGGTCTGCGAAGGCATCAACGACGCCGTGGAACAAGCTGGCTGGGCCAAGGAAGCGGGCGCCGCCGGGCTCGATATCATGCCGCCGCATCACTGGCTGCGCTTTGGCTTCAAGCCGGAGCATTGTCTCGACTACTTCAACGCCATCGGCAAGGCCAGCGGGCTGCCGCTGGTGGTGCATATCTACCCGGCCTGGACCCGTGGCTCCTACTCGTCGGAGCTGCTCGCAGAACTGGCCAAGCTGCCGTATGTGAAGGCCTTCAAGATGGGCGAGCGCGAAATGAACAAATACGCGCGCGACATCAAGGAGATCCGCGCGGCCGATCCCACCAAGGTGCTGATGACCTGCCACGACGAATACCTGCTCGCGTCCATGGTGCAGGGCATCGACGGCGCGCTGGTCGGCTTTGCCTCGCTGATTCCCGGCCTGATCAACGACCTGCTCAAGGCGGTCAAGGCTGGCGACCTGCATGAAGCGATGCGCGTGCAGGCTCTGATCAACCCGCTCAAGGACGCGGTGTACGGCGCGGGCGAGCCCACCGGCGAAGCCCATGGCCGCATGAAGGCCGCCATGGCGCTGGCCGGCATCCTGCGCGATGGCACCGTGCGCCCGCCGACCCACGCGCCGTCGGCCGAGGAACTGGCCGCCATCCGGGCCGCGCTGGCACTGGCCGGCATTACCCAGAAAGCCGCGGCCTGAACCCGCACCGGTCCGGCATCCCGCCGCGCAGGCTGCAAGCGGGGGTAGGGTTGCCGGCAATGCATTCCAAGGGGGCTTTTGTTTTGAAGATGAGCCAATCCATGCAAGACGAAACGAGGCATGCCATTGTCACCGGCGCGAGCTCCGGCATCGGCGCCGCCATCGCCAGACGCCTGCTGTCCACTGGCTGGCGCGTGACCGGTCTTGACCGCGCGCCGGCGGCCGGCGCCGAGGGCTTCACTGCAATCGAGGTTGACCTGACGGATGCGTCGATGCTCGCCGCCGCCGTGGCCGCCTTGCCGCGCGTCGATGCCATCGTCCATGCCGCAGGCTACATGCGAACTGCGGTGCTCGGCGAGCTGAAGCCCGAGGACGGCGAGGGCATGTGGCGCATCCATGTGGAAGCCGCCGCGGTGCTGGCCAACGCGTTGATGCCGACGCTGCCGGACGGTGCGCGCATCGTGCTGATCGGCAGCCGCACGGCGGCGGGCGCCCCGGGGCGCAGCCAGTACGCCGCGACCAAGGCGGCGGTGGTGGGCATGGCGCGCTCCTGGGCCGCGGAGCTGGCGCCACGCGGCATCACTGTGAATGTGGTGGCGCCGGGCGCCACCGAGACCCCGATGCTGAACGACCCGGGCCGCAAGGGCACGCCGCCGCGCACGCCGCCCATCGGGCGTTTTATCCGGCCCGATGAAGTGGCCGGGATGGTGAGCTTCCTGCTCGGGCCGGACGCAGGCGCGATCACTGGCCAGCAGATCGTGATCTGCGGTGGCGGTTCGCTGTAGGGCACCCGGCCGAAATAGCCGAATACCGATTACCCGAAAACCAAAGACACTGGAGACAAGCCATGTCCGTCCGCATCATCGACGTCCGCGAAGTGACGAAGCCGATTTCGTCGCCCATCCGCAATGCCTATATCGATTTCTCGAAGATGACGAGCAGCCTCGTCGCCGTGGTGACCGACGCTTTTCGCGACGGCAAGCGCGTGATCGGCTACGGCTTCAACTCCAATGGCCGCTACGGCCAGGGTGGCTTGATCCGCGAGCGTTTTGCGCCGCGTATCCTGGCGGCCGATCCAGCATCGCTGCTGGACGACGCCGGCACCAACCTCGATCCCAATCGCGTGTGGGCCGCCACCATGTCCAATGAGAAGCCGGGCGGCCATGGCGAGCGCTCGGTCGCGGTCGGCACCATCGACATGGCCGTGTGGGACGCGGTGGCCAAGATCGCCGGCGTGCCGCTGTTCCAGTTGCTGGCCGAGCGCCATGGCGTCAAGGCCAACCCGCGCGTATTCGTGTACGCCGCCGGCGGTTATTACTATCCGGGCAAGGACCTCGGTGCGCTGCGCGCCGAGATGCGCT
Organism: Cupriavidus basilensis; assembly: GCF_008801925.2. Lineage (NCBI taxonomy): Bacteria > Pseudomonadati > Pseudomonadota > Betaproteobacteria > Burkholderiales > Burkholderiaceae > Cupriavidus > Cupriavidus basilensis. The sequence goes on along the minus strand of NZ_CP062804.1, from coordinate 2,631,713 downwards.
CCTACCTGAAGCGCGGCTACAACGTGGTCAAGATGAAGATCGGCGGCGCCAGCCTGGAAGAAGACAGCGCGCGCATCGAGGCCGTGCTGCAGGAAATCGGCGCCGACGCGCAGCTCGCCGTGGATGCCAACGGCCGCTTCGATCTCGATACCGCCATCGCCTACGCCAAGATGCTGCGCGACTATCCGCTGTTCTGGTACGAGGAAGCCGGCGATCCGCTGGACTACCACCTGCAGGCCACACTGGCCGAGTACTACCCCGGCGCCATGGCCACCGGCGAGAACCTGTTCAGCCACCAGGACGCGCGCAACCTGATCCGCTACGGCGCCATGCGCCCGGACCGCGACTACCTGCAGTTCGACTGCGCGCTGTCCTACGGGCTGGTGGAGTACGAGCGCACGCTGGAAGTGCTGAAGACCTTTGGCTGGTCACCAAGCCGCTGCATCCCGCACGGCGGCCATCAGATGTCGCTCAATATCGCCGCCGGCCTGAGTCTGGGCGGCAACGAGAGCTACCCCGATTTGTTCCAGCCCTATGGCGGTTTCCCCGATGGCGTGACGGTGATCGATGGGCATATCACCATGCCGGCGCTGCCGGGCATCGGTTTCGAAGGCAAGGCCGATCTTTATGCGGAGATGGCGGCGCTGGCGCAGCCTTGAGGCTCGGAAAACGACGCATCGAACGCTCAAGGAAGCCGGCAGATGCGCCAAGGCCATTTGTGACGCCGACGGCTGTCCCCCCTCTCCCACAAGCAGGTCGCAAGCGGAAGAGTGGAGCAAACCAAACCAAACTAGAACAATAAGACAGCCGCAGCGCGGCGCATCGCTACATGACAAAAGAGGCCGCGCGCCGCAAGCCGCACGCGCCGGCAGTCTTGGCAGGAGACGCAAAGCATCATGGAAATCTTCAACTTCAAGGACACCGCCATCATTGTCGCGATGGTGGTCGTCTATATCGTCTTCACCACCTGGTTGACGGTGCGCTCGCGCAGCAAGACCTCCAGCGAATTCATGGTCGGCTCCCGCGCGATGCCGACCGTGGTGGTCGGTGTACTGCTGATGTCCGAGTTCATCGGCGCCAAATCGACCGTGGGCACCGCGCAGGCAGCGTTCGAGTCCGGCATGGCGGCATCCTGGGCCGTGCTGAGCGCCGCCATCGGCTTTCCGTTGTTCGGCTATTTCCTCGCCAGCAAGCTGTACAACTCAGGCGAGTTCACGATTTCCGGCGCCATCTCAAAACGCTATGGACGCTCCACGCAGGTAGTGGTGTCGCTGATCATGATCTATGCGCTGTTGCTGGTGAACGTGGGCAACTACGTGAGCGGCGCCGCAGCGATTTCCACCGTGCTCAAGATCAACCTGCCGACCGCCGCGCTGGTGACCGCCTTCGTCAGCACCTTCTACTTTGCCTTTGGCGGCATGAAGAGCGTGGCCTACGTCTCCATCCTGCACAGCGGCATCAAATATATCGGCGTACTGATTGTCACCGCCGTGGCGCTGCACCTTGCCAAGGGCTTCGCGCCGATGCAGCAGGCGCTGCCGTCGTTCTACTTCACCTGGGACGGCCATGTCGGCGCCTCCACCATCGTCGCGTGGATCATCGGCAACGTGGGGGCGATCTTCTCCACGCAGTACATTATCCAGGCCATTTCCTCGACCAGGAGCGCGGACGCCGCCCGCCGCTCCACCTATGTGGCGGCGGCACTGTGCATCCCCATCAGCTTCGCGCTCGGCATCATCGGGCTGGCCGCGCGCTACCTGCATCCGGACCTGGACAGCCTGTACGCGCTGCCGGTGTTCCTGCAGAGCATGAATGTGTGGCTCGCCGGCTTTGTCACGGTATCGCTGGTGGCCTCGATCTTTATCGGCGTCAGCACGGTTGCGCTGGCCATTTCGTCGCTGGTGGTGCGCGATTTCTACGTGCCGTACTTCAAGCCCACGCCGGAGAAGGAATTCCGCGCGACGCGCGTGCTATCGCTGTTTATCGGCTTCCTGCCGCTGATCTTCGTGTTTTTCGCGCCGGGGCTGCTGCACTTGTCGTTCTTCACGCGGGCGTTGCGGCTGTCGATCTCCATCGTCGCGGTGATTGGCTTCTACCTGCCGTTCTTCAATGGCAACCGCGGCGCCACGCTGGGCCTGCTGGGGGCGGCCGTCACCACCACTGCCTGGTACCTGATGGGCGACCCTTACGGCATCGATAATATGTACGTCGCGCTGGTGACGCCTGCCGTCGTCATCTTTATCGAGAAGCTGTTTCACTGGCGCGAGACGAAGGAGCCGGACGGTTATGGCCGTTCGACCTGAGTCCTGGACGGGACGCGCCCCTGGCCTGACGGTGGCCGCTGCGGCACGCCTTGTTCCGCCGTCGTCAGCTGGCGCAGCGTTTCCAACAGCGGAGAACTGTACGGTAAAGATTGACCCATTTGCCACGGATTTTCACCTACGTCTCGTCGCCCCGCCAGGAACGACCAGCGGATCTCGCAAACCGATCCCAGCGCTTCACGACCTCCGGCGTGAAGCGTTCCGGGCAGGTTCATTGCCCGAGAGTGTCGACCATGTCCTCGCACATGCGTTGGGAATTTCGGCGCGCACAGCCGCGCCGAAGCCGTGTTCCTGGCGATGCGATCGGGGTTGTTTCGTGTGGAACCTTGGTGCCGCTAGTAAAAGGTGCTACGCGGAATTACGGGATAGGAGAGTTCGAAGCGATGGGAGTCACTGCGTGATTCAGGGATCAGTCTGACGGCTGAGTTCGGCCACGAACGGCCGGTCATTCGCGGCTGCGCGAAGCGCTGACCGGCTCACGACGGGTGGAGGTCGCTTTCCAGCCAACAAGGGTGATTCGCTCGCGCTTATGCTCGGACGTTCGGGCGGCGGCTCTGCACCTTTAACCGGCCATCCGGTTCTCCATGAGCCTTAACCTGGTCGCCCGCGTCTTCAGTCGCTAGGGTAAGCGCCTGCGCAGTCAACCGTTTGGCCACTCACTTGATCTTCACGACGACCTTGCCCTTCGCGCGTCCCTCGGCCAAGTATTCAAGCGCTTCCTTCGCTTGCTCGAACGAAAAAACCCTGTCGATCACCGGACGAATGCGTTCCGACTCGAGAAGTCCTCCAATCTCGGCGAGTTGGGCGCCGTCGGGACGGACGAATAGAAATGAGTAGGTGACGTCCCGTTTTCTTGCAAGACGCATGATTTTTCGGCTCATCAAGCCGAACACGAACGTTAGAAAGAAATTCAGGCGTCGTGCGCGTGCGAACGCTGCGTCCAACGGACCGATGAGCGAGACAACCTTGCTCCCTGGTTTGAGAATGCCGATGGCTTTCTCGATCGCATCGCCCCGCAGTGTACCAAGCACGACGTCGTAGCCCCGCAGCACTCTTTCGAAGCTCTCCTTCTTATAATCGACCACCTCGTCTGCGCCCAGCGTGGTGACCAGTGGAACATTACCCGTGCTGGTGGTCGTTCCTACCTTGGCACCAAGGTACTTTGCTAGCTGGATCGCGAACGTACCGATACCGCCCGACCCCGCAGGGATGAACACCTTCTGGCCAGCTCGAACATTGGCACGCTCCTTCAATGCTTGCCACGAGGTGAGGCCAACCATCGGAACGGAGGCGGCCTGCACAAAGTCGAGCTTGGCCGGCTTCGGTGCGGCAACGCTTTCCGGCACCGCCGCAAATTCGGCGATCGAACCTCTGCCAAGATCGAAGAGACTGGCAAAAACGGCATCGCCCGGCTTGAAACGCGTCACGCGACTGCCAACCTCAACCACCACGCCAGCAATATCGCTGCCTAGCGTGGCCGGTAATTCGAACTTCAGGACAGGCTTGAACGTGCCCGCCGGAATCATGTTGTCGATGGGATTCAATCCTGCCGCGTGGACTTCCACCAGCAACTCATCCGCCTTTAACGTGGGGCGCGGAACGTCGGCGAATCCGATCTCAGGTGACCTGCCATAGCGTTTAAATGTAAGTGCGTTCATGTTGCTCTAATTCCAATGGGGGTGTTGCCAGGAACGCCAGCGCCCTTGACACGAAGTCGGCGTGATACTGAAAGATGCCGCCATGGCCGGCTTCTTCGTAGATGACCAACTGCGCATGGGGAATGCGCCGGGCCATGTCGCGACTCAGCGTGGTGGGCACCATGATGTCATTGTCGCCGTTGGCGATCAGGACAGGCATGCGCAGGCCGGAGAGATCCTGCGGCTCGTGCTGGCCCCAAGCCTTAATCGCCTTGAGCTGGCGCAAGAAGGCGCGGGGTGTCGGTCCCCTGTCGCGATCGACGCGGCGCTCCTTCAGTCTTTTCAGGAAGGCGCTTGCCGCCTGCCGGCCAATGGCCGTAGGGGTGAAGAAGAGATAGGTCTTGGGGTCGCGTAGCGTCAGCAGGCCCTTGAGTATCAGCGGCCACGACACCGCACCGACACGATCGATGCCCTGACCGCCCGCGGGACCCGTGCCTGTAAGGATGAGCTTGCGCACAAGGGCAGGCGCCTTCAGGGCCACGTCCTGTGCCACGAAACCGCCAAGCGAAAAGCCGAGCAGATCTACTTGATCGAAACCCATCGCGCGGATCACCGCGCTCGTGTCGCGCGCCATCTCGCCGACGGTTACCGACGCGGTGCCGCCGGACAAACCGATTCCGCGATAGTCGATGGCAATAACGTGGTGCTCACGAGCCAGGCCATCTACGATGCGCGGGTCGAAGTTGTCCAGCACGGCGCCCCAGTGGTTAAGGAGGACCAGCGGGGTACCGCCATGCTGTCCCAGTTCGCGATAAGCGAACGTGGTTCCGCACACCTCTACTAGCTTGGTCTGAGCGTGGGCATAAGAAGCCTGCGGCGCTTTGAAGTTCATGGTCGATTCTCGTCGGGGGTGACGCCCGGGTCATTGTGGCGGTCAGGCTTCGGGCCGATAGCGTTCGGCCACCTCGGCTTGTCGAATGTCCGATATGAGCCCTTGACGCGCGCCATCCAATGCGTCCCAGCGCGCCGCTACGTGCAGCGGCGGGATAGTCACGAGTTCGCGGCGATCGAAGCCGACCAGTGCCGCATCAACCAGTTCGCCGACTTCCATCACCTCGGGTAGCGTATTGACGTCGATGCCGGCGCGCCCCCATATTTCCGTGCGGGTCGCCGCCGGGAGCACCGCCTGCACGTAGACGCCGCTGGGCGACAACTCGAGGTTCAATCCCTGCGACAGGAACAGCACAAACGCCTTGGTGGCGCCGTAAATTGACATGCCGAACTCGGGCGCGAAACCCACCACCGAGCCGATGTTGACGATTGCGCCGGTACCCGACTCCAGGAAGCGCGGAGCGGCGGCGGCGGCAAGCCGCGTAAGCGCCGTCGTGTTGAGCGTGATCAGGCGTTCGATTCCCTCAGGCGTCTGCTGCACGAAGCCGCCCGATTGAGCCATCCCGGCGTTGTTGATCAGGATGCCTATGCGAGCATCCTCGCGCAGACGAGTCTCGACCCTGGCAAGGTCGGCGGGCTGGGTGAGGTCGGCCTGCAGCACTTCCACGGCCACCCCACTTTCTTCACGCAGCCGCGCGGCCAGCGTTTCGAGGCGCGCCTTGTCGCGGGCAACCAGCACAAGATCGTGGCCGCGGCGGGCGAAGCGCTCGGCGTAGGTGGCGCCGATGCCGGAGGAGGCGCCGGTGATGAGAACAGTCGGAAGCGTGGTCATGATAATTTCCTTTTCAAGGCGGTTCGGACGCGGACGCAAGCAGCGCGCCTCAAGCGGTGATGGACGGGTAATCGGTGTAGCCCGCAGCGCCGCCACCATAGAGCGTGGCGAAGTCGGGCTGGGCCAGCGGGGCGCCGGTCTTCAGGCGTTTGACCAGGTCGGGGTTGCTGATGAAGGCACGGCCGAAGGCAAACAGGTCTGCCTTGCCCTCGTTGAGCCTGGCGGTGGCGAGTTCCAGGTCGTAGCCGTTGTTGGCCAGGTAGGTTTGCCTGAAGTGGCGGCGCAGCGCGTCGTAGTCAAACGGTGCGACATCGCGCGGGCCGCCGGTCGCGCCCTCGACCACGTGCAGGTAGACGATGCCCAGCGCGCTGAGCTGCCCGGCGATGTAGTCGTACTGGGGCTGAGGGTTACTGCTCGAAATGCCATTTAACGGTGACACAGGCGAGATGCGCACACCGGTGCGATCGGCGCCGATTTCTTCAACAACTGCAGCGACGACTTCCAGTAGCAGGCGCGCACGGTTCTCGATCGAACCGCCGTAGGCGTCAGTGCGCTGGTTGGCCCCGTCTTTGATGAACTGCTCCAGCAGGTAGCCGTTGGCACCGTGAATCTCCACGCCGTCGAAGCCGGCAGACATGGCATTGGCCGCGGCTCGACGAAAGTCGTCAACAATGCCCGGCAGTTCGTTGAGTTCGAGGGCGCGCGGCTGCGACACGTCGACAAAACCGTTGTTGACAAAGGTCTTCGTCGCCGCGCGGATGGCCGAAGGCGCGACCGGCGCAGCGCCGTCAGGCTGGACATCCACATGCGAAACACGCCCGACGTGCCAGAGTTGCGCGAAGATGCGTCCCCCCTTCGCATGCACAGCCTCGGTGACCATGCGCCAGCCGGCGATTTGCTCAGGTGTATACAGGCCCGGGGTGTCCTGATAGCCCTGGGCCTGGGCTGAGACTTGCGTAGCCTCAGTGATGATCAAGCCGGCCGAGGCGCGCTGGGCGTAGTAAGTGGCGGCCAGTTCGGTGGGCACTAGCCCCGCGCCTGCGCGATTGCGGGTCAGCGGTGCCATGACAAAACGGTTGGCGAGTGTCAGGCGCCCAAGGGTGTAGGGCTCGAAAAGCGTCTTGTCGGTCATTTTGCGTCAGCCTTTAGGGTTGGAATTGCGCTCAATGATGATGACCATAATCTTAACTGTCAAGGTTTTGATGACGATTAACATCAATGTACAATGGAGACTTCGCAGACATGAACCCACCGTGGTCAGGAAATGAAGATCACCAAGGCACAGGCACAGGCCAACCGGGAGCACGTTGTCGCGACGGCGTCCAAGATGTTTCGGGAACGTGGCTACGACGGGGTTGGCGTTGCCGATCTGATGGCCGCAGCCGGCTTCACCCACGGCGGCTTTTACAGACAGTTCAGCTCCAAGGCCGAACTGATGGCGGAATCGGCGGCCTGCGGCATCGCGCAGACGGTGGCACTGAGCGCGGGTGTAAACGCCCCAGAGTTCGTGCAGCATTACCTTTCTCGCGAGCACCGCGACACCCGCGCTACCGGTTGCACAATGGCCGCACTAGGCGGGGATGCCGCGCGTCAACCAGAAGCGGTTCGGACCGCGTTCGCGGCTGGCATTGAGAGCCTGCTGGCTGCGCTGACGCCCGAGGACACTCTTTCGGACGGAGCCGATCCGGGTCGGACGCGAGCCCGGTCTCTCGACACACTGGCGCACGTGGTGGGCGCCATCGTCATGTCGCGTGCCTGTCCGGACGACTCGCCGCTGGCCGACGAAATCCTGGCGGTTTGCCGCGACGCGATCCTCGCGTCACTGAGCGTGTCCACAACAGCAAACACTTCTTCGCATGACCGGCACACTTCTGGCGTTCAGCGACCTGCCGATCGCCAGAACGCCAGCGGCGACAACGGCAAGCTGGCCGCCAGGACGATAAAGAAGGCCAAATAGGCGGCCACAACCTGCGCAGAGACAACTCCATGGCGGGGCCGCGCAGCCCATTTGCATGAAGCCGAACGGGACCGGGGCGGCGCCTGCCTTCTGCCCGAACGGCGGCAGCGCGATTGCGGTGCCCAGCGGATGAACCTGCCCGTCCCGGCCGGAAACACTATCCGTTCCGCCGAGAAGTAGTAGGCGTCCGCCCAGCCGCTGATGAGCCAGCCCGTTTACACGCGATAACGAGCGGCGGTTGCTCTCTGGAAGCGGCCGTTGCAGCGGGGCGGTCTGAACGGCTGTTCGGGGTCGTAAGGCGCCTGTCGGCTCCTCTCAACTTGGTCTTCGTGACGATTGGACTTGAGCGGCCGGTTGCTCGCGGCGGACTTTGCATAACGGCCTGCATCGGGCTCCCCAGCCTCAGCCGGAGCCTGGGGAGGTATCGTGCGCTCCCACCATGTGCGGGACTCAATCACTTCGGAGCCACGCCGCTTTTAGTCTAGACGCGGCAACCATAGCGCGATTCGCCAGATCTTCTGCCGTCAGGGAATTTCACCCTGTACTCCTTGCCGGCTAGCCGGCAAACACTGTATATTTATACAGTTGTCGTCGCCTCCCGGAAAAACTGGCTCCTGGAGTCAAGCCCGTGCGGCGCCTGCGCTTTCTCCCCCCACTTCGAAAGGCAATCATGTTTGTGGACCGCACCGAAATCATCAACGCCGCCAAGGCACTGCGCGCCAGCCAGGAAGAATCCAGGTACAGCAAGCTAGTCGCGCTCGCGAACAAGCAACTCAAGGCAATGCAAACGGCAATTCAGAAGGGCAAGGAAGAATTCGAGACCAGGCTGGTACTCGACATCAACGAAGACAATCCGCAAGCAGCGCTGGAACCGCGCGCGCAACGGCTAGCCGACGACCTCAGAACGCAGGGCTATACCGCCACGGTGACCACGTTTGCCGAGGTCAGCACCGACCGCAAGAACTGGACGCCGAATATCACGGTCGTCATCGGTCTGGGCGACATAGTTTCCGAAGGCGACAACGCGATAGCGGAAAGCAGGGTGACCGACGAAACGGAAGTCGCGCTGGCTGGCGAAGCTGTCAGTGAGTTTGCCTGACAACAGGCGGGCAATCCGAGATAAGGGCGTGCCGTTGCAGGATGAAGCGCTTCTCGCTCGGGTGCGGGTGCCTTGTATTTCACATCTGATGTGGCCCGGCGGGTTGCGGGTTGTGGGTTTCGGCCGCCTACTGTGGTCGTCAGCGTCCGGCCATTGGGAGCCGCTCGTTCGAGGAGGTCAGGATCAATCCAGATTGTGCCGGGCCGCAAATTGCGACGTTGGTCATCAGCGCCTAGCCCAGCTTGTGCCGGGCAAATCGGGCATCGAGGTCATGCGGTGGGCGCGGGAGACGTTCGCCGACACGCTGCCCATCGTCATGATGACGCAGCACGACGGCGAAGACGATATCGTGTTCGGCCTCAACCAGGGCGCCGACGACTACCTGATCAAACCGCTGCGCGAGCGTGAACTGATCGCGCGCGTGAGCGCGCAGGCGCGCAAGTACTACCCGGAGACGCAGCGCGCGAAAACAGTCGAGATCGGCAAGTTCGCGCTCGATATCGGATCGCAGGTCGCGACCGTGGACGGTAAGCAGGTGGCGCTGTCGCAGCGTGAATTCGACCTGGCGTTGATGCTGTTCGAGAACGTGGGCCGGATCGTGTCGAAAGACGTGATGATCAAGCGGATCTGGGGCGGGGTAGACCGCAAGTATGACGCGACCCTAGCGACCTACGTGAGCAAGCTGCGCTCGAGTCTCGTGCTGAGGCCGAAGAATGGTCTTGTGGTGTCGACGATCTATAACTACGGGTATCGGTTGGAGCGGGCCTGAACAGCCCAGGTAACGACCGGTGCGCGCCGGATCCGGCGAGCCAGGTGCCTTGCCATTTCGGGGTTGCCTTACCAGGAGCAGGCGATCGAGCTTGGCCACCGATGCGCGGCGCGCGCTGGAGTTGGCAGATTTCGATTGCGGTCGCTGGATCGCAAATCAGGCAGGCTTCAACCAACAGGCTTCGACGCCGCTAGCGCCGTTGGCTAAAGCGGCAATCGTCACGTCGACGGCAATCTATGCACAGAAAGCCGGATTCGATGACGCCGAGGTCAAAGCGGCGCTCGCCCTGGAGACGGTAGGGGAGGCTCGCGCTTTCATTGATCGCTTATCGCCCAAAGTACCGCGGCACGCGTTCTCGCGGGACCAGGTCAATGCCAATAACTTTTCTTATCAGCATGAGGATTCGGAATGCAAAATTGGCCGGGTCAAGATTGGGTCAAACGGATTTCCAGCGAAATCAACGGCTAGCGCTAGCGCTAAGGCTAGGTTGGTCAGCCGCAGCAGGAGCGCCGCCGGCCGGGTTACGTGTTCGTTGCCGGTACTGCCCGATCGCCTCGTAACGGGCCAGCAGAAAGTTCGGAGAATCGTTGCTCGGCGTGATGCGGGAGGATGGTCAAGGTTCCGATACGGAGTGGTTCGGAACGATGGATACATCCGAATCCCCTATCGGGCGCGGCCCATGGCTCCGATACCGTGTCCATTTCACCGCTTGGAAGATGGACGACAACGAGTTCTTCAGTCCATCTTACTTGGCTCGGTGCCGAATTCCGGGGATGCTGCGTGGGATCAGCAGCGGCCCCGTGGGCATTTCTCAGGCTGGATCGCTGTGAAGCCAGATGGCTCTAATCGAGGCCCATGCCGCTCGTGCCGCCGATGATCACAACCTTTTTACCTTCAAAAATCGGCAGGACCCTGTGGACGCCCATGTAGCTCCGCAATCGCCTGTCGATTGTGGTCACTGCGACCATTTTGCCGCGACCGGCGTCGCTTCAAGACGCCGCGCTAGAAGACACTGGATATGACCAGCCGATTCCAGAGACGTTGACGACGGCCTGCCACGCGGCTTCTTGGTTAGCGCCATCGTGGATGTGTGGGTGGCGCTGCGCCTCAATCGGGCCTGTGAACTTCCCTTGAGCCGAGGCGAAGAATTGGCCTGAGACGTCGGTTCCGAACTCCGACGCCTGGAGGTACCGACGGGCCGCTGTCTCCGGCGTCTGATTCATGCCGGGAATGAGGTTAGCGATCGGGATAAACAGATACTTCAACGCCGGGCCAGCGTTTCGCGCCACCTTGGTGCCGGTCGCCGCACCGGGCGAGACAGCGTACACGGCCATGCCGGAGGGAAGCCGGCGCGCCAGGGCCGCGACCCACCAAGCGATAATGAGCTTCGCGTCGGCATACGCGTTGTTGGGCACGTACTTCACGTTCGGCCCATTGCGCAGCAGGGCTTCCATAGCAGCGGTCAGGTCGCCCTGGTGGTATTTGGCAGCGAGTGCCTCCACGTAGGTGTATCTGAACAGGGGTACGCCCCCTCGGGCAGGTTCCGCGCTGGCGATAACGATCCGCGCGTTGGGGCTCAGCAGGTTGGCGCGGAGCAACCCGACGGTCAATTGATGATGGCCGATTAGCGGGGCCTGAGAAGCCTCGACGCCCGCAGCGGTGAGCACGCGCTTATTACCTGGAACCATCCCGGCATTGAGCAGCAGGAAATCGATCGGCCGACCTCGCTTGACGAGGTCGGCGAGGGCGGACTGAACGCTGGACGGCGTGTCCAACTCCAACTCCAGCGGCGTGAAGACCTGTCTTTCGGCTTCCGCCGCGAGCTGAGCGGCAGTTTCCTGGATCCGGACCAGGCTGCGCCCGGTGACGATGATCTCGCGCCAGCCCTCTCCGGCAAGAATGCGGGCTGCTGCATGACCAAGCCCGGAGGTGGCGCCGGTGACGAGAGCGATCGAATGTTCCATGGACATCTCAGTGATGAAGGGGGAAGGTGGAGTCGCGAGGCCACGCGAGGCCGCGGACGGCTTGCTAATTTCGAACTATTCGGTTATATATTCGTGGGATAAACGTTGTCAAGGAGTTTTGAACCAAATGATTCAAAATACCGCCAGGTCGCGGGGCCGGCCGCGCAGCTTCGACGAGACGGGGGCGCTGGAAAAGGCAACTCAGGTGTTCTGGTCGAAAGGCTACGACGGAGTGACGATTGACGATCTCGTCGCCGGGATGGGTGTGGGACGGCCGAGCCTGTATGCCGTCTTTGGGGACAAGCGGGCGATATTCTTGCGCGTCCTTAAGGCGTACGCAGAACGGAAGGGCGAGTCAGCCGCGAAGGCACTCCTCTCGCCACAGAGTCTGCGCGACTCGATCGAGGGCTTTCTGCGGTACGCCGTTGAAAGTGCGACCGAGAAAGGGTCGGCCCGGGGCTGCCTTCTGGTGTGCGTCGCCCCGCTTGTGAACGACGCTGAGGTTCAGCGGTTTCTGCAGAGCTCGGTCGCGGGCGGCGCGGCGCTGGTGGAGCGCCGTTTCCGGGACGGGATCAGCGCGGGAGAAATCCCATCTGACTTTCCCGTAGCCGCGCGCGCAACCCAAGTCACGGATCTAGCGCGTGGGCTGACCATGCGTGCGCAGTTAGGCACGCCGCGCAAGACGCTCCTCAAAGATGCTGAGGAGGCGGCCGACTTGGTGCTCCAACCGCGTCATGGAAACGCGGCGCCGGAAAGTTGACGCCGGCGTTAAGGCGTTGCGGGGCAGCAGGCTTTGATAGTTGCGCGCTTCGCGCAGCCCCTCGCACGTCCGCTTCATCCTCACGATCGCGCGACTGGACTGCCTCGTCACCGCACCAGGCTCTATCCAGCATCCCGTTTGACTGTGCATCCCCCAGCCCCGCTGGGCATCCCGGCCGATCAATCGCCATAGCCCCCAACACGCCGACCGCCTCGGAGCACTCCGCGGGTTCCTCCATCGAGGCTTGTTCGACGCCTGCCAGTAACGCGCGGTGGCACACTCACATGCCAAGCCTGCGCGCAACCCGTGCTGACATTGCGAAGCCCGTCAAAGCCGCGTTGAGATCGCCGGGGACGTACTGAAGACTCGCATCCGCGCCGCTGTGGCCCCTCGACAGTTCCTACGCCCGTAAATGATCAAGGTAGCAAGTGCCTCTCGAAGAACACGGCAATCTTGCGGTTGGCCTCGGTGACGTCGGCGCGGTCAAATCCCGGCGGATCATTGAGCAGCTCTCCCACAAGCCCATCGAGGCCAGGTGGGTGCGGCGATAACAGCGCGCCATGCCCGCCCGCGGGCAGGTCAGCGATATGCTCGCAGGTCTGGCAGGCCGCGAGCACGCGGTCTGCGTGGAAGCGCGGGATCAGCCAGCGATCCTGCTCGGCCGTCACCAGGCCAAGCGGCACCGCTGGCCGGGCCAGCGAGCTCATGTCGAAATCGGCTGCGGCAGGCACACCGGCTACCGCTGCGGCAATACGGGGGTCGGCCGCGGTGCGCGGGATATCGTCATTGAAGCGGTGGTGGATCACACGCAGGGCCACCCACTTTTTCGGCCCGTCCAGCAGGCCGCCGGTCAATCTTGTGATCAATCCGACGCAGGACTGGAAATCTTCCGCGATATGCTCGTCGCAATGCTGCATGAAGCGGGCCGGCGACCAGCGACCACCGGCCAGGCTGAGCGCGGTGTGACCACCTGCGGACATGCCGAACACGCCCACCTTGTCGAGTCGGAGCATGGGGGCGAAACGCGAGTCGCGTCCCATCGCGTCGATCGCGCGCGACACCTCCGCGGGCCGGATCGTCTAGCTGTCGGGGCCGGGGTCGCTGCCATCCAGGTAGTTGTCCGCCCGGTGCTGCGGCATGGCAACGATGAATCCGGCCTCCACCAGGTCTCGTGCCAGGTCGGCATGCACCCAGGGCGAGCCGCCCGATCCGTGCGAGATGACAACCAGCCTCCCGTTGCCCGGCACGGCGCGGCCTTCCGCCGCCACGTCCAGCATGAATCGTCCCCGCCGCACGGGTTGGCTCGCGTCGCTCGATGGGTAATACACGGTTACCGGACCGTCTTCGGTGGTGGCCGGCAACTCGCTCAAGCCCATCGAGGCGCGAGCAACACCACACAGCAATGCCAGCGCCAGGCTGACCCAACGAAACATGCGCATCGGAACCCTCGTCATTGGCAGGGGACCATCCCCCGGTGTCTGAAGCATGTGCGGCGGCACACCTTGCGTCTCGCCGAAAGTGAACGGTGAAGGCTTCCGGCTAGCCGATTTCAGAAATCGGCCAGCTTTTCTCTGCGAAATTCGGTGGGCGTGGAGCCCGTGGCCGCCTTGAAGGCGCGATTGAATGGGCCGATCGACTGGAAGCCAGCCTCCAGGGCAATCGTCAAGACCGGTAGCGTGCGGCATGCTGGATCGCTGAGCGCGGCGCGTGCTTCCTCCAGCCGGAATCCGTTGACGAAGGCATTGAAATTGCGGTGCCCCAAACGCTGGTTGATCAAGCGCCGTAGCCGGTATTCTGGTACGGCGAGCTGGGCAGCCAGGCTTGCGATGCTAAGATTTTCCCGGCGATAGGCGCGTTCGTCGGACATCAGGCGCAGCAGGGCGTCCACCAGCGCCTGCTCGTGCTCATCCGCGACGCACGGCTGCGCGGTGTCTACCACTGCACCCCCGGCATGAACGGGCGGGGCAGGCAAATCGGAGCGGGCAGGACAGGGGCGGGTGTCGGGCGGGGTGAAGGGAACAGTTCCGAGCGGGTCATACGCAGCATCGAGAATGCCAGCGGCGCAACAATGCACAGCAGCATCGCCGTATCGAGCGTGGCGCCCGCCGCCGATAGTCGGCCGCCACTAGAGGCAAGCCGCGCGGCGAGTTGCAGCAGCGTATAGGCGACGCCGGCGACCACGATGAAGCCACGCAAGCGCCGACGGCCTTCAACCAGATCGACACGCCAGCCCGCCACCGCCGCTTGCACGGTCAACAGGGCGAACAGCAGCGGCACCGCGCGCTGCAAGCCCATCGTGAATAGTGCGATTGCCGTGCCGCTGTGCGCGAGCACCGCGCAGTTCAGCCCGCCGAGCCCGGCGGTTGCGCCCCACGCAAGCGTGTGAACCGGCCTGAAGCCAAAGGCGTCGTCGAACAACGCCTGCACGAAGATCCAGAACATCACGGCATTGCCCACCGATACGGCAACGATTGGCGCCTGGAGCAGCCGTGGCGCCGCTTGCTCGAACCACGGCATCGCCCCTGCCGTCTGCACGGCCAGTCCAACGGCCAGTGCCACGCCCGTCCGCACGGCCGGCAGGGCCGGCCGGTCACGTCCGAACGCCCAGGCAAGCAAGGCCAGCAGCGCCAGCAGCATGCCACGCAGGAGAGCGTCCAGCAGGAAAACAGGGGGCAGGGGCGACGTCATCTTGGCTCCGCGAAACCGCGCCTTGTCTAGGTCTTGCAATACTACCGCGATGATCACGCCTCGAAGTTTGCCTCAGAGACCGTCTCTCAATTGCCACCCGTTGTCGGTCCTGACAAGCCACATGTTCTGGTGGTCGAATGTCACCGCGTTCTTCCCACTACCATCCGCTCCCTTAGTCACCAGGATGTAGATCTTGTCATCCGGAACCTGCGGGCAGTCACGCTTGATGTCATTTCGCACGTTGATCATCTGATTTGAGTCCTTCAAGCGATCGATCTGGTCCTTGTCCAGCCTCAAACTTAGTTCGTACGTTGCCTGAACGAAGTAAAGGCTGACGTTGTTGCCTTGAGCAGCATCACCGATCTGCTTGAAATCCGACAGGCTGATGGATTTGCAGCCATCAAACTTGGCTGCGACTGCTTTCTTTGTGTCGGATTCAGATGGCTTGCCGTCTCCGCAGGCGACAAGTCCACCAAGGGCAACCGCGAGTAGAAGATTGCGCACAGTCTTGAACGGGTGGCTGCCCCTGCCAGAGCCGATCACCGGAAATGCCGCAGACCAGCCACCGGCTGGATTGATCGGCATCAGATACCAGCGATAGCGCTCTTGCTCGATACACTCGCTCAACCGCCGCCGGAAGATTTCGACGCTCAGGAGTTCCTGTCGCGAAAACTCCGCTTGGGGAATCTCATTTACCTCCGTCAGGCAACGGCGGCACAAGGCGTTCAAGTCGTGTCGATAGGCCTCGCTGAGATCGTTGGCAAAGACGCTGTCGTACTTGCGCACGCCTCCGTCCTGCATAGTAAATATCCTGGGCGGAATGGGCACCGTTGTATGGAACCGGCAACGTAGCGCAACCGTCCGCTTTGGTAGGCATTGGCGTCTTTAGCATCACGCCATGATGAACAAAGGCCACCCTGTACCAGGGTGACCTTTGTCAACAATCCGAATGGCCAGCTCGCTCTGTTACTTCACGCTGGTCAGTTCCTGCGTGTATGTCCTCAGGTAAGTCGGATCCGAGAAGCCGGTCGGATAGCCATAGGTATCTTGCCACTTCACAATACGACCCAGCTCCGTCGACCACCATGTCTTGATGGTTTCGTTATAGGTCGTGAAGCCAGCCGGATCGTTCAAGTTGGCGTACGAGATCACATAGCTGATACGCAGTGCATTGAACGTACCGGCAGCCGTCGTAACGGACTCGATACCTTCCACATTGCCCACCACGCTGGCGTTTTCATGATAACCAGGTACGCCGCCCACCAGGCAAGCGTATTGCCACGTGCTGTTCCACGTCTTGCCCACATACAGCGGGAAATTGTACAGGTCACGCTTGGGCGTATACGTGCAGACGTTGTTGGTCGCCGGGTTGGTCTGGGTCAGACGATTGCGATCGCCATCTTGCGTGTAGTTGCGGAAAGCCGAGTTGTCGGCCAGATTCACGGCATTGATGGTGAACACGCCGTTGTTGACGGCCGAAGTCGTGTAGGCAATGTTTCTGACGTTGCTGGTGCCACCGATCGTTACCGAGGTTTCCTTGAACGTCGTTACCTCGCCGACCGTTGGCGTAATCGCCGAATAACGCGTCGATGCGGCAACCGCCAGCTTCAGCGTAAATACCTTGTTCGGATTGCTGGCGAGTGCGGCCGTCAGAACGATGTTGTCACCGTCTGGGCTGATCAGGTTGCCGGACCATACCGTGTCCGTCAGCGTCTGGTTGGTAACCGTCGTCTTGGTGCTGGTAATCACGGCTTGCCACTTGACCGGCTCGGCCGCCTGCAGCGTGATGAAGTCGCCCGACTTGACATTGATGGACGCGGTCTGGCCTGTCCCGACGCTCGTCGCTTGTGGCGCGCTGCCCGTGGCATTGATGCTCAGCGAGCTGCCGCCACCGTCGTCACTGCCGCCGCCGCCGCAGGCGGCAAGAGACCCTGCCAGCAGGAGGCTGGCAAAAAACTTACTCATCGTTTTCATTATTTCCCTTCAATCTTATTGTTAATTTTTAGTGCGATGGATTTCTGACTCGAAATCTAAAGCATCGCAATTCTAGCTCTTTATGCAATAAGTCCGGGAAAATCGATAACCCAACCAATGGGGGGCTGGGGAGATGCAAATGGCCACCTCGATTCCCGCGGCCCGGCCAAGCGTACTCCCGCCTCGCACATCAAGACACACGCCTTGCGGCCAGCCGGACCGGAAGTTGACGAACTGCGGAACACGTTTGCCTTCGAACAGGGCCTGGGTCAGACGGCAACGGAATGACATGATCCTGGCGGTGTGTATCGCTTATCGATAAGTCGTCAATCTCGTTCTTTGAGATATCGTTATAGCGCCGCGTCGCATTGCGACGGACTGTATGTTTATACAGGGATCGTACGATGCGAGATCGGAAGCGCGCCAGCGGAAGACCGCACCAGATTGCGCCGCCAGAAGCGCGAACGGGCGCCGTGCGGCGCCCGATGCAACGAGGGTGTGTGGGGAGCGAACCTAGCGTTGCACGGCGTGCCGCTCGCGCTGGGACAGCAGCGCGGCCTCCACGCGGCTGCGTACCTGCAGCTTCTGCAGGATGTTCGTCACGTAGTGCTTGATGGTTTTTTCCGACAGGCAGATGCGTTGTCCGATCTCGCGGTTGGTCAGCCCGAGGCCGATCATGCCAAGGACTTCCTTTTCGCGATCGGTCAGCTCCTGCAGCGGGTCGGGTGCGGGTTCGCGCGTCAGCGAGGCCAGGATTTCCGTGGCCAGCGGCGGCGATACATAGATCTCGCCGCTGAGCGCCGAGAGCAGCACCGCGTGCAGCTTCTGCGCGGAGATTCCCTTCAGCACATAGGCACGGACTCCGGCCTTGAACGCCGCAAGCAGCGTGTCATGGTCCTCGGAAGCGGTCAGCAGCACGATCACGCTGGCGGGGCATGCCGTGGCGATCCTCTCGGCCGTTTCCAGCCCGCTCCAGCCTGGCATGCTGACGTCGAGCAGCACCAGGTCGGGCAGCAGCTCCCGGCTCATCGCCAGCGCTTCTTCCCCCGACGACGCTTCGCCGACCACGCGAAACGTGTCAAAGCCGTTGAGAGCCTGCACCACACCCTGCCGGAACAGCGGGTGATCGTCGACGACGAGAACCTGCACGAAGTCAGCCATCTTGCATCTCCGGTGTGTTGAGCGGCAGGCTCACGTGAATCACCGTGCCTTGCCGCGGCGAACTGATGACCTGGAATGCGCCGCCGAGCAGTTCGGCGCGCTCGCGCATGCCAACCAGGCCCTGGCCGCCTTTCAGTGCGGCAACGGCCGGATCGAACCCGCAGCCCGTGTCCGTGACGCGGATGATGAGGTTGTCGTTTTCCGTGCGAATCTCCACGCGCTGGCCGGTGCCGCCCGCGTGGCGCAGCCCGTTGGACAACGATTCCTGCAACAGCCGGTACAAGGCGATCTTCACTGGCAGCGGGCCTTGCTCCTGTGCGATGCCGATATCCTGGATGACGGTGGCCCCTGACTTGCGTTCGTAATCGCGCACGGCGCGATTGGTCACCTCGGCCAGTGTCAGCGGTTCGATATCGGGCAGGCGAAGGCCGCCGCAGATCGCACGCAGGTCCGCCAGCGCGGACTTGAGCGAGGCGCGCACCGACTCCATGGTGGCAGAGGCCGTAGGTGTGGTAGCGGCGACCGAGGCGACCGGGGCCGTGACGGCCGTGGAGTCCACGTGCCGCGCTCCCACGTGGTCGTGCAGCAGCGACTCGATCTGCATGAGCGCCAGGCTCATGTCCTGCCCTGGCCCATCGTGCAGGTCCGACGAGATCTGGCGCAGCTGCCGTTCGTTGACCGTGGTGCTGCGAAACGCCGCGCGCCGGACGCAATCGTGCAGCGCTTCGTTCTGCCGGACCAGCCCAGACAGCTGCGTGACCTTGTTGCGCAGTTCCTCGCGCTGACGATCGATCGTACGACTGCCACGGTGCACGAGCCAGAACAGCGAGAGGTACATCGCCAGCACGGTACCGGCCACGCCGCCCCAGCTATTACGCTGGGCCACCCGCGCTTCGTGCTCCACTTCGTCGGTCTGCTGGTAGAACTCGGCCACGGCGATGACCTTGCCCGTGCCGTTGCCGCGGATCGGTACGTAGGTCTCGATGAGCTGCTTCCAGCGGCCGGCTTCCACCTCGTTCTCGTCGCTGTCCAGCGGACTGATCTTCGATTGCACGCTGCCTTCGAGCGCGGTCCGCAGGCCGTCCTCGATCGGGAATTTGCGCCCGACCGTCTCGGGGCTGCGGCTGTAGAGGATGCGGCCGTCGGGGCGCCACACCTTGAATGCCACGATGCGTTCGCCCAGCGGGGTATTGTCGAGCAGCTTGCCGAGTTCGTGCCTGTCCTGGTCGGTCAGGTCGTCGGCGGCGAGCAGTGTCTGGGCGTGAGGGGCCACGAAGCTCTCCACGTAGAGCCCGGTCACGCCGCCGACACGGTTGACCACGCCATTCTTGACCTCGCGCGCCACCAGCGTGCCGATCACCACCACGACGAGCACCACCACGGGCAGGCTGGTGACCAGGAATTGCCGCGAAAGGCTCATATCGGCGAGGACTCTCAAGATACGGACTCCCTTCATGATGACGCTCCCTCAAAGCCTAGCAATGCAAGTGTGGAAAACCTATGGACCATCGTCGGATTCGGTCCGGACCATCGCCGCGCCAAAGTCGCGCGCACCGGCCGTGTCGGACGCGAGGGCCGCCGCGTATAGTCAGTACAAAGCCCTATCCGGAGCGCAAGGCCCTCGGCAGGCAGGCCAGTACGGCGCCTTTGCACGGATGCGATAGCAGCGGCTTCGTGCGATATCGGCCTCCGGGCATCCCAGGGCGGCGCCGGATCGCCGCCCCCATAGCGCTTGCCTCCCCCAGGTGCTACGGGGCTTTTTCTTGGCATGGCAGCAGCATGCATGCGGCGCACGGGAGCCTCTGGCGCGCCGTGGCAGACGGGCAACCCGCGACAGCAAGGAGTGCAGATCATGACGACCAGTGCCGCAGTTCGATACCCGATGACGGGGCCTGCATCAAAGATGGCCGCCGCCGTCGCGCTGGCCGTATGGCTTGCGGCCTGCGGCGGCGGAGGGGGCGACAGCACGCCGGCCGCGCCGGCCACGCCCGCCGCCACTACGTCGCCCACCGCCTTCAGCGGGCCGATCACCGGCTTTGGGAGCATCTTCGTCAACGGCGTGCGCATCGACAACAGCGGCGCCGTCAACACGCTCGATGACAACCCCAATGCCGGTGCCGACGACCTGCGCCTTGGCATGGTCGTGGAAGTGCAGGGCGCGCGCGACAACGACGGCCCGACCGGCCGCGCCACCGCGATCGCCTCGCGCAGCTTCGTGCAGGGCCCGGTGGCATCGATCAATAGTTCGGGCGGCAGCTTCGTGGTGCTCGGCGTGGCCATCACTGTCGCGCCGTCGACCGTCTTCGATGGCCACAACAGCTTCAGCGGACTGTCGGGCCTGGCCGTCAACGACATCGTCGAGGTCCACGGCCTGCCCGATGCCAACGGCACGAGCGTGAAGGCGACGCGGGTCGAGCGCAAGTCGCCCGGAACGGAAATCCGGCTCACCGGCATCGTGCGCAACGCCGGTGCCAGCAGTTTCACGATCAACGGCATCACGGTGCAGTACACGCCGGCCGTGCTCGACAACCTGCCATCGGGCATCGCCAACGGCGGCGTGGTACGCGTGAAAGGCACGCAGACCGGGCCGACCGCGATCACCGCGACCCGTGTGCGTGGCACGACGCTGGTGCCTGCCGTGGTGCAGGGCCAGCGCGCGGAACTGGAAGGCGTGGTCACGGCGCTGCGTTCGGCGACGGACTTCGACCTCTCCGGCTTGCGCGTGACGGTGCCGTCGACGGCCACGGTGCGCGGCACGCCGGTCGTGGGCGCGCGGGTCGAGGTCAAGGGCACGGTCAGCAGCGGCGTGCTCGTGGCGGCCGACGTCAACGTCGAAGACGAGCGCCAGCAGGCGAACGAGGCTAACGAGATCCACGCTAACATCGTGTCGATCGACCGCACCGCGCAGATCTTCTCGGTAAACGTCGGCGGCCTGCGTGTGCAATGGAGCAGCGAAACGGTCTTCGACAACGCCACGCTGCCGCGCGGCGCCGGAGATCTCGCTGTCGGCATGCGGCTCGAAGTGAAGGGCAGGACGTCGGGCAATATCATCATCGCGAGTCGTATCAAGCGGGACAATTAGCCAGTACAGGTTGCAGGAGCGTCGTCATGTTGTGCAAAGCGCGATCCGCGGGGTCGCGCTTTTCTTTGGTCGAGCTCATGGTTCGTGGGTCTCATGGTTTGTCGGTCTCATGGCGGCGAGTACTTGCGGGGCGCCTGCGGCTTCGCGCCATAGCGGTCGCTCTGGCCATACCGTTTGTTCTGACTGTTCTGACTGTTCTGAGTGTTCTGACCGTACGGCCGGGCGCCCTTCGGCTGGCGCTGCGGTGCCGCGCGCAGCCAGTCCCGGTAACCGAACGGCGATTGCAGACCGAACGTCACCGGCGGGGCGCCAGCTTCCGCCGCGCCATCGCTTGCGTTGCCGCTCTTGTTCCCGACTGGCCCGAACAGGCTGACCGCAACCGGCGCGGTGTCGACGAACAGCCAGTGGTCGTCGGGTTGCCGGCAGGCGATGCCGATGATTTGCTGCGGCTGGTTGTCGATCACGGTCTGCACCGATACCTGGTCGCAGGGCAGCCCGACGATCCAGGTCTGCCCGGCCAGCGTCTGCGCAGTGGCAGGGTTGCCAGCCAGTGCCGCAAGCAGCGTCGCAAGCGATGTTGCGATGGCGCGTCTCATCGCGATACTCCGGGACGTGGTGGCTGCAACTGCGGCTGCGGCTGTTGTTGCGGCTGTTGTTGCGGCAAGGCACCCGCAAGCGGTGCGGCCTTGCCTGCCGGCGTAATGACTTCCGGTGGCGCCATGAATTTCCAGTCCGTGTAGCTGGTCTTGCCGTCGAAATCCTGGAAGCGCAGGTCGAAGTTGCCGATCTTGATCGGCTTGCCCCCGGCGGTGCTGTAGACGCCCATGATGCCGGGGCCCGGTATCGCCGCGACGGTCGCCCATGCATCGTCGCCGGTCAGCGGATCGGGGTAGATCCGGCGCAGGTGGCGGCGTGGTTCGGGAAAGCGCGGGTCCTTCAGCAGCGCCTGGAGACTGGACGGTGTGCGCGGCAGGCCCGGTGGCGTGGCATTGGCATAGCTGATGAACGCATCGCGGAACTCGTTGCCGATGGCCAGCAGTTCTTCCTCGGCGGCTCGTCGCTCCACGATGGCGCCAAGCCGCACGGTGGCCACGGCGGCCAGCCCCAGCACGGCCATCATCAGGACCACGCCAACGTAGGTGAATCCCGCAACGCGCGCGCTGTATCGTGCCATCTAGCGCTCCACGAACGGGGTGCCACTGCGCCCGCTGCCGCCCGCGCCGCTGCGCAGGTCGTAGACACGGCCACGGCCCGCATCGTCGGGGGGAATCAGGACCCACGCGGTGCTGCTGTTGGCCACGGGATCGAACGGCAGCGTGCGCAGGTACTTCTTCTCGACGAGTTCTTCGAGCGAGTCGGGATAGCGTCCGGTGTCGCCATAGAACTTGTCGATGGTCGAGCGCACGGTGGCCAGGTTGTCGATCAGGATCGTCTCGCGCGCCTGGTCGATGCTGTGGAAGTAGCGCGGGACCGCCAGCGTCAGCAACAGCGCCACGATGGCCAGCACCACCAGCAGTTCCACCAGCGTGAAGCCGCGCGTTTGGCGAAGGCGGTGAAGGGGGCGAAGGCGACGGCTGGGCATGGGCATGGGCATCGGAGTCACCATTTCGCGTAGGGCACGCCGTTCAGCCCGATCTGCGTCGAACGGCTGAAGATGTCGTAGACGTCCTCGCCCTCCTGCGGCGCGGTGGCTTCGCTGGCGTAGCTGCGCTTGCCCCAGGTGGCGGCTTCGGGCTGGGTCGGATCGCTCGCCAGCGGGTCGCGCGGCACGCGGCGCAGGAAGTAGAGCTTGGCGCGCGTCGGGCTGCGCTGGTCCACCACGCCTTCGACGAGCAGGTCGAGATCCCTCGGGTAGCCGGTGGCGCCGGGCGGCTTCGGAATGCGGCCTTCGTCGCTCGCGCGCTTGTAGGCATCGATCGCATTGCGGACCTCGCGCAAGGCATGCCGCAACTGCTGCTCCTGGGTGCGCTGCATCGCCACTTGCGCGAGCGGCACGGTCAGCGTGGCCAGCACGCCCAGGATGGCCAGCGTGACGAGCAGCTCGATCAGGGTGAATCCGCGCGGGCGCTTGGGGACGGTGTGCATGCGGATCTCGGCGTTCAGGGCTGCACCTGCACCACATGGGGCGCGGGTGCCCGTGCGGACACGGCGGCCCCCTTGATGCCGACAGGCGCGGCGGCCAGTACCTGGATGGCCGACGCATTGGCCGGCGCGAGCGCGCGGAAATGGATGCTGGCGAAGCTGCCGTTGCCGCTGGCCCCACTGTTGTCGGTGCGCGTGCCGGTAATCAGCAATTGCCCGCCGGCATCGACCTTGCTCGTGAAGCTCGTCGGCGCACCGCCCTGGCGCAGGAAGCTGCCTTCCACCACATCGCTGGCCTGGAACACCTTCTGATCATAGGTGATGGCCACCGGCACGCTGGTCACGGCCTGCGCCGACTGCATGGCCAGTTGCAGGGTGAAGGTGTCGCCAACCTTCAACTGCTGCACGCCGTCCCAGCTCAGTTGCGCGCTGCCACCGCCGATGGCGGCTTCGGGTTCGGCTGGCGGTGCCGGCGGTGGGGCGGGTGCGTCCCCGGACGGCATCGCGGCTTCGGCAGCCGGCGTCTGCGGCGCCGGGGCAACGACCTGGATCATCTGCGCGGACGCGGGAGCCGGTGCCGCCGCCACGGCCCTGCCGCCGCGCACCGACGGCATCGAGGTGCGCGGACCCTGAGCGGTCACCGCGGCGGGTGCCGCAGGGTTTGCGGCCGGAACGGCGATGGGCTGCTGCGCGGCCGGTGCCGGGCTGCCGTTGATCGCCACCAGCGGCGCCCGTGCGCCCGGGACGATCATCTCGTCGGGACGCAGCCGCAGGCTGTTCTCGGTGCCGGCGGAGAATTCGGTCAGCGACGTCTCGGGACGTTCGATATTGCGGACCAGGCGCGGCGTGATCGACAGTACGATCTCGGTGTTCTGCTTTTCATCCGCCGAGCTGCCGAACAGCCGGCTCAATATCGGCAGGTCGCCGAGCCCTGGAATCTTCTTGGCATTGCGCCGGTCTTCGTCGCTGATCAGGCCGGCCAGCACCTGGTTCTCGCCATCGCGCAGTCGCAGCACCGTGCTGGCCGTGCGCGTGCCGATCTGGTACGCCACCGACCCCGACTTGGTGGTCACGGTGTTGACGATGTTGCTGACTTCGAGGGCTACCTTGATCGCCACGTCGTTGTCCAGGTGGACGGCGGGTTCAACATCGAGCTTCAGGCCCACGTCGATATAGTTCACGGACTCCGACGCAAAGCCCGTGGCGGTGGACGTGGTGGTGATCAGTGGCACGCGGTCACCGATCAGGATCTTGGCCTTCTCGTGGTTGCGCGCGCGGATGCGCGGATTGGCCAGTAGCCTGGCCGATGATTCGGTGGCGCCAGCATTGATCGTGAGCGGGCCGATACCGGCTGCCACCGTGGAACTGGTCAGGTGGGTCAGGTCGCGCAGTGTCAGCAGTCCGCCGGCGACCGACGGGATCGGCGTCAGGCTCAGGCTGTCGGGCCACGCCACGCCAAGGTTGACCAGTCGATCCCGTTTGACTTCGAGGATTTCCACTTCGAGCATGACTTCGGGCTCGGGCACGTCATGCAGCGAGATCAGGCGCGAAGCGAGCCGGATCGCCTCGGGGCTGTCGCGCACGATCAGCATGTTGAGCTTGTCGTCGACGACCACATCGCGCGTCTTGAGGATCGTCTTCAGCGTGTTCGCAACCATCTTGGCATCGGCATTCGCCAGATGGTAGCTGCGCACCATGAGCTCCTGATAGTCCTTGATCTTGTTCGGTGTGTTCGGATAGATCAGCACCGTGTTGTCGTTGAGCACCTGCTGTTCAAGCTGGTTGGTCAGCAGCGTGTAGAACACCACGGCCTCCACGGTGCTGTTCTTCAGGTACACGGTAGCCTTCTGGTCGGTGCGCACGTCCTTGTCGAACAGGAAGTTCAGGCCCGACGAGCGCGACACCACTTCGAACAGCTGCTTGAGCGTGACATCGCGGAACTCGATCGAAATCGGCATCTTGTACGCGGCGGCCAGCATCGAGGGCGCGCGCTTTGGCGTGCTCTCGATGGCCAGCGCAGCCGCAGCGGCAGTCGGCGCCACCTTCGCTGCCGGCTTGGCCGCACGGCGGGCGGCATCGAGCGCGCGCAGGCCGGCGCTGGCGCGCTCGTTGCCACGGTCGATCGTCAGCACGCGGCGATACAGGGCCTCGGCGATCTGGGCATTGCCGCCGGCGGCTTCGCGGTCCGCGCGCTGGTTGTAGGCCGCCGTGGTCAGTTCCTTGGCCCGCACATAGCCGACTTTGTAGCGCACATCGTTCGGATCGATTTGCAGCGCTTCCTGGTACTTGGCCATCGCTTCTTCGTTGCGGCCTTCGGCGGCGAGATCCTGCCCCGTCTGGTAGGCCTTCTGCGCGGCGCAACCGCCAAGCAGCAACGCCGCCGCGGCCAGGGCGGCACCGCACAAGCGCCGCAGGCGCGCGCCCCCGTTGTTGCCTTGTGCGATGGCAGTCATGATCATTCCCCCCCGATAGCAAGACGCTGCGTCTGCCTGAGCGGCAGGTACGTCAACGTGAGCGTGTTCGATGTGATGGCCTCGGCTCGATACTGGCCATCAAGCACGCTTTGTTCGTGGACCACGTAGGTCTCGCCGCCCCGGGCGAGATAGGCTTCCCATTTGCCGTTCTCGAGCTTCTTCCCGAGATAGGTGAAAGGCAGCGGCGGTGCGGTGGGCGTTGGCGGCGGGCCGGCCACCACGGGCGCCGGTGGCGGCGGCGGTGGCGCGGGCGTCCAGTTATGGCTGGCAAACAGCGACGCCGGACCCTGTGCATCGCCGCCAAGCAGTTCGTTGCGGTCGCGCAGCGCGGCAATCTCGGCCGGACCCGCGTCTGTGGCCGGC
This sequence comes from Cupriavidus basilensis, assembly GCF_008801925.2. Classification (NCBI taxonomy): domain Bacteria; kingdom Pseudomonadati; phylum Pseudomonadota; class Betaproteobacteria; order Burkholderiales; family Burkholderiaceae; genus Cupriavidus; species Cupriavidus basilensis. Next base: position 2,605,659 of record NZ_CP062804.1, on the reverse strand, counting down.
CCCGGTGCCTGGGCCGTGGCGACGGCGGCAGTTGGCCGCTCGCGCTGAGCGCTGGCGGGCCCACGTTCCACCGCAGCCACGACTGCGCCGGCGGGGTCGCGGTTCGCCAGGATCGCCAGCACCACGGTGATGGCCAGCGCACCACCGAGTATCAGCAGGCGGGGCTTCATGGCCGCACCTCCTGCATGGCGACGATGCCGGGCGTGGCATCGACGGCCGGGGTTGCCGATTCGCGCTCGGGGCGCGTCTCTACGCTATTCGGCTCGCTCGTCTGCGCGAGATGAAACGTGAAGCGCAGGCGGCCTTCCAGCTGACCGTTGGCGACGCCCTCGCGCCGGAACGCGATTTCATCGAGCGATGCATACGGGAGCGCGCGCAGCGCGGCTTCGCAGAAGCGGCGGATCGCCACGTACGAGCCCTTGACCGGAAACAGTGCCTGATAGCTGTAGACGCGGCTCTGGCTGTCATAGCTGCGCTTGTATTCACCCTTGTCCAGTTGCAGGCCATTGGCGTTGGCCAGCGCGAACAGCGTTTCCAGCGGCAGCTCGGTGCGCCGCGCATCGCCCAGCACCGCGTAGAAATCGGCGAGCCTGGTCTGCGGCGCGTTGCGCAAGGCCTGCTCCTGCCGGGCGCCGTTGCGCCGGGCATCGGCAACGGCGCGCCGCAGGGTGGCCTCGGCCTGCGTGGCCGCCTGCCGCGCATGCGGCATCCACCATGCCCATGCCACTGCCGCGCCGATGCACAGCACGGTGGCCACTGCGGCGAGCGGTGGCGTGCGGCTGGCGAGCAGGGCCAGATGCAGGCCCGCGCGGCGGATCGGCATCAGGTTCATGGCTGCCTCCCGGCCACGGTGGCCGAGACGGTCACCGGCCCGGCGGCGGCCTCGGTGAGGACGTCGCGCCATTGCGCGGCGAACTGGAAGCGCAGTGGGCGGTTAGGGTCCTGCAGATTGATCTCGTGACTGGTCAGCGTGGCGTTGGTAAAGAACGGTTGTGCCGCAAGCCGCGTCATGTAGGCCAGCATGTCCTCGCTGTTGCGGGCCTCAGCCGTGCCCTTGAGCGTGTGCCGCGCGGGGTCCGGCGTGATTTCGAGCAGGGCGATGCGCTCGCCAGTGGTGGCCGACTCGATCGACCGGAACAGGTCGCGCCACGGCACATTGAGCCGCGCGACCATGGCGTTTACGGCCGTGGCCTGCCCGGCAGGAATGGGTTGCGTGGTGGCGCGCGCCGGGCTGGGCGCATGCTGCACAATGGCCGCCTGGCGCTTCGCTTCCCAATGACTGGCCTGCATGGCGCTGCGCTGGGCCATTACCGCTGCGCCGATGCACAACGCCAGGCCGGCCGCGACGGCCAGCCACGTCACCGGCCGCGCCAGCGCAAGCGAGCGGTAGAGCGTCGGCGGTGCGAAGTCGATCCGAACGGGCTTCATGACGCATCCTCCGCGCGGACGGCATCGAGCGGCACGCAGAGCGGGCTGTCGGACGGTGCCAGCCATGCCGCCGGCACCGCGCCGCAGAGACGCAGGCGGGAGGGCGGCGCGATGCACAGCCGCAGCGCTTCGCGCGTCACGACATTGAGCGGCCAGGTGCCGTCACCCAGCGCTTGCGATGGCAATGCCAGGCGACGCACATCGGCGAGCCGGCGGTCGCCGAGCATCGCGAGCGTCAGCGCATGGGCATCGACCATGCCGAACCAGTCGCCGGGCTCCAGCTTGGCGCACCAGCGGTTCCACGCGGCGAGAAACTGCGGGCGGATCGACATCCATGTCAGCCGCTGCGTGTGGCCGATACGCTGCAGTCCTTCCAGCAGTCGTTCCGATACGGCACAGGCCAGGAATGGATGCGACGCATCATGGTCGGCACGCACGGTCCAGGCACTGGCGCTGTCGCCGAACAACTGCAGGCTGCGCAGTTGCACGGCGGCGTCGCAGTCGCGCCGGCTTTCGGCATTGCGCGGCGCGGTGGCCATGAACAGGCGACTCCATTCGTTGCCGATCACCGCCGTGGTACGCAAGCCTGTGCAGTGCGCGTCGGCCAGCACGCCAGCCAGCGCCTGCAGCGCAGCATCGGGCGACGCGTCGTCGAGCACGCGTTGCGCCACGAACTCGCGCACGGGACGCAGCCAGCGCGTGGTACGCGTGACACGCAGGCACGTGGAGGAGAGTTCGATGTGCAACGCACCGGCGATTCTATTCATGGAGCGTCACCCGCTTGATTTCATCGAACGTGGTCTCGCCGCGCCGCACGAGCGCCAGCGCGGCGTCGCGCAGGCTCCGGCTGCCGTTGCGGCGCGCTACCTCCTTGATTTGCCGCACCGGGCGCCGTTCCACGATCAGCTCACGGATCTCGTCGTCCAGGATCAGGATCTCGGCGATGGCGCGGCGCTTGCTGTAGCCGGTGCCACGGCAGTCACCGCAGCCCGTGCCGCGCATGCAGCGGAAATCCTCGATCTGTGTGCGGGTCAGGAATACGCGCGCGAGCTCATCGTCATCGGGCTGATAGGTCTCGGCGCAGCGCGCGCAGTTCAGGCGCACCAGGCGCTGGGCCCAGATACCGTTGAGGGCGGAGACGAAGGCGTACGGGTCGATGCCCATGTGCGTGAAGCGGCCGAAGACGTCATAGACGTTGTTGGCGTGCACGGTGGTCAGCACCAGGTGGCCGGTCAGGGCCGATTGCACGGCAATCTCGGCGGTCTCGCGATCGCGGATTTCGCCCACCATGATCTTGTCGGGGTCGTGCCGCAGGATCGAGCGCAGGCCGCGTGCAAAGCTCAGCCCCTTCTTCTCGTTGACCGGGATCTGCAGGATGCCCGGCAGCTGGTACTCGACCGGGTCCTCGATCGTGATGATCTTGTCGCGACCGTTGTGGATCTCCGTAAGCGCGGCGTAGAGCGTAGTGGTCTTGCCGGAGCCCGTCGGGCCGGTCACCAGCAGCATGCCATATGGCTCCTGCGCCAGCCGGCGCAGCGCCACCAGCGATGGTGCGTCGTAGCCGAGCGCCTCCAGCGTGAGCGCGCCGTAGGCCTCGATCATCGCGCGCTTGTCGAGGATACGGATCACCGCATCCTCGCCGTGGATGCTCGGCATGATCGACAGGCGCAGGTCGATCTCGCGTCCGCCGGCCTGCACGCGGAAGCTGCCGTCCTGCGGCACGCGGCGCTCGGCAATGTCCAGTTCGGCCATGACCTTGAGCCGTGAAATCACCTCCTGCGCCATGTCCGTACCCTGCGCGGTGATGGCCAGGTCGAGCACGCCATCGATACGGTATTTCACGGCCAGCCCGAGCGGCGTGCTCTCCAGATGGATGTCGGATGCGCCCGCCTTGAGCGCGTCGTAGAGCGTGGAGTCCACGAGCTTGACGGCAGGGCTCGCCGCCTCGGACAGCGTGGCAAACGACAGCACGGCGACGGCCTTGCCGCCGGCCCCTTCGGTAGCCGTGCTGCCGACGATTGCATCGACGGCGCGCACCGACTCTTCCTGCTTCGACAGGTAGGCCTGGATGTCGGCCTGCAACGCCAGGCGATACTGGACGGGGCCGCCCGCGCAGGTTTCGAGCCAGGTCTGCAGGTCGGCGTCGAACGGATCGGCGACGACCGCGATCACGGCGGTCTCAGCGCCATCGACGCCGTGCAGCAATACGCAGCGCCGCTGGATCGCCTTCGACAGCGGCAGCAGTTCGAAGGCGGGCGTCATGGTCAGCATCTGCGCGGTTTCCACGACGGCCATGCCGAACGTGCGCCCCAGGGCCAGCACGAGCTGGCGCGGGTCGGTGCCGGTCAGCACTTCCAGCTCGCTGACCATCGGGCGTTGCGTGCGCTGCGACTGCTGGCGTGCGCGTTGCAGTAGCGTGGGCGTCAGCGCAGGTGTCGGTACGGGTGTCGGTGCTGCGGCCGGCGCGATGTCGATGCTCATGTGAGGCCTCCGGCAAGGTCGAAGATCGGCATGTAGAGCAGCACGACGATGGTGCCGACCACCAGGCCGATCGCCGTCATCAGCAACGGTTCGAACATGCGCATGAAGCGGTCGATCCAGCGGCTGATCTCGCCGTCATAGAAGTTGGCCGACTGCGTTAGCATGGCGCCGAGTTCGCCGCTGCGTTCGCCCACGCGCAGCATGCGTACCGAGATCGGCGTGACCAGCCCCTGGCCCTCGAAGGCGGCGGACAGCGGCTGGCCCTGCTGGATCGCCTGCCGTGCCGCGTCCAGGCGCTCGCGCATGTCCGTGCCAGCCATGCCTTGGGCCGTGTCGAGCGCGGCGACGATATGGATGCCACCTTCAAGCAGCATCCCGAGCGTGAGGTAGAGCCGCGACAGCTCCACGATATGCACACGTTCGCCAAGCGCCGGAATCCGCCTGAGGAGAGCGGTCATGCCACGGCGCGACAGCAGCGCGCGCACCCCAAGTGCGGCGGCGATGACCAGTGCCACCGCGCCGGGCATCAGCACGCTGCCGTGGCGGCCGGCAAACTGGCCCCAGTCGAGCAGCAGCTGCGATAGCCAGGGCAGGCTGCGACCGGCGCCTTGATACACCTCGGCAAAACGCGGCACCACGTAGCCCACCAGGAACAGGCTGACCGCACTGCCCACGCCAAGCAGGATCAGCGGATAGATCGCGGCGCTGATGAGCCTGCCTCGCACACCGTCGACGCGCTGCTGGTAGGACAGGTAGCGCTCCAGCGCCTGCGGCAGGCCGCTGGTGTTTTCGGCCGCCTGCACGATGCCGACGTAGAGCGCCGGAAACACATCGGGGTGCGCGGCCAGTACGCGCGAAAAGCGCTTGCCTTCGCGCAGGCCGGCGAGCAGACGGTCGAGCAGGGTGGCGGCGACCACACCGGCTTCCTTCTCGCGCAGCGCTTCGAGTGCTTCGACGAGGCTCAGTCCGGCGCTCAGCAGCGCCAGCAGTTCCTGGCTGAACAGCGTCACCGAAAAGCGCGACTGGCCGCGCGTGCGCCAGCGCAGGCCCATGACACGCGCGGGACGCACAGGGTCGATGGCGGCCGCCCGCAGACCACGCGCTTCCACCTGGCTGCGGGCGTCCGCCGCGTCGCGGGCATCGAGCCTCAGGCGCACGACGAGGTGGTCAGCCGAGAGGGCGCGCACGTCGAATTGCATGGCGGTCGCCTGCGGGGTCAATTGGTGATGTCGGCGTTGTCACCCGCGCCGCCGGGCTGACCATCCTTGCCCAGCGAGCGCAGCTCCACGTCGGTCGCGGCGCCCGGCGAGCGGTACAGATAGGCGTGGCCCCACGGATCGAGCGGTACCTCGCGCTTCAGGTAGGGGCCATTCCAATGCGCGCCGCTGCCGGGGCGGCTCACCAGCGCGACGAGTCCTTCCTCGGTAGTGGGATAGCGGCCCATGTCCAGGCGATAGGTGTCGAGCGCCTTTTCCAGCGCGTCAATCTGCGCGCGGGCGATCGTGCGTTCGGACTTGCCGAGCTGCGAGAAGTACTTCGGCCCGACGTATGCCGCGAGCAGCCCGATGATGACGACGACGATAAGCAGTTCCAGCAGTGTGAAGCCCGCGCGTCGCGGGCGCCGGCGATGGCTAACGTTCATGGTGACCCTCACGGTTTGCTCGTGTTGTTCGTGTTGCTCGTGTTGTTCTGGTTGACCTGCATGCGGGCCAGCACGGCCGGCACGTACAGCATGGTTTCGCGGTAGGGGGGAATCCGCGCGGCATGCCTGGCCACGGCACCTTCGCCGGCGTTGTACGCGGCCAGCGCCAGGGTCAGGTTGCCGCCGTGGCGATCGAGCAGGTACTTGAGGTGCCGGATGCCGGCCTCGATGTTCTGGGCGGGATCGGTCAGCTCGGTGACGCCGTACATGGCTGCGGTGGAGGGCAGCAACTGCATGGCGCCGGTGGCGCCCTTCGGCGACACGGCGGCGGCGTTGCCGCGCGATTCCACATCGATCACCGCCTTGACCAGCGCCGGATCGATGGCGTGCTTGCGCGCAAGATGCTCGGCGAGTTGCGTCACCTGGCCGGCGTCGGGGCGCGATGCTGCGGCGCCGACCGCGGCGGGCGCGATCGGGATGACCTGCGCGCGCAATGCTGGGCGCTGCGCGTCGTCGCGCAGGAACAGCCGGTAGCTCTTGTCCAGCGGCCGCGTGGCAAAGCGGACCGCGCCGTCCGGACCCTCCGAGCGGTAGATGTCGGCGGCACGCACAGGCTGGCCTGCAATGGCCATCAGGCCTGCGCAAGCGCAACATATTCTCGTTATCGTGGCTGCCATTGATATTCTCCCCGCCCATGGAAAAAATGTAGCACGCCGATTATCCAAATCAAATCCTGCCGTGGGTCATCCAATCGGATGGCCTTTTCTCGGACGGGTTTCCCTTATTTGGTCGCGACCGGATGGGGCCGAAAGTCCCGACTGGATCAGTCAATTAATTCAAAATGAATCCAGCGCCACTTGACTGTTGGGGAATACCCGAAATTCGAGGGGGCGCAATGTCAAGACAATGCTCCACCTTCCGACCAATGGCGGGCGTTCTCTGAATGCACAAATCTTTGTTCAACCGGCAGGGATTTACAAAAAGCTCCCGGGAGCGAAGAAAAAACACAGCAGGCCGTATCAAGAATGGCCGCAGGGAGCTGCGTCGTGCACAAGAAGCCAAGATCATGTGGGTTCCCCACAAGACGCTGCGGACATGTCCAATGTCCTTTGGCCAGGGCATTGCCTCATGACAGATTGACGCCTCGCGCCGTATGAAAAGTTGATTTTCATGCCCGTGGCAGGCGTGCATGCGCAGCGCGAATTCGCGCCTGCGCGGGGAGGGTTCGCGCTTGAAAATCACGTAAAGACGTTCAATGGCGTTTTTTAATAGAACGTTACGCGGTGTAAATAAATGGAGTGAATAATGGATGCGCAGGGTCACGAAACGGTTCCCGACGAAGGACGCCGACGCCTTTTCAAAACCACCGCGGCAGGTGCCGGCGCGGCGCTCGCTGGCGCCGCGCTGCCGGCCGCCCCGGCGCTGGCCAAGGACAGTGACGATGCGAGCCTGGCCACGCGCTCATTCGTCGAAGTGCTGCCGGTGCCGTTGGTCAAGCAGCCGGTGGCGGCACTGAGCCCCGCGCCGCTCGTGACCCGGGGCGAAGGAGAATGTGGCCGCGGCAGCCATCAGCGCTGGGGCGAGTTCGAGCCGCGCAAGCTCTATGAGTTGCATGTGAAAGAGGCGCTGCACTCGTTTCACCGCGACCTGCCGACGCAACGCGTGTGGGGCTACGACGGCATGCTGCCCGGACCCACCGTCGTCGCGCGCTACAACGAGCCGGTGCTGGTGCGCATCTTCAACGAACTGCCCGCCAATCACATCGGCTTCGGCTCGCCCGAGATCACCACGCACCTGCACAACCTGCACATGGCGTCGGAAAGCGACGGCTTTACCGGCGACTACTACAGCAGCACGCGCTTCGGCCCGACGCTGACCGGCCCTGGCGGCTATCGCGATCATCACTATCCGAACTGCTACGCGGGCTACGACGCATTCAGCAGCACCCAAGGCGACGCGCGCGAGGCGCTCGGCACCTGCTGGTATCACGATCACCGCCTCGATTTCACGGGGCCCAACGTTTACCGGGGCCTGTCGGGCTTCTATCTGCTGTTCGACGAGCTCGATTCGGGCAACGAGGAAGACGCCAATCCCAATGCGCTGCGCCTGCCCAGCGGCGTGGGCCGCTACGACATCCCGCTCGTGTTCCAGGACCGGCGCTTCGATCGCAAGGGCATGCTCGCGTTCGATTCGTTCAACTCGGACGGTCTCCTGGGCGACAAATTCCTGGTCAACGGCAAGATCCAGCCACTGTTCGAAGTGGAACGGCGCAAGTACCGCTTCCGCCTGCTCAATGGCGGGCCCGCCCGCTTCTATGAGTTCCACCTGATGTACCAGAACGCCGAGCAGGACTTCACGTACATCGCCAACGACGGCAACCTGCTGCCGGCGCCCCTGACGATGCGCAAGATCCGCATGGGCGTGGCGGAGCGTGCCGACATCGTGATCGACTTCAGCAAGTACCCGATCGGCAGTCAGCTGTTCCTGGTCAACCGGCTGGAACAGGACGACGGCCGCGGCCCCGACGACAAGCTGATGAAGAGCGGCACGCAACTGCTGCGTTTCGACGTCAGGTCCAATCCGGCGCGCCCCGATATCAGCCGCGTGCCGGCCAGGTTGCGCGATCTGCCCGACCTGCCCAGCGAAGCGCAGCTGCGCAAGCTGCCCACCCGTGTGTGGGAGTTTGACCGCTCCAACGGCGGCTGGACCGTCAACGGCAACCACTTCGATGTCGAAAAGCCGGCCGCCCGGATCAAGCGCGGGGCCGAGGAAGTGTGGGTATTGCGGGGCTCCGGCAACTGGCATCACCCGGTGCATATCCATTTCGAGGAGGGACGCATCCTGTCGCGCAACGGCTCGACGCCTCCGGTGCACGAGCGCGGGCGCAAGGATGTCTACGTGCTCAAGCCCGGCGAGGAGATCCGCGTCTTCCTGCGCTTTCGCGACTATGAAGGCAAGTACCTCATGCATTGCCACAACGGCATGCACGAGGACCACGCGATGATGGTCCGCTTCGACATCGTCCCCTGACTGGCCATCGTCCCACGGTAAACGGAGTCCGACCATGCACGCAAAGCGAACAATGCTCCTGGCCCTCTGTGGCGCAGTGCTGCTGCCGGGCGCGGCCGGTGCGCGCGGTACGGCGCCCGGCCCGCGTGGCGGCCCCAGTGGGCCCCGCGCTGGATATTTCCCCAACGCGGTGTTCGATACGCACGACGGCCGAAAGGTGCGCTTCTACGACGACGTGGTGCGCGGCCGCGTGGTGGTCTTCAACATGATGTACACGGTGTGCACGGGCATCTGCCCACCCAACACCGCGAACCTGATGGCGGTGCGCAACCTGCTGGGTGCGCGCGTCGGGCGCGATGTCCACATGGTGTCGCTCACGCTGCAGCCGGAGCTCGATACACCGGCCGCGCTGCTCGCCTATGCGCGCCAGTACGGCACGGGCAGCGGATGGACCTTCCTGACCGGCCAGCGCGCCGACATGGAGCAGGTGCGGCGCCGTCTCGGTTTCTACGATACCGATCCCGCCGAGGATGGCCGGCTCTCGCGCCATACCGGCATGGTGGTGATCGGCAATGAAAGGCTGGATCGCTGGTGCATGATGCCGGCCCTGACATCGGCGCGGCAGATCGCCCACGCGATCCTGAATATCACATGAGCGGTGAAACGGTGGAACGGTGAAACGGTAAGGCAGCAAGGCAGCAAGGCAGCGGCACGCGCGGACGCCGCATGCACACGGAACGATGTGCAGCGGCACCAGGCGATTCGATTCGGACGGGAGGGGGCCATGGATCAACACGGGGAGCGCAAGCAACGCAAGCGGCTGGCCACAACCAGCCGTTGGATCATCGCCGGGCTTGCCGGATCGGCTGCCGCGCTGGTGGCGCTGCATGCGGGCCGGCTGATTGCCGCGGCGCCGGTCGTATTTCCGCCCCCGGCCAGGCCGATGGGCTCGTTGAAGACGGTGCCCGTGCCGGGGCCCACCGAACAGGAGCTGGCAGTGTTCGTGCGCGACAGGAAGGCGGCCATCCAGCTCGGCAAGGCGCTGTTCTGGGACATGCGCGTGGGCAGCGACAACCTGACCGCGTGTGCGTCCTGCCACTTCCAGGCGGGGGCCGACAACCGGATCACCAACCAGATCAACCCGGGGTTGCTGGCCGGCGACAACCAGTTCAACACCGGCAGCGCCAAACAGGTTGGGCCGAACTACAAGCTGCGTGCCGCCGATTTCCCGCTGGTCCGGCACGGCGATGTCGATGACGCCGGGACGATCATCGCCGACAACAACGACGTGGTGGGCTCGCAGGGCGTGTTCGCCGCCACGTATGACGACATCAAGCCGAATGGCCGGAAAGACGACTGCACCAACATCTCCGATTCGCTGATGCACGGCGGCACCGGTTTCGACGTGAATGGCGTAAACGTGCGGCGCGTGACCGGCCGCAACGCACCCAGTGTGATCAACGCCGTATTCAACTTTCGCAACTTCTGGGACGGCCGCGCCAATAACGTCTTCAATGGCGGCGATCCGTTCGGCATGCGCAACCCGCAGCCGCTGGTGTGGAAGCTGGAAGGCAGTGTGCTGCGGAACGTGCCGGTGCGGCTCTCGTCGTCGTCGCTGGCGTCTCAGGCATCGGGCCCGCCAATGTCGAACGTGGAAATGAGTTGCGCAGGCCGTGCCTTCATCGACCTCGGCAAGCGTCTGCTGGACGAGACGATCCTGCGCGCGCAGACCATCTCGCCCAAGGACAGCGTGCTGGGGGGCTTTGCCGCCAACGCGCCGACATATTCGCAGCTGGTGCGCAAGGCGTTCCAGCCGGCCTTCTGGGAATACGCCGGGCAGCTGACATTGCCGGGCGCGCAGCCATTGAACTTCAGGAACATGGACCTGCCGCGCATGCGTCGCGACGACGAGCGCGCGCGCGACAAGCTGCCCAAGCCCGGCAAGCTGGTCACCACGCAGATGGAGGCCAACTTCGCGCTGTTCTTCGGCATTGCGGTGCAGCTCTATGAATCGACGCTGGTGTCCGACGACACGCCGTTCGACCGTTACGCCGATGGCGACCGCACGGCGCTCACGGCGCAGCAGCTGCGTGGCATGAAGATCTTCCAGGAGCAGGGCAAGTGCCTGGGCTGCCATAGCGGCCAGGAGTTCACCAATGCCTCGTATGCCAACGTGCAGAGCCAGCGCGTGGAACGGATGACGATGGGAGACGGTGGCGTGGGCGTCTACGACAGCGGCTTCTACAACATCGGCGTGCGGCCCACCAGCGAGGACATGGGCCTGGGCGGCACCGATCCGTTCGGCAATCCGCTGTCAGAGACCCGCATGGTGATGCAGGGCAAGACGGCGCTGCTGGGCAATAACTTCGGCAGCGGTGTCGCACAATCGTGGCCGGCAGGTGCGCGCGATATCGCCGATGGGGCGTTCAAGGCCCCGGCCCTGCGCAACGTCGAATTTACCGGACCGTACTTCCACAACGGCGGCGCGGCGACGCTGATGCAGGTGGTGGACTTCTACAACCGTGGTGGCGACTACGCCTACGCCAACCGCAAGGACCTCGATTTCAACATCTCGCCGATCGGTCTGTCGCAGGCCGAAAAGGAGGATCTGGTGGCATTCCTGCTGTCCCTGTCCGACGAGCGTGTGCGCTTGCGCCGCGCGCCGTTCGACCATCCGTCGCTATGCGTGCCGGATGGGGCCTTGGGCGGCACGAAGTCGATCGCGCAGCACGGCAGGTCCGGTCATGGCGTGGACGACATGGTGTGTCTCGATGAAGTGGGGGCGAACGGCACGAAGCGAGGGTTGAAGACCTTCCTCGAACTCAGCCCGTTTGCGCGCTGACACCACCCGACACCGGAGACCACACCATGTTCGCTACCCCCAACTTCCGCGCGATGGGCGCCGCGCTGGCCACGCTGGCGGCGATGTCCGGCACGCTGGCCCAGACCCCACCCGTGGGCGCCGACATGCAGTTCGACGTGCTCGGCCCTATCCAGGAGGCCACGCTGGACAACTGCAGCAATGCACTGTGCGGCGGCACGATCAAGGTCAATGGCCATCGCATCGTGATCCCGGCCAATACGATCGTGATCCTGCCGGGCATGGCGCTGACGTGGAAAGAGCTGTTCACGCTGGCGCCCGCCACCTACCTGGCGGCAGGCAGCAGCGGTCTGGCGCTGGCCGACGTGCCGGCCCCGCTGGCCGCCTATGAGGCGCACCTGATCGGCAATCAGGTCGGCGACACGTACATCGCCGGGCTGGTCAACATCGCCCAGCATTCGCTCAATGCGGGCAGCGGCCTGATCAACTACATCGACTACGCAACCGGCGAGCTGCGCGTGGGCGGCAAGCTCGTGCGCGATGGCAACGGTGTGCCGCGCAACGCGCTCGATGCCGCGCAGCCCGGCACGCGCATCCGCCTCAATGACCCCGTGGGTCGCTATGGCCGCAAGATGGCGGGCGATCCGCGCTTTGCAGTCGACGCGGACAGCCCCACGGTGCGTAGCGTGACAGGCTATCCGATGTGCGTGCCGCGCGTGGCGCCCACCGCGCAGGCAAGCGATCCGGCATGTCCGGAAGGCAATCGCCCGAAGAATCCGGACGGCCTGCACAACGCCAACTTCACGATGCCCGATCCGGCGGCGGTGCAGCCCGGACACGTGCCCGATCCGCGCATCATGGCGCCGTTCGAAGTGGGCGACAGTGTCACGTACTCGGGGACGCTGGTGTCCGACGCCGGACCGCAGGGGCCCTATGCAAGCGGATCGACCTATATTGCGGCGCACACGTTCGTGGCCAACGTGGCGATCTACACGGCGCCGTTCACCGATCCGGCCTATGTCGCGATCGACGTCGCGCTGCTGGGCAACGGCGGCGTCACCGAGCCAGGCGCGCTGGAAGCCACGATGCGCACGCGCTTCGAGGGATTCACGACCGATCCGTCGCGCAATATCCGTCTGTACGGCGTGGATGTCGCGCCCGATGGCAGCACCTCGGAGCGTGACTGGGGCGTCGTCAGCGTCGATCCCGGTGCGCCGACCGGCGCGCAGAAGGGGCGCTGGCGTTTCCGGCCGCCCTGCACGGGCCTGGTGGCCAGCGTCAATTTCTGCTTCGGCCCGCTCGACGAGAACACGTTCCTGCCCGCCACGCGTGAGGTTCGTGCAGTGGTGGAGGGCGCCTGGACGCCGTCATCATCGGTGCCGCAGCCGAGCGGCATCGTGGCCGGTCAATACCACGCGCCGATTGGCGAGTATCTGTTCCAGGAAGGCCTGCCCGGTGGGGCACCGCCGGCTATCGCCTTTGCCACGATGCCGTTCCTGGCGCGCGGTGGCTACAGCTCGGCCACCGGTGTGGTGGCCACCGGCCCGCTCAATCCGTGGCCCGGATCGGGCGGAGTCCCGTCGACCTGTACCGCCCCGACCGCCGACGCGGGCGCGAGCGTGACCGTGCTGTCCGGCGCCACCGGCAGCCTCAAGGGCACGGCATCGGGATCGGGTTCGCTGACGGTCCTGTGGACACCACCGAAGGGCTTCACGCTGAGCCCATCGGCCACCGTGCTGACCCCGAGTTTCACGGCACCCGCGGTCACGGCCACCAATACCTACCTGTTCACGCTGGCGGTGACCGGCTGCGGTGGGCAGACCGCTACGTCGGCGGTGGCGGTCACGGTGACGCCGGCGCAGCAGAACGTGCCGTTCATCAATCCGATCGCGCCGGTATCGGTGGCGTCGGGCGCCACGGCAACGCTGACGGCCGTGCCCGCGACCAGCCCGAACAAACTCACCTACAGCTGGACGCAGACCGGCGGACCGACGCAGTCGTTCCAGACCTCGGGCGCAGGCGCGAGCCTGCAGGTATCGCACGTGGTGCCGATCGGGCAGACCACCGCCGACGTGCTCTCGTACACGGTGGTGGCCACCGACAGCGTCACCGGCGCGAAGTCGAGGCCGGTCACGGGCACGGCCTCGTTCACGCCGGCGGCCGACGTCGAGCGCATCACCGTGGCCGAGTATCGCGTGGCCAAGCAACGGCTCGATATCACGGCTGTGTCCTCGGTGGCGAACGCGAAGGTGGTGCTGACGCTCCAGCCCTACAAGACCACGAACGGCAAGGTCTTCGATCCCGCGTCGGTCGGCAACACGCTTACCAACAACGGCGGCGGCAACTACACGATCACGATCGTCGGTGTGCCGCAGCCGGGTCCGGGCGAGGGACTGGTCGTGAAATCGAATCTCGGCGGCGAGAGCCCGCCCACGCCGCTGACGCGCATCCGTTGAGCGCGGCGGGGGGGTGGCAGGAAAACGGCAGGACATCGTTGATGCAGACTGGGATTGACTGACAAAGGCATCCGGCGATTGGCACGAGACGACGAGCAGCGAGGCGAGCAGCGCGTTATCGGACCTTCGGACCTTCGGGCCATGAGGCCATGAGGCCATGAAGCCCTGACAACCGGACACAAGGATTCCGTTACCGGCCAGGCAACTACCCGGGGCGGCTTTTGAGGAGGTACAGCATGAAGACTCGACTCAGCACAATGGCGTGTTCCATCGCGCTCGCATTTGGCGCGGGAGGCGCATCCGCCGAACTGGCCCGCATGGGCCCGATCGACCGGGCCAACGGATATCCGCAGTGGTATCAGGACAAGACCGGCCTGACCCTGGATTTCTGCCAGAACCAGAGCGCGGCCGAACTGGCGGGTGGGTGGTGCGTGCTGCTGCCGCCCGATGTGCCCGGTGGCAGCGGCCCCGAGACGTTCCCGAACAACTTCGCCGACGAGCACTTCTACTGGCTGGCCAACGCGGGGGATCGGCGCGCACCGATTCCGGGCTCAGCCCAGACCACGGTGGCGCAACTGGTGCTGGCGATCGAAGGGGCGTTCGGCGGCGGGCCGGTAGTGCCCGGTGACCAGGTGGTGTTTGCGCGGCTGCGCCTGCGCCTCAATCCGATCCCGTTCGACGGCACCTATACGTTCTACACGCCGTACGGCAAATTCGAGTTCCCGAACCAGGTGGCCGGCGAGCGGCTGTTTTCGACCGAGGATATCGGTATTGCACCGGGTGCGTTTACCGAAGTGCTCAAGGGCCGCATCGGGCCATTCCTGCTGCCGTCGGCAACGGCCGGCGGCCTCGAAGTGCCCCCGATCCCGGACCTGCAGCCGGGGCAGGACCCGTTCCACGACATCCTTGTGAACACGGGCGCGGCCAGTGCTTATCCGGGTAACGGCCGGCGCTATATCGCCGATCCGGCGCGCGTGGGCCCGGTGACCGGCAGCCCGATGGCGGACTACATCATCGCTGGTGGTGGCACGCGCAACGCGAACATCTTCCGCATCGAGGGGCCAAACGGCTTCGTCTACGAAACCACTGACTTCACGATTGCCGGACGCATCTTCGAGGGCGCCATCGCTGGCATGGCAACGGTGGACCGCGCCAGCTACCAGCGCACGGCAACGAACCGGCAGGTCGATGTCTACGCGACGGCCATGCCGACGCTGCAGGCACGGCTGCCGGCCATGCCGCCGTCGGCCACGGTCTCCACCCAACTGGCGTACTTCGACGCGCCCTGTACACCTTCGGTCGATGCCGAGGGCAATTTCGTGCCGCCTTACAGCGCGCCGGCGAATGGGGTGGCCAACCAGATGCTGAACAGCGGCACGCGCTACTACGGGCAGAGCCGGCCGGCGACGATTCCTACCGAGGTCTGCGTCCAGGCCAACGCGATCAGTTCGGGCGGACAAGCCACGACGGTCTATATGCCCGCCCAGCTAGGCGACCAGGTGTTCATCACCGAGGCGCTGTACGACCCGACTACCCAGGCCATGTCGGTCAAGGCCAGATCGAGCGACCAGGTGGTGCAGCAAACGCTCAAGGCGGAAGGCTTCGATGCGCCGTTCGATGCCAATGGCCAGATGGTGGCCACCGAAGTGCTGTCGCCGCCGTCCAAGGTGACGGTGCTGTCAAGCGGACATGGCCTCAACGAGATGCAGGTCAGCACTGGTGCAGTGGCCGGGGGCGGTACGTCGTTGCCAGTGGCCAATAACGATACGCTGACCGTGCTCGAGGATTCGGGCGCCACCATCATCAAGGTCCTGCTCAACGATACCGCGGTGGCGGGCGGCACCGTGGCCATCTCCAGCCCGGCCACGCTGGGCACGGCGGCGGCCAATGCCGACGGCTCCATCACCTATACGCCACGCCCGAACGCCAACGGGTCCGATCGCTTCGGCTACAAGGTGACCGTCGCCGGCAAGGTGTCGAACGAAGGGTCGGTGGCGGTGACCATCACGCCGGTCAATGACCCGCCGGTGGCCAATGCCGACAGCACGAGCGCACTGCGCGGCATCCAGTCCAGCTTCAATGTGCTGGCCAACGATACCGATCCCGATGGCGCCACGGACCTGGCCTCGGCGGTGATCGTCACCGGCAATGCCAACCTCGGTCTGAACGCGGACGCCACGTTCAACGGCGGGATCGTGACCTTCACGCCGAGTGCGTCGATGCCCACGGGCATCGCCACGTTCACGTACCGCGCGGTGGACCGGGCTGGCGCCACCTCGGCCACGGCGGCCACGGTGTCAGTCACGGTATCGGCCGGCGAAGCCATTGCCGGCACGCGGGCGCGCTTCACGCAGAACAAGAACCGCTGGACCATTACCGGCACGGACAGCCTCAGCGCGAACCAGACCATCACCATCAAGTACGACAACGGCACGTTCCGCCAGAACGGCAGTTGTACGAACCCGGGCAGCGCCGTGGGCACGGTGGTGGGGACGGCCGTGGTCACGGCCGGGGCGTGGACCTATGACCAGGCATTGACCGCGACCACGGGCATCCTTAATCCGAGCAACACCGGCAACAACAACTTCTGGTGTACGCCACCGACGACATTGCGCATGACGTCGTCGCAGAGCCCGGCCACGGCCACGCTGGCGATCGAGCTGAAGTAGCAGAAGGAGAAGCACGAAACGGCGCGCAGGACGGTTGGGGGAAGCAACACAGCGCCGCCCCGCGCCTGGCAGCACCACGCTGGGTGGTGCGAGGATTTGTCATAGGGCTCTTCCGCTGATGTGGGCCAGATCTGCTTGCGGTAACGCGCTTCAGGAGAGTCCGAACGTCTTGCGCAGCCTCCGTTGCGGCGTGACTACTTGCTAGCAATGGCGGTCGATTCGTCGGGCTGCCACCCACCACCCAGGGCCTTGAAAGCCGCGACGGCAGCGCGCGCTGATTCGGTTTGCGCCTGCGCGCGCGCGTCGGATGTACGTAACAGGCTTTCGTCGGCTTGCAGGACTTCAATCAGGCTGACGACGCCTTTTTGATACGCAGCAAACGATGCATTTCGCGCGCGGCCAAGCGAATCCACGCCTTGTGTGAGCACGGCCGCTTGCTCCTCGCGCTTGACGAGGGCTGAGAAGGCGTTTTCCACGTCTTCCGTGGCGTGCAGCACGGCGAGCCGGTACGCGGCCAGCATCTCCGCCTCTTGCCCCTTGGCCTGATCGATCTGCGCGTTGATACGGCCGAAGTCGAACAGGCGCCAGCGCAGACCGAGCACGCCGGCAAATTGACTGGCACCGCTGCCGAACAGGCTGCCGGCGCCCACCGATGTAGCGCTGCCGAGCAGGCCGCTGAGCGAGAACTTCGGATAGTACTCGGCGATGGCGACACCGATGCGCGCGTTGGAAGCTGCTAGGCGGCGCTCGGCGACGATGAGGTCGGGGCGGCGCCTCAGCAATTCGCCCGGCGATCCGCTGATCGCAATTTGCGGAGCGGCCGGGATGTCGCCGCCTTGCGCAAGCTCCGCCCGGTGCGTGCCCGGCAGCGAGCCGAGCATCACATCCAGCGCGTTCATCGCCGCATCGAGGCCAGCCTCAAGCGCAGGGATAGAAGCGCGAACCTGGGCGAGTGCGCCTTCGGCCTGCCGGACTTGAAGCTCGGCCGCCAGTCCCTTGCCGTACAGCAGGTTGATGGTGGAGAGCAATTCTTCTTGCGTCTGTACCTGGTGGCGGGCCACTTTCAAGCGCGTCTGCAAGCCGCGGATGGTGATGTAGATATCGGCAGTCTGTGCGGCCACGGCCAGCCGTGTGGCGACTGCGCCCGCCTGGGAGGCCTGGTAGTCGGCAAGTGCCCCCTCGCGGCCGCGGCGCAGGCCGCCGAATACGTCCAACTCCCAGCTTGCACTGACATTGGCCTCAAAAGCGTTGCCGTAGCGGTCGAAGCCGGGCCGCGAATTCAAGACGCGGCCCAAAGGGGTTTCGACGGACTGGTAGGCACGCGCGGCCTGGCCCGTGACATTGCCGGAGGGCAGCAACGCGGCATTGGCAGCGCCAAGCCCCGCACGGGCTTGCGTGACGCGGGCGAAGGCCTGTGCAAGGTCCAGGTTTTGTTCCAGCGCGAGCTGCACGTACCGCGTGAGTTGCGGATCGCCAAAGCCAGCCCACCACGCGGGCAGATCGGCTTCGGCATTGGCTGTGCGCTGCTCCACTGCTGTCTGGCCCTGGAATTGCCGGGGAACTGGCACATCGGGCTTCACATAATCGGGGCCGACGGCACAACCGGTCGCCAGGCTGGCAGCGAAGAGGGCCATAAGGGAGTGTTTTGGCAACATGGATGTCTTCCAGCGAGTTTGTGTGACTATAGTACAAAATGGTCACACGTTGTTCAACTATCGCGACTCGCGTAAGCTGGAGCCTATGAAGACCGCCTCCTACCCCGTTTCCGCCCGTGGCCCGGCGGACCATGACGTGCGAGACCAGATCGTTGCCGCCGCCACCGAGCACTTCAGCCGCTACGGCTACGAGAAGACCGCCGTTTCCGATCTGGCCAAGGCCATCGGTTTTTCCAAGGCCTACATCTACAAGTTCTTCGAGTCCAAGCAGGCCATTGGCGAGATGATTTGCGCCAACTGCCTGCGCGACATCGAGGCCGACGTGAATGCCGCCCTGGCCGACGCCGACTCCCCGCCAGAAAAGCTCCGGCGCATATTCAAAGCCTTGACTGAGGCCAGCCTTCGGTTGTTTTCCGACGACCGCAAGCTGTACGAGATCGCGGCCTCGGCAGCGACGGAGCGCTGGCAAGCGGTGATCGCTTATGAGGACCGCATCCAGGGGGTGCTGCGCGATGTACTGCAGGAGGGCCGGCAGACTGGAGACTTCGAGCGCAAGACGCCGTTGGACGAGGCCACGACGGCCATCTACCTGGTCATGCGCCCGTACATGAATCCGCTGCTTTTGCAGTACAGCTTTGACTACACGGAAAGTGCGCCCGGGCTGCTCTCCAGCCTCGTGCTTCGGAGTCTTTCCCCCTGACGTGCAGTTTTTTGATTGTGACCATTGACTAAAATAGTCACAAGAACCAGAATGAAAGCCCAGATCATCTTGTCGATGGGGCTTTCATGCTTTCTCGTTGCTTTGTTACCTCTATCGTTATTGGTGCGTTGCCGCTCGCTTTGAGCGCTTGCGGCGAAAAGGCCCCTGCCGATCCGCGCACCGAGGCACCGTTGGTGCGTGCCGCGTTGGTTCAGCCCGTCGCTTTCGCGTCGCGTTCATTCACAGGAGTCGTCGCTGCCCGGGTGCAGAGTGATCTCGGGTTCCGCGTGCCCGGCAAGGTGCTGGAGCGGCTTGTGGATGCCGGGCAGACAGTCAAGCGCGGGCAACCGCTCATGCGCATCGACCCTGTCGATCTGAAGCTCGCCGCACACGCACAGGAAGAAGCCGTGAGCGCCGCACGAGCGCGCGCGCGCCAGACGGCGGAAGACGAAGCCCGCTACCGCGATCTGCGCGGAACTGGCGCCATTTCCGCCTCAGCCTATGACCAAGCCAAGGCTGCGGCGGACGCCGCCAAAGCCCAGCTGAGCGCAGCGCAAGCGCAGGCCGATGTTGCGCGTAACGCCAGCCGTTACGCAGAGCTTGTTGCCGATGGTGAAGGCGTGGTCATGGAGACGCTGGCCGAGCCCGGCCAGGTCGTCAATGCAGGGCAAGCCGTCGTGCGGCTGGCCCACGCTGGCCGCCGTGAAGCGGTGGTCCAGTTGCCGGAAACGTTGCGCCCGGCGATCGGCTCTGTCGCACAAGCCACGCTTTTCGGCAAGGAAAGCGCCGGTGCACCTGCCAGGCTGCGGCAACTGTCGGATGCTGCCGATCGGCTTACCCGTACGTTCGAAGCGCGCTATGTGCTGGATGGGGAACTGGCCAATGCGCCGCTGGGCGCCACCGTGACGATCCAGATTCCCGATCGGCTTACCACCGTGCAAGGCGATCTGCAGGTGCCGCTTGGTGCCGTGTTCGATGCCGGCAAGGGCCCGGGTGTGTGGGTCATCCAGGGTGATCCGGCGAAGGTGTCGTGGCGATCCGTCACCATCGTGCGCCTCGGTGACGAAAGCGCTCGGGTTGCTGGCCAAGTCAAGCAAGGAGAGCGGATCGTCGCGCTTGGCGCACAACTGCTGCGTGAAGGACAGCAAGTGCGTGTGGCAGGGCAAGGTGCCAGCACGGCCGTGGCGGGGGGGCGCTTGTGAGCCAGGGTCGTTTCAATCTATCGGCGCTCGCCGTGCGCGAGCGCGCCATCACGTTGTTCCTTATCTGCCTGATCTCTCTGGCGGGTCTCATTTCCTTCTTCAAGCTGGGCCGCGCCGAAGACCCGGCGTTTACGGTCAAGGTGATGACCATCATCACTGCGTGGCCCGGCGCGACGGCGCAGGAAATGCAAGACCAGGTGGCCGAGAAGATCGAAAAGCGCATGCAGGAACTGCGCTGGTATGACCGCACGGAAACGTACACGCGGCCGGGCCTGGCATTCACCACGTTGACCCTGCTCGACAGCACGCCACCGTCGGAAGTCCAGGAGGAGTTTTACCAAGCGCGCAAGAAAGTCAGCGACGAGGTGGTCAACCTCCCGCCCGGCGTGATCGGGCCGATGGTCAACGACGAATATGCGGACGTGACCTTTGCGTTGTTTGCGCTCAAGGCGCAGGGCGAACCGCAACGTGTGCTCGTGCGAGATGCGGAGACGCTGCGCCAGCGCTTGCTGCACGTGCCCGGCGTGAAGAAGGTCAACATCATCGGCGAGCAGTCGGAGCGCATCTATGTCGAGTTTTCCCATGACCGGCTGGCGACGCTGGGCGTGAGCCCGCAAGAGGTTTTTACCGCGCTCAACAGCCAGAATGCCCTGACGGCAGCCGGCTCGGTGGAAACGAAAGGGCCGCAGGTATTCATCCGTCTGGACGGCGCGTTCGACGAGCTGCAGAAGATTCGGGATACGCCGGTTGTATCCCAGGGCCGGACGTTGAAGCTGTCGGACATTGCCACGGTCAAGCGCGGCTACGAGGATCCTGCCACGTTCATGGTGCGCAATGGTGGCCAGCCTGCCTTGCTGCTGGGCATCGTCATGCGCGAAGGCTGGAACGGGCTGGACCTGGGCAAGGCGCTCGACAAGGAGGTGGGCGCCATCAACGCCGACATGCCGCTCGGCATGAGCTTGACCAAAGTGACCGACCAGGCAGTCAACATCGCCGCTGCCGTCGATGAGTTCATGCTCAAGTTCTTCGCCGCGCTGCTGGTGGTCATGCTGGTGAGCTTCGTCAGCATGGGCTGGCGCGCGGGCCTGGTGGTGGGCGCGGCCGTGCCGTTGACACTGGCGGTCGTCTTTGTGGTGATGGCTGCGACAGGCAAGAACTTCGACCGCATCACACTTGGATCCTTGATTCTGGCGCTCGGCTTGCTGGTGGACGATGCCATCATCGCCATCGAAATGATGGTGGTGAAGATGGAAGAAGGCTACAGCCGCGTCGCCGCTTCGGCATATGCATGGAGCCACACTGCGGCGCCCATGCTGTCGGGCACGCTGGTGACCGCCGTCGGCTTCATGCCCAATGGCTTCGCGCGATCCACCGCCGGTGAATACACCAGCAACATGTTGTGGATCGTCGGCATTGCGCTGATCACGTCCTGGGTGGTCGCAGTGGTGTTCACGCCTTACCTGGGCGTAAAGATGCTGCCCGATTTCAAGAAGGTCGAAGGCGGCCACGATGCGATTTACGACACCCTGCGTTACAACCGCTTCCGTGCGCTGCTCGGGCGTGTGATTGCGCGCAAATGGCTCGTCGCGGGTTTGGTCGTCGGGCTCTTTGCCTTGGCCATCCTCGGTATGGCGGTGGTCAAGAAGCAGTTCTTCCCAATTTCGGATCGGCCTGAGGTGCTGGTCGAGGTGCAGATGCCCTATGGAACATCGATCAACCAGACCAGCGCGGTTACCGCAAAGCTGGAAGCTTGGCTCGCCAAACAGAAGGAAGCCAAGATTGTGACGGCTTACGTTGGCCAGGGTGCGCCGCGCTTCTATCTGGCGATGGGGCCGGAACTACCGGATCCGTCGTTCGCCAAGATCGTGATCCGCACAGACAGCCAGGAAGAGCGTGACGCGTTGAAGCAGCGCCTGCGCCAGGCGATTGCCGACGGTCTTGCCCCCGAGGCGCGCGTGCGTGTCACTCAACTGGTGTTCGGCCCGTATTCGCCGTTTCCGGTCGCATACCGGGTGACCGGGCCGGATGCGCAGACGTTGCGCCGCATTGCGGCCGATGTCCGGCAGGTGATGGACGCCAGCCCGATGATGCGCACGGTCAACACCGACTGGGGGATGCGCGTACCCACGCTGCACTTCACCTTGCAGCAGGACCGCTTGCAGGCCGTGGGGCTGACCTCCAGCGCCGTCGCGCAACAACTGCAATTCCTGCTCAACGGCATTCCGGTGACGGCAGTGCGCGAGGACATCCGCACGGTGCAGGTGACCGCCCGCTCGGCCGGCGACATCCGACTGGATCCGGCCAAGATCGGCGACTTCACGCTGGCAGGCGCCAACGGGCAACGCATTCCGCTGTCGCAGGTGGGCAAGATCGATGTGCGCATGGAAGAGCCCATCATCCGCCGGCGCGATCGCATGCCGACGATCACGGTGCGAGGCGATATTGCCGATGGCCTGCAACCGCCCGACGTTTCGACGGCCGTCAGCGCGCAGCTTCAGCCAATCATCGAGAAACTGCCTAACGGATACCGCATCGAACAAGCGGGTTCCATTGAAGAATCGGGCAAGGCGACGAGGGCCATGCTGCCGCTGTTCCCGATCATGCTGGCAGTCACCCTGCTGATTCTCATCTTCCAGGTGCGGTCCATTCCGGCGATGGTCATGGTGTTCCTGACCAGCCCTCTCGGCCTGATTGGCGTGGTGCCAACGCTGATTCTGTTCGGGCAACCGTTCGGCATCAACGCGCTGGTTGGCCTGATTGCGTTGTCGGGCATCTTGATGCGCAACACGCTGATCCTGATCGGGCAGATTCAGCACAACAAAGACGAAGGGCTGGATCCGTTCAGGGCCGTTGTGGAAGCCACGGTCCAGCGTGCGCGGCCGGTGATCCTCACCGCGCTGGCCGCCATCCTGGCCTTCATTCCTCTGACCCATTCGGTGTTCTGGGGCGCGCTCGCCTACACGCTCATAGGCGGGACGCTTGCCGGGACAATCCTGACTCTGGTGTTCCTGCCGGCCATGTACTCGATCTGGTTCAGGATTCGGCCCGGCAGCGCGGCCGATGCGCAGCGTGATCGACACGAGACCGTGCCGCCCGCCGGACAACTGGCGTCCGAGTCATATTGAATTGCGAGGGCATGTTGCCGCCGCAGAGACGCCCTCGCGTCGACGATCCGGCCATGACGGGAAGGGGAGTCTGAACGATGGAACCTGCTGGGAAGGGCTGGCGCTGCGCGCCGGGGGATTGCCCCGGACGCGGGCTGTTTCCTGGCTTGAGGTGAGGCGATGGCGGCCACCCCGATAACGGTAGCGCTAGGATCCGATGGAAGCGTGAGCCCGCCCGCACAGGAGTGAATCGCCGTGGTGGGCGATGTGAGGGCGCGAAAAAAGGCCGGCATATCTGCCGGCCAAGCGTCCCTGCACCTAGTAAACAAGGCAAGGTCGATATGACTTGTCTCCAGCGCGCCCCGACAGCGCGCTGGCCATGATCACGAGTGATATTAGAAGCGGTGGCGCACGCCAACCATTGCGCCGGTCTGGTTCTGGCCGGGCAGCGTATTCATCGCATTGGTGACGCCGTAGGTGGCCTGTCCCTTGTTGTTCACGTAGCCGAGCAGCAGATAGGCATCGGTACGCTTGGACAGGGCATAGTCGGCATTCAGCACGAACATCCACGAATCGTTGCTGTCGTTGCGCGCATCGGTGTAGTACGCCGCACCGGTCAGGCTGAATGAAGGCGTGATGTTGTACAGCGCGCCAAGCCAGTACAGATTGTCATGACGGACGGTGGTCGTACTGCTGAGTTCATCGCGCAGCCAGCGGTAGCCGGCGAACAGCTTCGCGTCGCCGAGCGCATAAGACGCGCCAATGGCGGCACGCTTGGCCGCGGCGCCGGATGTGGCAACGGTGCTGCCCTGGTATTGGTCGTAAGCGACACCCACCGAGACCGGGCCGGTGGCGTAGGCCACGCCACCGCCGAAGTTCTTGCCGACCCGGAAGCTGCCCGGCACTTCGCCGCCGTTGACGACGTTGCTGTCGCGGCCGAAGCTGTAGAAGCCGGTTGCGGTCAGCCCGCCGAACTTGCCGGTGTACTTCACAGCGTTGTCGGCGCGGCCGTTGAAGCCATTGGTGTCGACCGAATTGAGCGAGTAACTGTTGCCGGCCATCATCGGGTCATAGGCGGCGAACAGGTCGTACAACGTGTTCTGCTGGCGGCCCAATGTGACGGCGCCAAGGTCGTTCTGCAGACCGACGTAAGCCTGGCGGCCGAACAGGCGGTTACCCTGGGCGGACGTGCCGGTGTCGAGATTGATGCCGCTCTCCAGCACGAAGATGCCCTTCAGGTTGTTGCCGAGATCCTCCACGCCGCGAATGCCCCAGCGCGAACCGGAAAGGCCACCCGACGTGACGCCATACAGTGCGCCGCCCCCGTTAGGGCCTTGCACATGGCTTTGGTAGCTGATACCGGCATCGGCAATGCCATAGAGCGTCACGCTGGACGATTGCGCGAATACGGCGCCGGACGCGGACCAGGCCGCAGCGGCGGCGGTCAATGCAAGGAAAGTTTTTTTCATTGTCATTTCAATTTCTGCTTAGCAAGTCGTTTCTTGCTTTCGGAAGGTGCCATGCCGGAGGGATCAGGCATGACCCGGTACGGCTATGGACGACGCATGATGAGGCAGCTTTATGACAATTATGTGTAAATAGTTGTATAAAAACGTTTATTATATTTTCTGAAATAGCAATTATTCATTGCTTTCATTGCAAGAAGCGCTACACGGCTTCAAATATGACTCACAACCATCTTTTGCAAACTGGCGAACGCAAGTCCAATCTCCATTTCGATAGCTTTTGGTAAATAGGGGAAGGATCGGATTGGATGGAGTCACGGCATCTGAAAGTTGCTAGCGCGCTACTTCAAAGTGCGTGAAAGACGCGCTGATCCAACGTCGGTGCTCCCGACGCTCGGGCCGCGCATGCCATCGGTATTCCATCGCGGAATTATTGTCATTCGGTTAATTCAATTGCGTCGGTGCAACGTCAACCTTAATATTGGGGGGGAATAGAGTGCCGCTGTCGGGTTTTCCCCCGGACTGCGTGATGCGCAGCTACAGCGAAGCGCGTCGTGAATACTCTCCCCCCGGGATTCGACAAGTGTGTCGCGTAGTCGGGCTTACAACAGCAAGCCGAACTCGAGCAATCCCCGCACTTGCGAGCGGCTGTTGCCGTCCGAACCGAAAGCCAGACCAGGGGCGGTCTTGCGCGCGCCGACGTAGGAGAACTCGGCGCGGCCAAAGAAGCGCTTGTATTGGTAGGTGGGCGTCACGGTAAGCGACCATGCCGTGCTCCCAGGACCATACAGCAGGTTGGGCGCGCCGTCGGCGGCGCTACCCGTGGAGCCGATGTACTCCAGGCGCACCGGCAGTTTGAAGCCCGCTTTGCGTAGCAGTGCCGGGGCGGCGTCGGAGCCAAAATCGTAGCTCATCAGCAGCGCGCCGCCATAGGTCGATGCGGACGCCTTGGCGCCGAACTCCGGAAGCTTTGGCACGCGGGTGTATTGCAGGTAGGGCTGGAAGGTCCAAGGGCCTTCAGTGCGCGTGTAGGTCAGGTTGTAGATTTGCTGGTTGTTCTGGAATAGAGGTGTCGCTGCGGTGGATACATCGGTGTGGTTAGTATTGCCGCCCGCGACAACCGCCAGCGTGTTATTGCTGTCGAATGCATAGCTAGCCGACATGGACACCCAGCTGTATCGCTTCGAGTAGAAGCCGTCGTTCACCGAGGCCGCGAGCGTTAGCGGCCCTGCAGCGTAGTTCACCTGCACCCCACGGTTCACGGCGTTTTCCTGATTCCACAGCAGACCGCGCTGGACGTTCATGTTCTGGAACGAGAACGTGCTCTCGGCGCCGATCAGCGTTGGCAGCTTGCCAACCACTACGGAGAAATCCTCGGTCGGCGCGATCTTCAGGTAGCCCTGTGCGACGGGGCCGAAGAACGTCGGCGTGGCATCCGAAGTGCGGATATACGGCATGCCGAGGACAGGGATCGAGTAGTACCCTGCCTGGAGAAAGAACTGCAGCAAGCCATCCGGCTTGTTGATGAATACCTGGGCATTGCCAATATCGAACTGCCGGCTGCGATCTGAAGGCAGGGCGTTGCTCTGCACTTGGCCTAGACCGCTCAGCACGCCGGTCAGGTATATCGGGCCAAGGCCGCCTGCATCGAAGCTGGCTGGCTCCGGGTTGGCGCTCAGCGTCAATGCGCTGGCTGGTTGTAGCGCCGGTGGGGCCTTCGCCTCGGCCGCGGGCAGCGGATTTGCGTCGGTCGTCGCTGCGGGCTCTTGCTCGTCTGCCCGGGCGGCAATAGGTATGGCGCTCAATAGCGTGAGCGATATGCCTATGCAGATGCGGACGCTAATTCTCATCGGACGTCTTCCTTCGAATGCCGAGGCCAGGGTCGCCAGCCGGCGACCCATCGTGAACACCAAGGTGTCGCAACGGCCGCTGCTTCCCGCGCTCCAGGCCCACCGGTAGTTGCACGCTGCGCTCAGCGCCTGCGGATATCCAATGCGTCGCGACGCGGCGCGCCATTGAACAGCTGGCGCGGACGGCCGATCTTGTATTCCGGATCGGTGATCATTTCTTCCCACTGCGAGATCCAGCCCGGGGTGCGTGCCAGGGCGAAGATGCAGGTGAACAGCGACGTCGGGATGCCGAGTGCGCGTTGCACGATGCCCGAGTAGAAGTCGACGTTCGGGTACAGCTTGCGGCTGACGAAGTACTCGTCTTCCAGCGCGATCTTTTCCAGTTCCATGGCGAGCTTGAACAGCGGGTCGTTGTGCAGGCCCAGTTCGTTCAGCACTTCATAGCAGGTTTCGCGCATCAGCTTGGCACGCGGATCGTAGTTCTTGTACACGCGGTGGCCAAAGCCCATCAGGCGCACGCCCGAGTTCTTGTCCTTGACCTGCTTGATGAACTCGGTGATGTTGTCGACGCTGCCGATTTCCTCAAGCATCTTGAGGGCGGCTTCGTTGGCGCCACCGTGGGCAGGGCCCCACAGGCAAGCCACGCCGGCAGCGATGGCGGCGAACGGGTTGGTACCCGAGGAGCCAGCCAGGCGCACCGTGGAGGTGGAGGCGTTCTGCTCGTGGTCTGCGTGCAGGATGAAGATGCGGTCGAGCGCGCGCTCGAGCACCGGGTTCACCTTGTACGGGGCGCACGGCGTGGAGAACATCATCTGCATGAAGTTGCCCGAGTAGGACAGGTCGTTCTGCGGATAGATGTACGGCTGGCCGATGTTGTACTTGTAGGCCATGGCGACCAGGGTCGGCATCTTGGCGATCAGGCGGATCGCGGAGATTTCGCGCTGGTGCGGATCATCGATGTCCATGGCGTCGTGGTAGAACGCGCTCATGGCGCCCACCAGGCCCGTCAGGACGGCCATCGGGTGGGCATCGCGGCGGAAGCCGCGCAGGAAGAACTGCATCTGCTCGTGAACCATGGTGTGGTTCATCACGGCGCCCACGAATTCTTCCTTCTGCTTGGCGTTGGGCAGTTCGCCCTTGAGCAGCAGGTAACAGGTTTCCAGGTGGTCGCACTTGGTGGCCAGTTGCTCGATCGGGTAGCCGCGGTACAGCAGCTCACCCTTGTCCCCGTCGATGTAGGTGATCTTCGAATTGCACGAAGCCGTCGACATGAAACCGGGGTCATAGGTGAACTTGCCGGTTTGTCCGTACAGCTTGCGAATATCGACTACGTCGGGGCCAACGGTACCCGTATAAATCGGCAGCTCAAGGCTGGGGGAGCCATCGGAAAACGATAGCGTGGCTTTCACATCGGTGGGCGTCATTTCTATTCCATAAATGCGGTGAACTACAGCGCTGCTCAATTTCCGGCCAGGTACGGGGAGATATCGAGAGAAAAATCAATGTCCTGACAGCGGCTTGACTACGAAGTGTACCTACGCAGAGAACATTTCAATCATGATTTAATACTGCCAATGTCATTCAATTTATTCATGGTGATAGCATGCTCTGCGTCATGGTGGCGTCAGCTTGATCCGCAGGTCTCGTGTTCGCGGTGGATGACGTAGATGATGCTGCCAAGGACAGCGCATCAAGAATGCGCAGCGCGGCCTCGAAATCCTGCTTGTTGATGCCGGCAAAAACGCTGGCACGAAGCTGCGCGAGCTTGGCCTCGATCTTTTCGGTTAGCGCCTTGCCGGTGGCGGTCAGCCATAGCGCATTGGCGCGCCTGTCAGTTGGATCCGCCTCCCGGCGCACCATGCCTGCTGCGCATAACTGATCGAGCAGCCTCACCAGTGACGCGCCCTGTATCCCAGCGTACTCCGCCAGAGTGATCTGCCGCACCCCGCCTCCCAGCCTCGCAATGGCCAATAGCGGCCTGGCACATGCCGCGGAAATGCCGTATGCGGTTACGACTGCGTGGGAGATCCGCCGCCATTGCCGACCCGCGTGCATCAGTCGGCTGGCGAAGGTGAAATGCAAGACGTCAATGGTCGTCATCACCATATTCATGCGACATCTAATGATCAGGAGGCGTCATTTTGAGTGGTCTGCCCGGACGTATATCCGCCTCCAAGTGCCCTGGTCAGCGCAATTTCCGACTGGATCTGCTTGCTGCGAATTTCCACCGCCTGACTCTGTTCCATGAGCAGGGGCAGTCTTGCTTCAAGGGCCGACGGCTTGTCGAGGAGTCCTTGCCGGTAATGCGCCTCGGCGCTGTTGGAAGCGAAGCTGACCGACTTAAGCTTGCTTTCCTGCATCGCTGCTTGCCGGTTCAGGCCGTCTAGCTCGATACCCGCCTGCGCTACCTCACGCACGGCGTTGAGCACTGACTCGTTGTACTGCGCGATCAGGGCATTGCTCTGCGAGCGCGTCGCGGCAAGGTTCGCGTTGAGCCGTCCACTGTCGAATATTGGCAGGCTCAGGCCGGGGATCACGTTGATCTGGCGGCTCGACTTGCGCAGCAGATCGGCAAGGTGCAGCGAATCGAGGCCGAGGAAGGCGCGGATGTCGAAGCTTGGATAGAACGCCGCCTTGGCTGCGTCGATCTGGTCCATCGACGCCTGCACGTACCACCGCATCGCTTGCAGGTCGGGTCGGCGCGCGAGCAATTCGTAGCCGAGCGACGATGGCACGCCGCCGGCGCTGTCCGGCAGCGGCCGTGGCGCGATGGCGGGCAGGTCGTCAGGACCGGCACCGGTCAGCGCGCGCAGTCCCTCGCGCAGCGAACGCACGCGCGTCTGGGCCACGGTGATCTGCTGATCCAGTTGCAGCAGCTGCGCCTGCGCGGTCTCGGCTTGCGTGCGAGGCTCAAGGCCACGTGCGGTGCGGGCCTGGCTGGCGGCGACCAGGTTGCGGCGCACGTCGCGCGCCTGTTCCAGCAACGCTTCGAGCGCGTAGGTGGTCTGGATCTCGTAGTAGAGCTGGACGACCTGGGACGACAGCAGCAGGGCGGCCTGGGCGGCCTCGGCCTGGCGGGCCTGGGCCACCCCCATGGCGGCATTGACGCGCGCGCGATCCTTGCCCCAGAGATCGAGCGTGTATCCGGCGCCCACGCCGATGGTGCCTTCGGTGTACCACGGCCCCGTGGTGCCCATTTCCGGATTGGTGTGGGCAAACGGTCCGAGGAATCCGTTCTCCGACAGCTTCTGGCGATTCACCGAAGCGTTAAGGCCGACCAGCAGGCCGCTCGATGCATCGACGAGCTTGGTCTGCGCGCGGCTGGCGTCGACCCGCGTCCGGGCCACGGCCATCGAGGGCGAATCCTGCAGCGCGCGCGTCACGAGCGCACCAAGCTGGTCGTCCGCGTAGCGCTGCCACCAGGCGGCGGACGGCCATGCCCCATCGGGCAGCGCGGTGTCCTGCGCCACGCGAACCTGTTCGCCGGGGATCTGCGGCAGCGGCGCCGTATCCTTGCGCATCAGGGCGCAGCCGCTAGCGGTTAGCAACAATGAAACGGCCGATGCCATGATGATCAGCCGGGACAGGAAAGGTCGATGCAATGCGGGGCGGTTCATGGTTCCCTCGTGAGTCAGGCCGCCGGCGTCGCCAAGCGACGGTCCAGTTGCGAAATACGTTCATCGAGCACGCGCGCGGCGCAGACGACATCGTGGAGCCAGTCGGCGTCCGGGCCGGGGTCCATGGCGAAGCTATCCAGGGCACGTAATGGGTCCGTATCGTTAGCGGTGTGGACAGGATGCTGCGCGCCCTGTCCGTCGAACCGGCCGGCCATCCATTCGAGCCGGATCGCTGCGTGCGCGCGGAATGCCTCGAGCGATTGAGCCAGCGTGCGTGGCAGGGCGGGCCCGGCGTGCGCGAGCACGATCTGCAGCCAGTTGACCGCCAAGAGCGCTTCCTGTGCTTGCGCCAACGACCTCGTGATGGCCGGGGTGACTGAGTCGTGGTCATAGTGCCAGCCCGGCTCCAGTGCCACGCGCGCCTGCATTTCGCGGTTCTGCATGAGCAGCGACCAGCCCTGGAGGCGCGCCTTGTCGACCGCGGCGCCGCGCGCATCGGTGTCGCGCTTGTCGCTGCCCGCGCGGGCCAGCCCAGCCACGCTGCGCAACAGGCGCGCCAGCATGCGCTTCAGGGCATCGCCTTCCCGCTCGGGCCAGATCCATGTCGAGACGGCAATCGACACCACGGCACCAACCAGGATGCCGATCATGCGGTCGCGAATCTCGGTCAGGTCGGTCGTCGGTGCAAAATGTCCGAGCTGGGACAGCGCATAGGCGAACACGAATTGCACGCCGATGTAGTTCGTGCGCGGCGAGCCCGCGGCGATCCACGCGCCGACGGCGACGATAGGCAGCGTGAGCACCAGCAGGCCGGCGATGGAGTCGAGATGCGGGACGATGAAGATTGCTGCCACGAGCGCCACGACGCTGCCAAGCGCACAACCGATGATCCGGGTCAGCCCCTTGTGAGAGGATGCGCCCAGGCTCGGCAGCGCCAGAATGAAGCAGGTCAGCATCGACGTGTGGATGCCCTGCCATTGCACAGCCGTGTAGAACACATAGCAGATCATCGCGGCCAGCACGGTCTTCAACGCAAACTGGCCGTAGGCGGGGTTCTGGAAGGCGTCGCCCGACAGGAGCCCTTCCTTTTGCAGGCGGGGCGACGCGGGTAGTGCTTCGGCCTCGCCTATCGCTTGCAGCGCATGCTCCATCTCACGCAGTACGCTGTCGAACTGGCTGGCCACCGGACGAGTGCCAACCACATTGGCGGGGCGCGGCAAGGCAGTGCGCGTCGCGATGGCATCGCGCAGTGCCTGGCAGTGGGCGCGCAGCGCCGCCACGTCGGCTTCCTGCGCCGGTGACAGCGCCGCCATCGGCAGGCGCGATAGGTGTGCGGCGGCCGTGTGCAGGCGGTCGATCGCCGCGATGCAGGCGAGGTGCCGTGCCCGGTCGCGATGGTAGGTTTCATCGCCCTGGGTGGCAAAGACGAGGTGCCGGTGCAGCACCAGCACGCCCTTGGCCACCGCGTCAGTGCCGATCGGCCGGGACGGCGATTGCGCGCGGCGCGCATCGAGCTGATCGAGCACGACTTGCAGCTGGCGGCGCATCTCATCGTTCAACAGCCGGGCGGGCCGGCGCGGCCAGAACACGAAATTGACCGTGATAGTGAGCAGGATCGGATAGGTCATGGCGACCCATACCCATAGCAGGCTCCGCACCAGGGATTCCGGCGCCAGTCCAAGATCGACGAAGCTCTGGAAATAGAACACGAGGAGTGCGACGAGATAGCCAATGGCCCCGAGCTTGCTGATGCGCATGAAATACATGCCGCAGAACGCGACCACGCACGCGGCCAGGATACGCAGCATCGGATAGTTGATCGTGAACTTGACCAGCAACAGGCCGATCACCACCGCGATCGTCGCACCGATCACAAGCACGATGCCAGACAGCCGGGTCAGCACGGTATTCTCCTGCGCGGTGAAGAACACCATGATCAGTGACAGCGGGAGGAACGGCACCTCGAGCGCCATCGAGATGACAATGACCAGCGCCGTGGCCACGACAAACCGCAATACTGCTTCCTTGCGCCCCGGGAACGGCGCGAGTTCGGTGCGAATCAGACCCATGATGGCTGCCTCAGTGCGACGACGAAGCGGTGTCGGACGTCACGATTGCCACCGCCGATGCGCCGATCCGGAACACGGTGGGGTCCGGTGCATTGACCAGGATGCGGACCGGGAAGCGCTGAGCCACGCGCACCCAGTTGATCGAGCGGGGCACATGAGGCAGGCCAGCCGCGTCTGCGCCGCCATCGTCGGGAAACACGCCGAAGCCCACCGAATCGACCACGCCGCGGAAGCGCTTGTCCGCCTGGCCGAGCACGTAGACCTGCGTCGACTGCCCCGGCTTGATGTGTGCGAGCTCGGTCTCGCGGAAATTGGCCACGACATACCAGCGGGTGGTATTGGCCAGCGTAAAGACTGGATGGCCGGCCGCCGCGAACTGCCCGGCGGTGGTCTTGAGGTTGATGACGATGCCGTCGAACGGCGCACGCACGGTGGCGTATTCCAGATTGAGCTCGGCGAGCGCGATTTCCGCCTTGACCACCTCGCGTTTGGCTACCAGGGCGTCCACGCCGCTGATGCCGGCGGTGGCGCGTTGCGCATCGAGCACGGCAGCGCTCAGTTGTGCCTTGGCAGAGCGCTGAGCGGTGCGCGCCTGGTCGACCTGTTCCGCGGCCACGTATTCCGAGCCCAGCAACGGCTCCATGCGGCGCAACGTATCGGCGGCCTGCTCGGCCGCGGCGCGGGCGCGCTCCACGCTGGCTGTCGCGGCGGCGGCGCCGAGCTTCTGCGCGTTGACCGAGCGCTGGGTCAGCTCGATTTCTCGATCGAGCGACGTCAGCGTCGCCTGCGCCTTGGCGAGCGAGGCTTCGAACGGCCGCGGGTCGATCTTGAACAGCAGGTCGCCGCGCTTGACGGCCTGGTTGTCCCTGACCGCCAGTTCTACGATCTGGCCACTGACTTCCGGCGTCACGCTGATCGTGTCGGCGTAGGCGTAGGCATCGTCGGTGCGGGGCGCCGCATCGATGCGCCAGGTGACGAAGACCGCGAGGCAAAGCGCCACCAGGATCAGCAACAGCGCGATGGTGCGGCCCACGCGGCTTTGGTTTTCAGTCTCTTCAGGCATTGCAATACGCTCGGATCAGTTTTGGAAAAAGATGAGCCAGCCGACCAGGGCCAGCGTCATGGTCAGGGCCGAATAGACCACTGGCAGCGTCAGTCGGCCGGGATGTCGCAGCAGTCCTGCGGCGCGCAGCCCCGCGTGGATCAGCGCCGTCACGACGATGGCGCCGACCATGCAGAACAGCCAGTCGGGGAAGAAGGCGCCCAGCACGCTGACCGACGGCGACGTCGCACAGCCACCCAGCAGCGCGCATGCAATAAACAGTGTTGCCCGGGATCTCATTGCTCGTTTCTCCGTTTGAGCCATGTCCAGCTATCAAGTCAGTGTCATGAATGTTGCCTAGGCAACATGTTGATCAAAAAAATTTACTCGCGTGCCAGCATTCGTTCGAGCAGCGCCTCGAACCGGGACAGATCGGCGCTGTCGAAGTCCCCAAGGAAGCGGTTGATGATGGCCGCCGATGTGGCGAGCAGTTCGGGAAACAACTGCCGGCCCTCCTCGCTCAGTTCCAGCTTGTGTGAGCGCCGGCTGTCGGGATGGGGCAACCGGCGGATCAGCAGCTTCTGCTCGAGACGGTCCAGCATGCGCGTCATGGCACCCGGGCTATAGGAGATCTCCTTGCAAAGCTGTGCCGCCGTATCGCCGCGCCCCCCCCAGAGCGTCGACAGGATGGCGTATTGCGCGGCCGTGACGCCAAAAGGCTCCAGATCCCTGTCGAGGGCCAACACCAGCTTGCTCTGGCCGCGATTGATCAGGCGGGCGACTCTGGCGCGCCGCTCGTAGGTGATCACCTCAGCGTCTGTATCCATGGTGTGGGCCTCCCGGTTTCGATGGCTGAATCATACGTTGCCTAGGCAACATGTGTCCAGGCACCCGTCGCAACGGGGTATTGCGTCGGCTGAGCACAATCGCCGGCCGCTTATGGCCCTAACGGCGTAATCATTGCAAATTAAAAAATATATATTTGCATAGCATCAGGTTTTGTTGCTGAAAGAAAAATACTACGGTGCACCGTCGAATGCGTTGCAGCATCCCGCCAAGCACTTCCAACCGAACGACCGGACCGGCAGGCCGGACGACCCATCCCTGACGCACCAGGAACGCGGTGCGACCCACGCCGCGCGCTGGCGTCGCTCGTCCCCAAAGGACATGGTCAGTTCTTGACGGCCAGGCGCACCGACTTGTCGTCAGCGCGCGTACCCGGGGTTGTGGGGCGCACGTGGGTGCCGGTCACGAAGTAGGTGTGCAGGTCGTACGCAAAGCGGTTGAGCTTGCTGATGACGCCCTTGTTGCCACGGCTCAGCGCGTTGTAGCCAAGCACGGCCGGGATGGCGACTGCCAGACCGAAGGCGGTCATGATCAATGCTTCGCCCACGGGGCCGGCCACCTTGTCGATGGTCGGTATGCCCGAGGCGCCGATGCTGATCAGAGCGTGATAAATGCCCCACACAGTGCCGAACAGGCCGACGAACGGAGCTGTCGAACCCACCGAAGCCAGCACCGCCAGGCCCGACTGCATGCGTGCCACGGCCTCGTCAATTGCGCTCTTGAGCGAGCGGGTCAGCCAGTCGGAGATGTCGAGGGCATCGCGCAGTTGCGTCTGGCTGGCGCGATGGTGCTGCGCGGCTTCGCGGCCGGTGATGGCCAGCATGCGAAACGGATTGCCATCGTTGGCGCCAAGCGTGTCGAGTGCGTGATCGAAATCCTCTGAGTGCCAGAAGCGTTTCTCGGCACCATTTGCCATCTTCCGCAAACGAAACAGATCCCAAGCCTTGGAGATAATCACGATCCATGACAGCACCGACATGATCAGTAGAATGATGGCGGTCGCGCGGATGACGAAATCGCCTTGCGCCCAGAGGTGGGGTAGTCCGAGGTCCTGCATGGCAGCTCCTGGAGAATTTCAGTGTTCGGAAGTAACAGAAGGAATCCGGCAATCAGTTCAACTCGAAGCTGACCGGCTGCTGTGCGGTTCTGCCACGGCGCGGCCGTTCTCCCTATAGGGCTTGCAGCGCATCGCCTGAGCGGCATTGGTCGCTCGCGTATCCGGGCGCGCCGACGCAGCGCCCGCCGTGAAGGCTCGAAGCGGGAAATGGGGCATTGCAATACCTCTGATGGCGTGGATGTGTCGCGGGCACTCTGTGCCCGCACCAATGCACTACGCGAACGATCCGCCAGACAGAGGGGGGCCACGGCTACGGGGCCGTAGCGAAATTATGCGAGCTATGTACCGCGCGGCGAGCAGTGGGTAGTGCCAGCGCCTCGCGCAGGCAACCAGCAGCCAGAATCCCAGCGAAGGCATGGCCACCGTGGCCGCGGCAAAAGCCAGGCACTGCAGGCAGACAGGATCGCCCGGCCCGCACGGATCGGTGTCGGCGGGCGCGGCACACGGATTGCCCTGCAGATGCACATGAATATGTGACAACGCGTGAACAGCGCCACAGGCCTGCCCGAAGAGCAGGAAGAGGCTGAGCAGGAGGGCAAGCGAGCGTCGCGACATCGAGGGCTGCAGAAATGGCGGTAGACGATCAAGCGGCGTCAAAGCGCTTTTTGCAACGGTGTTGCGAGTTTGGCACCTAACAACGCCCTTCGCAAGATCCAGTGCGGCGCCAGCTATTCTGCATGCACCTGGCGATACCCGCTGGCGTCCAAGACGGACGCCGACCAGCCACAAGCATCATAGATGCAGGATCCCAGGCCATCCGCGAACACCAAAGAGGACAGGGAGTAGCCTACACGGCACTCTTGTCGGCTTGCAGGCGGTGATACTAAGTTCTACGCTTTATTCAGCGGGTTGCCGACCGACAAGCTTTCCTTTCCGTCCACCGGGCAACCGCGTCCCCCGGATCCGGACTCGGGAACCCATCAAGGAGTTAGCGCCATGGTCGACTGCTCTCTGCAACACCCCACCGATCATCCTCACCAGCACGGGCCGCAATGCGGACACGTCGCTGTGCGCCATGAGGGACATGTTGACTATCTGCATGACGGGCACCTGCACAATATGCACGGCGATCACATCGATGAGCACGTGCTCGCCATAAGCGACACCAACCCTGATCGGTGCACCCCTGACCATCATTGCGGTGCCCATGACCCGAACCACAGGCACGGCCCTGGCTGTGGCCACGAGGCCGTACCGCACGGCGACCATGTCGACTATCTGGTTGGCGACCACCTGCATCACCCCCATGGGGATCACTGTGATGACCACGGTCCATTGACGCTCGCCTGACATCACAGCACGAAAGGGATTCTCGGTCGGCAACCAGC
Source organism: Cupriavidus basilensis (assembly GCF_008801925.2). Classification (NCBI taxonomy): domain Bacteria; kingdom Pseudomonadati; phylum Pseudomonadota; class Betaproteobacteria; order Burkholderiales; family Burkholderiaceae; genus Cupriavidus; species Cupriavidus basilensis. Next base: position 2,569,157 of record NZ_CP062804.1, on the reverse strand, counting down.
CTATTGAATCCTGGAAGCTGGCATTACCGCTGCAAGCGGGGAACCGCCCAGCGTGGTTCGCTCTCGCCCTGCATTGCATTGCATTGCATTGCATTGCATTGCATTGCATTGCCGCAAGGACCCCAAAAAATGCCGGTCCCAGGACCGGCCTCTCGCCAGGAATGTAGCCTCCTACTGGGTCACCAGCTCAAGCCCGGCTTGTGACTCGTCATCGCCGCGGGCGACCAGTACCTTGATCTTGTTCGGTACCGCTGCACCGATACCGTCGACCGGGATTGTGGTGATCAGCCAGTCTGCGTTGTTGGCCAGCGTCAGTGCTCCCGAGTCAAAGATCACGGTCTTGGTGCCAGCCGTGGTGATTCGTAGGCGATAGGTCCCGCCATCCAGGTCAATCGAATCGCTGCCCGATGCAGGTACCGTCGACTTGTAGCCGACTGCTGCAAACGTAGGCGTCGCCGCTGTCAGGTCAGCCGCCGGGACGGTCAGGTAGATATCGACATTCTGTGCATTGAACGATGCGTTCAAGCTGCGAACGCGAGCCTTGTCAGAGAACAGCCCCTTCTCAAACGGGTCGTCGATCTGCAGTATGTCAGCCGCAGTTGCGCCGGGCAGGGCCACTACCGTGTATTTATGGCCGGTGTGGGTGTTCACCGTGGTTCTCCCGAGTTCAGTTGCTGTGTTGGCAACATTGAACGAGAACGTCTGGTTACCCTCGTCCACATTGAAATACTTCGAAACAAACTTGTAGGGCTCATTGAGCAGGTTGGTCTTGGTGCCGTTCTGCAGCACATCCACGTTAGGGCCGCCGGTAATAGCATGGATCACGCGCACGGTCGGCTCGCTGACGCCGATGCGAGCACCGATGCTGTCGTCCCCGCCTCCGCATGCCGAGAGAATTGCCGTTGCGGCTAGCGCTAGGCCAAGGATAAGACTGGTTTTAGATCGAAACATGTGTCACCTCTATTCGTTTGAGCTTGGGCGCGCTGCTGCGCACGGCGCCTGCATGCTGCGAGTGAAAATGCGCCGGTGCATGCTTGTAAGCGTTGTAATCGCGTGTCGCCGTGAAGCTAAGATAGGTAGCAACTTCGAGCGCAGGCAGGCGCCCGGCTCCGAATTCAATGTCGGATGATTCCGACAGAAGTCGAGAGCGAGAAGCTAGTGCGGGCCTTTTGCCTCACCGCATATTGCCCGCGCCCGGCGAAAATCCGCGACAACGCGGTCACGATGACAGTCAAGGCCTCTGCCCTTTGAAAAATCCGCAAGGATTTTGTAGTCTTGATGCAAAGTGAGCGTGACATCTCAAAGCAGGAAGACATACCCGAGAGCCATTTTCTCCAGGCGCCGGCTCTGGAAGGAGCCGGTCGGCAGCAGGCCCGGCTTTGTGCGGCCATTCCGCCCGGTGACGGAGGACAAATGGCGGACTACAGCAATCCATCGCCAACAGCAGCAACAGCAGCGCCGATGGGAAACGCGGCCCGGTGGCCGGCTGCCCTGGCGGTCGTTGCCGCTTTCAGCGCTCACGCGCAGACACCGTCGCCTCTGGCCGAGTGGCAATACTCAGCCGGTGTCCCGTTGATGAAACTCTATGGGGCCAAGGTGCCAGAATGGCAGGTCCAGGTCGGGGCCGCCGCCAGCCTGCGACCGGTATACGAAGGTACCCAGCGCTATCACGTGCTCGCGGGCCCCAGCTTCGATATCCGCTATCGCGACCTGTTATTTGTTTCAACGGGCGAGGGCGTCGGCGTGAATCTGCTGCGGGCGGATCATTGGCGCGCGGGGGTGGCCATCGGCTACAACCTGGGCCGCCGCATGGCCGACGACCCGGGCCGACTCAATGGACTAGGCAACATCAATTTCGCGGCTGAGTCCAAGCTATTTGGCGAATATGCGGTGTCGGCGGCATTCCCTTTGGTGGTGCGCATCGATGTGCGGCGCAGTCTGGGCGGCACCGATGGCTGGATCGGCGATATCGGCGCCTACCTGCCCCTGCCCGGCAGTTCGGAGCGCTTTTTCTGGTTCGCCGGCCCTACCGTCACCTTCGGTGATGCACGCTATATGAGCCGGTGGTTCGGCGTCACCTCGGCTCAGGCGATGCGCTCGGGCTATCCGCAATACAAGGCCGACGCGGGCCTCAAATCATACGGCGCGGGGTTCTCCGCGATCTGGTTCTTTCGGGAGCATTGGTTTGTCACTGGCGACATGGCGGTCGGCCAACTCACAGGTTCGGCAGCGCACAGTCCGATCACGCAGAAGGCAGCCAATACTGTCGTCGACCTTTCGCTGCACTACCAGTATTGATGCTCGTTTTCCCTCCTTCGCTGGTGGGCCGGTGGCACCGAACGCCGCGCGCTGCGCGCAATCGGCCTGAAGTTGCCGCCGGCCACAGGCGCGGAGCGCCGTGGCGAACAAGGCGAGAACGGCAGCGCGTGCGCCGGCGAGAGCATGTGGGAACATGGACCCCAACCCGCATTGGCATGGTAATGGCCGCCGAGCAAGCTCTGTGGTGGCTCCCGCCCTCGATGGGGCGTTTCGCTGAAGCTCAAGGCGACGCTGCTGGCCGCCGACGGGAGCGAAGTCAAGGGCGCCAGCTTTGCCTGGACGTCGACCGACCCGACCGTGGCCGCCGTGGCTCAGGCATTCGCATCCTCATCGTCGCCGTCCCGTTCCATGCCGCGTTGATGCGCCGCCTTCATGAGCGCAGGCTTGCCTTGCTCAGCCATTGCGGCATCAACCGGGTCGTCGCGCTGCCGCATCAGCCAGTAAACGACGCCAAGCGCAACCAATGCTGCCGCAAGAGCGGCGATATGCGCGGGCGGCGTGGCTGGGTCGAGAATGATGAATTTGCGCGCTATCGCCAACAGGGCAATGAGGATGACGGTCTTGACTTGGACAATGTGGTCGCGCCGCACCATAACCCTGGTGATGGAATGCTTGAACTCCATTGCGATCAGCAGTGTCATGACCATGCCGAACACCGATTGAAACGTCTCATGATCCAGCGGGTTAAGTGCACCCGCCATAAGCAACATGGCGACCGCGCGTATCAGTTGCCAGAGCGATACCACGATGATCACTGAAACCACGGCGCTCAGGATGTAGGCAATGATCTGCTCGAAGCGCTCATAGAAGCCCAGAACGCGCCACTGCAGCCGATATGCATCGAGATCCTTGCGCAAGCCGCCTCTTTCATTCCTCATGGTTCACCCTTGCAGATAGTTAGACGTCGACGCAGCGGATTGAGCGGGGAGCCGGGGAAACGAGCCTCTCAGGGCTGGGCTCAAGGCTTTCCTTACATATTAGGGGTGCGGGCGTATCCCTGTGCTGTGGGCTTGTGCAGTTCGTACTTTAATCCGAGTCCGACGGATCAGTGCACGAGTGATAGCTACGCGCTGCCGCTGCCGCTGCCCGCCGGAGAGTGCGTGCGGAAAGTTCATGACCAGCCACTCGCCGCAGCCACCAGTTCCACGGCTACCGCTGTCCTCCATTGCTCCCCGATCAGCTGGTATCGGTTTTCCGGGAGGGAAACCATCGGCCCAGGTGACTGACAGCCCGTTGGGCGGGACCTGCCGGATGTGCTGGAAGAGACTGTTCTTCGAAAGATCTGGTTTGCGATGTTTTGTTAAATTTACCATTATTGATAAATAGATGGGCAGAATTGGGTAGATTGCTGAATGTCGGTCGATGAGCAAATCACCGGCGGCAAGCTCAACAGGAACCAGGAGGACAATATGGATCGTGGAATCAAGGACGAAGCTTTCGTCCGGCGCGCGCTGGAGTTGGCAGATTTCGATTGCGGTCGCTGGATCGCCAATCAGGCAGGCTTCAATCAACAGGCTTCGACGCCGCTAGCACCGCTGGCTAAAGCGGCAATCGTCACGTCGACGGCAATCTATGCACAGAAAGCCGGATTCGATGACGCAGAGGTCAAAGCAGCGCTCGCCCTGGCGACGGTTGGGGAGGCGCGCGCCTTCATTGATCGCCTGTCGCCCAAAGTACCGCGGCGCGAATAGGCCGGCCCAAGCCGCCCCTCCCGGGCGGCTTTTTCACTCGTCTTCTCGCCGATAACTGGCGCAATCGGACAAGTCCCATCTTGGGCGATTGACGCCATCCAGAGGTGCCCGAGATCTCTCAAATCTTCGCGTTGAATAGAACCCGTTTTAGCTGGCCTCGGCCCGGTCTGATCTCGGTTATCGAATCAATCCCTGTCCGTTCACCTGACGCCCTTGAACGTTCGCCCGCCCTGATGGAGGAGGGAGGAGAAATTGATTCTCTTGTCCGTCGGCGTGAAGATGCGGCACTATCTCTCCTTGCTGCCGAGGTCGTACGCCTGCCTCGCCCGTTCAATGGCTGGGAGATGTGTGATGGCCCATAGCGCCTTCGTTGGCGTGTCCCAGCTCGAAGTGGTCGCCGCCGAGGTTGTGTCTGCCGGTGCCGAACAAAGGCAAGTCGCAATTGAGCAGGCACAGCGAAAGATCGACGATCTGCTCGCGACCTGAGTGCAGCCAAGTCGTCAGGCCACGGGAAACGGCGGGACACGATGACCGTTGTCTCGCCATCGTCGTCAGAATAGCTTGATCAAACGGATCTGGGTCATGCTCCCGACCTTTGCATTGCGCGAACTGGTTGTCGCCATGTACTGCAACGTCAGCGCCGCGTCAATGCCGGGCACCATCGCGGTATAGAACGCACCGGCATTGAGCGATCGGTATCGGCTCGGGCCCCAGGGGTTGTTCGCGTCGTCCTGGTACTGCTGAACGAAGACGGTGTGCAATCCGAACACGCCAATCCCGGTCTTGTATGCCGCCGCGCCTTCCAGTCCGATCCAGTTTCCGCTGCGCAGGTCATTGTCCCGATTCTTCGTATTCAGGCCCAGGGTCGCCTTTGCCGCGAAGGCGATGTCCGGCGTTGGCAGATAGGCCACTTGCACCGACGGCCGCAGCGTATAGAAATGACCAGTGCCTATGTCGGGTGCAGGCGATGCGTTGTAGCGTCCTGTCGGAATGACGAGGGACGCGCCCAGCAATACACGCAGCTGCTCAGTCGTATAGAGCCAGCCGCCTTGCAACTCCAGGTCTCCGATACCCGATACGTCGCCACTGGAACTGGCTGCTTCGCCGGCAAGGTTGGACTGATATGTCGCGCCGAACTGGCTTGCGATGGCCTGCTGTGCGGCCGCGGGGACTGCGGGGTTCGCCTGCACGGCCGGCGTTGCGGCATTAGCCCTGACCGATTGCGATTTGACGCCATACGGCAGAACGCCGCCAAACGCGAAGCGACCGCCGCCATAGTCCGCGTTGGTGATGTAGCCAACGCCGAGGTTGAACAGTTTGAAAGTGCCTGAGGCAGGGATCTGGGCGGTATTGGCGCCATACGTGGGATACGCCGTCACGGGGGTGGGGGACGGAAGTGGAATGGCGCCGCCGGGGATCGGCTTCGTCAGTGTGTTGCCATCGTTGCCGGTCACTTTCCTGATGTCGATATAGGTTTCTGCAACGCCAACTGCAAGCCCGGCGGCATCCGGGGGGGTGAACATTTCCCCGCCGATGCTGCCTGCGATGTTGTACCGCACCTGAAAGTCTTCTCCGGCATGTGCGGCCATGCTTGCAAGGCAAGTGATTGCCGCGAGGGAAAGGCAATAAGCAGAAGTCTGCAACACAAGGGTCTCCTCCTTGTTATAGAAGCGGCGTAAAAGAAGCCCCGCCCGCAGGCGCCATGAACTGGCGCCAGAAGGTCTGTTGTGCTTGTTATCTGTCTGCGGGGCGACGGGTGCTTCAGGCGGCCTTGGGGAGGCGCATCTCGACGCGTAGCTGTGGCGGATAGATCAAATCAAGGGCGCGCTGGAGGATGTGCTCGGCCTGAGAGGCAGGGCCTTCGGCGAGCACGCATCGGTCCGGGCGGACCACCACCATCCAGTCGAGCGGGGCCACGCCGGGCAACACGACCTCGTCCAGTGCTTCCAGGCGCCGGCCTTTGGGCGCGAGATGCTGCGCCTGGGCACGCTGGCACCATTGCCACACCATGCCGCCAGCGAGAGACCAGCGCACCATGAGCTCAGACGACAGACGCGTCGCCGGGTCGAAGCCGAATCCGATGACAGCCCACTCAAGTCCCAGGCACTCGTCGCTGAGCGTCGGGATCCCGCTTTCTGCCGGCCGGACCCAGCCCTGTGGAAAACTTGAACCGGCACGCAATTTCTCGATGCCAGGCGCGCGCACGAACAGGCCTTTGTCGAACGTGTTTGCGGGCTTCACTTTCAAGTCTTCGAACAAGGCACGGCCGCGCGGCAACAACCTTATCGCGCTCATGCACCCGTGTATGGCGAGTGCCGCTGCTCGGTTGCGCGGCATGACAAGTGCCCCAAGAAAGCGCGCCAGGTTGATGATCTTTCTTGCGTGAGGCCGGCGTTCCTGGTCATAGCTGTCGAGAATCTGCTCGCTCGCCTGGCCGCGTAGCACCCACGCCAGCTTCCACCCCAGGTTTGCCACGTCCCGCAGGCCGGCCACCAATCCTTGCCCGGCAAAAGGCGGCGTAATGTGAGCGGCATCACCGGCCAGGAAACATCGACCTTTCGAGAAAGACTTCGCTTCACGTGCGTGAAATCGATATACCGCAGTGCGCTCGATCTGGATCTTGTCTACATCGCACCATGGCGCTAGTAGCTTTCGTACCGATTCAGGCCGTTCCATTTCCTCGGCGCGTTCTCCCGGCTTCAACATGAATTCCCAGCGCTGGCGTCCCCCTGGCGCGACCATATGCGGCGTTGGCCTTGCCGGGTCGCAGAGAAATTCGCAATGGTCAATGGGATTCGGCACGCCAAGTGCGTCGACGATCAGCCAGTCCTGCTGGAATGTACGGCCCTCGAAATCAAGCCCCAACTCACGCCGGACCAGTGAACCTGCGCCATCGATCCCCACCATATAGTTTGCCCTGACCTTCAGGTCGGGCGAGCCAGCTGATTTCACGACGGCATGCACGTGATGACCATCATCGACGAAGGACTGGAGTTCAGCCCCGAGGCGAACGTCCACGGTGCGGTACGCTGACAGCTTCTTGCGCAGCACCGCCTCCAGCTCCGGCTGGTAGAACGTGACGAGCATCGGATGGCCGTCGACGATCCTTGCGCTGTTGATGCGCGCAAAGCGGCCGAACAGTGGCGAGCGGTATTGCACCTTTGGAATTGCCACCGTGGCGAATTCTCCCTCCGCTACGCCCACGAGCTGCAGAATGCGCAGGGCCTCGTTGTCCAGCGCGATTGCGCGCGGTTTGGCAAAGATCTCCGTGGCGCGGTCGATGACCAGGACGCGGATCCCGTAGCGGCCAAGCAGGTTGGCCAGCGCTGCCCCCACCGGCCCCAATCCAACAAGCAGGACATCCGTATCGAGCATGTTCCCCTGCGCGGTCTTGTCGGCGTTCGTCATCATTGCTCCTGCCATGCGGGAATCACGGGATAGCGAGCCACCAGGGCCATCGCCGCCTCACGTGACGCGACAGGACCGAAGATATCGGCCACGGCGCCGCGCTCGGGGCAGAGCCGGGCCTTGACGCGGGTGTCGGACATGCCATGCTCGGCAAGCGCCGCCTGGATGACGTGCTCGATGGTGAGCAGCCGCAGGTCCGGCTTGGAGACCTTGCCGACGGCGGTAAGGGGCAGTGCGGGCATGATTTCGATGCGCACCGGCACCGCCGCACGTTCAGGCATCCTCTCCCGCGCGTATGCCATCAACGTCTCGCTGCAAGCCTGTGCGCCTGGCCTGAGTACCGCGAAGGCCACCGGCAATTCGCCCGCATGGGTGTCCGGCTGGCCGACCGCAGCGACCATGGCGACTTCGGGGTGTGCGGCGATCGTGTCCTCGATCATCGACGGATCGATATTGTGGCCGCCACGGATAATCAGATCTTTCGCGCGGCCGCACAGCGTGAGAGATCCGTCCGCGTCAAGGCGGCCCAGGTCGCCCGTGTTGAACCATCCGCCCTCGATCCAGATGCCCCGGTTGTCGGCTTCCCTGAGGTAGCCGGGAAACACATTGGGGCCGCGTATGCCGATCACGCCGGTGGCGCCGGCTTCGGCAAGCTCGGCGGGCCTGCCGTCCGCGCATAGCTTGAACAGCTTCAATTCCTGATACGGAATGCGGATGCCAACGGTACCGGCCTTGGGCATGGCTTGTGGCGGGTTGACGGTCGACACGCAACTACCTTCCGTCAGGCCATATCCCTCGTGGATGCGAACACCGGTGAGCTTTTCAAACTCGTGTGCGACCTGACTGGGTAGCGGCGCCGCACCACAGAGGACGTGGCGCAAGGTCGGGATCCCGCCCGCAGGCAACGGCCTGGAAAGCAGCGCCGCCAGGATGGTTGGTACGGCGGAAAACGTGGTGGCCCCAAATCGGTTGGCAATTTCCCAGAAGGCGTCCAGCAGGCCCGGCGTCCGATACCCGCCAGCGGTCAGCATGACGATTTCCGAACCACTATGAAGCGCGCCGAGTCCGGTCACCATGGCGCCATTGACGTGGAAAAGGGGCAACCCCGCCAGTATCACATTGCGCCGGTCGTCGATCCGTTGAAGGACCCATGCCATCACGGCTTCGTTCAGGTGACTGTGCACGGCCACCTTGGGGTACCCGGTGGTGCCACCCGTATGAAAATAGGCGCACGGCTCGGCGGGCGTGAATTGCCGCCCGCTGATCAGCTGCGTGCTGTCGGATTCGGCCAGCACGTCATGGAAGTCAAGCACCTGCACGCCGGGACGGCTCGGCATCTTGCCGCGCGGGATGTGACCGCCGGAACCGGTACGCCGCCCCATCGCGGCCGTCGGGTCGACCTGCAGGATCGTCTCGACCCGAGGCAGCCTGTCCGCGACGTCCACCGCTTTTTCCCAGATGCCCCCTTCCGTGGTGGGCCCCAGCGCGATCACAACTTTGGCTCCCGTCTCTTCGCAGATTCGCGCAACGTAGCTGGATTCCAGCATCGGGTTGATCGGGCTGGCAATGCCGGCAGCTTCCGCGCCCCATAGCGCCAGGTGGCCCTCGATCAGGTTCGGTAGCAGGATGGCCACTGGCACCCCCGGCGTCACGCCCAGGCGGTGGAGTGTATTAGCGGTGCGATGGATGCCCTCCAGCAATTCGGCATAACGGACGTCGCGCGTTGGCGCGCCGGCGCTGCCGTCCAGTAGCAGCCGCAGGGCCACGCGTTGCGACCAGTGCTCGCAAGCGGTCCGTAGCACCGTGTAAGTGTTTGTGGCGTGGATCACGTCCTGCCAGGGCGTCCGTTCGATCTGTTCCACGTCCTCCAGTCGCCTGACGACATCTGGCATGGCGTTGATTGCAAGGCTACTCATAAGACATCACTCTCATTCCGAAACTGCGAAGGATGGCGCGTGTTTGGTCGCAAACCGGCATGGTCGTCATGCCGGGGCGATCACGGTGGTCTGCTCACCCAGGTCGATGGTGCCGTCATCCGTGCGAATCGAGGCCCGGATGCTATCGCCGGGCCGAAGGTAGGCGGGATTGGTCATGCCGCGGCGCACGAACATGCGCCATTTACCGGCGTCGCTCAGAAAATGTTTTGCCATGAACATGGCGAGCTTGCCCGGCGCGCGCGCCGCGCAACCGGCAGGTGTGCCGGTGGCGATCAGGTCGCCCGCGTGAACGTCGTGCATGGATGCCAGTTCCGTCAAGGTTGACGCCGGCGCGTGGATCATATCGGCGCAGTAGGCGTCCTGCCGGGGCTGTCCGTTGACATCCAGGCGCATCCGCAACGCCGGCCAACGTTGCCACTCTTCCGGTGTCAGCAATATGAGCCCGGGGCCAACAGGTCCGAAGCCGCGATAGCTCTTGCCCTTGTAGAACTGACCCTGCGGCAATTGCACGTCACGCGCCGACAGGTCATTGACGATGGTCACGCCGGCAAGCCAATCACCGAGAGCGTCGGGGCTGACCTTCACGCCCGGCTGCAAATCCCGCCGCAGCACCAGCCCGAGCTCGATCTCGTAGTCGAGCAGCTTGACGTGGGCCGGGGAGGCAACCGGAGCATCCGCGGCCGTGATGCATGAGGACGCCTTCGTAAAGATCGTGTTGAATGGAAAATCCTCGACACGCAGGCCGGATTCCATGACGTGGCTGCGGTAGTTGACCCCCTGGCAGAGGAATTGCTGGTTTTGCGTGACGGGAGCCAGAAGCTGGACGGCCTCGCGCGCAATCGTTGCCTGCGCCGCCGGCACTTGCCAGATGCTCTGCCAGTGTTTGGCAAGCAACTCGCCAGTGGTCGCGGCGTTGCCCTGCAACGGCGCGATGCGCGCGCCAAAGAGAATGCCCCATTGCGGGCCATCCGTATGGATGTAGCGAATGACGGTACGAGACATGATACTTCCTATGGAATTGCCAAGTTCTAGAGCCAGGGCCTGGCGGGTGCACCCAGTGCCGTTTCGATCAGTTTGAGCCGCGCCGGCGCAATCGCCTTGCGCTGTACCAGCCTCAGCACCTTCAGCACATTGCGCAGAGTCTTTCTTGGCTTCATGGAAGCCGGTGCGTCTGCCCCCCAGGCCCAGATGCCGCCGAAATCAAGCGGCGAGTAAGCGGTTTCGAAATCCGCGGTGAACAGGTCGCCATCGGTGTAGTGCTCCAGCTCGAAACCGTCCGGGTCGCGCCAGTAGTCGAACAACTGGCTGCCCAGCAAATGCCGCCCGATGCCCCACATGTGCGAATGGCCTTGCGCACGCAGCACCTGCTGACCTTGCCCAAGCGCATCGAGATCGATGACTTCGTAAGCGCTGTGCTCGTATTTCTCTTCGATGCCACCCACCAGTACGAGGGTGTGGTGGTCCGCTGGCGCCTGGCCAAGGTCGAGCCGGCAGAAGGCCAGGTTGGGACTGCCATCCGCGAGGTACTGCACATCGGTGGGAATGACGCCGAGCACGTTCATGTACCACGCCGCCATGGTGGCAAAGTCCACGGTTTGAAAGACAACATGACCCAGCCGGACAATACTGGCGGGCTCAATCGGGGTGCGAACGGTGCGGTTGACGCGCGGCGCATGTTGCGCCGTGTTGGTCAACGTCATGGGTGGGCGCATGGGCAGCGCTTCGACACGCTGCTGGCCTTGCAGGAGCCAGACACTACGGCCAGAGGGATCGAACAGCTCGACACCGCGGCCGCCTCCGGGAATCTGCTGTTCGGTCAACCACGTGGCGCCAAAGCGATCGACATACCGATGCAAGTCGGTATCGTCGGACATGCGAAAGGCAGGCCCAACGAAGCGGCTCGCCGCCGAACGTTCGGCCACGGCAATGCAAGGGGCCGTCCCGACGCCACGGGCCGTGATCCGGCCAGGCGAGACGCTGACCAGTTGCATGCCGAAATCGCGCCAGAAGCGTTCAGTCGCCGCCAGGTCTTTTTTTTCCCAGCGAAGGAATGCCAGCTCCACGGCTCTGCCGCATGGCTGTGGGCGATTCAGTCTCTGCACGCCAGGTGGCAGCCGACTCTCCGGATAAGACTCCGGCTGACGGAGTACTCCAGTTGACTTGGGCATGAGGTCTCCAACCGCTGAGCGGTCCATTTGTCATTGTTTTGGATTTGCGCCGTGCATGCTGGTGCCGCCAAGGAGGCGCCACGGCGCTTGCGACGTCGGCATGTGTCGGCAGGCGACGTCGTTTACGGATTTAATAATAGTCCAAGTGTCATAATGACATATATGTCGTTAACACCTAGATGGCGAAAAAAAAGCGAGCTGGTCGCCCGCTTCGCCGTGCCCAATGTGCGGGGTGTTTCACGTCTAGCGGTCAAGGGATTGCACGCCGGCTGCTATGTCGGCCGCGGTTGCGGCGAGGATCTCCCGATACGCTTTCACCACGCCCTCCATCTGCCCGGGCGCGGGCACCTCGGTTTCGGTGCGGCCGCTCAGAACCTTGCCATCCGGCAGTCGCCGCACGGTCCAGGCGATGGTCGCCGCGGCCCACTTGCCCACATTGGCGTCGAGGTTTACCACCTCGGTCGTTACCCGGAAGGCCGGCTGCGTCGCCGGCAGGCCGCGCTGGTAGACATCCAGCGCGCCAAGCGTGGATTGCAGTTGCTGCGACAGCGCATCGCGTAGCTCGTCGGGTAACGGGGACGTCCAGCGCGATGTGTCGAGCAGCTTCACCTCCCCGCTGGTGCCGTCACGCACTACCAGCTGAATGCGGTTCAGCCGTTCGGGCACGCGCACCGGCGTGACCTCGATCCATAACGGTTCGCTGCTACGGCTGGCTCGCCCTGTCACGGCCGGCGTGACGTTGGAGCGACTGGCTGCCAGCGTGTAGTAGCGCGCCTCGGGCGACGCGCAGCCGTTCATCATGGTCATGCCCGCGGCGGCCAGCGTAAAAAACAGCGTCATACGTTTCATCATTTCTCTTCTCTCTTGCCTTGCAGCAGTGCTTCGGGATGCCGCTCGAGATAATCGGTCAGCGTGCGCAGCGAGACTGCCGTTTGCGTGAGTTCCTGCATCATCCGACGCGTGTCCTGCTGCAGCGATGCGTCGGGCGCCAGCGCGCCATTGGCCGTGGCGAGCGTGCGGCGCACATCCTTCAACGCGGCGAGCACTTCAGGTGCCACATCGCCATTGACCTGTGCCACGAGCTTGTCCGCGTTGACGAGCATCTTGTTCATGGACACCATCGCCGTGCGCGCGTCCTGCCCGATCTGGTCAAACGGCACTTTGCCGATCTTGGTCACAATGTCGCCAAGCTTGGCCTGAAGCTCGTCGAAGGTGCCCGGCGTGGTGGGGAACTCAGGCAGCGACCCGTTCAGGTCCAGATCAGCCGGCAGAGTTGCCCTCGGAAAGAAATCGAGTGCCACATAGAGCTGGCCTGTCAGCAGGTTGCCGGTGCGCAACTGCGCACGCATGCCGCGCTGTACCAGGCTATGCACGATGGCGAGCTTGCGCGCGTCATCAGCCACGTCTTTCTCGTGCAGTCCCATGCGAGACGGATAGAGTTCCACCACCACGGGCATGCGGAAGGCCTTCTTGTCACGCTGGTATTCGATACCGATCGAGCGCACTTGCCCGACGGTCACACCGCGGAAATCGACTGGCGCACCTGGAGACAGGCCGCGCACGGACTGATCGAAGTTGAGCACTGCCAGTGCGGGGGCGAGTTCCTCCGGCTCCTTCATGGCTTCCGATTGGTCCGCCGCAAGCAGGAACTCGGTGTTCTCGGCGGCCGTGGCGTGCGCAGTCGAGTGCTCCGGCGCCTGGAAGGCAAGGCCACCAAGCATCACGGTGACCAGCGACTGCGTGGACAACTTCAGCCCGTTCGCATCGAGCTTGAGGTCGACGCCGCTGGCATGCCAGAAGCGCGTATCGGCGCAGACGAGCTTGTCATAAGGCTTGTTGACAAAGATCCGCAGCGTGATGTCGTGGCCGTTCGGCTCGAGTTGATACGCTACGACATGCCCGACCTGCACGCGACGATAGTAGACCGGTGAGCCGATGTCGAGCGAGCCCAGGTCTTGCGCACGCAGCACGAACTGCCTGCCTGAGGCGTCGGCAGTGACTGTCGGCGGGACTTCGAGACCGGTGAAGCTGCGCGTCGTCTTGCCTGACTTGCCGGCATCCACGCCGATATATGCGCCTGATAGCAGCGTCTCGAGCCCCGACACGCCGCTGGTGGCAAAGCGAGGCCGCACCACCCAGAAGCGTGTGTCGGCCACGGCGAAGGTCTCTGCGTCCTTGGACAACGCAATCGTTGCGATCACATGCGAACGGTCCGCTGCCAGCCGTGCCGTCTTCACCAAGCCGATATCGACGTCCTTGTAGCGCACGGGGGTCTTGCCTGGTGTCAGGCCTTCGGCGGTGCGAAATGTGACGGTGATCTCGGGCCCGCGCGATGCTAGCGTGTTGATCAACAACGAAAGCCCGACCACCGCCGCAACGAGGGGGATCAGCCAGACGAGCGAGGGTAGCCAACGCGCGCGAGGCTTGCGCACGGGCGGCGGTACACCATGAGGTGGGGGATGATTAGTGTGTTCAGGCATGATCGGAGTGCGGAAATTCGATAGAGGGAGGCGACGTATCAAACGCATCCCACAGCAGACGGGGATCAAAGCTCAGTGACGCGAGCATGGTCAGCACGACATCCGAGGCAAAGGCCAGGGCCCCGCCCCCGGGCGTAATCGTGGCCAGCGCCCCGACCTGCACCAGTGAGGCCAGCAGTGCCACGACGAAGATGTCGAGCATGGACCATCGGCCGATGACCTCGACCAGCGCGTAGAGCCGGGTCTGTTCTCGGATGCGCCAGGTCGATCTGCGGCGCACCGATATCAGCAGCAATGTCAGGATCATCATCTTCAGCAGCGGGACAACAATGCTGGCGATCAGCACCAAGAGCGCCAGCACGTGCGAGCCGGACAGCCACAGATAGATGACGCCGGACATGATGGTGTCGCGCTGTGTACCGAGAATTGACTGCGTCACCATCACCGGGAGCAGATTGGCTGGGATATACAGAAGGTAAGCGGCCAACAGGAAGGCCCAGGTGCGCGACGCGCTGGCTGGCTTGCGACGATGCAGCAAGGCGCCGCAGCGCGGACACGGTCCGGCCTCGAGCGTCATCGGGCTGAGCCGATCACAAGCGTGGCATGACAGCAGGCCGCGCGAAGCAGCGGTAACGTGGGGCAACTGAGTCGTGGTCATGGTGCGGCGTCCGGCGTGCAGGTGTGTCTGTCATCTGCACCCTGCGCGTCGAGGTAATGCCACAGGTCGCGTGGATCAAAGGACAGGATCGCGGCAAGTACGACCACGAGGGCACCGAACGACCAGAGCGCGACGCCAGCAAGCACCTGCGCTATGGTCGACAGCTTTACCACCGTCACCAGCACGCCAATCATGAACACTTCGATCATGCCCCACGGCCGCGTCAGGAGAATGCCGCGCACAACGCGGTCGAATCCGGGGGGCATGCGGTGCTGTGCCATTGGCACGAGCAGGTAGCACATCATGAGTAACTCTGCCAGCGGAAGCAGGATCGTCGTGGCGAACACGAGCATCGCCACCGGCGACATGTCATGCGCGTAGAGTGCTTGCACGGCGCCCCATAGCGTGGTCTCCACGCGCGAGCCCTTGAGTTCCATGGCGACAATCGGGTACGCGTTAGAGATCATGAACAGGATCAGAGCGGTCACCACAAGCGGCAGCAGGCGGCGATAGGCGAGCGAACTGTTGCGATAGAGGGCACCGCCGCAGCGCAGACAAGTGGCACGTTCGCCCGGTTGCAGTGTCACGCGCATATGGAGTGCATCGCAATGCTCGCACGCAACCAGCCGATGCATGGCCTGCGGTGGATCTGGCGGCGGAATGTGGTTCTGATGCATTGAGGCAAGCAGTGCGTCGATCGCACCGGGTTCATTCGAGATTCCCGCATTCTGTTACATAATGACTTTAATGTCATCATGACAACAAGTATCTTGTAAAAATTGCGATGGGCACGTCTGCTGCAAAGCACCTCCTTGTCCCACCGTTCAGCAGACGCTGCGCACTCGGTGCGAGCCGGGGATGGCACTGAGCTTGTTCGTGTCAAGGAGGGCGGGACGTGGCCTACGCCATGGTGTCGGCGTTGTAGCGGCGTATTGATATAATCATCCAATCACATAAGGTCCTAAAATTGAAGATGCCTGCCGCCCCTGATCCTAAAGACCATCGCCCTCGCGTTGCCGCTGAGCGGCGTGCACGGATGCGCATGCGTCTCATTGAAAGCGCGATGATCGTCTTTGCGCAACGAGGTGTCGGAGTCAGCGTGATTCCGGAAGTCATCGCGGCGGCTGGCGTCTCGCAAGGTTCCTTCTACAACTACTTCCGCACCAACGACGATCTGCTGGCGGCTGTCAGCGAGGCGCTCAGTCGCGACATGGTGCAAATGATCGAGAGCGTGGTTGGCGATATCGAAGATCCGGCGTTGCGTGTTGCAACGGGTTTTCGCTTGTATCTGCACCTTGCGCGATCCTATCCTGTGGTGGCGCAGTTTCTATCCGGCACAGGCCTGACCTTGGTCGGCAAGAAGAGTGCCGTGTACGAGTACCTGCCCTCGGATGTCAAGGAAGGCCTGAAGACTGGCACGTTTGACGAGGCATCGGCCGATGTTGCATTGGACATGGTGGCAGGCGCGGGGGTAATCGCCGTTCACCGTATGGCCCAGGGAAAAACGACCAAGGATTATCCCGAGCGGATTGTCCGGGCGGTGTTGCGGTCGCTCGGCGTGTCCGCATCGAATGCCACAAAGTTGACCTCCGCGCCTTTGCCAAAGCTGGTCGTTCCGCCTGAATCACTGCTCGAAAAGGCACAGGAGAGGCTCGCCGAAATGGCCGAGCCCTCCAACTTGCGCGCATAGCCAACACTACGATACTTCGCCGCTCGCTTCGGCGAGCAAGCCATCGAATAGCACTTCACTCGCATCCAGCGGCGACTTGGATATCGCATCAGCCACCGCTTCGTCCACGCCTAAGGCGCGCAATGCCACGGCAGCGGCGAGCTCCGAGAAATCTTCGCGACATTCGGTTTCAAGCATGTGGTGCATCGCGCTCATTGCCGCGCCGGCGACGATATTGAACCCCAGGGCGGTCGGCATGCGCTTGAAGCGCTTGCGTCGAATACCTTCCTCTACGTCCCTGCGGACAAACTCCAGCATATTGGGCGCCTGGTAGCCAGCCCAGCCCAGCCGACCCAGGATTGCAGCCACTCCCGGCTGGCGTATCGCAAGCATCGACGCCAGCCGTATTCCCCTGGCGATGTGCTCGGCCAGGTCGTCATGGCCGCGCACAATGGGGTCGGCGGCCCGCTCCCATTGTTCAGCAATCTTCCCGACAAGCTCCCGCACGATCGCATCTGACGACGGAAAGTACTTGTAGAACGTTCCACGGGACACCCGTGCGGCCGAAATGATGTCATCGATGGAAGGCGTTGCGGCGCTGTTCTCTACCATCAAGCGCATTGCACTGTTCAGCAACAGCGAGCGCATACGCTGCCGCCGCTTTGCCGCAACCCGCTGACGGTGGTCGCGAGTCTCCCACGGCTCGGTTTCAGCTGCCAATCTCTTCGGTATCGGGGTCATTGATCTGTTTTTTTCCTCATGGTCAATGAGTCGACATAGCCGCGCTTCCTGCGCCTTCAGTCCAGGCCCATCACGTCACTCCGCATCCAGCGCTTGTCTGCGCGCGTCCACTTGCTTGTGGTCGCCATGCACCTTCTTCGTCTCATGTGGAATCCGGTACGGCATAGTCGTCCCGGTTCGCTCATAAAATAAATTCTACGTCATCATGACACATAAGTCAGTATGATGTATATTCCGGGCTATCGGGAAGGGCGAAAGCCCTGACAGGCCTGCTGTCGCATACGCCAGCACGAGTCCGTGGGGCGGCTCGGCAGCGTGGATCGCTGATGACTCGCAGGCGAGCGACGGACCTTACTTGAGGGCAGAAATTGAACAGGAACTATCGAGCGGCAGCTCTTATCATCATCGCGGCACATCTGCTAGCAGCCTGCACACCGCACTCTGCGTCTGAACACGCGGACGTAAGGCCGGTGCGGACAGTGGTCGCCGGACGTACCGCCGGGTCGGTCGGCGCGACCTACTCAGGCGAGATTCGCGCGCGTTACGAAAGTCAGCTTGGATTCCGCACAGCCGGCAAGATCGTCGCGCGCATGGTGGAGGTGGGCAGCCACGTCAAGCGCGGCCAGCCGTTGTTCCAGCTCGACCCCACCCAGGAGACGTTGCAGGTGGCTGCGGCGGGTGCGGAGGCTGATGCCGCGAGGGGCCGGGTAGCCCAGGCGCGGGTGGATGTTCGGCGTACCGAGCAATTGCTCGCGCAGAACTTTGCCTCGCAAGCCGAGCTGGACCAGCAGCGGCTGGCGCTCAACCAGGCGGAAGCACAACTGCGTTCTGCCCAGGCGCGCCAGCAGCTGAATGCCAACCTGCGCGGTTTTACCACGCTCCTGGCCGACCGCGATGGTGTGGTCAGTGCAGTCAACGCGGAAGCCGGGCAGGTGGTCGCGGCCGGGCAGTCGATCGTGACCGTTGCGGCTGACGGCGAACGCGAGGTCTCGATCAGTATTCCCGAGTCGCGAGTCGACGAACTGCGTAAGGCGTCGACGCTGAAGATCACGGCCTGGGCGCATCCGGACAAGTCATGGACCGGCAAGCTCCGGGAGCTTGCGCCGGATGCGGACAGCATCACGCGGACGTACTCGGCACGCATTTCCATTCAGGACGCGGATCCGGACCTCCTGCGGCTAGGCATGACAGCGTCTGTCATAGCACCGGACGTGGACGGCAACGGCGTTGTCCGCGTGCCGCTGACCGCTATTGTCGATCATGAACATGGCCGGCAGGTGTGGGTGGTTGATCCGAAGACGTCGCGGGTGATCGCGCGTGAAGTCAAGCTGGGCGCCGCGCAGAATGACAGTGTGATCGTGGTTGGGGGACTGGCGGGAGGAGAGACCGTCGTGAGTGCCGGCGTGCATATGCTGCAGCCTGGCCAGCAGGTGAAGGTGGCCGAGGCGGTAGCTGTCGCCAGGGCGGGAGGTGTGAAGTGAAAGGCATCAACCTGTCCGAATGGGCACTGAAGCACCAGCAGATGATCGCGTTCCTGCTATTGCTGTTGTCCGTGGCCGGCGTGCTGGCCTATGGCAGCCTTGGCCAGAAGGAAGACCCGGAGTTCACGATCAAGACCATGGTCGTCCAGGCGTACTGGCCGGGGAGCTCCGCCCAGCAGATGGCCGATCAGGTCACTGACAAGATCGAGCGCAAGCTGCAAGAGGTGGCGGAGATCGACTATACGTCCACCTATGTGAAGCCGGGCGAAACGCAGGTCAAGGTGAACTTGCGCGAGGACGTACCACCGGGCGCAGTGCCGGACGTGTGGTACCAGGTCCGGAAGAAGATGGGCGACATCCGGCATACCCTGCCACAGGGCACGCAGGGACCTTTCTTCAATGACGAGTTCGGGGACACCTTCGGTAACCTCTATGCCATCACTGGTGATGGCTTCGACTATGACGATCTGAGACGGATTGCAGATGCCGCGCGTAACGAGTTTCTTCGTGTCGGCGACGTCAACAAGGTCGACCTCGTGGGCAAGCAGGAACAGAAGATCTATGTGGAAGTCTCCACCGCCAAGCTCGCCTCGCTGGGGATCGACCCGGCACTGATTGCGTCGACGCTCCAGCAAACCAATGTCGTGACGTCGGGCGGGACGGTGCAAACCACTGCGGAACAGGTGCGGCTGGCTGTCAGTGGCGAGTTTGACTCGGTCGAAGGAATTCGCGCCATCGGCATCCGTGCCGGCCAGCGTACCTTCCGCCTTGGCGATATCGCCGACGTCCGTCGGGGCTTTGTGGAGCCTGCCACCTCGAGGATGCGCTTCAACGGCAACGAGGCGATTGGACTTGCGGTGAGCATGCGCAAGGGCGGCGACGTGATTCGGCTTGGCACAAAGCTGGACGAAACGGTCAAGCGCATCGAGTCCACCTTGCCGGTGGGTGTGCAGATCCACGCCGTAAGCGACCAGCCACGTATCGTCGAGCATTCCGTATTCGAGTTCAAGAAGAGTCTGGCCGAGGCAGTGATCATTGTGCTCGTCGTGAGCTTCCTGTCGCTGGGCTTGCGCACGGGACTGGTCGTCGCGCTCAGCATCCCGCTCGTGCTGGCCATGACGTTCCTGGCGATGTATGTGATGGGCATCGACTTGCAGCGCATCTCGCTAGGTGCGCTGATCATTGCGCTCGGACTATTGGTGGATGACGCCATTATTGCCGTCGAAATGATGGCACTGAAGCTCGAGCAGGGCTGGGATAAGTTCCGCGCCGCCACCTACGCGTACACGGCCACGGCTTTCCCGATGCTTACCGGCACGTTGATCACGGCGGCGGGCTTCCTGCCGGTCGGCTTTGCGAAGTCGGGCACCGGCGAATATGTGTACTCCCTGTTCCAGGTGGTGGGCATTTCGCTGTTGTTGTCGTGGATCGTGGCCGTCCTCTTCACGCCATACATCGGTTTCAAGCTGTTGAAGGAGCATGCGCATGCGTCGCATGACGAGGATGCCGTCTACCAGCGCGGCTTCTATGTCAAGTTCCGCCACTTCATTGACTTCTGCCTTAAGCAGCGCGTGTGGGTGCTCGGCATCACGCTCGCGGCATTTGTCGGCGCACTGGTGCTGTTCAAGGCGATACCCCAGCAGTTCTTTCCCGCGTCAGACCGGGCCGAACTCATTGTGGACCTGTGGATGCCGAAAGCCTCGACCTTTGAGGCGAGTCAGCGCGAGGTCCAGACGCTGGAAGACCTGCTCAAGGGCGATCCGGACATTGCTGCCGTGACCAGCTTTGTTGGCAACGGTACGCCACGATTCTACCTGCCGCTCGATGTGCAGACGCCCAATCTGAACCTGGGCGAGATGCTGGTGATGACGAGGGGCGGTGAGGCACGGGAGCGGGCGAAGGAGAAGCTCGAGAAGCTGTTCGACGAAAGATTCCCGAATGTGCGGGGCCGCGTCAATCGACTGGAGAACGGTCCGCCAGTCGGATACCCGGTGCAGTTCCGCGTGTACGGGCAGGACAACGTCAAGGTTCGCGCGATCGGTCAGCAGGTGGCCGACATCATGCGCGAAGAGCCGCATGTGCGCCAGGTCAACCAGGATTGGGGCGAACGCATCAAACGCGTGCAGATCGACGTGGACCAGGATAAGGCGCGTGCACTGGGCATCAGTTCAGGCCAGATCAAGGAAGCCCTCGAGGCCTCGTTGTCGGGCACGCCAATCACGCAGTACCGTGAGGAGGACCAGGGTATCGACGTGGTCGCGCGCCTCGTCGCGGCGGAGCGCACGGACCTGAACAACCTGAAGGATGCCAAGATCTATGTGCGCGACGGAAAATTTGTGCCGGTCTCGCAAGTGGCCCGGCTCACGCTTGACAGCGAAGACAGCGAGCTCTGGAGGCGCAACCGCGTGCCAACGCTGACCGTTCGTGCCGACATCGCGGGGGCGCAGGCACCTGACGTCACGCGCGCGCTACAGCCGAAGATCGATGCATTGGAAAAGGCGCTTCCGCTCGGCTATGGCATCGAGATCGGAGGCGCTTACGAATCGAGTGAGAAGGCCCAGCGTTCTGTTTTCGCGGTGATGCCGGTGACGATTATCGCGGTGCTCTTGCTGCTGATGATTCAACTTCAGGACATGAAGAAGATGGCGATGGTCCTGCTGACCGCGCCGCTCGGGCTGATCGGTGTCAGCGCGATCATGGCCACATTTCAGATTCCATTTGGCTTTGTCGCCATGTTGGGTGTGATCGCCCTCGCTGGAATGATCATCCGCAACTCGGTGATCCTGGTCGTACAGATCGATCAGGACGTGGGCGCGGGCGTCGCACTGTGGACAGCCATCGTCGAAGCGGCGGTGCGGCGGCTGCGTCCGATCGTGCTGACTGCCTTGGCTGCAATTCTGGCGATGGTGCCGCTTACCCATTCCGTGTTCTGGGGCCCGATGGCGTGGGCAATCATGGGAGGACTCGCCGTCGCCACGGTGTTGACGCTCGTCTTTCTTCCCGCTTTGTATGCGACCTGCTATCGGGCCAAGCGCCCGGAGACCGTCTGATCGCAAGTATGACGATGAAAGTTATGTCGATGAAAAGATTGAGTATGGCCCTGCGGGCCGGGCAAGTGGCGTTGGGCTGCATGCTTTTCCTGAACGCTGGAGCGTCGGGCGCTATCGATCTCGTGGGGGCCTACCAACAGGCCTTGGCGCATGATCCGACAAGCCTGGCTGCAAATGATGCGCTCACGGCCGGGCGTGAGAAGGCTGTGCAGGGCGATGCCTTGCTGCGTCCCCGCGTAAGCCTCCAGGCGGCACTGGATCGGATCAACAATCGTTCGTCCGCCAACCCGCCAGCCGAGCTCGCGCCCTTGGTTTCCGCCGATAGTTCGGGCACGGCGAGGCAGGCCGGCGTCTTGCTCGTGCAGCCGCTTTACGACAAGACCGCGGTAGCCACGAGGAAGCAGTTGGGCGAGCAATCGAACCTGGCGCAAACGCAGTTCGACCAGTCTCGCCAGGATCTGGCCTTGCGGGTGGCCGAGGCCTATTTCGGCGTGGTATTGGGCGAGGAAACGCTGCGTGTAGTGCGGGCCGAGAAGGCGGCCTTGCGACAGCAACGGGACCGCGCGAAGGCGCGCTTCGACATCGGCCAGGGCAAGATCACCGATCTTCATGAAGCCCAGGCGCGCCTGGATGGCGTGGAGAGTCGCGAAGTCACGGCGCAGTCTGCGTTAGAGCAACGACGCACGCGCTTCCTGGAAACGGTCGGCCTGCCGCCCGATCAGCTCAGCGGGCTGGCGCCAAATTTCGCGCCGCGACCGCCGGAACCGGACAATCTCCTGGCGTGGCAGGCAAGGGGTGAAGATCAGAACTACGTCGTGAAGACCAAGCAGTCGGAGCTCGACATTGCCCGCGCGGAGATCGACAAGTACCGCGTCAGCAGTCGCCCGACCGTCGCGCTCGTGGCCCGTTACGGCGCCCAAGGCCAGACCGGCAACCTGGCTCCCTGGGTTGCAGCCAGCAACACCCGAACCGCGACGATCGGCGTGCAGCTGAACATTCCGCTGTACGCGGGCGGCGGACTGGATTCGCGCGAGCGGGAATCCGTTGCGAGAAGGAGCCAGGCGGAGCAGGAGGTTGCCGCCGCCCGGCGAGACGTGCGCTTGAATGTGCAGGACGGATTCCTCTCGGTGAAAACGGGCGTGTCGCGCGTCGCCGCGCTTGAGCAGTCGTTGACTTCGGCGCGTAGCGCGCTCGCGGCGACGACGCTGGGCCGGGACGTTGGCACCCGTACGGAACCCGACGTACTGGACGCACAGCAGCGCGTGTTCGCCGCTGAGCTTGACTTGGTTCAGGCACGCCTGGACTACCTCCTTGGCCGTCTGCGGCTTGCCGCCGCGGCGGGGGAACTGAGCGAGGAAACCTTGCGCTCGTTGAATGCCTGGCTCGCAGCCTGATCGCGAAATCCTATGCTAGGAGATCTGCAGCACTATTGGAGCAGCGCCTTTCTCGCTGCCAACGCGTTTATCGGGCTGAACATGGTGGGCGCGCTGCTGCTCGGGATGCTGGTGGGCTACGAGCGCTCGTACAACGGGCGCGCCGCCGGCATGCGCACCTACGGCCTCGTGTGCATGGCGTCCACGGCGCTGACGGTATTCGTCGGTCACGCGTCGCTCTGGTATGGCGGCGCCACGGCGCACATCCAGGCAGATCCGACCCATACTATCCAGGGCGTGGTCACCGGCGTCGGCTTCCTCTGCGCCGGGGTCATCATGAAGGACGGCATGCGCATCCGCGGCCTCACGACCGCGGCGTCCATCTGGGCTGCCTCGGCCATAGGCGTGTTGCTCGGGGTTGGCTTCTATGCCGCCGCGTTGGTGCTCGCCGTGCTATGCGTGGGCTCGATGTCCCTGTTGCACCGGCTGGAGTCCAGGCTTCCGGGGCGCATGACGCTTGATGTGTCGCTGACTTTCCAACCCGGCGAAGCACCGGACTTCGATCTGCTGATCGACAGGGCAAGGTCTCGCGGCTATCGCGTGCTGCACGACAGCCTGACCATCACGTTTGCCGACAACCAGGCCGTGTGGCGAGTCAGCCTGGTCGCACCGGACAAGGCGCGCGCGCTATCGCCGGCGGGACTGGCGGCCGAGATGGCTGCAACCCAGGGAGTCTCTCGGTTCAGTATCGTGCCGGTGCGCAGTTGATCCGGGTATCGGTTCTCACTTCAATCTTTGAATGGCGTTGCCGGGCCTTTTGCGACGTGTGCGGATTGGCGCGATCGCCATCAACGCAGTATCAGGCTCGACATTTCGGAGGTTCCGGCTGTTGCACGCTCGGCGGGCCCATCTTCCAGGAACAGGTCATGCAGGTGGCTATGCTGGCGGCTGGTTTCAGTGCCGGCGAGGCTGACCAACTGTGCCGCGTGATGGAGGAACATGCCAACCCGGTGGCATCAACCGAAGGCGCGGAGGTCGTCAGCGACGATGCGCGATGGGCCTCACGCTGAACCGGTACCCGCTCACCGCTCACCGCTCACCGCTCGACGCTTTGATCCGGCCCCAAGCTAGCCACCTACCAGAACCGCGAACTCGCCCGCGGCTGCGGCATCGTGACCGTGCGGCAGCGTCCTCGGCCAACGGCGTAGTCTTCATGGCGCTGGAATCAGCGTGAGGATTCGGAGTGAAAAACTGGTCGGTTCAGGATTGGGTCGGACCGAATTCGAGCGAAAGCAACGGCTTGTGTTAAGGCTAGGTTCGCCTCAAGGCAACGTGCCTCAGCCCTCACTAGGGTGGTGAGATCCCTAGCCACAATTCCGCTCATCGACTGCCTCAAGCAGGAAATCCAGGAACGTGCGCACCTTTGCCGACAGATTTCGGCTGCTGGGATAGACGGCCGAAACCGCCTGGGCCGGTGGACGTACGTCCGCCAGTACCTCGACCAGGCGACCGCTACGAAGATCATCATCAACCGTGAAGTCGAGCAATTGCGCGATACCGGCATCGCTGAGTACGGCAGCCAGCGTGCCCAGCGGGTGATCAAAGGTCATGCTCGAGCGAATGGCGACTTCGCTTTTGGCATTCCCCTCGGCAGAAAAAGTCCAAGGCAGGACGCGTCCGCTATCGGGCATAAGCAACCCCAGGCAATTATGCTGGCGCAAATCATCGGGGCTGCGGGGGACATCATGCTGGCGCAGGTACGCTGGCGTGGCGACGACACGAAACTGTGCCTCATGCAAGCGGCGCACAACCAGCCTTGAGTCTGCTATCGGCCCCAGCCGGATAGCCATATCGAAGTCCTGTTTCACGAAATTAGCCAACGAATTGCTAAGAGAGACTTCGATCCTCACTTGCCCCATGTAGCGCTCGACGTACCGTGGGATCAGTGGGATGACGCGCTTGATGCCGTAACTGTAAGGCAGGCTTATGCGCAGCACGCCGCGAGGCCTGCTATGGCAGGTAAGCGCCTGCTCTACTTCCTGGATGCTCTCCAGCGCCTGGTGGCAGGTCTTGTAGTAAGCAAGTCCGTCGTCTGTCAGGCGGATGGCGCGGGTTGTGCGCTGAAACAGCTTGATTCCCAACCTGTTCTCCAGGCGCCGCACAGCCTTACTAATCGCGGACGGCGTGGTCCCCAGGCAGGCCGCCGCCGCGGTGAAGCTCTGCGCTTTCGCCGCAGCGCAGAACAGTTCCACTGTATTCAGTTTGCTCGTGTCCAGATCTTTCATGACGTGTGTCCCCGAAAGGAAATATCGCGGCATCATCCGTTGCCGCGCGGAGCTTGGCCAACGTGATATGGCCGACTCGCAATGTTGCGTGTTCAAGAATTTGTGCCGCCGTGGCACAAATGAAATGCCGCCGGATGACTTCTTGTTGGTAGGGACTACTCGTAGAGTATGAAGCCATCAGGATCGCAACGATATGGAGTCTAGGGATGAACAAAATCCAATCCTTTTCTGCGTCACCGAGACTGCACTTGGGCGTAGTCGTAGGGCGCGCACTGCTGGGCGCGCTGTTTGTCGTATCTGGCTTGTTGAAAATCGGACATTTTGCCAGCGTTTCGGCAATGCTCACAACCTTAGGGCTGCCATTCGTGCAGTGCGTCACCGTCCTTGTCATCATCGTCGAAGTTGGGGTAGGGCTGGCATTGGCGCTAGGTTGGAAGACGCGGTTCGCCGCTGCGGTACTGGCGCTGTTTGTGGTTCCAGCCACGTTTATCTTCCATAGCTTCTGGTTCGCTGACTCTGCCAACTACAGCAACCAGCTGAATCATTTCCTCAAGAATTGCGCCCTGTTCGGCGCATTACTGATGCTCGCATGCACCAATGCAATCCCGCGCCTCGGCCGGGCTGCCGACTAGGCAAAGTCGAGAGTCCGTGGCGAAACTTCGGTCAGGATCTGAGCCGGGTTGCCGTCAATATCCAACAATGCCCCAACAGGAGGCACCTGCGATGTTTAAACCGCAGCCCACTATAGACGTTTCGGCGGTCGTGGACACAAGCCGCCTCAGCACCTTCCAGATCTGGATCCTGCTGCTGACTGGCCTGACAGTCATCATCGATGGGTTCGACGTGCAATCCATGGGCTTCGTCGCGCCCGCCATCATCCAGGCCTGGGGCGTGGACAAGGCTGCGCTCGGCCCTGTATTCGGCGCGGGCTTGCTGGGCATGCTGCTGGGCTCGC
Source organism: Cupriavidus basilensis (assembly GCF_008801925.2). Classification (NCBI taxonomy): domain Bacteria; kingdom Pseudomonadati; phylum Pseudomonadota; class Betaproteobacteria; order Burkholderiales; family Burkholderiaceae; genus Cupriavidus; species Cupriavidus basilensis. Next base: position 2,542,942 of record NZ_CP062804.1, on the reverse strand, counting down.
TGGCCTTCAGTGTCGTTGCCGACAAGGTGGGGCGCCGCCCGGTCTTGATCTGGGCTACGCTTGCCTTTGCGCTGTGCATGCTCGCCACTTCCCAGGCAACCAGCATTACGCAACTGCTGGGGCTGAGGTTTGCTACCGGCGTGGGCCTGGGCGCCATCATGCCCAACGCCATGGCGCTGGCGAGCGAGTTCAGCCCCAAGCGCAAGCGCGTGACGCTGATGATGCTGGTGTCCAGCGGTTTCACTGTCGGCGCGGTGCTGGGTGGCCTGATCTCGGCCGTGCTCATTCCGGCCTGGGGCTGGCAGTCCGTTTTCATCGTGGGTGGCATCGTGCCGATGGTGCTTGCGATCTTGATGTTTCTGCAGATGCCTGAGTCCATGCAGTTCTTGGTGGTGCGCGGCGTGCGGCATGACCGGGTAGCGGCGTGCCTGCGCCGCATCGACCCGTCCCTGGCGGTCACGCCGGACACGCACTTGGTCGTGCCCGGCGCTCGCCAGGGTGGCGTACCCGTGCTGGAGTTGTTTCGCGGCGGCCGCGCCAGGATGACCTTGCTCCTTTGGGCAGTCAATTTCATGAACCTGCTCAATCTATACTTTCTCTCTAACTGGCTACCCACGATCGTCAAGAGCGCCGGGCTCCCGACTTCGGCGGCGGTGCTGGTAGGTACGGCGCTGCAGATAGGTGGGGTGGTCGGAACGTTAGCGATGGGGCCGGCGATTGACCGCATCGGCTTCTTTAAAGTACTCGTGCCTGCCTTCCTGTTGGCGGCGGTCACAATTGCAACTATCGGTCAGCCCGGTCTACCGCTGGGATTGCTGTTTCTCGTTGTCGGTATCACTGGGATCTGCATCATTGGCGGTCAGCCTGCGGTGAATGCCCTGGCTGCCACTTACTATCCGACCTCGTTGCGCTCCACTGGCGTGGGCTGGAGCCTGGGAGTGGGACGAGTCGGCTCCATTGTGGGGCCGGTGGTCGGGGGTGAACTGATCCGGTTGAACTGGTCGAATGCCGACCTATTCCTCGCTGTGGCTGTGCCGGCCGTGATCTCCGCGCTGATGCTGTTTCTGATGGCGAGGCGTCCCCACTTGGCGATCCACGCGAGCGCGGCGCAATGACGGCGTTGTGTACGCGGCACGTGCCGTCTTCCGACGAGCGTTCTTTGACGGCCCCTTGCGATCATCCATGAGGCCGTCCTGAAGATCGCCCGTCGCTTCATCTCTTGGCGACATCTCGGGGAAGTCATGTTGTTAGGTCTTCATAGAAGGTGTCGAAGGTGCCGTGACTCGCGCAAACGTTCACATCCCCTCCAGCGAATCCGGCACCTGCGATCCGCTACAGAGGGAAACCATCTACCCCGGAGGTGTCGAAAAGCCAGGTAAATGACCGCTCGCCACTGACCAGATGGCGGTTTCGCCGAGTGCGACATTGATGCAGGGAGGGTTGGCATCCAGGCGGCCGAAGCGGTCAGCCGATTCGCCGGAAGCCGTTCCTCCTGGTGGATTGAGTGGATCAGCCCAAACCGGGAAGAGGCGATATAGCCGAAGGGGAAATGCGAAAGCCAGGGCGGCGATCTTCGACATGAGGAACTCCAGCGGAATGGCTACGTGAGCGGAAATGGTGCGGCGTATCGAGAACCATAGATCACCGGACTCAACGCCACGCTGTCGTCCACCTTACGGAATTGTCATTCAGCGCTCATCGGATTTCGGTTAAAAATGACGTTCGGAACTGGGTTTCCTACTCAAGGGACATCAAATGAAAATTCTGATCGTCGAAGACGAGGCCAAGACAGCAGACTACTTGCGCATCGGTTTGACCGAGGGCGGATGCGTGGTCGATGTGGCAAGCAATGGCATCGATGGGAGGCATCTGGCTCTACAGAACGACTACGACGCGATTGTGCTTGATGTCATGCTGCCGGGTATCGATGGATTTGCCGTACTGGAAGCGCTCAGGGCCAGCCGGCAGACGCCTGTGATAATGCTGACCGCCCGTGACAGGATCGAAGACCGCGTGAAAGGTCTGCAGGCGGGCGCTGATGACTACTTAATAAAGCCCTTCTCATTCCTCGAACTGCAGGCACGATTGCATGTGTTGATCCGACGTGGAAAGCCGCAGGAAATGGTGCATCTTCAGATCGCCGACCTCCACGTGGATATGTTGGCGCGCAAGGCTTATCGCGGCAATGTGAGGCTGGAGCTGACCGCCAAGGAGTTCAATCTGTTGACCACGTTGGCGAGGCGCAAGGGAAAAATACTATCAAAGACGGAGCTGGCGGAACTCGTGTGGGATATGAACTTCGACAGCAACACCAACGTGGTCGAGGTTGCGGTCAAGCGGCTGCGGGACAAGATCGATGGGCCGTATGATAACAAGCTGCTACACACCATTCGTGGTATGGGCTACGTTCTAGAGTCCCGGATCAATGATGTGACGCAATGATACGCTCGATTGCATTCCGACTCTCGATACTATTCGGCCTGGTCGGGCTTTTAGTGTTCGCGCTTTCAGGCATCGCGCTATATCAAGGACTCCGTCATACGCTCGATCAGCAATTGGACAACGACCTGCGTGCGAAACTGGAGGTCGTCCAGAACCTCGTGGAGAAGGTGCCGTCGGTCGAGCGGTGGGGTGAGTTACGCGACACATTGACCATGTTGACCACCACGGACGGAAACACTCGCTTCTGGATTTCCTGTACGGATCCGTCGCTGAACTACGGAAAGAACTTTCCGTCCGCGCTTCATCCGCCAGGGGACAGCCGCATCAAGCAATTGGTGCTCGATGATCCGCAGCACCCGCTGAGAACCCTTGGGAGAATGCTAAAACCGCTGGTGGACCATCCGGAGATCCATCTGGTTGTAGGCGTAAGCACAATGCAGATCGAGGCAACGATGCGAGCTTTCGCGGTCGGACTGACCATAATCTGTTTGTGTGGCATCGGACTCGTCAGCGGACTCGGCTACTGGGTGGCACGCGTCGGACTGCATCCGGTAGCGCAGCTATCTGCTTCCGCGCAGTCACTCAGCCCGAGCAATCGGGCTCAACGTTTGCACCTTGTTCCGGCAGTGAGTGAGCTGACCCCTTTGGTCTCATCGTTCAATGGCGCGCTAGACCGGCTTGAATCCGCCTATGCGCAGCTAGAAGGCTTTAGCGCCGACGTAGCGCATGAACTGCGAACGCCGATAGGAAACATGCTTGGAGCCACGCAGGTGATGCTCACTCGCGAACGCAGCGCGGCAGATCTGCGCAATGTATTGCAGTCAAATCTCGAGGAGCTGGAACGTCTCGGCGCCATCGTCAATGACATGCTATTTTTGGCCCGAGCCGACCAGGGAGAGGCTGCACAAACATTGAGGCAGACCAGGCTCTCCGACGAAGTGAAGAAAACGGTTGAATTCCTGACGCCATTGATTGACGAAAGGGCCCTGACGGTCCAAACAGAGGGAGACGCAGAAACACTTGTGGACCAGGCGCTATTCCGGCGAGCGATGACCAACTTGCTGCACAACGCCATACAGTACTCGTCTCCCCGTTCGCACGTGCGCGTAACAATGCGGGTGTGCCTGGAAGGCGCTGAAGTTGCGGTGTCAAATGTTGGCGCCCAAATCGCATCGGAACACCTGAGTCGTTTGTTCGACCGTTTCTATCGCATTGATTCATCACGCGCGCGCGGCGCGGACAGCCACGGCCTCGGCCTGGCGATCGTCAAGGCCATAGCACGCATGCATGGCGGCACCGTTTTCGCCAGCAGTAGCGAAGGCATAAACACCTTCGGTATGAGAATTCAAGGCAGTATGCTCGAGGGCCTTCAGAATCGCCAACGTCCCTGACCTGTCGGCGATGTCCGCAGAAGTCAGGTTCACCATTAGCTGCCGGCCACTCCTGCCCGCGGCAATATGGCGCTTGCGCTAGACCATCATCTTTCCCGCCAGGCGGGGTCGCCTTTCCTGCATACCAGTCCGCGCGGCAACGGGTGCTCGTCGACAGGATCGTGCAGTACCGGCCCGGAAGCCGGTGTCATGGCAGTGTCGCACTTGCCACCGGACCACACTCCGAGAGGCCGCCTCCCAGGGCGCGATACAGGTCGATGGCATTGGCTAGGCGAAGCTGGCGCGCCTGTATTAGCGCCTGCTCCGCGGCAAGGAGCTGCCGCTGCGCATCCAGCGATTCCATTTGACCGCCCACGCCATTGCGCCATCGCTGGCTGGCAAGCCGGTACCGCGCGGCCTCGGCGTCACGCATCTGCACCTGGCCCTCCACCGTCTCCTGCAAGGTGGCGAGCGCCGATAGCGCATCGGCCACTTCGCGGAACGCCACTTGGATGGTGCGCTCATAGTTGGTGGCCTGAATGCGCAGGCGAACCTCGGCCAGATCGAGATTCGCACGGTTGCGGCCTAAATCGAAGACCGGCAGCACGAGTTGCGGCGCGAATGACCAGGTAGCGGTGTCGGATCCGAAGAGGCTGGCGAGGGTAGGGCTGATGCTGCCCGCCGTCGCGGTCAGCGTGATGCGCGGGAAAAATGCCGCGCGCGCCGCCCCTACAATGGCATTGGCGGACTGCAACTGTTGCTCGGCCTGGCGGATGTCGGGCCGCCGAACCAGCAGGTCCGATGGCAATCCGGCCGGAATGTCGGCGATTACGCTGTTTTCCGACAGCGTGAGCGGTGCAGGTAGCCCTCCCAGTGCGGCCAACGGGGTTCCGACCAGCACTTCCAGCGCGTTCTGCGCCTGCGCGCGAAGGCGGCCCAGCTCGGCCACCGCCACACGGGCCTGGGCGACCAGGGATTCGTTATCCTGCAGGTCCAGCGCCGCAGCCATGCCGGCGTCGTAGCGCTGCCGGGTGAGCGCGTAGGTGCGGTTGCGCGCGTCGAGCGTGGAGCGAGCGATGGCATACTGCTCCGCGTACGAGCGCTCCGCGAGATAGGCCTTGGCGACTTCCGCCACAAGAGAAAGCTGCGCGGCGCGACGTGCTTCTTCGGTGGAAAGGTACTGCGCGAGTGCCGCATCGGATAGGTTTCGCACGCGGCCGAAGAAATCCAGTTCGTAAGCGATGACAGCACCACCGGCTTGGTAGGACTGTCGGATCTCGCCTTGACCATTGCGCGATTGCGCGGCGGATGTCCGCTGGCGCGTGAAACCCGCCGTCGCATCGAACTGCGGCAGCAAGTCGGCGCGCTGCACGCGATAGAGGGCGCGCGCTTCGTCGATCCGGAGCGCGGCCACGCGCAGATCGCGATTATTCTCCAGCGCGGCGGCAATCACGCCTTGTAGGCGCAGGTCGCGGAAGAATTCGCGCCAGCCGATGTCGCCGGCGCTGCGCGATGTGGCCGGGGCTGGCTTGGCAAAGCCTTCAGGTGCGTCAGGGTAGGCGGGGGCCACTGGCGATGCAGGGCGTTCATAGGGGGGCGCAAGGGTGCAGCCGGTCATAAGGAAGCCAGCCAGCAGCGCGGTCAGTCTCGGGATCATTTCAGGGCTCGGACGTGCGGTGGGCGCTGCCGGAGTTCGGCGGGGTTGTCGGGTCTGCATGGCGTTGCCCTATTCCGCGGCAGCCGCCGGCTGCTGCAATTGCACGGGTCTCCTGTGGTAACGCGAGAGCCTGTCAAGTCCCAGGTAGACCACTGGGGTGGTGAAGAGCGTGAGCATCTGGCTCAACAGCAAGCCGCCGACCACGGCCACGCCGAGGGGCTGCCGTAGCTCCGCGCCGGTACCGAAGCCGAGCATCAGCGGTACGGCACCTAGCAGAGCTGCCAGCGTGGTCATCATGATAGGACGGAAGCGCGTGAGCGCGGCCTCATAGATGGCCTGTCCAGGACTGATGCCGCGCGCGCGCCGCGCTTCGAGCGCGAAATCAATTAATAGGATGCCGTTCTTCTTGACGATGCCGATCAGCAGGATTACGCCGATCAACGCCATGATCGAGAAGTCAAAGCCGCCAAGCCACAGGAAGGCGAGAGCGCCAATGGCGGCCGACGGCAACGTGGACAGGATGGTGAGCGGATGGACCAGGCTCTCGTACAGCACACCGAGGATGATGTATACAGCGAGCAGCGCAGCCAGGATCAGGCTCGGCTGACCAGCCAGCGCCTCCTGGAATGCCTGGGCCGAGCCGAGGAATGTGCCTTGGATGGAGGCGGGCATGCCGATGCGGCGGCGTATCTCATCGATCCGCGCCACGGCGTCGCCGAGCGGCGCTCGCGCAGCCAGGTTGAACGATATGTTGACGGCGGGCAACAAGCCGTGGTGCAGGATCGAAACCGGCCCGGCACCTGGCGCGGCGATGGTGACGATGGCTGAGAGCGGCACCATGTCGCCGGAAACCGGCGAGCGCAGCCGGAGCGATTGAAGCGTCTCGATATTGCCTCGGCCGTCGCCGTCGACTTCCAGCACCACTTTGTACTGGTTGGTATCGGTCTGGAATTCATTGATCTGGCGCTGGCCGAAGGCGTTATATAGCGCGTCGTCTACATCGCCTGCGGTGAGACCCAGGCGGGCGGCAGCTGCGCGATCAATTTGCAGGCGAATGACGTTGGCGCCAAGCTGCAGGTCGCTGGACAAGTCGCGGTAGAGCGGCTCCTTCTGTAGTTCAGCGGCCAGCCGCTGCGACCAAGTGTACAGACTGCCGGTGTCGCTCGCCTTCAGCACATATTGATATTGGGCGCGCGGCTGGCCCGCGCCGATGTTGATGTCCTGCGCCGCGCGCAGATAAAGCTGAATGCCCGGTATTGCCGCCAGTTTGGGCCGCAGCCGGTCGATTAGGGCACTGGCTGAAACATCGCGGTCCGAGCGGTCCTTGAGCACTATCCAGAAGCGCCCGTTGGCCAGTGTCTGGCTGCCACCGGTCATACCTACTGACTGGGTGATCGTGAGCACGGCAGGATCGGCGCGGATGATTTCAGTCAGCGCACGGTGCTTCTCGAGCATGGCCGTGTATGGGACATCGGCGGCCGCCTGGGAGGTGCCGACGATAAAGGCTGTGTCCTGCAGAGGAAAGAAGCCCTTCGGCATCAGCGCGAAGCCGGCTGCACTGAGGCATACAGTGATGCCGAACACGCTTAGCATGAGGCCCTGTCGGCGCAGGCACCAGCGCAGTCCGACGGCGTACCGCTGCACGAGCCATGCGGACAGCCGGGATTGCTGGAAATCAACGCCATGCGCACCCCGGCGCATGGCCACGGCAGCCAGCGATGGCGCCAGCGTCAGAGAAATGACCACGGAGATCAGGATGGCCACGGCAGAGGTCAGCGCGAACTCGCGGAACAGCCTGCCGACCACGCCAGACATGAACAGGAGCGGGATGAACACGGCCACCAGCGACAGCCCGATTGATAAAACGGTCGAACCGACCTCTTCCACGCCGCGCAGCGCGGCTTGTCGCATGCTCAGCCCGGTTTCCTGATAACGATGAATGTTCTCGATCACGACGATGGCGTCATCGACGATGAAGCCAACCGCCACCACCACAGCGACGAGCGTCAGGTTGTTCAGGCTGAAACCCATCAGGTACATGGCCGCGAAGGTGGCCGCCAGGGACACTACCAGCACCGCCGCGACGACCAGTGTGGCAGACCACTGGCGTAGGAACAGCGCCATCACGCCGATCACCAACGCGATGGTTATCACCAGCGTCAACTCGACCTCGTGCAGGGAGGCGCGAATTGTGCGGGTGCGGTCGTTGGTGATCTCTACCTGAATGGCTGCGGGCAGCGCTTGGCGCAGGGCAGGAAGGGCACGTGCGATGCGGTCATATGTCCCGACGATATTGGCACCGGGCTGGCGCATGATCGACAGGGCGACACCTGGCCGGCCGTTAGGAAATGCGTTCACGTAGGCATCCTCTGGGCCCAGCGTGACCTGTGCCACATCCTTCAGGAATACCGGGCTGCCCCCCCGCCAGGCAACCACGAGGTCGCCGTAGGCGCCTGGCTCGAGCAACTGGCCGTTGGTGTCGAGCGTGCTCACGCGCGTGTCGCCATACAGCGCGCCTTTCGGCGCATTGCGGCTGGCGGCGCGAATGGCGGTGCGGATGTCCGCCAGTGTCAGGCCGACGCCCGCGAGCGCCACGGGCGACGCCTGCACGCGAATGGCCGGCCTGCGCAGGCCGGTGGTAGTGATCAGGCCCACGCCGGGCAATTGGCCGATCTCGCGCACCAGAACACGCTCTGCATAGTCGCTGACCTCGGTCAGCGAGAGCGAATCGGAATGCACGCCAATGATCGCGACTGGGCTGTCGGCTGGGTTGACTTTGCGCCAGGTCGGCATGGACGGCATGTCGGGCGGCAACCTGCTGCTGGCCCGGTTGATCGCCGCCTGTACCTCCTGCACGGCGCTGTCGAGCCGTGTATCCAGCGTGAACTGGAGGACGATGCTAGCGGAGCCCAATGCGCTGGTTGACGTCATCTCCGCGATGCCCGGGATCGCACTAAACTGGACCTCGAGCGGTGTGGCGACTGACGACGCTATGGTGTCGGGACTTGCTCCAGGCAGTAGCGCGTTGACCTGAATGGTTGGCACTTCGGCCTCAGGAAGCGGTGCGACGGGCAACTGGAAGTAGCTGACTACGCCCAGCAGGACCAACGCCATGGCGAGCAGGACGGTGCCGATCGGGTGATCGACGAACCAGCGAAAGAGGGGGGCTCGTTCTGTCACGTCAGATTCTCGCCTTCGTGGTGGCAGGCGGAACGGTCACGCGTACGCCAGGGCGCAGTCGCGACTGTCCGTCGGATATCAGCTGGTCGCCGGCGGTCACGCCATCGATCACGACTTGCTGCCGGTCCTGGTAAAGGACGTTGACGGGTATGATCTCCACTGTGCTGTCCGGCTTCAGGCGGAACACATACGGTTTGTCCTGCTCGCCATAGCGGAGCACCGCAGGCGTGGAAACCAGCGCGTCGTGCAGCAGCCCTGTCTGTAGACGCACAGTGACAAACTGGCCGGGCCAGAGCTGACCAGCACTGTTATCGAACTCCGCCTTGACACGTACCGCGCCATTGCTTGTACCCACGCGGCTGTCGATCACCAGCAGTCGCCCCTGCGCCACGGACGTTCCAGCCTCGCGAGATATCGCTTGCACGGCGGCCGGCGTGCCGGCGCGAATCAGGCTCTGTAATACTGGCAGCGCCGACTGCGGCATGGCGAACTCCACCGTTATCGGTGCGATCTGCGTCACTGTAAACAGCCCCTCTGTGTCATTCATACGGACCAGATTGCCTTCGTCGACATTGCGCAGACCGACCCGCCCGGAAATGGGCGAGCGTATCCGCGTGTAAGACAGCCGCACTTCCTCGGCGGCGATCGCGGCGCGGTTGCCTTGCGCGGTCGCGCGTAGCTGTTCCACCAACGCTAGTTGCCGGTCGAGTGTCTGGCGCGGGATCGCGTCCTCGCCCATCAAGGTCTTGTAGCGCTTCAGATCCAGTTCGGCTATCCGCAGTTGAGCCTGGGTCATCTCCAGTGTGGCGCGGGCCTGGTTGAGTGCCGCCTGGATGGGGCGGTCGTCCAGGGACGCTAGCAATTCTCCCTTCGTGACCTGCTGGCCTTCAACCACATAAAGGCGTGTGAGATGGCCATCGATCTGCGCCCGCACCACGACGTCGCGCAACGAACGCACTGTGCCGACGCTCTCCACCTGGCGTGGCACATCCCGCGCCTCCACGCGTGAAAGCCGTACGGGAACGGGCGGGGGCGGCGCTGCGGTGGCGGGCGAATGGCTCGACTGGCTGCGCTGGAGCAGGCCCAGTGTGCCGAGCAGGATCAGTGCGAGGGCAGAACTGGCCAGCGCCGCGCGTCGCGAGCGGGTGGAAATGGGCGGCAATTGCATTTTGGGTAGGCCATTGCGGGCCATGAATCATTGGCAAGGAATTTATAGCGGACGATCACTGACGCGACGCTGACGCCACGCTGACAGTTGTGTTGGGCAGTACGCTCGCGCGTAATCGCGATGTCGCCGGCCGCGCATGACATGGCATTCAGCGGCCTGACCGAGGGAAGCTGTTAGGGAAAGACTGATTGAATCAGCGCGGCAGTCATCGTCGAGTGGCTTGCCAGCGTTGTCATGGGCATGGCCAAAAGATGAGTCGGCGATAAGGCGACAGATTCGTTTTGCGGAAGCGGAAAGCCACGGCAAGAAGCGGGCGACGCGACGCCAGCGCTCCCTGACGGAGATGGAAAGCGTGTTGGCGTGGTCGCGGCTGATTGCGGCGGTCGAGTCGTACTACCCCAAGGCAAACGTGGGCGACCGCCGATCGGACTGGAGCGAATGCTGCGTATTTACTTCGCTCAGCAGTGGTACGGTCTGTCAGACAAGGCGCTGGAAGACGCACTGTACGACAGCATGGCCGTCAGGCGCGGCAAGATCAAGGCGATGCGTGACGGAGCGGTCAAGGACTTGCTGATCGCCGTCGAAGGGGCCAAGGCCCGGATCCGTTCACGAGTCGAGCATTCGTTGCACGTCATCAAGCATCGCTTCGGGCATGGCAAGGTTCGCTACAAGGGCCTGGTCAAGAACACGGCGAAGTTGTTCAGCCCGTTTGGTCCGGCAAATCTGATACATGGTCTTATCGACCTTGTTCGTATCTGCCTGATGGCCGAGCTCGACTGCTGGCGGGTCTTTGTCATCGAGGTTCGAGCCACCAGCCTGTGCGCGGGCCAATGTCGACACCGCAAGGGTGGTCGCTGCAGCGACCACTGGAATGCTCTTCAGAAATTTCCACGTGCGGCGAGCTTAAGCGCGCTGCATGCCCGATTTCATCCGTTCAACCACCTCGAAGACGACCATGCCGGCCACCATGGCGGCGACAAAGCCCGCGGCCTTCGGATAGCCCGCACCCATTGCAACCAGTGCGGGGCCCGGGCAAAAGCCTGCAAGGCCCCAGCCAATGCCGAAGGCGGTGCTGCCCAGGACAAGCCTCGGCGTGATTGCGGTGCTGGCCGGCAGTTGGACGGGCAATCCCAGGAATGAGTGCTTGCGGCGACTGGCGATGAAGAAGGCGAGCGAGCCGATGGCGATTGCGCCGACCATGACGAAGGCCAGGGACGGGTCCCAGCGTCCCGTCAGGTCGAGGAAGCCCAGCACTTTTGCGGGGTTGGCCATGCCGGAAACCATCAAGCCGATGCCGAAAAGCAGGCCGGCCAGCAATGCGGCGATTGCGGTCATGTCAGCCTCCAATCATGTGTCGTACTACGAGGACGGTCAGGAAGCCCGCCGCCATGAAAGTCATGGTCGCGACCAGCGAGCGGATGGACCCGCGCGAGATGCCGCATACGCCGTGGCCGCTCGTGCAGCCGCTTGCGAAGCGGGTGCCGAGGCCGACCAGGAAGCCGGCAACCAGAATTTCCCCCCAGCTCGCTTGAATATCGGGTGTCGCCGGCTTGCCGAGCAGGCTGGCTAGGACAGGGGCGCCCGCCAGCCCGACGAGGAACGCCACGCGCCATGCCATGTCGTTACGCGGTAAGCTGAGCAGCCCCCCGAGGATGCCGCTGATGCCCGCAATCCGGCCGTTGAACAGGACGAGCACGGCAGCCGCCGCGCCAATGATGAGCCCTCCGGCCAGCGATAGGCCAGGTGTGAAGTTACCCAGGTCAATCAACATATAGGCCCTCTACCTGGTGTTGGCGCAAAACTGCGAATACAACACGGCCATCACGGCAAGCGCCTCCTGGCTCGCGATGGAATAGAAGATGCTCTTCCCCTCGCGGCGCGTTGTCACCAGACCGTTTTCACGGAGCACGGCCAACTGCTGGGAGAGCGTTGGCTGCCGGATGCCGAGCCGCTCTTCCAGTTCGCCCACGGACAACTCGCCCTGGGACAACTGGCACATCAGCAGCAGCCGGTCTTGGTTTGCGAGCACCTTGAGCAGCGCACAGGCTTGCGCTGCGGCAGCTTGCATGGTGTCAAGGTCGATGGCGGGATGGGACTCGCTCATGGGTTGTCCTCAATTTAGATATTGATATTATATTGAAAAATAAAATGTCTGTGAATAGAATGTGTTGCATCCAAGGAGGCCCGCATGCAAGCGACCATTCAACCGTTCTTCGACCCGGCGACCTGGACCGTAACCTACGTGGTCTATCAGGCGGGGCGTCCAGAGTGCGCCATCATCGACTCCGTCCTGGACTATGACCCCAAAGCGGGGCGGACCTCGACGGCGAGTGCCGACAAGGTCATCACCTTCGTGCGTGAGCATGCACTGCAGGTCGAGTGGATTCTGGAAACGCATGCGCACGCTGACCACTTGTCGGCCGCGCCTTATCTCCGGAGTCGGGTGGGTGGCAAGATTGCGATCGGCCAACACATCCGCAGCGTGCAGGGCGTGTTTAAAAAGCTGTTCAACCTGGAGCCGGAGTTCCGGCTCGATGGCTCGCAATTCGACCACCTCTTCGCGCAGAACGAGGAATTCGCCATTGGCGGCCTGACGGGCAAGGCGCTGCATGTGCCAGGCCATACACCTGCTGACCTGGCATATCAGATCGGGGATGCAGTCTTCGTCGGCGACACGTTATTTATGCCCGACGTCGGCACGGCCCGCTGCGACTTTCCCGGTGGTAATGCACACGCGTTGTACCGCTCCATCCGCAAGCTGCTGGACCTGCCAGGCGATACCCGCCTCTTCATGTGTCACGACTATCCGCCCGAGGGCCGCGGACCCACATGGGAAACGACCGTCAGCGCACAGCGTGAAGGCAACATCCACGTGCACGATGGCGTGAGCGAGGAACAGTTCGTCGCCATGCGCCAGGCGCGCGATGCAACGCTGGCGATGCCGACACTGATTCTGCCTGCGGTGCAAGTCAATATCCGCGCCGGGGAGTTGCCGCCCGCCGACGCGAACGGTATTCGTTACCTGAAGATTCCGCTTAACGCTATCTGAGAACTGGTTCGCGCTTTGCGTGGTGGCAAGGCGAATCGGGCCCGGTGTCGTTCATGAGGTGCGACAGGCGAAAGGCAAAAAAAAACACCGTGACCAGCCCGCGGCTGGCTGGTGAGCCTCGGCCATGACTTCCACGAGCGATAGACCGGCTTCGGCCGCGGCACCCGCGACCTTATGAATGAAGACCGGCCCGGCAACGGCAGCAGTCAGCATGCCGCTGCCTGCGTAACCCCCGTGGGCAGGTGCGTGGCCGGTGCCGCCGCCCGAAATGATGTTCACCTCCTGTCGCCAGGCGTGCTGGCTGGGGCACCGCCAAGGCATTCGTCCGGCGATGCAGCCAGCCACGGTGACTATTTCTCATAGTAAGCAGAATCAACCGGCCAAGGCTGAACGTGCGGCCACTCGCGTCGAGGGCTGCGGGAGAAACACCGCGCATCAACCTTCGACTGCTTGTGATTCAGATAAGTATACGCTAATGTATTGTCATGATTGAAAACGACATCTTCAAGGCGCTGGCCGATCCGACCCGCCGCACGATCTTCGAGAAGCTGGCGACTGGCAGCATGAACGCCAGTGCCTTGCGGCAAGGCATGGAGATCAGCCAGTCGGCCATGTCCCAGCACCTTTCGGTTCTGCGCAACGCCAGGCTGGTGCGTGAAGAGCGGCAAGGCCGTTTCGTGAATTACGAGGTCAACCCGGAGGGCTTGGCGCTCATCGCCGGCTGGCTGGCGAAGTATCGCGCCTACTGGCCGGCGCGCGTCGACACGTTGAAGGCTTTGCTGAAGGACATGGACCAATGAACGACATGCAATCGGAAGGGCAGATGAAGGATCTGGTGCTCGAATACGAACTCGACGCGCCGCCCGAGAAAGTCTGGCGGGCAATCAGCATCCCCGCGTTTCGCGAGAAATGGCTGCCTCAGGGCGCATTGGCCGATGCCGAGCCGGTTTCTTCGACGCCGGACGAGGAAATTCGCTACAGGATGCGGGACGAAGAGGCGCCTTTCCTTGAAAGCACAGTGACGTTTCGGCTCAGGCCCAATGCCGTTGGCGGCACCGTGCTTAGCATCATCCACGTGCTGGAAGACGCTCGGCTAGAGCGCCACGCGCAGACGGCCGCGAACGACGGCTGGCCCTACCTCATGCGCGCCGCCTGACGCCTCGCGCCAACAACCGCTAATCTGGAATACAGGAGTTCGCCAATGCGCGAAATGATGCAACTCGTCCCTACGGTCGTTGAGCAATCCAGCCGGGGAGAACGGTCCTTCGACATCTATTCGCGGCTTCTGCGAGAGCGGATTGTCTTCCTGAACGGTGAGGTCAACGATGCGGTATCCGCATTGGTCTGTGCACAGCTCCTGTTCCTGGAAGCCGAGAATCCAGCGAAGCCCATCCATCTCTACATCAATTCGCCCGGCGGGGTCATTACCAGCGGCCTTGCCATGTACGACACCATGCGATACATCAAAGCGCCGGTGCATACGCTGTGCATGGGTACCGCGCGTTCCATGGGCTCGTTTCTGCTGATGGCGGGTGAGCCAGGCGAACGGGCGGCGCTCCCCAATGCGAGTCTGCACGTTCATCAGCCGCTGGGCGGTTTTCAAGGGCAGGCGTCGGATTTCCTCATCCATGCCGAGGAGATGCAGCGGACCAAGCAGCGTGTCACCCGGCTCTATGCCGAACATTGCGGGCGCACCTACGAGGAGGTCGAGCGCACCCTTGACAGAGACCGCTACATGACATCGGAGCAAGCGCTGGAATGGGGGCTGATCGACCGCGTTCTCACGCAACGGGAGCCGACATCGTTGCGGTGAGCGAGCCGAGCTTCCTGGCGCCGTCCAGGCGAACTCCGATCTTGATGCGGAAGGCGACAGCTGTGATTGCGGCCTGTAAACTGGCCGCGCGACAGTGGCGCCACCGCGAACGCATCAGCCACACACTCAACGGAGAGTAGACATCGAAGACATCGCGTTTGGCCTCGGCCTGCTTGTGGGGGGCATCTCCGCAACCGTCGGGAGCGTGCGGCTGCGCTCGGTAATATGGCGCGTGGTCTTGCCTGCCAGCATGGCAAGCGCAGCATTTGCCGCTGCGACCATCTGGGGGCGGCCGTACTCGGGCCTTCTGGTTTTATTCATCAGCGTGGCCACCGGCAGTGGCTATCTGATCGGCATGCTGGCAACGCTTTTCACGCGGCGCAGGCTTGCGAAGTGCCGCCAATCGCCGCCAACCGCCGCCAATCGCCACGGGCAAAGACTAGATAGATGACCAAGCAGACAGATCAAGCCATGCCAAGCGTTTCATTCTCCATCCGTTTTCTATTTGCCTGCTGTCTTCTGGTCGCGACAGCCAATCACGTGCGGGCAGATTTTCAACATGGCTTTCTCTGGGACTACGGCTATGGGCATGGCGCGTACTGGGCCAGCCGGGTGTTCTGGGGAGCGCTGACATTTGCCGATCCCTTGGCGGCACTGCTTCTTTTCATCAAACCAAGGGTGGGCATTGCTCTCACCGCGGCAATCATCATTGTCGATGTCGTCCACAACACGTTTTACGTCGCATTGAATCGGCAATGGCTCGAGCCGTTCTATCTTTCGCAGGTGGCGTTCCTTCTGGCGGTGCTGCTCCTCGCGCCGGTGGCGTGGCATCGTACGGCTCGCCGGGACGAACTAAGCCGATATTGACCCGCCGTCCTCCAAACCGCGCTAGCGTGGCCTGCCGCGCGCGCTCGGCTTGATGCTCCCTGCGCGCGGCGCGTCTTTACCCGCCATGACACTGCCGCCGTTCATCTGCTCCATCCACGACAAGGCATCAACGTACGACAAGAACTGGTGGAGATATTCAGGCGACAGTTCGCGCATCAGCGAGAGCGAGCGATGCACGAGGCGGCTCGAATTGAGCGGGCCGGCATTGTCGGGCACTTGCTCCAGCGACTGCCGCAACCGTCGATCGGTGCTGACCCTGGACCAGGTCTCCCGGAAGTAGTCGAGCACCTCCATGTCCGGTAAGGATGCGCGCCGGGGCACGCCTGCGATCGCTGCGGGAGCGCCGCGATCCGACGGCGTCCGGATGGCCATGTAGTTGACCAGTCCGGCCAGCGGCCCGCGAGGGGGAGCGCATGGCAATGCTGTGCCGCTGTCCTTGCCGTCCTTGCGGTCTTTGCAATCGGCGCTTTCCAGATCGCCGGCATAGGCCTCGAGCAGTTTGGCCAGCCTGGCGTCCAGGATGTGTCGCGCATTACCGCTGTGTGCGGCCGCGCGCCGGGCCAGCGCCTCGATGAAGCGAAAGCGGACAGGATTCAGGCGATCAGCACCACGTGCGCGCCAAGCGTCGAGCGTGGCAAGGGCATCGCGGATGTTGCTACCAATCTCGCCACCAATATCGCCACCAATATCGCCACTACTCACGCGGCTTCCCCGTTTCGTTGGACGGCCTTGGGATTGGCGCGATTTCCACGCGCCGGTTCTTGGCCCGTCCCTCGTCGTTGGCGTTCGAGGTCACGGGCTGCTCGGCGCCGAAGGCGGCCGCAAACACCGAGGAGGGCGGGACGCCTTCATCGATCAACGCGCGGGTTACCGTCAGCGCGCGCTGGGCCGACAGCTCCCAGTTGTCGGCAAAGCGGCGGTTGGCCTCGCGCACTTGGCGGTCGTCGGTGAATCCGCTCACCATCAGGATCTCCTCGCGGGCCTGGAGGTACGCGGACAGCGGCGCGGCCAGGCTCTTCAACACCTCCCGGCCTTCGGGCTGCAATTGATCGGAGTTGAGGGCAAACAACACGCTGCCCTTGATGCCGATGCGCCCGTTGACCAGCGTCACCCGGCCCGCAGCCAGCGGGCCAGCCAGCGCTTGCTCAAGGGCCTCGCGGCGATGCTTCTCCACCTGCCGCTGCTTGACCTCCTCCTCCAGCCTGGTCGAGAGTTCCAGCTGCACGCCGATGACGCTCACCAGGATCAGCACAAAGGCGCCCAGCAGTACCGACATCAGGTCGCCGAAGACGGCCCAGATCGGCACGGTCGGCTCCACGCCGGCGTCGATCTCCTCGCTCATGCCGCTTCAGCGCTGGCGGGCGCCCGCTGTCCTGCGAGATGTTGCAGGTTTTCGACGATCTGCTTCTGCGACAGCATGCTCAGGTCGATGACTTCCCGGGCCTGTGCGACGTAGTAGGCAAGCTGTTCGTCGCTACGCGCGGCGGACTTGTCCAGCGCGGCTTCGATGCGCTGCAGGTGAGCCACCAGCTTGTCGTTCGACTCGCCGAACAGCTGCACCGCCATGCCGAAGGCTTCGCCCAGGCTTGCCACCTCGACGGCGCTGCCGGTGACCTGCGCGGCGACAGCCTCCAGCTTTCCGGCTTCAGCCTCGACCTTGTCGGTGAAGCGGGTGCCAACACGATCCAGCAGATCCGCCGTCGTGCCCACCAGCGCGTCGACGGCGGTGCGCTGCTCGGTGGAGGCATGGTTCACGGCATCGAGCAGGGTTTCCAGCGTTTGCAGCAAGCGGCCGCGCTCCTCCAGCATCGCGTTGTCGCGGACCATGCTGTCCGATAGCTTCTGGCGCAGTTCGCCGATGACGTCGGCGGCTGCCTTCGGGGCTTCCGAAGCGGCTTGCACGAGCCGGGCGATCTCGGCGATGGTGTTGCTGGCGTGCGCCTGCGTCTGGGCCGAGATGTCGCGCGCGGTTTGCGCCAGCGTGTCGCAGACTTCCTGCTGCCGGCTGGCATTGTGCGTGCCTGCCTGCTCCCACTCCTGGCGCAGCGTTGCGGCCATCGTGCCGAGCGTATCGGTCCAGGCCGCCAGCCGCTGCTGGTCCCGGGCAGCCAGTTCCGCTTGCAGGTCCGCATGCGACTGGCCCACGGTGCGCACCAGCGACGCCGAGTGCTGCTCGAACGTGGCCGCCGCCGCCGCCAGGGCGTGCTGGTTGTCGCCCGCCAGTTTTTCGCTGACGCGTTCGTGCCGGGATAGCGCGGTGTTCCACGCTTCCGACATGCCGCTTGTCGCGGTTTCCAGGCGGGCGGAGACGCTTTCCAGCAGCTTGGGGGCCGCCGAAGCGGCTTGCACGAGCCGGTCGATCTCGGCGACGGTGTTGCTGGCGTGCGCCTGCGTCTGGGCCGAGATGTCGCGCACGGTTTGCGCCAGCGTGTCGCAGACTTCCTGCTGCCGGCTGACGTTGTGCGTGCCTGCCTGCTCCCACTCCTGGCGCAGCGTTGCGGCCATCGTGCCGAGCGTATCGGTCCAGGCCGCCAGCCGCTGCTGGTCGCGCGCAGCCAGTTCCGCTTGCAGGTCCGCATGCGACTGGCCCACCGTGCGCACCAGCGACGCCGAGTGCTGCTCGAATGTCGCCGCGGCCGCTGCCAGGGCGTGTTGGTTGTCGCCCGCCAGTTTTTCGCTGGTTCGTTCGTGCTGGGAGAGCGCGTTGTGCCACGCTTCCGACATGCCGCTTGTCGCGGTTTCCAGGCGGGCGGAGACGCTTTCCAGCAGCTTGGGGGCCGCCGAAGCGGCTTGCACGAGCCGGTCGATCTCGGCGAGGGTGTTGCTGGCGTGTGCTTGCGTCTGGGCGGAAATGTCGCGCACGTTCTGCGCCAGCGCGTCACAGATTTCCTGCTGCCGGCTCGCGGTGTGCGCGCCCGTCAGTTCCCACTCCTTGCGCAGCGTCGCTGCCAGCGTGCCGAGCGTATCGGCCCAGGCCGCCAGCCGCTGCTGGTCTCGCCCAGCCAGTTCCGCTTGCAGGTCCGCATGCGACTGGCCCACCGTGCGAACGAGTGCCGTCGATTGCTGCTCCAGGCTCGCCGCGGCGGCCGCCAAAGCATTTTGATTGTCGGCCGCCATTTTCTGGCTGACGCGTTCGTGCTGGGAGAGCGCGTTGTTCCAGGCTGCCGACAGGCTGCCGGTCGTGGCTTCCAGGCGGGTGGAGACGCCCTCCAGCAGTCCTGCGGAGCGTTGCTCGAAGGTGTCGGTGAACCGGGAGAGCGAGGCGCGCAGGTCCTGGGTAAGCGCTTCGCTTGATCGCTGGTGCCCCGCCAGCGCATCGTTCCAGATGCCGGCCACGGTGGTGGTGGTCGCCTCGAAACCGGTCGACAGGCCGTCCAGCTGCCGCTGCACGGCCTGCGTGACGGTGTCTTGCAGCGCGGCGGTCCCGCGCGCGAGGCTGGCCATGGTGGCCTCCACCGCCGGCTGGAGCGCTGCACCGGCGGCGCGGGCGCTATCGGCGACGCTCTCCTTCAAGGATTGCTCCACCGATGAAGCCAGGCGGGTGTACGCGGCCTCGGCCTTGCCGTGGAAAGCGTCCTGGCTGGCGAGCTGGCGCTCGTGCAAGGCCAGGCTTTGCTGTTCCATGGCCGCCATCATGGCCTGCAGCCGATCGACCAAGGTGGGCATCACCTCGGCCTGCCGCTGCAGGAGCTTGAAGGTTTCCTCGCGCTGGTGGGATAGCGAGTAGATGCGCAATGTCGTTGCGATCCTGGTGTCGAGCCTCTGCGCCGCTTGTGTCCGCTCGCGGCGGCACAACGTCGAAAGCAGCCCCAGCATCGCGGAGGTGGCCACGCCCGCGACCGAAGTGCCGAACGCAAATCCCAGGCCCTTGACCGGCGCGGCCAGCGAGGCGCGGATGGCCTGCAAGTCCGTCGCGCTTTCCAGCGCCATGCCGGTGCCTTTCAGGGTAGCCACCATGCCCAGGAACGTACCCAGCATGCCCAGCAACACCAGCAAGCCCACCAGATACGGCGTGAGCGACGGACCCGGCAAGCCCACGCGCTCACCTTCGATGCGCAGGCGCGTCGCATTGCGCAGGCTCGCAGGCAATAGCGCCAGCCAGGCATCCAGGCTGGCCGGCGGCTCGGACAGGCCAGCTATGGCCTGCGCCAAGGTGGACGTGTCCTGGTGATAGCGCCGCAGCTCGAGTGCGCCTGCCACATAGCAGGCGCCGATCAGCATGGTGACAGCCAGCGCCAGGGTGTTCGATCCGGCGTAGCCGACACCGATCCAGCACACCGCGGCCAGACCGGCCAGAAAAACAGCGAAATTAAGATATCTGGACATGGCGTCCTGTTAGCTGGAGCGAAGGGCGGCAAGCAGCCCTTCGACCGGTTGAAAACGAATATCCAGTTCGGCAAGCAGTACGCTGCGCATATCCCTGCGGAACACGTCCAGCCATGCGCCGGACGTGACCACAGCGGGCTCGCCCGAGGCCTGGGCGTCGGCCAGCATTGCCTGCTCGGCCTGGCGCAAGCGCACGAAGTGGCCTTCCAGCAATGCGGGCACGCCACCAAGCAGGCTGCGCTCGCGCGCACCCAGTGCCCCCTCCATGACGGCATCCACCGCTGCGAGCTGCGCCAGGGCGGGCGTCCTGGCGGCCAGCATCGCCCGCAGGCGGCCGCGCAAGCTGCCGATATCGGTCTCCATCGCCTGCTGCATCGAGAGATAACGCTGGCGATAAGTCGCGTAATCGACCGCTGCATCCATGGAATCTCCCTGGGCAGGCGCTTGCGGTTGCCCGCGCCGCTTGGCCGAGGCAACTGCGCTATCGCCTGCGATGGCATTCGCCAGCGCGGTCCGCACACGGTCGCAAGCAAGCGCCTCGGCACTGCCGAAGGCGCGCGCGCCGGGGGCTACCGACGGCGGGTTGCCGTTCAGGGCCGTGGACAGTTCGATGGCGTCGGCCCAGCCGAGCCACTGGCTCAGTCGGTCCGAGAGCGATTGTCTGGGTTCGGGAACATCGACGTGCGCAAGGCGCGCAAGCATGCGAATGAGCGTCGGGCCGCTGCAACCTGTGTGCTGTGGAGCTTGCACCATACCGGCTGAATCAAAAACCCTGCAGTTTACACGCCAGCGAGGGGTGGACCTATCGCATTTCGCTTTGAATTGCGAATACCCACGCAGGGTCACATCGGAATCACATGCCGCGAGGTTTTTCGGCCGGAACAGAGATGGAAACTTTCGCGATTAAGGGGTTGCCGAGCAGGGTCGATTAGTCCATAATGCAGTCCATTGATTCGGCGGGAACTCAAAAAATTCCTTAAAAATCAATGGGTTAGAGTGATTTTTTGGTAGTGGGAATAAAGCGGTAAGGTAGTAAAGCAACGCGTAATCGTTGCCCATGTGGCTCAGTGGTAGAGCACTCCCTTGGTAAGGGAGAGGTCGGCAGTTCGATCCTGCCCATGGGCACCATGTCTTTTCCCTCAGGTCCCCCGGGTTCGCGTTCTTCGCGCGGGCTCATCAAGCTAGATGGCGCCGACAAGCTGTTCCTCCCGGCCCACGCCACTTTCGCCAATGCGGAATCACCGCACCGGCAGCCTTCAAGTATCAAGTTCCTCGTTCCAGGTTTCAGCTTCCCCCGAACATAAAGCTCGACACGGTGATGCCGCCGGCGAAGTCGGCTTCGTGGTAGACGCGCGTGGCAATGTCGTCTTCGGCCGCGCCCACGGCGACCATCAATGGCAACAAGTGCTCTTCTCGCGGATGGGCCTGCCGGGCGGCGGGCGCGCTTTCCCAGCCCGCTAGCGCGGCAGTGCGCTGCGCCGGGGTGGTTGTCGTCAGCGCTTGCTGGAGCCAGGCATCGAATGCGGCCGATGGCGCTTTCCCGGCGGGGCCGAAGGCGCGCAGGTTGTGGTAGCTCAGCCCGCTGCCCACGACGAGGATGCCTTCGTGGCGCAGCGGCGCCAACGCTCGCCCGAGTGCGAGATGCGTTTGCGGATCGAGCCCGCGCTTGAGCGAGAGCTGCACGGTCGGCATATCGGCTTCGGGATAGATGGCGGCCATCGGCGCAAACATGCCATGGTCGAAGCCGCGCAGCGGATCGAGCCGCGCGGCCAGGCCGGCTTTCTCGAGCAAGCCTTGCACGCGCGCGGCGAGCTGCGGTGCGCCCGGTGCCGCGTACTGAATCTGGTAGGTGTAATCCGGGAAGCCGTAGTAGTCATAGATCATGGGTGGCTTCGGGTTGGCCATGACGGTGAATTCCGGCTCTTCCCAGTGCGCTGAAATCATCAGCACGGCCTTGGGCGCAATGCCCGTGCGTTGCACCAATCGGGGCATCTGCTGCAGCGCGGCCTTGAGCTTGTCATAGCGGCCGCCCATCTGGTCTTCCATCCAGGGCCAGGGCCCGCCGCCGTGCGAGATGAAAAATGTAGGGAGTGCAGGCGTTGTCATCCGGGCTTCTCCTGTTGACATGGCGTCAGTGTGGGCGGCGCTGCCCGGCGGCATAGCCGAGCAGGCCGGACAAATCGCGTGCGGCGCGCTTGACCTCGCGCTCCACACGTTCGCGAAGATCGGGGTCGCGCTCGAAACGAATGTCCGGGCCGGCCACGCTGATGGCAGCCACGGTGGCGCCGCTGGCGTCGAACACGGGTGCCGCGCAAGAGTCGATGCCGGGCTCGAATGCAGAGAAGCTCCAGGCGCAGCCGCGCTCGCGGTCGGCCGCGAGGATGTCGCCCAGGCGGGCATACGTGGCCGGGCTTTGCCCGGTGGCGGTCGCGAGCGGTTCCTCGCCGAGCCGCTCGCGCAACGTATCTTCCGGCAGGCCGGCAATCAGCATGCGGCCGGGCGTGGTGAGGTGCGCCGGCACCCGGCTGCCAACCTGGATATTGCTGACCAGCGAGGTCTGGGGCATATCGCGCAGCAGGTAGAGCACGTCGCCGCCATCCAGCACGCCGAGATAGGCGGAGAGCCGCAGCGATTCGCTCAGGGTGGCTAGCACGCGCCGCGCAAAGACGGTGAGATCCTTGCCTGCCAGCACCTTTGCGCCCAGCTTGAGCAGAGCGAAGCCCGCCTGGTGGCCGCCCTGCGGCAGCCGCTCCACCATGCCTTCGTGCTCCAGCGTGGCGAGCAGGCGCATCACGGTGACGCGGTTCACGTCGATGCGCCGGCCAACTTCGCTCAGGTTGGTGGTGGAGCCGCCTTCGGCGATAAAGCGCAGCAGCCGCATGGCGCGGATCACCGGGCTGACCAGTTGCGTCTTGTCTTCGTCGCCGCCGGGATCGGCGGCATCGCTTGCGTCGGGCACGGGCTGGTTCAGCCTGGGGTTCTTGCTCATCGGTTCCGTGAAAGGGTGGGGCGGCGAGGTCTGCCTGCGGACTTGGTGCTTAGCCGAGGGCTACCTGCCAAGCGTTGTAATCGTACACCCAGTCCGCGTTGCCACCCTCCTTGAGCCAGGCGTTGCTGCGCGAGCCGATCTGGATGCGGCTGGTGCGCTCAAAACGCGCGGCCCGGTAGCGTGCGAGCGCGCTGGGGATATCGTCGCCATTGGCTTCGGCCAGGCAGCGCGCCAGTACCACGCCATCCTCGATGGCCATGCCGGCACCTTGCGCCATGAAGGGCATCATCGGGTGGCAGGCGTCGCCCATCAGCACGACATTGCCGGCTGACCAGGCGGGCAGCGGGTCGCGTACGTAGAGCGCGGAGATCAGCACGTCGTCACAGGCATCAAGCAGCGCGCGCGCCTCGGCATGGAAGCCAGCGTAGGCTGCGCGCACGTCTTCCACACGGCCCGGCGTGGTCCAGGACTCGTTGCGCCAGGCTTCCTGCGCCACCGTGGCGAAGATAAAGATCTCGCGCCCGCGGTTGAGGGGGAAGGTGACGATCTGCGAGGTCGCCTCCGGGCCCCACCACTTGGTGAAGGCCTGCAGGTTCGGCACGCCGGCAAGGCGCTCGGCGGGCACCACGGCGCGGTAAGCCACCACGCCGGTGAAGACCGGATGCTCCGGCCCGAACAGCGCGGTGCGCACGGCCGAGTGAATGCCGTCTGCACCGATCAGCACATCCACATCTTCCTGCGTGCCGTCGGCGAAATGCAGCGTGGCGCCGGCCGCATGCCGCTCGATCCGCGTCGCCTTCTTGCCCAGCTTGACGCAAGCCGCCGGCAGGGCGGCTTCCAGCGCGGTCATCAGGTCGCCGCGGTGCATGGTGAGCTGCGGCGCGCCATAGCGGATCTGCGCCTCGTCGGACATGGCCAGCCGCGAGGTCTCCTCGCCGGTGTTCCATACCCGGCTGATGCGGTGGCTGGGCCGCGCGGCGGTCTCGCGCAATGCCTCGCCCACGCCCAGGCCATCCAGCGCGCGCACGGCATTGGGCGTGAGGTTGATGTCCGCGCCGACCCGCGCGAAGCGCGAGGCTTGCTCGAACACCACCACGTCTTTCCCGAGCTTGCGCAGCGCAATCGCCGCGGCGAGTCCGCCGATGCCGGCGCCGTTGATGCCAATCTTTTGTGAAGCC
This sequence comes from Cupriavidus basilensis, assembly GCF_008801925.2. Classification (NCBI taxonomy): domain Bacteria; kingdom Pseudomonadati; phylum Pseudomonadota; class Betaproteobacteria; order Burkholderiales; family Burkholderiaceae; genus Cupriavidus; species Cupriavidus basilensis. The sequence continues at coordinate 2,518,882 of NZ_CP062804.1, read as the reverse complement.
ATGGTGCTTGTTCCTCAGGGGTCGCCTTGGTGTGGGTCCGGGTGTGCGCCTCGCTGCTCAGCGGCTGCGCTTTCCGGTGTGTATGTTCAAATATGAACGTAGTGTTCATAAAAGAATATAAAGACGAAGTGGGGATGTCAATCCGAGGGTTTACGCTGGGAGGACGAAAAAAGAGGCCGCATTGGGGCCGCAGGGGGAAGTGGAGCGGAGGGAGCGGGGGCGATGCGTTGGCGGTAGTGAGCCGGGGGTTCTGGCTGGCCGGCCGGAAACGGAAGCGGCAGCTTACTGCTGAGTGCTGATCACTACGACATCCGCTGCCATGCGCCAGCGGTGGACTCCGTCCCTGGAATGTCGTCGTTGATCATGGTTTGGCACGTAGCGGCATGCCATGCCCGAGGCCCCAGCGCATCGAGCCGGGTTTGCCGTTGTTCGCTGCCGGTCAAGGTACAAGCGCGGGCTGGTGCCCGGCTTTGTTCGTGCGGTTGGACCTCGCGAGCCGGCTAGTGTTGATGCTTAGAGCTTGGCAACAGCCATCAACTCCGCGACCGTAACCTCAAGCGCAGTCGCAATTCTCAAAAGATGCATCACTCCCTAATTCTGCCCTCCGCGCTCCACCGAACTCATATAGGAGCGGTCGATGCCGGCCCGATGGGCAAGCGCTTCCTGGGAGAGGTCACGCCGAAGGCGGACCTCTCTGATCGCGGATCCCAACTGAACAAGAGGGGCGGCACCACCGTGCCTTGGGGAAGCTATTGGCATTCAGAATGTTTGGCGGGCAACTGGCTGTTGAGTATCTGGAGAGCGAGGGCGATGCGTTGGCGGTAGTGCTCCGGAGGACCTGGCCGGCCGGAAACCGAAGCCCGCAGCTTGCTGCCGAGCGCCGATCACTCACGCACTTCGTCACCCCGGTCTTCCCATCGTTTTCCGTGCCTCTTCCCGGTCAGAATTCACGCAATACCCAGCCACTGATAAACGCAAAATACTCGCGTAGCCAGGCGTTGTAGCGCAAGTAGAGCGGCGTTGGCGCTCCTGCGCCAGACACTGCCTGGAACCCAGCCTTAAGCGCGATCCGCTTTGCGCGCACCAGATGAAAATCACTGGTCACCAGCACCAGCGGGTCTGCGGCGCTCACGCCCTGTTGCGCAAGCAACCGGTGGCTGAAGAGCAGGTTTTCCTCCGTGCTGGTGCTCCGGTCCTCCCGGATCAGGCGCTGCGGTGCCAGGCCGTGCGCGATCAGGTAGTCCGCCATGATGTCCGCCTCACTGCACCGCAGCCCGAAATCCTGGCCGCCGCTCACAACGACCCGCGCGGCCGGCCATTGCCGCGCCAGCGCCAGCCCTTTGTCCAGCCGTGCGGCCAGGGTGCGCGACGCGGTGCAATGTGGCGTGCCGGAGCCCAGTATGAGGATGGTGTTTGCCGTGGGTCCCGTTGCCGGGAAGTTTGCGTTGCTGGCGCTGATGAAATAGAAGAACATCCCTAGCGTCACCAGCCACCCGGCAAACGCTGTGCGGCCCAGCGCCCAGATCCATCGGCGCCGTGGGCTGGCCGCGCGCCATCGCGCTACCTGCTCCCAGCGCCATGACAGCGCGAGAAAGGCCGCGCCGATCGCCAGAGGGAGGACGACCCCGAAGTTGAACAGGCCCATCAGCATCAGGGCGATGGCATCGGCCACCAGCAGTGCGCCAAGCAGGGCAAGGCAGGCGCGCCGCCAGAAAGCGCCAGTCTTCAAGTCATGCATTGTTGTTCGGACCCATATCGTTAGTCAGTGTATTTAAGCGTGATGCAAGGCCAGGCGCTGGCTGCCTGGCCATGCAGCCTTCAGATCAATCGACAATGACGGGCGTGTCACTGGCATCCAGGCAAACGGTCAGCTGCGAGCCTGCTTTGCTGAAGGCGCAATGCGGTAGCGGCGTGCGCAGCGCGTTGGCGAGGGGGATGGCGATGAAGATCAGGATCAATGAGCTGGCAACCACGGACCGCACCACCATCCTTGTGCTTGATATCGGACGGCGGCGCCGTGCGCGGGCCGCTCTGACATGCAGGAATACCCCGCCAATCAGCAGCGCCATGCCGACCAGCATCGCCGCGGCAATCTCTTCCCGCTCTGGCGATAGCAACAGGTTGCCATCGTGCGTTGCGGGATAGTGCAACAGCCACCAGGCGCCCGCGCCTGTTTGCACGATCCCGGCCATGCACCAGGCAGTGCGGTGCCCGTCCAGACGGAACGCCGTTGCCAGGAGCAAGCCCGCCATCGCCGCGATCCAGGCGCCGGCATACATCATTTGATTGAAACTACCGCCAAACAGGGTGCCGCCCACGTCCAGTGGCCGCATCCCATGGAAGTCGGTCAGGCCAAGGCACGTCAGGATGCCCAGCAGGGCAATCCAGCTCAGCGCGGTGTCCAGCCATAACCACTGCTTGGGCACAGGATGCGTCATTGCGTCATGGGTGCATTGCCGGCGTCCGGCCCACGCATCATCGGGCCTGGCTCTCGCCCAGCGAACGCAGGAGGGTCGGCACCTTGGCGCTGCTGGTGGCCTGCACGCGGGTGATGAGGTCGTAATCCACCCGGCGCATGCCGTAAGTCTCGGCGATATCGCGCTGCAGGCGGTGCCAGAGGTGGCAGGTCATCTGCGCGTCGGCCATGGCCCGGTGGGCACGGCCGGCCTTCGGCAGGCGCAGCATATCCACCAGCGTCGACAACCTGTGGTTTTGCGCATGCGGGTAGACGCGCCGCGAAACGAGCATCGTGCAGGCAAAGGTCTGATCGGCCGGCATGCCCAGCAGCGAGAGCTCGGCTTGCCAGAACCTGCGGTCGAATCCCGCGTTGTGGGCCACCACGGGATGCTTGCCGACGAACTGGGCCACCTCCCGCATTACCTTCGACGCCGCGGGTGCCGATGCAATCATGTCGTTGGTGATGCCGGTGAGGTGAACGACGTCAGAGGGAATGCGTCTGCCCGCGTTCATCAGGCTTTGATACTGGTCGACGATTTCCCCGTCGCGCAGCAGCACGACTGCGATTTCAGTGGCCCGGTCGCCTTGACGCGGTGACAGTCCTGTCGTTTCAAAATCCAGAACCGCAACGGTCTGCATGGTGTTCTTTTCCTGTTTCCTATGATTAGTGAATCGCCCGCCCCGGGGTGGCGGGTCAGGACGACTGCATCGCCCGCCGCCGCGCGCGCGCCGCCAGGCCGCTGCCCAATGCCCAGCGCAAGGTGGGCGCCAGCACGCGCATTCCGGCCAGCGAGACCGGACGGCGGATCGCGGTGCTGCCATGCAGCCCGAGCTCGCGCTGCGCCCAGCGCGGCAATAGCGCAATGCCAGCGTCTCCCATGACCCGCACCGCTGGCACCAGCAGCGGGCTGGCCACTGGCATGGCCATGACCAGCCGCACCACTTCGCGGGTGCGCTCGCTCACTACCAATTGCGGGCGCATGCGCTCCAGGTAGCTGGCGATGGCGTCGGCGCTGCGTGGCACGCCGGTGGCGCCCAGGCGCTCGGCGATCTGTGCCACCTCCGCGTAGTAGCGGTCCTGCTCGGTGACCGAGAGCGGGCCGACATAGCGCAGGTAGGCGGTGAGAAAGCTCGACACCTCGGCAACATGCACCCAGGTCAGCAACGCCGGATCGTCGGCCGCGTAGGGGCGGCCATCTGGCGCCGTGCCCTTGATCGCCGCGTGGATGCGCCTGACCCGGTCAATCAGCGCCAGCGCATCGGCGCGGTTGCCGTAGGTGGTGCCGGCGATAAACTGCGCGGTGCGGCCCAGGCGGCCCTGCATATCGGTACGAAAGGTGGAATGATCCCATACTCCGGCCAGCGCCAGGGGGTGCATGGTCTGCATCAGCAGGGCGCTGACGCCGCCGGCCAGCATCGCGGGGAAATCCGCGTGCACACGCCAGCAGACCGCGTCCGGCCCGAACAGGCCGGGATCCCCGGGCGGGTTGTCGTAGTCGAGGCTGAGGCCGGAGTTGCTGCGGGTCAGGCCCCGCACCTGCGCGCCGGCACGGGCGCGCAGGCGGTCGAGCAGCCGCCGGGGGAGAGGGACGGCCTGGGGCGTGGAGGGTGGGGTGCCGGGTTGTTGGCCTTGCGAGCCGCTCATAGGTGCCTGGTGTGCGAGATATGCGAGGTTGATCGAGCGCCGCTCAGTCAATGCTCAATAGCATTGCTCAGTAGTAATGCTCAGTAGTAATGCAGGTCGGTCGCCTTCCCCCAGAATACACGGTAGGCATACACCGTGTAACCCAGGATGGTCGGCAGCACCACTGCCGCGCCCACCAGGATCACCCCCAGCGACTCCGGCGCGCTCGCAGCTTGCCAGATATCGATCTTGTCCACCACCAGGTACGGGAAGATGCTGTATGCCAGGCCGTTGAACGCCATCAGGAAAATCACCGCCGTGCCGGCGAAGGGCACCCAGCACCAGCGGTCGTTGCCGCGGTCGTGCATGGCCGGCAGGCGCCGCAGCAGGCGGTCGATGAGGATGAACAGCGCCACCGTGACCAGCGGGATCGGCGCCAGCAGGATGATGTTGGGCAGCGAGAACCATTTATCGAAGATGCGCTGGCTCACCATCGGCGTGACCAGCGAGATCGCCGCCACGCCAATGCCTGTGAGCCACAGGCTGCGGCGCGCCCAGTACATGGCGCGCCGCTGCAGGCTGCCGCTGGTCTTCATGATCAGCCAGCCCGCGCCCAGCAGGCAGTAGCCCGCCACCAGGCACAAGCCCACCACTACCGCAAAGGCCAGGTCGAGCCAGCCGTGCTGGAATCCCGTGATATACAGGCCGAGCATCAGGCCCTGCGAGAACGCGGCCAGCAGCGAGCCGGCGTAGAACGCGCGGTTCCACCATGGCTTGTGGTGCGCGCGTGCCTTCACGCGGAAGTCGAACGCCACGCCGCGCAGGATCAGCCCAGCCAGCATCAGCGCCACTGGCAGGTAGAGCTGGGTCAGGATCACGCCGTGCGCAATGGGAAAGGCCACCAGCAGCAGGCCCACGCCCAGCACCAGCCAGGTCTCGTTGGCATCCCAGAACGGGCCGATGGAGGCGATCATGGTGTCCTTGTCGGCATCGTCCGCGCGGCGCAGCAGCACACCCACGCCCAGGTCGTAGCCGTCCAGGATCACGTAGACCAGCATGGAGATGCCCATCAGGGCCAGGAACACCAGCGGCATCCAGCCGGCGGGTTGGGTCAGGTCGGTCATTCTGCGCTCCGCAGTTCGCCAGGCAACATGGCTTGAGGGGGTTCGGTCCGCGGGTTGTCCACCTTCGGGGCGGTCCCGGCCTTGCGCGCCAGGTGGAACACCACCGAGACATAGGCCGCGATCAGCGCCAGGTAGAGCGCCAGGTACATCGCCAGCGTAGAGGCGATCATCGCCGCCGGCACCTTGGACGCCGCCTGCGCCGTGGTCAGCACGCCGTACACCAGGTAAGGCTGGCGGCCGATCTCGGTCACGTACCAGCCAGCCACCAGGGCCACCCAGCCGGAGAAGGTCATGGCAATCAGCACGCGCGCCATCCACGGCGCGGGCTGTCCGCCACGGCGCAACTGCCACGCCGCCACCCACGATGCCGCCAGCATCAGCAGGCCCACGCCCACCATGATCCGAAAGGCGAAGAACAGCGGCGCCACGGGCGGGTGCTTGTCGCCAAAGGCATCGATGCCCTTGATCTCGCCATCCATGTGATGCGTCAGGTAGAGCGAGGCCAGCTTGGGAATGGCGATCTCGAAATCATTGCTTTGCGTGCTTGCGTTGGGTACGCCGAACAACACGGCGGGCGCGCCCTTTTCCGTCTTCCAGATTCCCTCCATCGCGGCGATCTTGGCCGGCTGGTGGTGCAGCGTATTCAGGCCATGCAGGTCGCCCGCCACGATCTGCAGCGGGATCAGCACCGCGGCAATGGTCACGCCGGTGCGCAGCGACGACAGCACCTCTGGCGCGCGGTCGCCACGCAGCCAGCGATAGGCCGAGATGCCTGCCAGCAAGAACGCCACGGTCAGCCCCGACGCCAGCAGCATATGCACAAAGCGGTACGGGAACGACGGGTTGAAGATCACCGCCAGCCAGCTCGTCACATGCGCGCGGCCATCGATCATCTCGAAGCCAGCCGGGGTTTGCATCCACGAATTCAGCGCCAGGATCCAGAACGCCGACAAGGTGGTGCCGCCCGCTACCAGCAAGGTGGCGATGGTATGCGTGCGGTTGCTCACCCGGCGCATGCCGAACAGCATGATGCCGAGGAAGGTCGCCTCCAGGAAGAACGCCGTCAGCACCTCATAGGCCAGCAACGGACCGGCCACGTTGCCCACGGTCTCCATATAGCCCGGCCAGTTGGTGCCAAACTGGAAACTCATGGTGATGCCGCTGACCACGCCCAGCGCAAAGGTCAGCGCAAAGATCTTCACCCAGAAACGGTACGCCGCCATCCAGCGTTCATCGCCGGTCTTATTGAAGCGCAGCTTGAAAAACAGCAACACCCAGCCCAGCGAGATGCTGATGGTGGGAAACAGGATGTGGAACGTGATGTTGGCGGCAAACTGCACGCGCGCAAGCACCACGGGGTCGAGCGACGAGAACATGCAACTACTCCTTCCGGGTACGGGTCGTCTTGGCTTTCACGGCACTGGCAGGGGGTGTGCCGGCGCGGGCTTTTCCGCCGATGGCAAGGCTGAGCTTGTCCTTCACGTCCAGCAGCTTGTTGACCTTGGAGCCGAGCTTCATCAGCTTCTCCAGCGTGGCCACATCGAGCTTCTGGATCTCGCCGAACCAGCTCGTCACCAGCAGGATCAGCCCGTACATCTCCTTCATCCGCTCCTGCGCATGGCGATCGTCCGGATCGCTCACGGTCTCTAGCTGGACCTCGCGCAGCATGGACAACGTGGGGTCGATCTCGCGCCGGCGGCGTTCCTCCGCCAGGGTGCGGAAAATCGCCCAGACATCGTCAGGTGCCGAAAAATACTCGCGGCGGTCACCCGGCTGGTGAGACAGCTTGACCAGGTTCCACGATTCCAGCTCCTTCAGCCCGATGCTGACGTTGGAGCGCGAGAAGCTCAGCGCCTCGGCGATTTCGTCGGCGTTGAGCGGGCGGGAGGCGGTAAACAGCAAGGCATAGATTTGCCCAACCGTGCGGTTGATGCCCCAGCGGCTGCCCATTTCACCGAAGTGAAGCACGAAGCGCTGGATCAGGGGCGACAGTTGCATCTTGTTAGTTTTGAATTTTTAGGAAGTTGTGAAAGTTTAGTACGAAACCGCAGGCTATGCTGCGGTGCGGGGTGCGACAACGGGTCGCTGCTGTCCTGCGCTAAGCTGGCGCCCTCGGCGCCATATCTCTACGTCGAACCTGCCGACAATCCAGGTCGGCCTGCTTGTAAGATAGGGTTGCTGGGGAGCAACTGCCGCCCACACCAGCCAACCCAACCCAGAATGAACAGGACCAGTCATGTTTTCAGGCCATTCGATCCATTTAGGGAACTCCGCCGTTGCGATTACGCTGTTGGTGGCGTCGGCGACGGTATTTGCCGCTCCGCAGACAAACAGTCTCGGCCTGAGTCTAAGTACCCAGCGCGGCATTAGTGGCGGTCGGAGCGGCGGCACCGAGCTGGAAACCGCGCCACTTTCACAGCAGAAAATCGGTGTGGCACAGCCCGCGTCGACATCCGGGACCCTGCCAGGTAACGGATCGGCGATATATCCGTACATCGTCGTGCCGTATACGCAGCTGCCTGGCGTTGCGCCCACTCCGCGTCCGCAGCCGCTTCCCCGACCGATGCCACGTTTGCCATAGGAGGCACGCGAGTCTCGACGATGCAATGCGGGGGCGAGAGCGCGGGCATGGAAGGCAAGTAGCTCTCAAAACAAGTACTACGCTGATTCACCGCGAATGGGATTCCTGAGCACGCCAAGCTTGCTGACTTCGACCTCGAGCACATCGCCGCTCTTCTTGAATACCGGCGGATTTCGCTTGGTGCCGACACCGCCCGGCGTGCCGGTGACAATCACGTCGCCAGGCCCAAGCGTGACGAAGCTGGAGCCGTAGGCGGCGGTCAGCCCGCGAACCTGGCCTGGGGACTACCTGCTGGATCTGCCGGGGTGTGCTCCGCCATTCGCGCATTTGGCAAGCGGGCTGATTACTTGCGGATGTTCTTTTTCAAGCCACTATATTTGAGGCGAAAGCCTAAGGTTTTTCGCCTGTCAGGTTTCTCGCGATCAGGCGCGGCCGGCAGCCGATAAGGGCCACCACATGGCATTCACATGGCATTCCCGCAACGAATGCGATGCGGGTGGTGATTGGGGGGCTGGAGATGTATCGGGACTTGCTGGTGCACGTAGATGGGAGCGAATCAGGGCGGCGCAGGGTGCAATTCGCTGCCGACCTAGCTGGCAGCACAGGCGCGCGACTGAGCGGAATCCATGTGACCCCACCGCCGGAGGTGCCGCCGCTATACAAGCCGACGCGGGTGGAGGAAGTCGCGGCGCATCTCTCCTCGCAACTCGCGCTGCAAGCCGCGGAGGCGGCGGCTGTGATCGGAGCGCCAGGCTGACACGTGCTGGTTCGAGACAGCAGGCGACGTCGTCGAGGGTATTCGCGACAGAGCCCGCTACGCGGACCTTGTCATTGCTGGCCAGTACGAATGGCAAGGCTCGCCGGAAACCCACCCCTTGCCGATCGCTCATCATGCACTCCGGAAACAGATTGAGCAGGGGCCGTATGATCTCTTGGTGATGGGCGGCTACTCTCACCCGATGTGGATGGCGTTCATATTCGGCGGCGTCACAGAGTCCATTCTCCTGTCCTTGAAGATACCCGTGCTGGTTTCCCATTAGCGAGGCCGCGTTTTAGACTGGCGGAGAAATTACCTTGAACCGCTTCCATATGCGTCGCAAGGCTTCCTTGTCGGCGGACACCAGGGCGGCAATATAGCCGCGCGCATAGCTGGCGCCGGCACAGGCTTCCTGCTGCTCGTTCTGCAGGCGGCCAAGCAGACCATCCGCGACGGTCATGTCGTTGCGCCAGCCCAGGTCGTCCTGCAGGCGGGCTAATAGGTCCCGGTATCGTCGTGTGCGCTTTTCCGGGTACAGTGACCCGAAGAACTCGGTCGCATAGCGTAGCTTCTTTGCAGCGATGCGGGCGCGATGGAGCCGGCGCGGATCCAGCCTGGCCAGGCCGCGGCCGCGCTTTAGCAGCTTGCGATGCCGCTCATGCAATCTCGCAAGTGCGAAATCGCTTGCACTTCCTGCAAGCGAGGCGCGCTGCGTTTCGTCCAGATCCCGACGCCAGTCAGCACTTTCCAGCCACCGGCAAAGCTCCAGGATCAGTCGCGTGTACCGTTCGGAATCAACTGCCTGTGCGGCGTGCCGCCGTTTCTCGCCGGCCATCGCCGCCACGCTGTGCAGCGGCTCTGTCAGCAGATCCTCCGGCGCGCCTTTGAATACCGCTGGCAGGGTGGTATTCGCGAGCACTTCCCAATCGCGTGCGGGCCCGAGCTCTCCCGCGATCCAGTTCAACTCGGCTACCAGCCCTGTAGGGAAAACAATCGACGTCGCAAAAAGATCGAGCGCGGAACGCAGGCGGCGCAGCCCCACGCGCATCTGATGCACGCTTTCCGGGGCGTCGCCACAGATCACCCCGCGCTCGTTACCGCAGATTTGAGCCAGGCAGTTCCGGGCAATCACCTGAAACACGGTCTCCACCGTGACCTTCCGGCCGAGCTTGAGGGGCTGGGCGTGGACTGCTTCCAGCCGCATGCCGGCGAGCAGCTCGTAGCCTCGGTCCCCTTTACTGACGCGGCTCAGGCGCATCGGTACCGATGCAAGCAAGTGCAGGGCAAACGCATACAAATGCGCCGCATTGCCGGCCTGGATCTCCATCTCCAGTTCCCGGATGGGTGCCGTGGCGTCCCCGGCCTGGACAATACCCCGATCCAGCGCCAGCTCGACTTCGTCCCCCTGCGGCAAGCGCAACAGCGCAACGGTGCGCTGCACGTTGGTAACGAACACCGGCTGTAACTGGTCCGCCAGATCGCCCTCGCGAATCAGCAGGCCCAGATCGGTAGTGCCCGGCACCAGCGCCCTGAGCGCATCGAGATCGGGCCGGTTGGTGGGGACCGCGGATTCAAACTCGTCTCTCGCATAAAGACCCGCTTGGCGGGTTCCGCGCGTTTTCAGCGTCTGTACGTAGTGCGCCCCCGCCTGGCGCACGCGCAGGGAGACCCCATGCTGCCTCAGGCGCAAGCCGGGCGTATCGAAATAGGTGCTGACAAGCAATGCCTCGTGTGGTGGCTCGACACAGAACGAAGCCACCAGGGGCAAGGCTAGCAGCGCATCGGCTTGGTCCTGCTGCAACTCCAGCTTCAGCTCGCGCTCCATTTCCGGCCTCCCACATGCTGCCAGACAGCCCCTGGTCGGTGGCGTCATCCACTGGCTTGCGCCAAAGCGTTACCTGCGTCTGTTCACGCCGCCAGCGTGCGGAGCAGGGCATCCTGCGCGGCGAACGGTACGCGGCCGCGCCGACGGCGGTAAGTGCCGTTGGCGGTCATTTCCCATGTGTCTCGCTTGTCTTTCAGGTATGGCTTTAACCCCTCGTCGATGACGCGCGCCTTGAGACGCTTGTCGGTCACGGGAAAGCACACCTCGATGCGCCGGAAGAGATTGCGCCCCATCCAGTCAGCACTGGATAGCATCACGTCTTCCGCCTTGTCATTGTAGAAGTAGTAGATGCGCGAATGCTCGAGAAAGCGGCCGATGACCGAGCGCACCCTGATGTTCTCCGAGCAACCGGGAATGCCCGGGCGCAATGCGCACGCACCCCGCACGATCAGGTCGATCCTGACGCCCGCGCACGATGCCTGGTAAAGGGCATCGATGATGCCTGGCTCCAGCAATGCATTCATCTTGGCGATGATTCTTGCCTTGCGTCCCGCCCTGGCGTGCTCGGCCTCGCGCCCGATCGCCGTCAGCAAGGCCGCGTGCAGGGTGAACGGCGATTGCCAGATGCGGGCAAGCTGGCTGGTCTGGCCCAGCCCGGTCAGTTGCCCGAAGACACTGGCCACGTCCTCGGCGATGCCATCGTTACAGGTCAGCAGACCGAAATCCGTGTAGACCTTGGTGGTCTGGCCGTGATAGTTGCCGGTGCCCAGGTGCGCATAGCGCCTGAGGTGCCGGCCTTCGCGCCGCAGCACCAGGGCCATCTTGGCATGCGCCTTGAAGCCGACCACACCGTAGACCACATGGGCGCCGGCCTGCTCCAGTGCCGCGGCCCAGCCGATATTGGCCTCCTCGTCGAAGCGAGCCAGAAGTTCCACCACGGCAGTGACTTCCTTGCCTGCCCGCGCGGCATCGATGAGCGCCTGCAGCAGGGCCGAGTCATGGCCGGCGCGGTACACCGTCTGCTTGATCGACACCACGTCCGGGTCTTGCGCAGCCTGCTGGATGAAGTCGACAACTGGGCTGAAAGATTGATAGGGATGGTGCAGCAGGATATCGCCATCGCGGATCGCGCGGAACATATCCGGCTGACGCTGCAGCGCCTTTGGCAACCCCGGGCGGAACGGCGGGTACTTCAGGTCAGGGCGTTCGACCTTCTCCGGCACATTCATCAAGCGCACCAGGTTGACCGGTCCGTCCACGCAGAACACATCCGCATCGTCCAGCTCGAATTGCTCTTGCAGAAAGCGCGTCATCTCCGCGGAGCAGTTGCCAGCCACCTCCAGCCGCACCGCGGCGCCGAGATGCCGCTGCGGCAGCTCACCCTGCAAGGCTTCACGCAGATTTTTGACCTCCTCCTCATCGACGAACAGCTCGCTGTTGCGGGTTACGCGGAACTGGTAGCAGCCGCGCACCTCCATGCCCGTGAACAATTCGCCCACGTGGGCGTGCAGGATGGATGACAGGAAGACGAAGCCATGCTCGCAGCCGGCGACTTCCCTGGGCAAGCGGATAACGCGCGGCAGCGCGCGCGGCGCCTGGACAATGGCCGCGCGATGGCTGCGGCCAAAGGCGTCCCGCCCCTGTAGCTCGACAACGAAGTTCAGGCTCTTGTTCAGTACGCGCGGAAAGGGGTGAGTCGGGTCCAGGCCGATGGGAGTCAGGATCGGCATCAGCTGCTGGAAGAAATAGGTCCTGATCCACTCCGACTGCGCGGCAGTCCAGCTGGGGCGGCGCAGGAAACGGATCCCCTGTTCGGCGAGCTGGGGAATCAATACTTCATTGAACAGCCGGTACTGGTGCGCCACCAGGTCCCGCACCTTGGCGCTAACCAGGGCGTGGACGCGTTGTGCGCCCAGTCCATCCGGGCCAGTCGCAGCGGACTGGACTTTGATCTGTTCCTTCAGCCCCGCGACACGGACCTCATAGAACTCGTCGAGATTGCTGCTGAAGATGCAAAGGAAGCGCAAGCGCTCCAGCAAAGGCGTGTGCGGATGTTCGGCCTGGGCAAGAACCCGCCGGTTGAATTCCAGCAGACTGAGTTCCCGGTTGAAGTAAAGCGCTTCGCCCGCCGGGCTTGGAGGCGCTTCGGCGCGCCTCTCTGCAAATTTCATTGTGACGGCCCGCGAGGAGCCCTCCTGCGAGATCAATGTCGCGCTTTCGTCCATATCGGGCTGGTTGAGTGCTGTGTGAGTGTTTATGACATGCCAGTGTCATAATAGCTCACTTTTATTGTCGGATTGCGCCAAATACAGCCTTATATGTAGCCCATGGGGCGCACGTAAGATTCTGCCGAACTGGCGTGCTGAGTCGCTCGGAACCAGCAGGCAAACAGAGCCGAGATGAAGCGACACCCCTCGACTTGAAACCCCACAAGCGCAGGGATTAACGGTCAATCGTCCAAATCATGGATCAGGCTTATTAGTTGCCGTTTGAATCACAATTCGCCTGGGGCTAGGCCGCCAAGTCGTGCCAGCGCCGCAAACAAAAAGAGCCACCGACCTGGTGGCTTCGTTCACCCCGTGTCGAGAGCGATCTGGCGCTCTTCGCCGTTCGTCGGGCCACCGATGAATTCCGCCTGCGTCAACGAGCCGATCGGGAGAAACGCGAATAGTCTTTCCAAACGCGGTCGCGGATTTCGGTGAGCGTGGTCGGGGAAGGAGGGCGGTACTGCCCGGTCAGGAGACCGTAGCGTGACCGAGTTCGATCTACGACGGCGATGAATTTCCGCCATCAGGCGTACTATCAGGAGGTGATCGAACGCCAGGTTTTCCCGTGCCTGAGCGTGTAACGTATCCCCAGCCAAATGGTCCTGCCATGATCCTGTATCACACCGCCCCCGATTCCCCGGTTGTCGAGATTTCCGTCGAAGGCAAAATCACTGACCACGATCTGCGCGAAGCCATCGCGCGCCTGCGAGAGGATCTCGAACTGAACGGCAAGACCCGCGTGCTCGAACGCATCGAGCATTTCACCGGCATCGAGCCAAAGGCGCTGTGGACCGACCTGACGCTCGGCGTTTCCGTGGCCCGCAAAATCACACGCGCCGCCGTGGTGGCCGATGCGGGATGGATCCACGCCTCGATGCATCTGGCGCGGTTCTTCACGAAGGCCGAAGTCAAGGCGTTCCACGTCAACGAGCTGGATCAGGCGCGCGCCTGGATCAATGCCTGAGCCCCGCGCCGCTTAGCGGCTTTTTTTTCGTCGCGGCCGTCCGAGCCAGGGTTGCCGACTGGCGGCATTGCAAGATGCAGACTCGACTCTCGCGGATCTCACCGCTCGGAGCCATTGCATACCATTAGCCATACTTTGGTCGGTCGCGGCAACAAGCCTCAGTCGATTCCGTCGACACACCACCTCGACGGCCAACACCGGGCACGTGATAAAATTCGCATGTGAACTAAATAACTTCCTATATCCGTCACAGACATGGAGCATCGCCTCGTCTATCTACTGAATGTCGGCCAGCGTCGACTGCATCGGTGGTCGCAAGTACGCACGGCTACGGGCGGTGCGACAGCGGCCCAGGCTGGGCTGCTTTTCTTTCTGGGCAGCAACGACGGCGCGCTGATGAGCGAGGCCGCCGCAGCGCTGGACCTGGGCGCACCCGGGATGAGCGGTCTGGCTGACCGGACCGAAAGGGCCGGCCTGATCGAGCGCCGGCCGGACGAGACCGATCGCCGTGCATCGCGCCTATGGCTGACAGAGGCAGGACGCTCGGCTCGCCAGCGTGCCAAGGCTGGCATGAAGGAAACGAATGCCAGACTGACCGAAGGTTTTACCGCGGCCGAGATTGACGTGGTAGCGCGGTGGCTGACCAGCTTGCAGACGAAGTTTCCGGCCGCCGACGACGGCGAGGTGTAACGCTGGGTAGCGGCCGGACAGCGAGGCACTCGACTTACTGCGGGGCGACCTTGGTGAAGTCCGGTTTGCGCTTCTCGGCGAAGGCCAAGAAGGCTTCCTTGGCTTCGGCACTGGCCAGCCGCTCCTCGAACCTGGCGCTTTCGCTGTTCATCTGCGAAACCAGTTTCTCCGCGTCTCGCATGAGCTTTTTCATTGCGCGAAGCGACCCGGCGGGCCTGGCGGCAATCTTTTCGGCCATCAGGCGCGCGTTTGCCCGCAACTGGTCATTGGCGCAAACCTTGTTCGCGATGCCCCATGCCACGGCGGTTTGCGCGTCAAGCGGCTCGCCCATCGCGAACATCTCGAAGGCCCTGACGTGCCCGATGCGCAGGGGCAGCAGGTAACTCGAAGCCGCCTCGGGAACAAGGGCAAGGTTCACGAAGGGCATGATCAGTTGAGCATCCTGCGCGAGCACGACGTAATCGCAATGCAGCAACATGGTGGTGCCAATGCCGACGGCCTTGCCGTTGACCGCGGCGACAATTGGCACGGTCGAGTTGGCAAGGGCGCGCAGAAAGCGCTGCACGTGGCGTTCGCTGGGGCCATTTCCCGCCGCTATTGCTGCGAATTCGCCCACATCATTGCCCGCCGTAAAAATGTCCCCGTCCCCCTGCAGCAGCAATACACGGATATGGCGGTCCTGCTGAGCCTGCTCGATAGTGTCGGCGAGTGCGCCGTACATCTCGTTCGTCAAGGCATTCTTCTTGTCTGCCCGGGCAATCGTAATGGTCAAAACGCCGCCGGTTAGGTCAACACGAATTTCCGAGGTCATGGTCGGTCTCCAGATGGGTTGCGGGATGCCGTGCAGGCATCCGGTTTTGGTTCGCATGCGAAGTATATAAAAAATTCGCATGCGAAGTAAACACCTGGCCGAGTCAGTGCATCGAGAGCGTCCCGCACGCGGGGATGTCCGGTGACGGCAATAGGCAGGCTTGGGTCTGGCTGTAGACTGAATGGGCCTGCCGCTCCTGGTCGACGGATCGAAACTGGCCGAGTGCCCGCAGTAACCTGCCATGCGAGACGCAGCGCGGATTAGAGGAACGGCGAAATGTTCGCCATCGCACGCGTCACGTAGGCCTCCTTTTCTCCCACTGGCGCCACATAGTGAATCGCACTACGTGCAGCCTCGACACCTTTCAGACGCGCGATGAACCAGGCCGCCAGATACTGCGACGACAGGCAGCCGCCGGCGGTCGCGACGTTCCCCTTGGCCACGAACGGCTGATTGAGCACGGCCACACCTGCCTCCTCGACCCAAGGCTTGGTGGTCAGGTCCGTGCAGGCCGGAACGCCGTCCAGCAGGCCCAGTTTTGCAAGTAAGAGCGTTCCCGAGCACTGCGCGCCAAGCAACTGGCGCGTCGGGTCGAACCCCAGCTGCGACATCAAGGCGGCATCGGCAACAACGTTCCTGGTCTGAACCCCGCTGCCCACCAGCACCGCGTCGGCATCGCAAGCGTCCTTCAGGGATGCTTGCGCCTCCAGCACCACGCCGTTCATCGAACGCACTTTGGCCGCCGGGCTGGCAATCGAAACCCGCCAGTCGGGCACTTTTACCCGATTGAGGATGTTGAGCGCGATCAGGGAGTCGAGTTCGTTAAAGCCTTCAAAGGTCAGGATGGCGATGTGCATGGGAGCCTCGTGCGAGTGGGGACGTTGTAATGCGACATCGTAGAGCCGATAATCAATACACTCAAATAATTGTCATGGATACGCTCAGGCATGCCTCAGCCTCGCTACAAGCAACTGGTCGACCGTCTTGCGGCCGACATCCGCGCGGGGCGCCTGCGTCCCGGGACGCGGCTGCCAACGCACCGCGATCTCGCGGCACGCGAAGGACTGGCGCTGGTCACGGCCACGCGTGTCTATGCGGAGTTGCAGGTCATGGGACTGGTAAGCGGCGAAACCGGCCGCGGCACGTTCGTCAAGGAGGCGCTCCCTCGCGGCCAGGGCATCGATCTGCAGGCATGGAGCGATGACACGGTGGACCTGAGCTTCAACAATCCTTCATTGCCGGGCCAGGCAGACCTTCTCAGGGCGGCGCTGCGCCAGCTCGCAGCCGCAGGTGACCTGGAGGCCCTGCTTCGATACCAGCCCCACGGCGGACGTGAGCACGAGCGGGCGACGGTGGCGCGCCACCTGGCCAGCCGGGGGCTGGCCGCATCGGCGGAAACGGCGTTGCTGGTGAGTGGTGCACAGCAGGGGCTGACGATAACCGCCATGGCCTTGCTTGAGCCCGGCGACGTGGTTGCAGTGGACGCCCTGACTTACCCGGGATTCAAGCTTGCTGCCGAGGCCAATCGGCTGGAACTCGCGCCGATTCCTGCCACCGAGAACGGCCCCGACCTGGACGCATTGGCGGCCCTGTGCCGGCGGCGGCGGGTACGGGCCGTGTACACCATGCCGACGCTCCATAACCCGCTTGGCTGGGTGATGAGTGCAAGGTGGCGTCGGGAGCTTGTCGCCATTGCCCGAGAACACGGACTGATACTCATTGAAGACGCCGCCTACGCATTCCTGGCTAAAGGCGCTCCACCTCCACTGGCATCCCTTGCGCCGGAGACGACGGTCTATGTGTCGAGCTTGTCGAAGAGTGTCGCGACCGGTCTGCGCGTCGGTTTTGTCTGTGCACCGCGTGAATGGATTCCCAGGCTAGAAAGGGCCATCCGGGCAACGACCTGGAACACCCCGGCGACCATGACGGCCATCGCCTGCGGCTGGCTCGAGGACGGCACGGTGGCCAGACTTGAAGCCGACAAGCGGCGGGACGCCATGCAGCGTCAGGGCGTTGCCGCTGAAGTCCTGGGCCCGTTGAGGAGGATCAGTCATCCCGCGTCGTACTTCATCTGGCTTCCCCTGGCACAGGAGGTTCGCGCGGACGCGATCGCGATGGCGTTGATGCGCGAACGGATTTCAGTGTCGACGGCCCATCCGTTCTCGACATCCGCTCATGTGCCGCACGCCATACGGCTGGCAATTGGCTCCGTCAGCTTGGCCACACTCAGGCATTCCCTGGAAGCCGTGGCCCGAGTGATTGCCGATCAGACCTTCTGACCTACGGGCAGGGCGCGATCCGGCTGGCGGCTTGCTGGTAGTTCTTCTCCAGAGCACTGTTGTGTTGCCGGATTCGCGCGTGGCTGCGGGAGCCGACAGTGCCCGCGCATTGGCTCGCTACGGCATCCGACAGACCCAATCCAGTCATTCACGATGCGCTGCCGGGTCGGCACCGCGCCGAAATCATCGGTTCGTGCCGCCGCGCCGGAGCCTTGCGGAGTGTATCCATGACAATTATTTGAATGTACTGGTTATCGGCTTTACGATAGTGACGTAGCGCAGTTGGCCGGCATCGCCCAGGGTGGTGCAGCGAACACCAGCGCCGAAGATTCGTCAGTTCGTCCCGATAGGAAGGAGCTCAATGAAATCGCCTGACAACGCTTTCTCGCAAGCGCCAGGTCGTGCCCGCGAGGTGACCGACATGGCAGGGAAAACGGAGGAATCATGGATGACTTCCTGATTGCCTTCGGCGCACTCTGGTTTGTGATCTGCGTGTACGCCAGCCTGGCTTACCACCTCAGGCGTAGTGAGCCTGACGCGGCACCACAGAGCAAGTCTCTTCCATGGCTCGGTAAGGAAACCTTCATGCCTCCATACACTGATTCCGCATCCGCAGGTTTCTATCCCCGGGGCCATAGGAGGAATTCGCGGCAGCGATTACCGCGCTGCATAACCAGGTCACCGGGGCGAATTCGTTCTTCGCGCAAGTGAAGTTCCGGGGCGTCTGGCATGAAATGACGTCTTCCGAGGCCGGCGTCGAGGCACGCCTTCGGCGCGGCTATGGCGTCCGTGGACCCGCGGCGCGCGCCAGGCCGAGCCTTTCCCTCAATCTCGGCACCGCAAAATCGATGAATGCCCGAAGCTTGAGCGGTATCTGGCCCTGGCCCGCGTATATCAGATTGACCGGCGCCGGTAGCGGCTCGAAGGCTTCCAGCAGCATCTTGAGGCTGCCCGACTTCACCAGTTCTTCGATCTGGTACGACGCCACCCGTGCAATGCCCGCCGCCTGCGCCGCGGCAACGACGGCAGCTTCCACTGAGTTCACTACGAGCCGGGATGGCACCTCGATCTTCAGCGGCCGCCCTTTCGAGAGAAATTCCCAGTTGCTGCCAACCGCATACCCTTCGTATGTCACGCAGTCGTGTGAAAGAAGATCTTCAGGCTTCTCGGGTGCCCCACGCTGCTTCAGGTAGGCGGGGCTTGCGCATACCACTTCCCGAAGCAGGCCAATACGCGTGCCAATCAAGCTGCTGCTCGGTTGCTCTCCAATTCGCAGCACCAGATCCACCCGCTCGTCCAGCAGATTGACGAGCCGGTCCGTCAATTGCACCCGCATGCGGACTTGCGGAAACGCACGTAGAAAGTCAACGATCACCGGCATGACGTGAATGCGGCCCAGCACGGGCGGCACGCTGATCACGAGTTCGCCCTGCGGCGCATGATATTCGCCCGAAGCCGTACGTTCGATTTCCGCGATCTCCTCCAGAACGCGCCGGCATGATGTCACATAGGCACGCCCGGCTTCCGTCAGTGTCAGCTTGCGGGTACCGCGCACGAGCAACCGCACATTCAGGTGTGCCTCCAACTCCGACACGCGTCGGCTCACGGTCGCCAAAGGAATGCGAAGTTTTCGACTTGCGGCGGAAAGCCTTCCGGTGTCTATTGCCGCCAACAAAATGACCATCGCCTCGAGTCGATCCATGGCCTTCCACCGATGAAAGGGTAATTCCCAATTCTACCGGCTACTCAACGGACCTGGAGAGGCCTAGATTCCCTATCTATCCGGACGCGCCTTTTTCATCCTTTGCGTCAACGTATTGGGCGCGCGACCACATGTTCCATAGCCTGTTTCCGGTCTTGCCCATCAGGAGCCAACCATGACGTTCGATACGCTGAAGGTGAACCGCGACGGAGCGGTTCTGTTCGTGGAAATAGCCGCGCCACCCATGAATCTGCTCGGACCCGCGCTCGTACGCGACCTGGTCACGCTGATCCGGGACGCCGAAGCCGATGACGGCACCAAGGTGCTCGTCTTCAGCAGTGCCGACCCCGGTTATTTCATCTCGCACGTAGATGTGACGAAGGTAAAGGAGTATCGCGAGGAAGCCGCAAAGCTGACCGGAGAGCCATCGATCGCATTGCTGTTCCGCCACCTGAGCGCCAGTCGGCTTGTCTCCATTGCACAGATCGAGGGGCGTGTGCGCGGCGCGGGCAGCGAATTCGTGCTGGCGTGCGACATGCGCTTTGCTGCGCGGGAAACCGCGGTGTTCAGCCAGATGGAAGCCGCGTTCGGATTGATTCCCGGCGGCGGCGCGGCCCAGTCCCTCACCCGCCTGATGGGCCGCGGCCGGGCGCTCGAAGTGATGCTGAGCGCGTTGGACTACGACGCGGACACCGCTGAACGGTATGGATGGATCAACCGGGCGCTGCCCGCCCAATCGCTCGGCGACTTCGTCGCATCGCTGGCGCGACGCATTGCACGTTTTCCGGCGGCCGGGCACGTGATGGTCAAGGAGCGCGTCAATGCCATCGCGCTGGCATCCGTCGAAGATTTTCGCCGCGATTCCGATCTCTTCGGGGAGAACGTGCGGTCCCTGCCAGCGCAACGCCGAATGGAAGCTGCCATGGCGCGCGGCTTCCAGACCCGCGAGGCGGAACTGGACCTCGCCCGGATGCTGGGCGAACTTGCCGAATGACAACCAGGAGCGCATTGATGTTTCAGAAGCAAGACGTACGTTTTCCCGTCGAGGGTGGTATCGAGCTGTCGGCATGGCTGTTTGTGCCGGAGCACCACAACGCGCCGCTGCCGGCCATCACCATGGCGCACGGCTTCGCGGGTACGAAATACCATGGCATCGCGTCGTTCGCCGAGGCCTTCGCAAAGGCCGGCTTTGTCGTACTGCTACACGATCACCGCAACTTTGGCGACAGTGGCGGCGCGCCAAGGCAAGACATCAACCCCTGGCAACAGATCGCTGATTGGCGCCGCGCGATCTCCTATCTGCAAGCGCGGCCGGAGGTGGACGAGAACCGCATCGGCATCTGGGGCACGAGCTTTGCCGGCGGGCATGCCATCGTGCTGGGCGCGACGGACCGGCGTCTGAAGGCGGTGGTGGCGCAAGCGCCCACCATCGACGGCCATGCCGCGGGGCTTCGGCGGGTTCCGCCGGAGGCCGTCGCCGACCTCGAGGCGAGGTTTGCGGCCGACGAGCGGGCACAACTCAATGGCGAACCGCCGGAGATGCAGCAGATCGTCTCCAACGATCCCTCCGGGCCGGCCGCCTACAAGGCTGCGGATGCCGTGAGCTTTTACCTGCGCCCGGTGCCGGACGGCATCTGGGAAAACAGGCTCACGCTGCGCTCGACGCGCTGGGCACGCATGTACTCGCCAGGAGCCTTCATCGATCGCGTATCCCCGACCCCGCTGCTGATGCTGGTCGCCGAGCGCGACCACATCGCCGTCACCGACCTGGCGCTCAAGGCGTACGAGCTGGCACTGGAACCGAAGCGGATGGTCATGCTCAAGGGCGGCCATTTCGATCCCTACCTTGCTGAGCTTCCGAGCGCTTCGCGCGAGGCCGTCGACTGGTTCAGGAAGAACCTCTGACGGCGCGGACAGATCGGTCGGCGACCAGCGCCCGCCGTCCGTCGCCCAGGCTCAGTCCATTGCCGAAAGCCCCGTTCTAACGCATCGGGGACGCCCGGGAGCGACGGAAATTTGATACGAGATGAAGGATTCTGAATGAAAACGTTTGACAACCCTCTCCCGGAAGCGAAACGGCTAACCCGTCGCGATTTTCTTGGTGTCTCCGCCGCAGCAGCCGGCTATGGCATTGGCCTGCCCGTGTTTGCCGGCGAGGCATCGGCTGCCCAGGCATCCGTTGGGACGGTCGGCGCCACGGATGCCATCCGCCCGTACCGCATAGCCGTTCCGCAGGAGGCGCTGGTGGATCTGCGCCGGCGGATCGCTGCAACGCGCTGGCCCACGCGGGAAACCGTCACCGATGAATCGCAGGGCGTTAGATTGGCAACCATGCAGCAACTCGCCCGCTACTGGGCGACCCAGCACGACTGGCGCAAAGTGGAAGCCCGGCTGAATGCCTTGCCGCAATTCATGACCACCATCGATGGCGTCGACATCCACTTCATCCACGTACGGTCGAAACACGCCAACGCGCTGCCCGTCATCATCACCCACGGTTGGCCCGGATCGGTGATCGAGCAGTTGAAGGTCATCGGCCCGCTTACGGATCCGACCGCACATGGCGGCAAGGCAGCCGATGCGTTCGACGTCGTGATTCCCTCGATCCCCGGCTACGGATTCTCCGGAAAGCCGACGACGACCGGCTGGGACCCGGTGCGCATCGCGCACGCATGGATTGCCCTGATGCGCCGCCTCGGCTACAAGGGATTCGTGGCGCAGGGCGGTGACTGGGGCGATGCCGTGTCGGAGCAGATGGCGCTGATTGCCCCGCCGGAGCTGCTTGGCATTCACGTCAATATGCCCGCGACCGTGCCCCCCGATGTATCAAGGGCGCTCAAGTACGGTGAGCCGGCGCCCGCCGGCCTGTCCGTGGACGAGCAGCATGCATACGGGCAGCTGGACACCTTCTTCAAGCATGGCCTCGGGTACGCGATCGAGATGGCGAACCGCCCGCAAACGCTCTATGGCATCGAAGACTCTCCAATCGGCCTGGCCGGCTGGATCCTTGACCACGATGCGGCCAGTCAAGCGCTCATCGCACGGGTGTTCGACGGTCAAGCTGAGGGCCTCACGCGCGACGACATCCTCGACAACATCACGCTGTACTGGCTGACGAAAACCGCGATCTCTTCAGCGCGACTCTATTGGGAAAACAAGCTGGCGTTCTTCGATGTCAAGCACGTCACCATCCCGGTCGCCGTAAGCGTCTTCCCAGACGAAATCTATGCGGCGCCACGCAGCTGGGCCGAGCGAGCCTATTCAAAGCTCATCCACTACAACCGCCTCGAAAAGGGAGGGCATTTCGCGGCATGGGAGCAGCCAAAGGCTTTCGCCGATGAGCTGCGCACGGGTTTCCGACCCTTGCGTGCGCGAGTCACGGTGTAGGGCGGCCGGCATCGCGCCAGCCATTCCTTTGAGCGACCAGCCCCAGCCAGCCAAGGAACTTGCCATGTCGACGATTCACTTTCACTACAAGACCACTTCGACGCCCGAGCACTTCGTCGCCGGGCTTACCGACTTCGGGATCAGAGCCATTGAAGCCCGGAGTGGCGTGGCAAGAGAGGATAGCGCGTCGTGTGCCAGCTAGTCCTCAAGCGTGGACGGCGATCTGGACAGCCCTTTGCATCACCCATCGTGTCCAGGCAACGGAAACGGAGCGACCGTCCCTTTTATCTTCAATACCGAAACGAGAATCCTGCAGATGTCCACACTATTCGATCCCATCCAGATTGGCGCGTTGAAGCTGTCGAACCGCATCATCATGGCACCGCTCACGCGCATGCGCGCGTTCGCCGAGCGTAGTCCCAGTGCCCTCAACGCACGGCACTACGCGCTGCGTGCGAGCGCCGGACTCGTCATTACTGAAGCTACTTCGGTCACGCCTCAGGGCGTCGGCTATCCCAACACGCCGGGTATCTGGACCGAGAGGCAGATTGCTGGCTGGAAAGAGGTCACTTCCGCGGTCCACGAGGCGGGCGGCCTGATCGTCTCCCAGTTGTGGCACGTTGGGCGAGTGTCCGACCCGCTGTACCACGATGGCCAACTTCCGGTCGCTCCCAGCGCCATCGCGCCAGAAGGCCATGTCACGCGTGTGCGGCCTCAGCGCCCATACACGGTACCGCGTGCGCTGGAGACCGAAGAAATTCCCGGCATTGTGGAGGATTTCAGGGTCGGCGCCGAAAACGCTAAACGCGCTGGTTTCGATGGCGTCGAGCTTCACGCGGCAAATGGCTACCTGTTTGATCAGTTTCTGCACGACGGATCTAACCTGCGGACCGACCGCTATGGTGGTTCGATCGAGAATCGCGCGCGCTTCTTGCTGGAGGCCGTCGACGCGTTGCTCACGGCCTGGCCGGCGGGCCGCATTGGCGTGCATCTGAACCTGATGTCAAGTGCGTACTCGGTGCGTGATTCGAATCCGCGTGCGCTGTTTACTTATGTCGCCGAGCAACTCAACGCGCGCAACCTCGCTTTTATTTTTGCGCGCGAGGCGCTGGATCGCGGCGACGACCGCATCGGCCGCGACGTGCGGCGCGTCTTCAAAGGGGCCTACATTCTCAACGAAGGGCTGACGAGGGAGAGCGCTGAGTTGGCTATCGAGCGCGGCGAGGCGGACGCGGCGGCGTTCGGGCGTCCGTTTATCGCCAACCCGGATCTCGTCGAGCGTTTTCGACGCGGTGCACCGCTCAATAGGGTCAATCCGGAAACGATCTATACGGACGACGAAATCGGCTACAACGACTATCCGTTGCTCGATGAAGCGGTCTGAAGCCGAGCGCGCTTCCGGCCTAGCCGGGTTGAGTGCAAAGAGCGAAGCGTCGGCTCACGCCACGCGTGCTTGGCGCGAAATGAATCAACCTGAAGAGAGGAGGTATTGATGTCGAATCAGATAAACACCCGTCGTCGACGCTTTCTGGGGACGGCAGTTGTCAGCGTTGGTGCGATGGAATCGGTCTTGAGCGGGCTAGCGAACGCGCAAGTCGAGAAGTCGAGCCAGCCTGCTGCAAGCGCGCATACCGCAGCGTCAATTGCATCGTTCGCCGAGATCAAGCAGATCGATGCCGGCGTCCTGAACGTAGGGTATGCGGAAGTCGGCCCGGGCAATGGCCCTGTCGTGATCTTGCTCCACGGCTGGCCTTATGACATCGAGAGCTTCGCCAACGTCGCGCCTCGGCTCGCATCGAAGGGCTATAGGGTGATTGTCCCGTACCTGCGCGGCTTTGGCACGACGCGGTTTCTTTCCCGGGATACGGTCCGCAATGGCCAGCAGTCGGTGCTCGCCGTCGACCTCATCGCGCTGATGGATGCGCTGAAGATCCAGAAGGCGATCATCGGCGGCTTCGACTGGGGCGCGCGCACGGCCAACGTCGTGGCAGCGCTGTGGCCGGAGCGCTGCAAGGCATTGGTTTCGGTGAGTGGCTATCTGATCGGTAGCCAGGTGGGCAACAAGGCGCCGTTGCCGCCGAAGGCGGAGCTCGCGTGGTGGTATCAGTTCTACTTCGCAACGGAGCGGGGCAGGCAGGGCTATGAAGCGAATCGGCGCGACTTCGCGAGGCTTATCTGGCAACTTGCGTCACCGAAATGGCACTTCGACGATGCGACGTTCGAACGATCCGCAAGTGCCTTGCAGAACCCGGACCACGTTGCGATCGTGATCGACAACTACCGCTGGCGATTGGGTGCCTCAAACGGGGAGCCGCAATACGATGCGCTGGAGGCGCGTCTTGCTGCCGCGCCGGTCATTACCGTGCCGACGATCACCCTCGAAGGCGACGCCAATGGCGCGTCCCATCCGGAGCCTGAGGCGTATGCGAGAAAGTTCGTCGGCAAATACGTGCACCGCAATCTCACAGGCGGAGTCGGTCACAATCTGCCGCAGGAAGCGCCCAACGCCTTTGCGGACGCAGTAATCGAAGCAGCGAGCTAGACCGACGCCATACCGCGCGAGTTGCCGCCGCGATCATCGCGGCCGCGAGCAAAGTCCAATAGGCATCGCACTGCGTCTGACTTGTCGCCGATTGCGCGCGCGGTTCGCGACGGGCGATGCGATAACTGTGCTACGCGACGACCTTCCTGGCACTCACACGACGCGTGCGCGCAGTGTGCCCCGTGGTCTGAATCGCGCGCTGTTCCCGCACCAGGCTGCCGTCGTCGACCGGGATGCATCCACCTGTGATCCACCTGTGCGAGTCGCCGCTCGCACAGCCTCTGATGTGCCGCCTCTCCCGGCGTCAGCCCAAGGGCGCGTGAGATGTCGGTGTCGCCGACATGGAAGGCACGCACATCCTGGCGTATCTCGGCCATGCAGCGGCCGCAACGCGCCGCGATCAAGGTCCTAGGGTAAACCCATACTTGCCAATATGTTCAAACATATTATATGTTTAATATGTTCGAACATATTGGCGTGTGTTCGTGAAACCAGCAATTACCTCAGAGGCCGATATGTCCACTTTTCCCGTCCCCGTGGCTAGCACCGTTGTTGATTCGATTCTGTTCCGCGATGCCTTTGGCACCGCCAGGATGCGCGAGATCTTCTCCGACCGGGCGCTGATCCAGCGATACATCGACGCCGAGATCGCGCTGGCGAAGGCCGAAGCGCGCGTCGGCGTGATCCCGGCCGAGGCGGCGGAAGTGATTGCGCGCGAGTCGCGCATCGAGCGCATCGACTTCGACCATATGCGCGAGGAGACGGACATCGTGGGGTACCCGATCCTGCCGCTGGTGCATCAGCTGGTTGGCATGTGCGGCGATGCCGGCCGCTACGTGCACTGGGGCGCGACCACGCAGGACATCATGGACACCGCGGTGGCACTGCAGGTGCGCGACGCGCTCGACAGCATCGATACTGATATCCGCGAACTGCGTGGCATCCTGGCCGGCCTGGCGGTCAAGCATCGCGACACGCCCATGGCCGGCCGCACCCACCTGCAGCAGGCGCTTCCGGTCACTTTTGGCTACAAGGTAGCGATCTGGCTCGCCATGTTCGACCGCCACCAGCAGCGCCTGGCGCAATTGCGTCCACGGGTGGCCGTGGTGGAGTTTGCCGGTGCGGCGGGCACGCTGGCCTCGCTGGGCGACAAGGGCTTCGCGGTGCAGCAGGCGATGGCCGAGGAACTTGGGCTGGGCGTGCCGGCAACCACCTGGCATGTGGCACGGGACGGCTTCGCCGAGGCGGTGAACCTGCTCGCACTGATCACGGGCTCCCTTGGCAAGATCGCACTCGACATCATGATCATGGCGTCGACCGAGTTCGCCGAGGTCTACGAGCCCTTCGTCAAAGGCCGTGGCGCCTCCAGCACCATGCCGCAAAAGCGCAACCCGATCTCCAGCGAACTGATGCTGGCCGCCTCGAAGGCCGTGCGACAGCATGCCGGCCTGATGGTCGATGCCATGGTGCAAGACTTCGAGCGCGCGACCGGCCCATGGCATGCGGAGTGGATTGCGATTCCCGAGAGCTTCATCTTCACTGCGGGTGCCCTTTACCAGGCGAAGTTCGCGCTTGGCGGCCTCATCGTCGATACCGAACGCATGAAGCACAACCTCGGCATCACCCGTGGCCTGATCGTGGCCGAGGCGGTGATGATGGGCATGGCCCCCTTTACCGGCCGCCAGCAGGCGCACGACATCGTCTACGACGCCTGCCGCACCGTGAACGAGAAGGGCGGCACGCTGGCCGAGGCGCTGATGGCGCTGCCTGAGGTCACGCAACACTTCGATCGTGCGGCGATCGACCGTTTGACGGATCCGGCCAACTATCTCGGCCTGGCACCGCAGATGGTGGACCGCGCCGTCGCGCTGTCGAGCGGTGTGTAAGAAGCCGCATCGAGGAGACAGATATGGAAAACCATTCATCCAGCGCAGATGCGCTGATCTCGCCCCCGAGAAAACTACCCTGGTATCGCAAGCTGGGTATACAAGTGCTGGTGTCCCTGGTGCTGGGCATCGCGGTGGGCTTCCTCTTCCCGAAATTCGCCTCGCAGCTCAAGCTGCTCGGCGACATGTTCCTCTCGCTGATCAAGGCGGGCGTGGCGCCGCTTGTGTTCCTCACCATTGTCCACGGCATGGCATCAGCCGGCGATGTGAAGAGTGCCGGCCGCGTCGGCTGGCGCTCCATCTTCTATTTCGAAGTGCTTTCGACCATTGCCCTGGTCGTGGGCATGCTGGCGGGTAACCTCTTGCAGATCGGCAAGGGCATGACCACGGTAGCCACCGGCGCCGCCCCGCCGGTGGTGGCCAAAGCCGGGCCGCACGGCTTCCTCGAGTTCATGGCCCACGTCGTGCCAGACAACTTTGTCGGGGCGTTCGCCAAGGGCGAACTGCTGCAGGTGGTGGTGCTTGCGGTGATGGTCGGCATCGGCATCCTCGCCATTCCGGAAGGCCGGCGCGAGAAGATCAACGAGGGCCTCGGCCAGATATCCGAGGTACTGTTCTCCTTCATCAACCTGGTGATGAAACTGGCGCCGATCGGCACGTTCGGCGCAGTAGCCTATTCGGTCGGCAGCAACGGCACCGCGGTGCTGATTGCGTCGGCCTGGTGCTGCCAACCGGCTACGCATTCAACCTGGATGGCACCTCGCTCTTCATGGCCATGGGCGTGATGTTCATCGCGCATGCCTACGGCGTGCCGCTGTCGCTCGATCAGCAGATTGGCATCCTGTTGCTGATGCTGCTGACTTCCAAGGGCGCGGCGACCGTCTCCGGCGGCTCCTTCGTGGTCTTCGCCGCAACGGTGACTTCGACCGGGATGCTGCCGGTCGAAGGGCTGGCCGTTATCTTCGGCGTCTACCGCTTCCTGTCGATGGCGATCGCCACCTGCAATACGATCGGCAACAGCGTCGCTACCGTGGTCATTGCCAAGTGGTCCGGTACCTTTGACCGGGAGGCTGCGCAGCGGCATCTGTATCCCGAGCGCTTTCCTGAAACCGCCAAAGCCGATGCCGCGCTCGACGATGGCAACCTGTTGCCCGAGGACTCCAGGGAAGGCAATCCACACAGCGCCGGTATCCCGCTGTCGAAATCCGGAGTGTGATCGGACCGGCCCGCCGAGCAAGCGACGGTGCCACTTCAGGAGCATCAGGTTCAAGTGGCGCCTTGCCGCTCGTCCTCACTAGCGGACGGACGTTCCGCGCGAATGCCAAACCAGCACATCACGGCTCCCACCAGCAGCAGTGCGGCCGCGAGGCCGAGCGAGAGATGCATGCCGTGCATGAAGGCCTGCGGGGCAGTGTCGTGCACCAGGTAACCGAACCCCGCGACACCGAGCATACCGCCCACCTGCCGCGCTGCGTTGAGGACGCCGGAGGCGATGCCCGCGCGGGAGCCATCGACGGCTGACAGCGTGACATTGGTCATGGTCGGCACCATCAGTGCAATGCCGCTGGCGGCCAGCAGCATCGGTGGGGCGAGCAGCCAGTAGGGGCCGTCGATGCGCACCGGCAACAGCAGCAGGTAACCCAGGGCGGCCAGGAGCAATCCCAGCACCATCAGGTATCTCGTGCCCATCCGCGTGATCAGGCGGCCGGCGAGCACGTTGACTGCCATCAGCACCACCGTCATCGGGAGGAACGCCAGCCCGGTCTGCTGTGGCGATAGTCCCTGCTGAAGCTGGAAGAACAGGCTGAAGACAAAGATCTGGCCATAGTAAGCAAAATTCACGATCACACCGGCGAGTGACGCCACCCTGAACGCGGGGATGCGCAATAGCGCCAGCGGCAGCATCGGCGCAGCACTGCGTGATTCGATGCGGACGAAAGCGGCCGCCGACGCCAAGGCCAGCCACAGCCCCGCCTGCACCCAGGCGTGTCCCCAGCCGAGACGGCCGGCTTCGGTGACCGATGCGGTGAGTGCCGCCAGCGCCAGTATGGCCGCGCCTTGCCCTGGCCAATCCAGGCCGCGTTGATGTCCGCCGCCATCGGCGGCGACATGGCGCAACGTCAGATACAGGCCAATCAGGCCCAGCGGCAGGTTGATCAGGAAGATGCTGCGCCAGCCGAAGTGGGTCACCAGCAAGCCGCCAAGCACCGGCCCGGCCGCTAGCGAAATACCACCGATCGCACCCCACCAGCCGACTGCGCGGCTGCGTTGTTCGCGATCGGGAAAGGCACGCTGGAGCATCGACAGCGAGTTCGGCACCAGCAGCGCCGCACCAATGCCCTGGCCCAGCCGGGCCACCACCAGCATCGCCAGGCTGCCCGCCGCGCCACACGCCACCGACATCAGCGTGAACAGCGCGAGCCCCATCAGGAACACCCGCCTGGCGCCCAGGCGATCTCCGAGCGCTCCGCTGGTCAGTAGCAACGCCGCGAACACCAGCGTATAGGCGTTGATCACCCATTGCAGCCCCGCCACATCGGTGGCGAATCCTTGCCGCAAGGTATTCAGGGCGACGTTGACGACGCTGACGTCCAGCAGGACGACAACAAAGCCGAGCGCAGCGGCCAGCAGGGTGGCCCTTTGTGCGTTGGTGGTGGTAGGCATGGCATGGATTCCAACGATAGGATCTGCGCATGCTAGGCTGCAGACATATCTGCGTAAATTCCCTAAAATCTCCACCGAACCTGGAGAAAACGCACAGATGCTCGATTGGGAAAACCTTCGCCACTTCCTGGCAGTCGCCCGCACCGGCACGCTGTCCGGCGCAGCGCGCGATTTGCAGGTGGATCACGCCACGGTCAGCCGCCGGCTGGCCGCGCTGGAAGCCGGGCTGCAAGCGCTTCTGGTTGAGCGCTTGCCGCGCTCGTGCCGCCTGACGCCGCTCGGGGTGTCGGTCTTCGAGCACGCCAAGGCGATGGAAGCCGCCGCATTCGCTATCGAGAGGCAGACGCGCGCCAGCCACGAGCCCGTGAGCGGCAAGGTGTCGCTCAGTGCGCCACCAGTGCTGGCCACACATCTGCTGGCCGGCCGGCTGGCGGATTTCCGCGCGGCTTATCCAGGTATCCAACTCTGCGTGTCGGCGCAGGCCCGCGCGGTGTC
The DNA here is from genome assembly GCF_008801925.2 of Cupriavidus basilensis. NCBI lineage: Bacteria > Pseudomonadati > Pseudomonadota > Betaproteobacteria > Burkholderiales > Burkholderiaceae > Cupriavidus > Cupriavidus basilensis. Next base: position 2,488,827 of record NZ_CP062804.1, on the reverse strand, counting down.
GCTGACGCGCCGTGAGGCCGACGTAGCGCTACGGCTGGTGCGGCCCAGCGAGTCGAGCAGTGTGGTGCGCAAGCTGGGGCAGATGCCATTCGCCTTGTACGCAAGCCTCGACTATCCGGCATTGCGCAATCCCCGCGACTGGACCTTTATTGCCTACGATGCGCAGTTCGCCGACATGCCGCAGCAGCGCTGGCTGCTGGAGCTGGCGGGTCCAAGGCCCGTGGGCTGCGAACTCAGCGATATCAGCGGCCATCTCGCCGCTGCCCGCGCAGGGGCGGGCGTGGCAGGCCTGCCTTGTTTCCTGGGGGATGACGATGCAGGCCTGGTACGGCTGGAGCACGAGGGCGCTGCATTCTCGCGCGACATCTGGCTGGTGGTGCACAGGGACTTGCGGCGCTCGGCCCCTGTGCGCGCGGTGATGGACTTTCTTGGCGAGGTAGTGGCCGGGCACGGCGCATTTGGATCCGTTTCGGAATAGGCAACTGGCTTTCAAGCGCTTGCTTGGGGCCGGCTAACGTGGCCGGGCCCGCCAATATCGGTCGGTCGACACGGACGCCTGGATCATCGACAATCGACGTGTGAATGACAGAGAATTCTCTTCGTGGAGTGAGCCCCAGACCATAAGACGCAAATCTCGCGTGCGGTGGGAAAAAATATAAATGACTCTGATTGACGATTTTCTGCCTCAATATGATTTCCGCGAGCGACACGCTGCGCTCGTACACGCGCCAGCAAACATCATTCTGGATTGCGTTGCTCGCCAACGTGCGCAAGACGATCCGCTGGTACGGCTGGCCATTGGCCTGCGCGAACTGCCGTCGCGATGGATGAAACGGTCGAGCAGACCCCCGCTTGATCTCGACGATTTCACGTTTCTTGGTCGCGAGGGGGATTCCGGGCTGGCGTTCGGACTGATCGGCGCTTTCTGGCGGGCGGATTACGGTTTGCTGGACATTGGGTCTCCCGAAGCCTTCAAGGCGACCGCCAGAACGGACGTCTGCCAGCTCGTCATGAGCTTCAACGTAGACGCCAATACGTCAGGCGCATCCGTGCTGAGCACGGAGACCCGGGTGTTTTGTCCAACCGCGGCAGTTCGTCGCCGATTTGCTCCCTACTGGTACATCATCCGTCCCGTCAGCGGGCTGATCCGGCGGCGTATGCTTGCCCGGGTTCGGCGACAGGCCGAACGTGTTGCCAAAGAACGATGAGCGCCGTCTGCGCAAGGCGGTGAAGGGCGGGGCGGGTATTCCCCGGTGCGCTTGCACGCTAAAGAGCGATGCGGTGGCCTCCGCCGAAAAAAGGGTCCAATATGAATGGACAGGGGCCGTTTGCGATGCCATCCGGCGCAAATGCCAATCCGGCGGCAGTGAGTGCGACCCGATGTCACACCCCGCACCAGCTGCATCAAGCCCAGAGCGTCCTTTCAGGCTGCAGCTCGCCGCTATAATCAGCCACCCATTTTCACGACGCAACATGTCCTTCACCCGTCGGCTCGTCTTCTGGCTCGCGCTGCTGGGCATGGTGTTGCACTCGCCATGGCCGCCGATGGCCCACGGGCAGGCTGCCGGGGGAATGATAGATCACTCGATCTGCAGTGCGAGCGGCATACGTGTCGTCTCGGTAGAGGATCAAACGTCCCTCGATCAGGACGCCCCCGGCAATCACCAGAGCCTCGACGATTCCCTCTGCTGCCTGGTCTGCGCGGATCTCGGCAGTACCGTTGCAATACCGCACGTGCCCTTTGTCTTTCAGCCTCAACTGAGGCAGCTTGGCCTTGTGCGGCCGGTGTTACAGCCGGATGCCTATCGGCCTCCGGGCAATCTTCGCGCGACGGCCCGAGCGCCACCCTTGGCATGAGCGCATAGCCTGAACGGCCGCGCGCTACACAGCGCGCGCTCATGCCACGGGCGGGCTAACGGTCCGCCCCCGTATTGCCCTGAACACCATGAATCCGATCCTTCGCGCCGGCACCACAGGTGCCGCCTTGCTGCTTCCCTCGTTTGCGTTCGCCTGCGCCACCTGCGGCTGCTCACTCAGCGCCGATGCTGCCATGGGCTACTCCGCAATGCCGGGCTGGCGCATCAGCTTCGACTACAGCTTCATCAACCAGAACCAACTGCGCCATGGGACAGGATCCGTCCCCGCCACGCAGGCTGCCGCAATCAACGACGCCGGTGGCAACCAAGAGGTGGAGAAGCAGACGATCAACCGTTACTACAACCTGGGCCTGAGCTACAGCCCGAATAGTAGCTGGAGCTTCAGCACTATCGTCCCCATCATCGACCGCAGTCACACCACGTACGGCAACGCTACCTCCGACCAGCTCACGCCGGACAACGTGAGTGGTGTGACCGCCAGTGGCCTGGGCGATATCAAGCTCATCGGCACCTACCAGGGTTTCCTGCCCACCCGAAACCTCGGTGTGCAACTTGGCGTGAAGCTGCCCACTGGCGCCTACGGAGGCCAGAATGTCGCCACCGGCGCCACCGTGGGGCGCCGCCCGGTGTTTTTCTCGTCAGGCCCGAATGCGGCTGCGGGCCAGGCGCTCGACGCCAGCCTGCAGCCCGGTACCGGCAGCACCGACCTGATTCTTGGCGCGTACTATTACCAGCCGGTCAGCCAGAATTTCGACGCCTTCATCAATGGCCAATTCCAGGCGGCAGTGATGCAACGGCTGCACGACTTCAATGCGGACTATCGTCCCGGCAATCTCCTGACCGTGAGCACCGGCGTGCGCTACGTAGTCAACCCAAAGATAGTGCCCCAGCTACAGTTCAATTTCACTCACAAGAACGCGGACCAGGGCGCACTTGCCGATACCATCAGTACAGGGGGTAGCGTGCTCTACCTGAGCCCCGGGGTCACCGTCGCCGTGAGCGAGCATGTGCACATGTACGCCTTTGTGCAGAAGTCGATCCATAGCAATCTTCAGGGGTATCAACTCTTCCCTCGCTGGACTGGCAACCTGGGGGTGTCCTATGCGTTCTGACCTCTCGTCTCGTCGCGACTGGATCCGGAAGGCCGCCGCTCTTGCCTGCGGACCGTCTCTTGCTGGCTGGCATACATCGGCGAGCGCGGAGAGCCTGGCGGTGGGGCGGCCTGCGCCACCGCTGGTGCTGCGCACGCTCGACGGGCGCACCATCGATACGCGGAGCTTGCGTGGCCAGGTAGTCGTACTCACGTTCTGGGCGACGTGGTGCGGCCCGTGCCACGTAGAGCTGCCTGTCTTGTCGGCCTATGCAGCGGCTCACGCTGGCGAAGGGCTGACTGTGCTCGGGTTCAGCCTGGACACGCCGGACTCGCTCGCCGACGTGCGCAAGATGGCTGCCAGCCTCGCCTTTCCGGTAGGGCTGCTAGGTAGTGCCTACGCGGGCGGCTATGGCCGGGTCTGGCGCCTTCCAGTGAACTTCACCATCGACCGCGCGGGGATGCTCGCCGATAACGGCTGGGATGATGCCACTCCGGCCTGGACAGCCGAGCGGCTGGAGCAGGTGGTCACGCCTCTGCTGAAGCGGTAAAACTGGGCAGAGTCCTGGGCGACATGGAGTGCTTGGCATGCCGATTCGCGGCCGTTCAGACTTCTACAGGAGTGCCGCTCCAGAACGTGCTAGCGGGCGGCCGCCTAGGAAGAACGCCAAAGCTGCTCGAGGTCTCCATGAACGTCGAGTAAGTTGACTGAGAAGCGGCATGCATTCTCGAGCGGCAACCCTTTAGCACTGACGCCCGCCACGGCAGCGTCCGCTAAGGCCCAGCACTTGCCGGCCCGCGGGAAGGATCGGACGACTCCGAGGGGGCGCAGACGCGCCCAGGGGTGGGCGCCGATGTCGGTCGGCACACATGGTGGTGGCCTCAGGCTCCTTGTGCTCGGCTCAAGGTCGGGTAATCGGTGCGCCTGTTCGCGCTCGCTGCGAAGAACTGCTGGATCCCGGCATCACCTTCGATTTCGGCCTGACTCCACGACGGGTCGATCTGGTTAGTGAACCCTTCGACGTGGTGATCCGCATGGGGGAGTCCGGGAACTCGCAACGGATCGCACGCGCGTTGGCCTTACTCACGCCGCATCCGGCTACCTGGAACGGTCGGGCGAGCCAGACAAGCCCGGCGACCTGGATCGGCACGAGTGCTTGAGCCTCCTGAAGGCGGGTTCGTGGACGTTGCGAGACGGGAAGCGAAGCGCCACGGTGTCGGTGGGCGGGCGGTTCGTGTTCAACAGCGTTGGCTTGAGCCGCCGCCTGGCAACGCTGGATATGGGCATCGTCCTGATGCCGGATGAGGTTGTCGCTGATGAACTGGCCAGCGGAAGGCTGCATGAATGCCAGGCATGGCAGCCGCAGGTAAAGCAGCGCATTGCGCTGCACAAAAAATTTGCCGGATATACCAAATACACACCGTAAAAAAGACATTTCTTGCCATAATAACAACCGCTTCTGATCAGTCTCCGACCCGTTTCGGCAAGGGGCAGGTCAATCGTCTGTCAGCCGTAAGGCACTTTCTTGTGAATGGCTCGTGGAAGAACAAATCACTGTCTACGCATTCCCGGTATTCCTGCTATTGATGCTGGTGGAGCTGGGCTACGGCCTGTTCGTCGGTCGCAATACCTATCGCCTGAGTGATGCTCTCAGCAATCTGAGTCAGGGCTTGCTAAGCCAGCTGGTGGCCAGTGTCAGCCAGCTCTTCCAGATCGGCCTGTATGTTCTGACATGGCGCCGGGTGGCACTGTTTCCTCATGCCGGCCTGTGGGGCAGTGTCTGGGGCTGGCTGCTGGCGATCGTGATGTTCGATTTCTGCGACTACTGGTTGCATCGGGCCGGGCATGAAAGTGCGGTGTTCTGGGCCGCCCATGCCGTGCATCACCAGAGCCAGGATTTCAATCTGTCCACCGCGCTGCGCCAGGAGAGCACCGTTGCCTTCCTGGGATGGCCGTTTTACTTGCCGATGGCGCTGGCCGGGGTTGCACCGCAGCAGTTTGCGCTGGCCGGCCTCGTCGTGCTGCTATACCAGTTCTGGATCCACACCGAGCACATCGGCAAGCTGGGCTGGTTTGACCGGGTGTTTTCCTCGCCGTCCAACCATCGTGTGCATCATGCGGTCAACGACCAGTACCTGGACAAGAACTACGGCGGGATGCTGATCATCTGGGACCGGCTGTTCGGTACTTTTGCCGAGGAGGAGGAGAAGCCGGTGTACGGTACCCGCACCCCGCTCAACAGCTGGAGTCTGCTATGGGCGGTGGCTTCCGGCTATATGCCGCTGTGGCAGATGGCGCGCCGCGCGCCACGCTGGCAGGACAAGATCAAGGTGTGGTTCAAGGCACCGGGCTGGCTGCCGCCCGGCGTGAGCGATGATAGTGCGCCCTTTGACTTGCAGCGTGCACGCCAGCGTTTCGATCCTCCGCTGGTGGCCGGTGCCGCGCCAGTGGCTCTGCTGCAGTTTGCTCTGCTGATGGTGGCCGGTGCCGGCTATCTGTGGCAAAGCGATGCGATGGGGAGCGGCCTGCTGTGGGGGCTGGCGCTGTTGCTGATCGCCGGTCTGGCTGGTCTGGGCGGCTTGCTGCAGGGGAGGTTGCGGCCACGCAGCCTGCTGGGGCTGGATGTGCTGCTGTTGTTGCTGGCCGGATTGCTGCTGCGCTGACTGGGATCCAATCGTAGAGTCGCCGAGTCGCCAAGCGGCAAAACGGCTGGGCAGCCCATGGCCCCGCCTATAACCCTATAACCACCCTGCCCATGCGGTGCGCTCAGGCCCCGCCGCCCGCCCGCAATTCCGCCCGCACCGAATGCGCCCGCCGATGCGCGCCCGGCGTCTGGCCCGTATGGCGGCGCACCAGGTTGCGGAAGGCGGACATATCCTGGTAGCCGCATTGCTCCGCAATGGCGGTCAGGCTGAGCGTGGAGACTTCCAGCAGGTGGCAGGCGCGCTCAGCGCGCAATTGGTGCAGGAACTGCAGCGGCGACATGCCCACTGTCTTCATGAAATGCCGCAGCAGCGTGCGTTCACTGGTGGACGCCACCGCTGCCAGCCGCGGCAGGTCATAAGGCTCGGCCAGATGCTGCTGCAGGTAGCGGCGCGCGCGCAGCGCCACGCTGTGGCGCTGCGCGTCGCCGGTCTTCAGCCAGATGTTGACTGTCTCGCCGCGCTCGGGCTGGTCCAGCAGAGCGTTGCCCAGCGTGCGGGCCAGCGCGTTACCGGCGGTATGCGCCACCGCCTGCAGCAACAGCGCATGCATGCGATCCAGCGCGCGGGAACTGAGCAGGTTGCCGCTCTTGACCACTGGCTGGTCGGCCTGCAATCGTCGCGCGGGTTCGCTCAGCTGCATCCAGTTGGCAATCAGCCACGGCACCGCCAGCTTGCGCTGTGCCGGCAAATCCATGGCTACCAGCAGTGCCACTGCCGTGAACGGCGCCACCACCAGCGCCCCCCGCGCAGCCACTGCCGCAATGGCTGCGCGTTCGCGGTCCAATCGCGACAGCATATGTTCAAGCCCGCCGATGTGGTCAAACAACGGTGGCGCGATCACCACCATGGCGTCCTTGCCTGCGCCGGCCAGCTCTTCCAGCGGCACGCACGTGCAGCGCAGCACGCTGGCCAGCGCCTGCCAGCGTTGCGGCTCGGCTACCGCCAGCCGCCAGCGAAAAGGCGCCGCCGTGGCGCGCCGCCGGCTTTGCATGGAGGCAAGCGTGTTGGCAATGTCCAGCATGTCGACCGCGGTGGAGAGGGCGGAGACAACGGCCGAGGGGTAGCACAGCAGATAGACGTCCGACATGGCGCGGCGAGTTGTGGTTGGAAGGGTGCCTGCCCGATGGCGGGAACGCCACCAATTGTGGCGGAATCCACTCTACCTGTCACGGCCGCGATGCCCGACCATGTCGGCGGCACCATGGCGCGTCGTCGGTTGGCGCGCAACGTTCCATGGGCCCACAGCACAGACACAAGACCGAGGAGACAACACAATGAAGCAACGCATCGTGCGCGGCGCGACCGCACTTGGCGGCGCCGTGCTGGCGGCCGCCACCCTGGGCGGCTGCGCCACCGCAGGCAGCGACAGCGCCAACTGGAGCGAAGGCGGACTCAACGCCGAGATCCGCCGCACCGCCTTTGGCATTCCCCATATCAAGGCCGACGACTACGCCAGCCTGGCCTTTGGCATGGGCTACGCATACGCGCAGGACAACGTCTGCCTGATGGCCGACCAGGTCGTCACGGTCAGCGGCGATCGCTCGCGCGTGTTCGGCCCTGACGAAAGTACCGAGGTGTCATTCAAGCGCATCAAGAACAGCGAATCGGACCCATTCTTCCGCGCCATCATCGATGACGACGCCCTGCGCGCTGGCTATGCGCAGGCCTCGCCAGAGGCGCGCGAACTGCTGCGCGGCTATATCGCTGGCTACAACCGCTACCTGCGCGATACCCCGCCCGCCCAACGCCCGGCTGGCTGCCGCAACGCTGACTGGGTCCGGCCCATTACCGCCATCGACCTGTTCCGCCTGGCCGAAGAGAAGAGCATCCAGGCCAGTGCCGGCGCGCTGGCCGCGGGCATTGTCGCCGCCGTGCCGCCTGGGGCGGCGGGCACTGCCAAGACCGCGCAGCAGGCGGGGGCGGTAGACCTGGCCAGCATCGACTTCGAGGCCGTCAACAAGGACCTGCAGCTGCTGGATCCGCCGATCGGCAGCAACGGCTGGGCCTTTGGCAAGGAAGCCACCACGAATGGGCGCGGCCTGCTGCTGGGAAATCCGCATTTTCCGTGGACCACCACCAATCGTTTTTTTGAAGCGCACCTGACCATACCGGGCAAGCTGGACGTCATGGGCGCGTCCATTGCATCGTTCCCGATCATCAGCATCGGCTTCAACAAGGACGTGGCCTGGACGCACACCGTGTCCACCGCCCGCCGCTTCACGCTGTATGAACTGAAGCTGGCCGAAGGCGACCCCACCACCTACCTGGTGGACGGCGTGCCGCACAAGATGACCCCACGCACCGTCAGTTATGCGGCAAAACTGCCCGACGGCCGCACCGAGCAGCGCTCGCACACTTTCTACATGACGGAATACGGCCCGGTGCTGTCCATGCCATCGGCCGGCCTGCCGTGGTCCGCGCAAAAGGCCTACACGCTGCGCGACGCCAACCGCAACAACACGCGTTCGGTCGACACCTGGCTAGATATCGGCCGCGCGCGCGACGTGGCTGGCATCCGCACTGCCGTTGGCCGCCTGGGCATTCCGTGGGTCAACACCATTGCCACCGACCGCGAAGGCCGCGCCATGTTTGCCGATGTGTCGGTCGCACCCAACGTATCGGCCGCCATGCTCAAGCAATGCGCGCCGGCCGGCGACAGCGCTACGCTGGCCGCCAAGCTGATGCAGGGCACGGGCATGGTCCTGCTGGACGGCACGCGGGCTAGCTGCAACTGGACGGTGGACGCGGCATCGCCAGTACCGGGGCTGGTGGCCCCCAGCGCCATGCCCGTGCTGGTACGCGATGACTATGTCGCCAACAGCAATGACAGCTCGTGGCTGTCTAACCCCAGCCAGAAGCTGACCGGCTTCTCACCGGTGCTGGGACCCACTGAAGTTGCGCAACGCCTGCGCACGCGCGTTGGCCTGATGGAAATCGGCCGTCGCCTCTCGGGGGAGGACGGCCTGCCCGGCAACCGCTTTGACGTGCCCAGCCTGCAGGCCGTGCTGTTCCGCGACCGCAACCTCTCAGGCGAACTCGTGCTGGATGACCTGCTCGATGCCTGCCACGGCACCAAGGACGCCGACCTGAGCGACGGCTGCGCGGCGCTGCGCAAGTGGGACCGCCACAGCAACCTCGACAGCCGTGCCGCACCGCTGTTCCGCGAGTTCTGGATGCGCGCCAGCAAGATCCCCAAGGTCTACGCCATCGAGTTCAACCCGAGCGATCCGGTCAACACCCCACGCGGACTGCGCATGCGCGATGCGGCCGTGCGCGCCGAGGTCTTCAAGGCACTGAAGGACGCGGTGCAGGCCATGCGCACCGCCGGCTTTGCGCTGGATGCGCCGCTGGGCCAGGTGCAGGCCGCCACGGCACCGACTGGCCGCATCGCCCTGCACGGCGGTGAGGAATACGAAGGCGTGCTCAACAAGCTGCAAAGCACCCCGGTGTCGGACAAGGGGCTGCAGGTCTACTTCGGGACCAGCTACGTGCAGACCGTAGGCTTTGACGAGCAAGGGCCGGTCGCCGAGGCGCTGCTGGTGTACGGCCAGTCCGCAGATCAGCAGTCGCCGCACGCCTTTGACCAGATGGCGGAGTACTCCGCCAAGCGGTGGGTGCGGCTGCCGTTCAGCGAGCAGGCCATTGCGGCGGACCCGCAGTTGAAGCTAACGCGGCTGAGCCAGTAAGCCGGCGGCGTTGGGAGCGGGGCCACCGGCCCCGCTCACCAGACAAGCGTGCCTCAAGCGGTCGATAGCCCGCCGCGGGCCTCTGCGAGTGCAACCGTCAAGTGCTGCACCTTCTTTTTCAACTGATCGCGCTCTTCTGTCAGCTGTGCCACCAATTGCGTCAGACGGTGAATTGCCAGTTGATCGGGGGTGGCGTCGCTGGGTGGGGGCACCGGTTCAGGCTTGGGTGGCATGCGGGCCTCGCGCACCTGTCTCGCCACCTGGCGCAGTTCCTTCTTGCCCCCTGCAACGGCCGCTACCTGCTTCTCGCCAGGCAAGGAGGCTACGGCTGCCGCGGCATTGATGGAAATCACGCCGGCCTTTACCGCGCTGACCAACTCGGGCGCAGCGGTCTTCTGGATTTTTTCGATCTGACCAAGCGTCGCACTGCTCACCCGCGCCGTGCGCGCAACGGCCTCGCGAGTCAACACGGTACCGGCCCCGGCTTGCACGGCGACTTCAGCCCCGGCAGGCTTTGCAGAACCAGGCTGGGCTTGCGCTTGCGCTTGCGCTTGCGCTTGCACTTGCGCCAGACGCGCGGATACGATTTCCTTCTTCCGCAATGCGAGTACACCGCGCTGGAAATCCGATACGCTGCGCCGCCCGAGGTGATTGTCGATCATCCACAGGTGCACATCCTCCATGGACTGGAACGTCTGGTTTTGTACCGTATTGAAAGGGACTCCGTGCTTCTGGCAGATGCTGTAGCGGTTGTGTCCGTCCACCAGGAGATCGCCCCACAGCACCAGTGCATCGCGGCACCCCTCCGAGAGCAAGCTGCGTTCCAGCGCCGCGTATTCGTCGTCTGTAAGTGGATCGATATAGGCACGGAGGTCTTCGTTGATAGTGATCGTCATGGGTCACGCGAAAAAGGTAGGGCAGTAGTGTACACACTGCCTGCCTTACCAGGCGACGGCCGACCTGGCGGCCGGGCGGTGGCTAACCGCCGGTACAATGTGTGCACGGTGCCATGTGCACAGATCGTTTCTCCACGGCTGACCCATGCTAAACCTGGACCTGCGTTCCATGACGGCAATGACGGGGATGATCAATATCGCCCTGGGCATCGTCCTGCTGGCCTTTCGCCGCGCCTATCCCGCTTCCATCAAAGGGTTGCTACCCTGGGCGCTGGCGCCGCTGCTTTGCGCGCTTTCCACCGCCTTCTATGCGATGGATGGGCATTGGCCGGCCGTGCTCGTCGCACTTGGCGGTAACGCGCTGCTGCTTTCGGGCTGTGCACTGTTCTACTTCGGCAGCCAGCGCTTCTACGGGGTGCCCTGCACCTGGAAACGCTGGCTCGCCCTGGGCATTGGCTGCCTGGCTGGCATTACCTGGTTCCTGCTGGCCCATCCCGACTACCGGATCCGCGTGTTGCTGCTTACCTCGGTGTTAGCGGCAATATGCCTGAGCCATGCGCGGCTGACCTGGCAGCACGGCCGGGGCTTTGCGCCGCGCTTCATGGCAGTTGTCCTCGCTTTCCAGGGGCTGGCCTTGCTGATGCGGGCTGCGACGACGCTTTTCCAGGATGCCGTCGATACTTCCCGGTTTTCCCCTTCGGCCATTCAGACCGCGTACATTACAGCGTTTTGCTTCGCCTCCCTCTTCGTCTGCCTTGGACTGCTTTTGACGGTGAGCGAGCGGTTACGTGCGCAGTTCGAGTACCTGGCCCAACGCGACGACCTGACGGGAATATTGAGTCGACGCGCTGTGCTGCACGCAGGTAGTAGTGAACTGAAGAACCGGCGCGGCGGCCAGCCACTGTCGTTGCTGCTGATGGATATCGACCACTTCAAGCGCATCAACGACCAGCACGGACACCTGGTGGGTGACCGCGTTCTGGCGCATTTCGCACAAATCGTAGGGCGGGCACTGCGCCACACGGACCATCTCGGCCGCTTTGGCGGCGAAGAGTTTGTCGTGCTGCTGCCGCAAACCGGCATGGAGGCGGCGCTTGCCATGGCCGAGCGCGTGCGCCAGGCAGTCGAGCAGCAATCGGCCATCGCCGGGCAGCCCGCCTGCACGGCAAGCCTGGGGTTGGCCAGCGTCGAGGCCGGGGAAGCGACCCTTGACGAATTGCTGGCACGGGCCGATTCGGCGTTGTATCGCGCCAAGGCTGAAGGGCGCAATCGTGTTGAGGCAGGCTAAGGGGCGGTTTCAACTGGCTTACCGTCTCAAAACAACGATTTAACATAACCATCATGCGGTGTGGCTTGTCGTAGTGGCTAAGCAATGGCTGGAGCGAAGCTCAATCTTTGTCATTGAAGACAAACCGGGCGCCAGCATGCGATCATCGATACCCTCGGATTTCACGTAAAACCACGTGCCATGCCGGCGGCAGACAGGGGTGTTCGCCCTGCTGCCAATCCCCAACGCCAGCGAAGGAAGACGCGCGCTCATGACGCAACAAACCATTTTCAGCCTCGAACCCAACCCGAACGCGCTCGACGCGGCCACGCGGGATGCACTGATGCGCGACCCCGCTTTCGGTCGCGTCTTCACGGACCATATGGTGACGATCACCTGGCGTGAAGGGCAGGGTTGGCAGGACGCCAAGGTCACTGCCCGCAAGCCGTTCTCGATCGATCCGGCGTGCTCGGTACTCCACTATGGCCAGGAGATCTTCGAGGGCATGAAGGCCTATCGCGGCGCGGATGGCGCCGTGACGCTGTTCCGCCCGCTCGAGAACGCGCGCCGCTTCCAGGCGTCGGCCAAGCGCATGGCCATGCCGGCGTTGCCTGAATCGCTCTTTCTGGAAGCGATCGAGCAGCTGGTGCGGATCGACCAGGCCTGGGTGCCGCACGGCACGGGCAGCCTCTACCTGCGTCCCTTCATGTTTGCCAATGAGGTGTTCCTCGGCATCAAGCCCGCCTCCGAATTCATTTTCTGCGTGATCGCCTGCCCGGTGGGACCGTACTTCAAGGGCGGCGACAAGGCCGTCTCCGTCTGGGTATCCGAGAACTACACCCGCGCCGCGCCCGGCGGCACCGGCGAGGCGAAGTGCGGTGGCAACTATGCCGGCAGCCTGGTCGCGCAGAGCGAGGCCACGGCGAACGGATGCGACCAGGTGGTCTTCCTGGATGCCGCCGAGCACCGCTGGGTGGAGGAACTCGGTGGCATGAACATCTTCTTCGTGATGGACGACGGCACCCTGGTCACGCCGCCCCTTAGCGGCTCGATTCTTCCGGGCATCACCCGGGCTTCGGTGATCGAGCTGGCCAGGGAGATGGGCATGGTGGTGGAAGAGCGCCGGTATTCGTACCCCGAGTGGGAGGCGGATGCCCAAAGCGGACGCCTGGCCGAGGCCTTTGTTTGCGGAACGGCGGCGACGCTGGTGGCCATTGGCGAAGTGCGGTCCGCGCGCACGCGCTTCGCGATCGGCAACGGCACCGCCGGCAACACCGTCAAGGTGCTAAGGGAGCGGCTGGTGGAGATTCAGCGCAACCAGGCCGCTGGCCCTGCCGGCTGGGTTCATCACGTCGGTTTGTAAGAGCGCCTTGCTGGGCGCTTACGGTCGGGCTCGCCTGATCTGCCGCCTGGCAATCGGCGGGCCAAACCGGAAACCATGGCGCAGCCGGATTCTCACCTCGCTGCGCCATGCCGCCCCCGCGCTAGCCGGGGCCGTCATACTCACGCCACGCCGTCCTCCCCCCCGCATGACGCGCTGATCTTCTCGATCAGGCCGAGCAGCAGCGGCGCATAGCGCGCCACATCACGCGGCTTTTCGCTGGGCTTGTGCGGGAAGCTGATATTGAGCCCGTACCACTGGTGGTCCGGCCCGCGGAACGCCGCGCCCACGGCGGTCAGGTGACCCGGCTGGTAGTTGGCGCTGCAATAGCCTTGCGCCTGGGCCTGGGCAATGCCACGCGACAGTTCCTTGTGCAAGGCCGGCCATTCGTCGCCGGCCTTCTCCTCGATCCGTGCGAGGAAGTGGTCGCGCACGCCGGCCGGCACCGCGGCCAGCCACGCCATGCCGATCGAGGTCAGTTCCATGGGAACGCGCGTGCCGGGCGCGACGCGCCGGGTGCGCGATACGCTGTCGCGGCTGTGGCGCACCGCGGCCAGGTAGACCATGGCGGTCTGGTCGGGCACGGCCAGGCCGACATTGACCTTTTCCGCCTCGGCGATCCTGCGCATCAGCGGCAGGGCGATATCGGGCACCGTGGTGGCGTGGTGGAAGGCGTCCGCCAGGCTCACCACCACGGCCGCCAGCCGGTAGGCGCGCTCGGTGGCGTCGTAGCGCAGGAAGCCGCTGTCCACCAGCGAGCGCGTGAGGCGGCTGACAGTGGGGCGCGGCAGGCCGGTGCGCGCAGCCAGGTCCGCATTGGTCAGGCTGGAAGAGCCGACGCGGAACGCGCGCAGCAGCAGCAGGCCACGTTCGAGCGACTGACTGCCTCCGGTCTGGCGCGTGAACTGGCCGGTACTGTGCGTGAGTTCGCGGCTCGAAGGCGGTTTGGCGCGGGAGTCCGGGTGGGAATCGGGGTCGGAACCGGAGTCGGAATGGGGGTGCGGGTCAGCCATGTCGTTGGCCGCAGGCCCGCGGATCCAGCATCGGGGCGCTGCAAGTAATTTCAGTATCCGAAATTGTAGTGTAGCGCGGGAATCCGCATCGGCGAATACTGGGTGCCTTTCCACTTCCCGGAGCCCCTCGCCATGACCTCGGCATCCACCCCCGAAATCGTCCTGACACGCGACCAGCATGTTGCGCAGATCGAGATCTCGCGCCCGCCCCATAACTTTGTCGACGCCGATGTCATGCGCCGGCTGGCCGAAGCGCTGCTGCAACTCGACGAGGACGACAGTTGCCGCGCCATTGTGCTGTCATCTGGCGTGGGCGCCTTCTGCGCCGGGGCCGATTTCAGCGGCGCCGACCAGGGCAGCGTCTCGCGCGACCCATCGGCCTTCTACGCTCAGGCCATGAAGCTGTACCGCAACCGCAAGCCCATCGTGGCGGCCGTTGCGGGTGCCGCGATCGGCGCGGGGCTGGGACTGGCCCTGGTGGCGGATTTCCGCATCACATGCCGCGAAGCGCGCTTTAGCGCCAGCTTCAACAGGCTCGGCTTCCATCCCGGCTTTGGGATGAGCGTGACGCTGCCACGCCTGGTCGGCGAGCAGCAGGCCGCGCTGTTGTTGTATACGGGCAGGCGCATCGACGGCGAAGAAGCGGTGCGAATCGGGCTGGCCGACGAACTGGTGGCGCAGGCCGAGGTGCGTGCCCGCGCGCTGGCGCTCGCGCACGATATCGCGGCCTCGGCGCCGCTGGCCGTGGAAAGCACACGCGAGACGCTGCGCCTGGGGCTGGCCGACCGCATCGTGCAGGCCAACCAGCGTGAACTGGCCATCCAGCGCGTGCAGTTCGCTACCGCGGATTTCCGCGAAGGCGTGGCGGCGATGGCCGAGCGCCGCGCCCCCGTCTTCCAGCGCCGCTGAGGGGGCCGCATGCCACATGAGAGACCCGTCTGCGCCGGCCCGCTCGAGGGAATTCGCGTACTCGACCTGACTTCAGTGGTGCTGGGCCCGCTGGCCACGCAATCTCTGGCCGACCTGGGCGCGGACGTCATCAAGATCGAAGGGCCGGAAGGTGACCTCATGCGCGCCAACGGCGTATCGCGCAACGCCGGCATGAGCTCGATCTACCTGGCGCTCAACCGCAACAAGCGCTCGGTGGTGCTGGACCTGAAGACGCCTGCAGGCGCGGCGGCGCTGCGCCGCCTGATCGGCGGCGCCGATGTGCTGATCCACAATATGCGCGTGGCCGCCATCGAGCGGCTGGGTTTTGGCTACGCCGCGGTGGCAGCGTTGAACCCGCGCATCGTCTATTGCGTGGCCACCGGTTTTGGCCAGGACGGCCCGCACCGTGACAAGCCGGCCTTCGACGACATCATCCAGGCCGCTTGCGGGCTGGTGTCGCTGGGCTCCGCCGCCGGCGGCCGGCCCGAGTATGTGCCCAGCCTGATCGCCGACAAGACCACCGGGATGGCGCTGGCCAACGCGGTGATGGCCGCGCTGCTGCACCGCGAGCGCCACGGCAGCGGGCAAGCGGTGGAGGTACCGATGCTGGAAACCATGGCCAGCTTCGTGATGGCCGAGCACCTGGCGGGGTTGACCTTCGAGCCCGCCACCGGCGCGGCCGGCTATGCGCGCCTGCTGCAAGGCGGGCGGCGGCCGGCGCAGACTGCGGACGGCTGGATCTGCGCGCTGCCATACACGGACCGCCACTGGAGAGCCTTTTTCCACGCCGTGGGCCGCGATGACCTGGGTGACAAGTACAACATCGCCAGCCGCGCGCAGCGCAACGCCCATATCCGCGCGCTGTACCAGCACCTCGCGCAGATCACGCCGACCCGTACCACAAGGGAGTGGATGGCGCTGTTCGAGACGCTGGATATCCCCGCCACGCCGATCTATGCGCCGGACGAATTGCTGGCGCATCCGCACCTGGAAGCGGTCGGGCTGTTCCAGCAGACCGAGCATCCCACCGAGGGCCCGTTGCGCGAGATGCGGCCCGCGACGCGCTTCTCCGCCACGCCGCTGTCGCTGCGCCGGCATGCGCCTACGCTGGGCGAGCACACCGATGAAGTGTTGCGCGAAGCCGGGCTAAGCCCTGAAGACATCGCCCGGATAACGGGTGGTCGGGACGCCGCCTGAAGCGGCACGCAAACAATAGAGGAGACATGGCATGAACTTCGTACTGGAAGAAGAACACCGGATGCTCAAGGATCTGGTGGCGCGCTTTGTGCGCGAGCAACTGATCCCGCTCGAAGCGGGCGTGCTGGCCCGCGAGGCCGAGGGCGGCCAGCTCACGCTGCTGCCGCAGGAGCAGGACAAGCTGGACGGACTCTCGCGTGAGCTGGGCCTGTGGGGCCTGGATGCGCCGGCCGAGATGGGCGGCGCCGACCTGCCAGTGGTGGCCATGGTCGGCGTCAACGAGGAACTGGGCAAGACCGTCACACCCTATGACCTGCCGCCCGATTCGCCGAACCTGCGCATGCTGCTCAAGACCGCCGACGCGGCCCAGCGTGCGCGCTACCTGGAACCGTACGCGCGCGGCGAGACCATCTCCGCCATCGCTATTTCCGAGCCCGGCGCCGGCGGCGACCCGGCCATGATGACCACCCGTGCCGAACGCGACGGCGATGACTGGGTGCTCAACGGCCGCAAGATCTGGATCAGCCGCGCCGCCCGCGCCGACTGGACCATCGTGATGGCCGTAACCGACAAGGCACGCGGCGCCCGCGGCGGCATCTCCGCTTTTCTGGTCGACCGTGGCACGCCCGGCTTCAAGGTAGAACGGCGCATCCCCATGATCGGCGGCGCCTCCACCTACGAGGTGGTGCTGGAGGACTGCCGCGTTGCGCACACGCAGCTGCTCGGCGTGGAAGGCCAGGGCTTCGCGCCGATGCAGGCACGGCTGTCCAGCCGGCGCGTGCAGATGGCGGCCTGGTGCATTGGCCGAGCCCAGCGTGCGCTTGACATGCTGTGCGAGTACGCGCCGCAGCGCCGCACCTTCGGCGCCGCGCTGGCGGACCGGCAGGCAATCCAGTGGTGGGTGGCCGATGCCGCCACCCGCATCCACGCCTGTCGCCTGATGACTTACGAGGCCGCGGCACGCATTGACGCCGGCGACGAGGCGCGTACCCAGGTCTCGATGATCAAGGTATTCGCCACCGAGATGGCCTGGGACGTGATCGACCACGCCATGCAGGCCTTTGGCGCGATGGGCATGACCAAGGAAATGCCGTTGCAGCAGATGGCCAACGAGACGCGGTTGATGCGCATCTACGAAGGCCCGTCCGAAGTGCACCGATGGGTGATCGCGCGGGATCTGCTTGGCCTCAAGCGTTAGCCCGCCGCCAAAGCGAACCACGGAATCACTGAACCACGGAAACACAGACGCACCCGCACTGGCGGAACCCACTGCCAGGCGCAAGACCAAGGAGACAACATGACCCGAACCGTGAACTGTTCCCGGCGCCGCTTCGCTGTCCTGGCTGGCACCGTCTTCACAGCTAGCCTGGCAGGCGCGCCGTTCGCCGCGCTGGCGCAGCCGCAGGCATTTCCCAGCCGCCCGATCCGCTTTATCGTGCCGTTCCCGTCCGGCAGCGGTACCGACATGACCGCCCGCATGTTCGCCAAGAAGATCGGCGAGCTGACGGGGCAGGGCGTGGTGGTGGAGAACAAGCCGGGTGGCAACGGCTTTATCGGCGTGCAGACGCTGCTCAGTGCGCCGGCCGACGGATACACGGTCTTTATCGGCAGCAACTCCACGCTGTCCACCAATGCCGCCACCTTCCGCAAGCTGCCTTACGATCCGCTGACTGACTTCACGCCCATCACGCTGTTGTCGCGCGGGCCATGCCTGATCATCGTGCCGGCCAGCTCGCCGTATCACACGTTCAAGGCGCTGGTGGAGGACGCGCGCAAGCGGCCCGGCGCGCTCAACTACGGCACCGGCTCGGTGTCGTACACGCTCTACAGCGAATGGCTGAACGAGCAAAGCCGCATGAAGACCACTGCCGTGCCTTACAAGGGCGCCGGCGACGCGATCAACGGCGTGATGGCCGCCAACGTGGACTTCGCCGTGGTGGATGCCAGCGGCGCGATTGAGCTGGTCAAGGGCGGCAAGGTGCGCGCGCTGGCTTACACCGCGGCCCAGCGTTCGCCGCTACTGCCGGGTGTGCCAAGCGCGGCCGAAGCCGGCGTGCCGGACTTCCTGGCCTACAACTGGGTGGCAGCGGCGGTCTCCGCCAAGACACCTGCGCCCATTGCACAACGCCTGGGCGAACTGTTCGCCCAGGCCGGCGCCGCCGACGACGTCAAGGAGTATTACCAGCGCCAGTCCACCTCGCTGATCCTCTCCACGCCGGCGGAACTGCGCGACTACCAGAAGGAAGAAATCGCGCGCTGGAAGCGGCTGGCAGCGATCGCGAAGATCGAGCTGCAGTAAAAAGAGAGCGCAGGGGGATCATGCCCCATTCGCTTGCTCGGCGCGCGGCCCTCTCCCTGCGGACTCCGAGGCAAAAGCTCTAGCCTTTACAACTTTGACGATATGCGTCGCCCCGGGGCGGCCCAATAGAGGTCTTCGCGAGGACTGGCGGTGTTCGTGGAGTGGTTCGAGGCGCACCTCAAGTCATATCGTCGGCTGACTTTATTGCCCCCAGTTCGCCATCGCAATTCAAGCCGCCATCGAGCAGTCGGGCATTTTGCCTTTGCTCCCTATGCGGCGGCCGGTACTGAAGATGACTGCTTGGGTGTCGCGAGAGCCAACGCGACCGCCCACCGTTTAGCTGCTGCCGACTCCCATCGAATATCAATCAATAAAATTGAACAAGTTGTCCGACTAACTCATCACATCGTCAGCCCGCGCTGCCATAAAGTTCAACCCATGGACGGATCGATGCCAAAGACGACGTTCTAAATAATTCAACCAGGTAGCCAAGGAGAGAAATCATGACCAACGCCAAGCTCGAAGTCCTGACCCCGCAAAACAGCCAGCTGATCTTCATCGACCACCAGCCGCAGATGGCCTTCGGCGTGCAGTCGATGGACCGCCAGGCAATGAAGAACAACGCGGTTGGCCTGGCCAAGGCGGCCAGGATCTTCAATATTCCCACCACCATCACCACGGTGGAGAGCGAGTCTTTCTCCGGCTATACCTACCCCGAACTGCTCGACGTATTCCCCGGCCAGCAGACGCTGGAACGCACCTCGATGAACTCGTGGGACGACCAGAAGGTGCGCGACGCGCTGGCCGCCAACGGCCGCAAGAAGATCATCGTGGCCGGCCTGTGGACCGAGGTCTGCAACACCACCTTCGCGCTGTCGGCGATGCACGACAGCGACTACGAGATCTACATGGTGGCCGACGCTTCCGGCGGCACCAGCAAGGAAGCGCACGACTACGCCATGCAGCGCATGGTGCAGGCCGGCGTGGTGCCGGTGACCTGGCAGCAGGTGCTGCTCGAATGGCAGCGCGACTGGGCGCACCGCGACAGCTATGACGCCGTGATGAAGCTGGTCAAGGAACATTCGGGCGCTTACGGCATGGGCGTGGACTACGCCTACACCATGGTGCACAAGGCCGAGCAACGTACCGCCACGCCGCACGCGTCGCTCGCCCCGGTTCCAGCCCGCTGATATTCCCGGCCTGAGCCCGCAGGGAAATTCCCCAGGCAGTCAGACTAGTGCTAAAGTTCCGAGCCATGTCACCTGGTATTGCCCGGGGGCATCATGCAAAGTTGATATCGGGAGAGACTGCCTGGCCATGCGCCGGGCAGCGCCGAAGGAGCAACCGCCCCGGAAACTCTCAGGCAAAAGGACCGGTATCACGTTTGAACTCTGAAGAACCCCGGCGCTCGTCAGCCGGCGGTACCGAAGGAGCAAGCGATCCCCGCCACTCCCAAAGTGGCGTATCGTGAATCTCTCAGGTCAAGGACAGAGGGGGCGTCTTTTGCGCATGCCGCGCAGGAGGCTCCCACTCGACGTCCTGGAACCATAGAGATGAAATCAATTGCCGTTATCGGTGGTGGCATCACCGGCGTGACCACTGCCTACGCGCTCGCCAAACGCGGTTTCTCGGTCACCCTGCTCGAAAAACACCGCTATGCCGCCATGGAAACCTCGTTCGCCAATGGCGGCCAGCTTTCCGCTTCCAATGCTGAAGTCTGGACACACTGGTCCACCATCCTCAAGGGCATCAAGTGGATGCTCAAGAGCGATGCGCCGCTGCTGGTCAATCCGCGCCCGAGCTGGCACAAGCTGTCCTGGTTCGCCGAGTTCATCGCCGCTATTCCCCATTACCGCAAGAACACCGTCGAGACCACGCGCCTGGCGATTGCCGCGCGCGACCACCTGTTCTCCTGGGCGGCGGCCGAAGGCATCGATTTCGACTTGAAGAAGGAAGGCATCCTCCATATCTATCGCGACAAGGCGGGCTTCGAGCATGCAGGCAGGGTGTCGAAGCTGCTGGCCGAGGGCGGGCTGGAGCGCCACGCCGTCACGCCGGAAGAAATGCGCGCGATCGAGCCGACCCTGGCCGGTCAGTACTACGGTGGCTATTTCACCCAGAGCGACGCCACTGGCGACATCCACAAGTTCACCAGCGGCATGGCCACGGCCATCGACCGCCTGGGCGTGCGTTGCCTGTACAACCAGGATGTCCAGTCGGTCAGCACCGATGGCCGGCAGGTCACCATCGTCAGCAGCGACGGCCAGCAGGCCGAATCGCGCGTGTTCGACGGCGTGGTCGTCTGTGCCGGCACGGCCAGCCGGGCGCTGGCGGCCAGCCTTGGCGATCGCGTCAATATCTATCCGGTCAAGGGCTATTCGATCACCGTCAACCTGAACGATGCGCAAAGCCAGGTGGCCGCGCCCGTCGTGAGCCTGCTCGACGACGAGACCAAGCTGGTCACCAGCCGCCTGGGCGTTGACCGCTTCCGGGTGGCGGGCACGGCGGAGTTCAACGGCTACAACCGCGACATCCGCGCTGACCGCATCCGTCCGCTGGTGGAGTGGGTCAACCAGTGCTTCCCCGGTGTCAGCACGCGCAGCGTGGTGCCCTGGGCCGGACTGCGGCCGATGATGCCTACCATGCTGCCGCGCGTGGGCCGGGGCCGTGCGTCCTGCGTGTTCTACAACACCGGCCACGGCCACCTGGGGTGGACGCTGTCGGCGGTCACCGCGGACATGATCGGCGATGTGGTGCAGCAGGCCATGGGCGCCCGGCGTGCACATGGCGTGCAGGACGCGGTGGCGCTGGTGACTCCGTAAGGGGCCGGACGCGTTACCCGCCAAGCGCGGCCATATTCTCCACCCGCAAGGTCTGCGGGACCGACAGCGAGATATCGGCCGCGCGCAGCCGCTTCAGTATCTCGAACAGCAGGTCGCTCTTGGTCGCGGTGGCGATCCGCGGGCTGCCTACGTAGCCCGTCACGCTAAGCGTGATCCCGTTCGGCGCCAGCTGGCTGAACGTGACGGATGGCGCGGGCTTGTCGAGAATGGCCTCATTTTCCCGATAGGAGTCGAGCAGCAGTTCGCGCACCTGCTCGGGATCGATGTTCAACGGGAAGGTGAGCAGCAGCGTCGCCACGCCTTGCGTGCTGTTGCTCATCGTCACGTTGCGCAGGTTCTGCGAGATCAGCTGCGAGTTGGGCACGATCACGGTCGAGCGGTCGCCCAGCAGGATCTCCGTCGCGCGCACGTTGATGCGCTTGATGTCGCCCTCCACGCCGCCGATGCTCACCATGTCGCCGACCTTCACCGGGCGCTCGGTCAGCAGGATGAGCCCCGACACGAAATTCTTGACGATCTCCTGCAGGCCGAAGCCAATGCCAACGGACAGCGCACTGACGATCCAGGCCAGGTTTTCCCATCTGACGCCGAGCAGCGACAGCGTCAGCAATACGATCAGCACATAGCCGATGTTGCTGAACAGCGTGATGAGCGAAGCGCGCAGGCCCGCTTCCATGCAGACCTTGGGCAGGAGTTCCGCGTCCAGCCAGCGCCGCACCGAGCGCAGCAGGTAGGTGCCGACCGAGAGCGCGATGACCGCGTTCAGGATGCGGTCGGGCATGATGTTGAGGCTGCGCAGCCGCTCGCCGCCGAGCATCGACAGCAGGCTGTTGAGCAGGTCGCTCGGCGTGGTGCCGAAGCCGCCGGTCAGCAGCGCGATGACGGCCACCAGGAGGAGCAGGCTGGTGCCGATCCCCGAGAGCACCGTCGACGCCTGCGCGAGATGGCTGTCCCCGAGTCCGAACAACTGCTTGATGACCTTGCCGCTTGGATGGTGCGCGCTGAACACGCTTTCGCAGACGTCGCGGGTCAATTGCGTCAACAGGTACAGGCTGCACAGGACGATGTCGATCCAGACAAGCTCGTAGGTCAGGAAGCGGGCGAACGTGATGTAGCCGATCAGCAGCGCCATCAGCGAGGCGACGACCGTCACCGTTACGCCAGCGTGGATCAGGCCGGCAAAGGTGGAGCGCGCTTCAGGCCGCTCGCCCGCCGCGGCGAGCTTCGTGCGCACGCGGTTGGCGCGCAGCAGCGCCGCGCCTATCGTCAGCACCACCACAAGCGACACCAGGCCGCGGCCTAGCAAGGTCACCTGCAGGCTTGTGTCCGCGGTCCGGTTGAGTTGCTCGAGTGTGCCGGCGATCAGCAGCAGGCCAGCGAGGACACTAGGGAACGGACGCATCGCCAGCGCGACCTTGTCGGCGAGCGCGGGCACGCGCCATGAGGGATGGCGCGTGCACAGCAATGCCCGTCCCAGGCCCGCGATCAGCGCGCTTGTCAGCGTCAGCTTGCCGAGTTCGCTGATCAGGTCCTGTACCTGAGCTGGTAGTTCATAGTGCGGGGCGAAAGCAAAACACACAACCTGTACCGCGATGGCGGTCGCCGCAACCGTCGCGAGTACCGTGGCAAGCGCGAGCGCGCTGCGCCGCAGCCGGCTCTCGGGCAAGCGCGTCAGGCAGAACCATGCCAGCGCCCGCTCGATCAGCCGTCGGCCGACGGTCCAGGCGCCGATCGCAAGCAGCAGAAGCAGGGCGGTGATTGCCTGCCGCCCGGGTTGCCAGGCCAGGTCCCACAACGGGGTAACTTGCCCCATGAACGCGTTTAGCCGCTGCTGGTCCTCCTGGCTTGGCGCGAACAACGGCTCCCAGAATGCCGTGCCGAGAATGCTGGCCGAGCGCAGCGCGAGCTGGTTCTTCAATCGGCTGCGCTGCAGCTTGGCGATCTGCTCGGTCAGGTTGGTCACATTGCCCTTGACCTCGGCCACTTGCTTCAGTCCGCTGTCCAGTTGCGCCTTGCGCGCGTTCAGGTCTGCCCGCTGCTGTGCGACTGCGGCTGCCTCCGGTGTGGTGCCGGCGGCGGGTGGCGGCCCGAGCACGTCGAGCTGTGCCTGTAGCTGCGCACGCTGGGGCGTGAGCGCCGCGCTCAGCTTGTCGACGTCGCCTGCCAACTGGTGGATGGCGTCATCCAGCCCTTCGAGCTGCGTGCCGCTGGTGGGCGACGACGCCAGTTGCTTGATGCGGTCCTGCTCGGTCTGGAGCCGTTTCAGCTCGGCAACGGCATCCGCGCGCGATGGCGGCCTGCCGGCGGGCGCATCCGCATTCATGGTGGTGTCGGCGGCTGCGGCCGGGAGCGCGGTGGGGATCAGGTGCAATAGCGCAACCAGCACAAGGCTCAGCACGAGCCTGGGGAGTTTGCTCATAGAAAGAGATAGATCCTTACTGATCGGCTTGCCGGGCCGGCAATCGCGCGGGTTCGCGTGGATTGCCATGACGCGTCAGACGGTCGATGACCGGGGGCGACGATCAGGATGTTGGGCGGCCGCGCGGAGATCGAGATGGGAGTCGATCGGAGCGCCAGGGGGCGATCTTGCCGGCGTGTGCTCTATAGTCAGTCGGACTATTGGCGATGCCGCGTGATCGGCACGCCGCTTGATAAGGGAGACTTGCCTGAAAGAGTCTGAATTATACAGAAGGCATCGCGTGCCCTTCGTTTTCAGCAGGCTACTGGCGTTTGCGTCACTCGACCCGTATCATCCAAGGTTTCACGCGAGCGGCATGCAAGCTCTGCTATTCTTGGTCAGCCGCTGCTGCCGCGGCGTGGGTTTTCATGGTGGTGGTTTATTCCCGTGTGAGATCATGTCCGTCAACGCCAATGCCTCCATCTCGCTCGCAGCCCCGGTATCGATTGACGCATTCGGGTGCGCCGCGGAGAAGCTCTCCAGGGATCAGAAGCTCGCCGGCAGCGATATCCAGTTTTTCCGCAAAAGCTCGCCCGGCGAGAAGGCGAGCCAGGTTATCACTGCGGCGTCGAATCGTGGCTTTCTGGTTGGGGTTTCGCTGTGCACCGGACATCGCCGCCGGGTGTTTCATGAGGGCCGCGCGAGCACCCACGAGTTTGAAAGGAATTCCATTTATATCCGGAATTTCCTTGAAGACTATAAAGCCGATTTTTATGGCTATTTCGATTTCATCCTGCTGGAGATTTCCCGCACCTTTATCGAGCGCACCAGCGCGGAACTAGGCCGCTCGCGCATCCTGGGGCTGCGCAGCGCGGGGGGAGAGCAAGACCAGGTACTGGCGCATCTCGCCCAGGCGGCGGCACCGGCGCTGGGCCACCCCGGCATGGCCAGCAAGCTGTTCGTCGATCAGCTGGGCTTCACCATCGGGACCTATCTCGTCGAGCACTATGGGAATGGATCCGTCGCAACGCCCAAGACGAACCGGTTGCTGTCGCAACGCAGCGTGGCGACGGCCAAGGAAATGCTGATCGCCAAGATCGATGGCGACCTTTCCATTGCGGACGTCGCCGACGCCTGCAACCTGTCGCGTAGCCATTTCACCCGTGCCTTCCGGGACACGACTGGCCAGACACCTTATCAGTGGCTGGCGGCCCAGCGCCTGGAGCGCGCCCGCTGGCTGCTGCGCGAATCAGGGCTCTCCCTGGCGGAAGTGGCCGTGGCTTGTGGCTTCTCCGATCAAAGCCATTTCACCCGCGTGTTCTCGCAATCGGTCGGCGTCTCTCCCGGCAACTGGCGCCGCCGGGTTCACGCCTGACGCGCCGGGCGCAAGGCCAATCCGTCGGCGCCGATGCTAGCCGCTGCCCGGGCACAAGACAATTGTCCCTTGGTATGGGTAGACGGCGCCTGCTGTGCTCCACACAATGCGGCTGTGCCACCATTGGCACTGCCACCGTCAGTGCCTGAGCAACTTGCGACCAAGCCATGAATGACCCTCAAGCCGGCACTGCCGGCACACCTGCCGCCGAGCGCGGCAGCGCCGGTGCCGCCGGTGCCGCCGGATCGCCGTGGAGCCCGCTGCGGCACAGCACTTTCCGGATGCTGTGGATCGCCACGGTGGCGTCCAATGTGGGCACCTGGATGAACGACGTGGGTGCCAGCTGGCTGATGACGTCGCTCGATCCCGATCCCCTGATGGTCGCCCTGGTGCAGGCGGCGGGCAGCCTGCCGATGTTCCTGTTCGCCCTGCCGTCCGGGGTGCTGGCCGATATCGTCGACCGGCGCAAGTACCTGATCTTCGCCCAGCTTTGGACGCTGGCCGTGGCGACCACGCTAGGTGTGCTCGCGCTTACCGGCCTGGTCAACGCCCATGTGCTGCTGCTTGCTGCATTTTTGCTGAGCACCGGCGCGGCGATGAGCTCGCCGCCGTTCCAGGCCATCGTGCCGGACCTGGTCGACAAGGCGGACTTGCCGCCGGCCATTGCGCTGAACTCGCTGGGGATCAATATCAGCCGTGCGATCGGCCCTGCGCTGGGCGGCTTGATCCTGTCGTTCTCCGGGCCCGCGGTGGTATTTCTGCTCAACGCGCTGTCGGTGCTGGGCGTGACGCTGGTGCTGTACCGGTGGAAGGCCGAACCCGCCCGGCGGAACCTGCCGTCCGAGCATTTCTTCTCGGCGGTGCGTGCCGGCCTGCGGTACGTGGAGGCCGCGCCGCTGCTGCGCGTCGTGCTGGTCAGGGCGGTCGCGTTCTTTCTCTTCGGCAGTGCCGGCTGGGCGCTGCTTCCGCTGGTGGCCCGGCAGGAACTGGGCCTCGGTCCGGGCGGATATGGCTTGCTGCTGGCCAGCATCGGCCTGGGCGCCGTCGGTGGCGCCCTTGTGCTCCCCAAGCTGCGCGGCCGGGTCTTGGCCGATCGCATGGTGGTGCTGGCAAGCTTGTTGTTCGCGCTGAGCTTGCTTGCGCTGGCCTATGTGCGGCATTTCTGGCTGCTGGCAGCGGCACTGCTGTTTGCCGGGCTGGCATGGATCGCGGTGTTGTCCACGCTCAACGTGGCCGCCCAGCGCAGCGCCGCTGGCTGGGTCAAGGCGCGCGCGCTGGCGGCCTACCTGACCGTGTTCTTCGGCGCCATGACCGCGGGGAGCGCGCTATGGGGCAAGACCGCCGCGCTGCTGGGCATTCCCGTCGCCCTGGTGCTGGCGGCAGCGGGGTTGGTCCTTGCATGCGCGACTGCGTTGCGGTGGCGCCTGGACATCTCGCCGGACCTGGACCTGGCGCCTTCAGGTTTTCTGCACCCGGGTGAACTGGACGTGGCCCATGACCGTGGGCCGGTGATGATCTGCGTGGAATACGAGGTCGCGCGCGAGGATGCAGCAGCGTTTGCCAAGGCTGTGCAGGAGATGCGCCGGATTCGTCGTCGCAGCGGTGCGCTGTCCTGGGGGGTCTACGAAGACCTGGCCGTGCCCGGGCGCTTTATCGAGACCTTCCTGGTGGAGTCGTGGCTGGAGCATCTGCGCCAGCACGAGCGCCACACCATGAACGACAAACTGATCCAGACGCGCGTGCATCGTTTTCACCGCGGCGCCGCGCCGCCCGTCGTGCGCCACCTGGCAGCGCCCGACGGCAACTGACCACCCCGCGCCGGATCAGGGCAGGGTGGCGTCCAGGCGCGGCAGCAGTTGCCTGGACAGCGCCAGGATCAGCAGGATTGCGGGCCCTGGCGGAATGCGGCATAGGCAGGCATGAAGCTCGTCACCGCCACACCGGTCTTTCCTGCGGAGATCCCAAAATCGCGCGACAAGGCCGGCAGCAGGGTATCGGCAGCCCGGATGGAGGCGGCGGCAAAGAAGCCGCCCAGGCCCAGCGCAAGCCGCTCGTGGCGCCTGCCGAGTGCCAGGGGCATCACGCTTTCGGACATCGTCTTCAGTCCCCTGGCTGCGGCCCGGAATTCGCGCTTCGCGCCAGCACGTTCCCGATGCAACGGATGATGTCAGCTTCCATGAAGGGTTTGCTGAGAAAACAGACCGCGCCGATCGCCTCGGCGCGTTGCCGGAAGCGCTCCTCGGGGAAGGCCGTCATGAAGATCACCGGCGTGGAAAGCCCGCGTGCGCGCAGGTGTTCGCAGAGCGCGAAGCCGTTCATCGCGGGCATCTGCACGTCGGCGACCAGGCAGGAAATGGCATCGATGGTGTCTGACTGAAGCAGATCGTTCCCGCTCGCATAAAGCTCGACGCTCATGTTGAAGGAGCGGAGCAGGCTTCCCAGGGCTTGTCGGACAGCAGCATCGTCGTCGACGATGGCGATCACCGGGGTAGCTATCACACGGTGTTCCTCCTTTTGTCTTGAGCGGTGACGAAGCGGTCGGAGGCCTCCATCGCTTGCTTCGAGGATATCGCGCTGTCACGTTCAGTGAAATCATACGGTGGTATTGTCGGCATCGGTCGCGGATTCCCCCCGGGCAAGGCGGGAAGGGCGGTCCGGCCGCGCCGTCCCCACCGTGCTATCCGGCGCGGCCCGGCCCGCGCTAGCAAGGCCTGGCTTGGCCGGGGGTAACACCAAAGTATGAGACGGCGACACCAGCGGGCGCATCCTCTACAGCGGATTGCCCCTCGGGGGCGCAATATACTCTGAGGTTCCAGCTTTCATGACGCGGTCCCAGGTCCGATGAATTCGTTGCGCAGCTACAAGCTCGAGTATTTGCTGGACGGTGAGATCGCGCTGCTGCGCGGGACCGCCGCCGGATGCACGCCCGTGCTGCTTTCGCTCGCCGGCCCGGCTGCCAGCGCGGCTGGCGTACGGCGGCGCCTCGAGCACGAATACACCTTGCGGGACCTGCTGCGACCCGATTGGGCAGTGGTCCCGGTGGCATTGATCCGCTATGACCGCAGGCCGGCCCTGCTCGCGGCCGACGAGGGAGGCTTGCCGCTGGCCCAGCTGCTTGGCCAGCCGTTCCCGCTGGATGCCTTCCTGGAAATCGCGATCGCCGTGTCCGCCGCGATCGTGGCCATGCACGAATCCGGCATCGTCCACCGGGACATCAAGCCAGCGCATCTCCTTATCGCACCGAACCGGGAACGGGCCTGGATTACCGGGTTCGGCATTGCCACCGTCGCATCGTCCGGCACCTTGCCCGGCGCGCAACCCCCGATGCTGGCGGGAACCCTGGCCTACATGGCGCCCGAGCAGGCCGCCAGGGGCGAGCCGGCGGTCGACGCACGGGCGGACCTCTACGCGCTGGGCGTGATCCTGTATCAGATGCTCACGGGTGTCCTGCCGCTCGAAGCCAGCGAGCCGGTCGGCTGGGTGCACTGCCATTTCGCAAGACTGCCGGTGGCGCCGTCGGAGCGCAACGACGGCGTTGCACCAGTGTTGTCCACCATGGTGATGCGGTTGCTGGCCAAGGCACCCGGGGAACGCTACCCCAGCGCGAGCGCGCTTGCCGGCGAACTGCGGCGGTGCCTGGAGGCGTGGCGCAGCCAGGGCAGCCTGGAACTGGTCGCAAGCGCTCCGTTGCCTGACTTGCCGGATATCCAGGGCAATGCGCCGGGTTTGCTTGCCGAGGGCCTGCAGCGACTGCCGCCAGAAGCAAGCGCCTTGCTGATGGCCCTGTCTTGCCTGGGCAGCACGGTGCCGGCGGCAACCGCGGCGCAGGCGCTGGATGTCACCGAAGCACGCCTTGGCGGCCTGTTGGCCGAAGCCGTGGCCGGGGGCTACATCGTGGCCGGCGACGCCTGCTATCGCTTCGCCCACGAACGGCTCCAGGAGGCAGCGTATGCCTTGATCCCGGCAGCCGACCGCCCGGCCTTGCACCTGCGGCTGGGACGCCGGTTGGCGCAGCGCATGGCGCACGGTGACAACAGCGGTGACAACAGCGGTGACGACCGAAACGGTGGCATCTTCTGCGCGGTTGACCAGTTCAACCGGGCAGTCGGCATCCACCTCGATGACGGCGAGCGGCTCCAGGTTGCCCAACTGAGCCTGGAGGCCGCGCTTCGCGCGATGAAGACGACCGCCTACGACCGCGCCAGTGCCTGTTTTTCCGCCGGCGAGCGATGGCTGCCAGACGGGGCATGGGAGGCCCATCACGCATTGGCGCTGGCGTTGGCGATGGGGCGCGCCGAGTGCGAATTCGTTGGTGGCCGGCTCGGCGCTGCCGCGGCCAGTTTGCTGGACTTGAGCGCCAGGACGCGGACACCCTATGACCTGGCGGCGGTCACGCGGCTGCAAGTGGCTGTGTATACGGCGCTTGACCGGTCCGACCTCGCCGTCAGGCTGGGGCTGGGCTTCATCCGCACAATGGGATTGGACTTCCGGCCCGGCGCGCAGGGGCAGGTGGAGCAGGAGTACCAGCGCTTGCTTGCGTTGCTGGGCGATCGGCCGGCCGAGTCGCTGGCCAGCTTGCCGCGCATGCATAGCCCGGTGTGGCGCGCCACGCTCAGCGTCCTGGCCGAGGTGATGTCGCCCGCGTCGTTCATGGACCGGAACCTGCGCGACCTGATACCGCTCTGGATGGCGCTCATCAGCCTGGAACATGGCAACGACGAAGCCTCCTGCATTGCCTACGTTCACCTTGGCATGACGATCGGGCCGCGCCTTGGCGACTACGGGCTGGGTTATCGCCTGGGCCGGGCCGGCCTGGCGCTGGTCGCGCAGGAGGGCATGGGCCGCTTTCGGGCCAAGGTCCACATGTGTTTTGGCGCGTTGCTGCTGCCGTGGACCCAGCCCATCCGCGGTGGGCGCGAACTGATCGAGCGCAGTTTCGAAGAAGGCCGGCAGACGGGGGATTTCAATTTCGCTGCCTACAGCCGCAACCAGCTGGTCACCCATCTGCTGGCTTGCGCAGAGCCGCTGGCCGACGTGGATGCGAAGATCGAGGCGGGCCTGGCTTTCGCCCGCTCGCTGGGCCTGGCGCGGGTCGTCGATATCCTGAGCGCGCAATCCAGGTATGTTGCGGTGCTGCGGGGCCGGGCCCCGGGCTGGATGGCGCTGGACGCCGGCGAGCCGGGGTTGCTGGAAGCCGAGGCAAGACTGCAGGGCGACCCCCGCCTCGCCGTCGCCGCCTGCTGCTACTGGATTCGCAAGTTGCAGGCCTGTTTTGCCGCGGACGACTATCGGGGTGCACTGGACGCGGCCGGCAAGGCGGAGCCGCTGCTATGGACCGCCCCATATTTCCTGGAGATCGCGGACTATCATTTTTTCGCGGCGCTCTCGCTGGCCTGGGCGCCGGCATTGCCGGGCCACGCGCCCGGCCAAATATCCGGCCACATGCCTGGCAGCGTGCAGGCGGCGGCGTTCAAGCGCCATCACGACCAGCTGAGCGTCTGGGCACGGGAGAATCCCGCCAACTTCGGCGCGCGCGCTGGCATCCTGTCGGCCGAAGCCTTGCGCATGGCGCGGGAGCCCTTGCAGGCCATGCGCCAGTACGAACAAGCGGCCCGCCAGGCGAGAGAGCGGGACCAGGTTCATGACGAGGCCCTGGCCTACGATCTTTGCGCGCGCTGCTGTTTCGAACAGGGCCTGGCGGCGCCGGCATTGGCTTACCTGCGCAAGGCACGCGATGCCTATGGCAGTTGGGGCGCCGACGGCCAGGTGCGCAAGCTGGAGGCGCGCGCTCGCGCCCATGACGGCACGGATCTGGACACGGGCCGCGCGGCGACCGGGCAGGCCGACGCGGCGGCCCTTCAGCCCGCTACTTATATCGGGCCGGCCGCCCAACTGGACCTCGACACCGCCATCAGGGCGACGCAGGCGCTGGCCGGCGAGATGCAGCTCGACCGCCTGATTAACACGCTGCTGACTACCACGCTTGAGCAAGCGGCCGCGCAGAGGGCACTGCTGTTTCTCCGGCAGGACGGTACGCTGCGCTTGGCCGCGCAAGCCCGTACCGAGCAATCCGGCATTGTGGTCGACCTGGATCCGATTGGTGCCGTGCCCTATCCCCGCGCCATCGTCGACGCGGCGCTCACGACCCGCGCGGATTTCGTCCTCGACAATGCCCGCACGCATGCGAAGTTCGGGCAGGATCCGGACGTCCAGGCGCGCAGCGTGCGCTCGGTGGCCTGCCTGGCGTTGGCAAAGCAGGCCGCGCTGATCGGCGTGCTCTACCTGGAAAATAATCTGGCGGATGCGCTGTTCACCGGCCGGAGAATCAACCTGCTGGCCATGCTGGCCTCCCAGGCGGCCATCTCGCTGGAGAATGCCAGGCTGTATGCCGAGTTGCTGCGCCAGAACCAGGAGCGCCAGCGGGTACAAGCCGAACTGGCGCACGTCTGCCGGGTCACCACGCTTGGCGAGCTGGCGGCATCGATCGCACACGAGGTCAATCAGCCGCTGACCGGCATCGTCACGTATGGCGGCGCGTGCCTGCGCTGGATCAACCGTCCTGAACCCGATCTCGATGAAGCGCGTCATGCGGTGCAGAACATGATCGCGGAAGGACTGCGCGCAAGCGAGGTGATCCGGCGTATCCGGGCGCTCGCGCGCAAGGGGGAGTCCCGCCGCTTGCCGTTGCAGCTGAGCGACCTTGCGGCCGAGACCGTCGCCATGGTGAAGCACCAGGCCGAGGCCCACGGCATCGTCATCGCCCAGGACTGCGTGGCCGGGCTGCCGCAAGTGCTCGGCGACCGCATCCAGTTGCAGCAGGTGATCATCAACCTGCTCGTCAATGCCATCCAGGCAATGTCATGCCGCCGCCCGGGGCGCCGTCACCTTCGTGTCGCCACGGCGGCGCCAGCCGAAGGCCAGGTACGGTTGCGCGTGGAGGATACCGGCCCGGGTATCGACGCGGGAAAGCTGGACAAGCTGTTCGAGGCGTTCTACACCACGCGCGAGCAAGGGCTGGGTATGGGCCTGTCGATCTGCCGGTCGATCGTTGAAGCGCATGGTGGCACCATATGGGCCGAGTCTCCCGTGCGCACCGAGGCGCAAAGCGGCCAGCATCCGGCAGGCCCCGGCGCGGCCTTCTCCTTTACCCTGCCGGTGCCGCAACCACAGCCATGACCTCTCTTAAAGTGATCGCTGTTCAACTTGTAATGTGAGGCGCGTCCTAATAAGTCACAGTAGACAAAAGCCGGCACAAATTGACAATATGCCGGCAAAGCAAAAGCGTAGAGTGCCCGCGGGGTAGCCATACGGCGACACAGCCCCGCACAGCCCGACACAACGATTGACGTTGTCCCCGTTCTTGCTGGCGCCTTTGACGTTGACTGGAGAAACTGACCGTGACAATTCAAAGTCTGGAGCCCGTTGACACGATTTCCCCGGACGACGCGTTGGTGCTGGTCGTCGACGACGACGCGCTGCTGCGCGGTGCGCTGGGCAACCTGTTTCGCTCGGTCGGCATGCGTGCCGCGCTGTTCGGCTCGGCCGCGGAATTGCTTGAATACCAGTTGCCGGAGGCACCTTGTTGCCTGGTGCTCGACGTCAGGCTGCGCGGCCAGAGTGGACTGGACCTGCAGGCGCGCCTGGGGCAATTGGGCATCCGGGTCCCGATCATCTTCATGACAGGCTATGGCGATATTGCCATGACCGTGGCAGCGATGAAGGCGGGCGCGGAAGACTTCATGGCCAAGCCGTTTCGCGATCAGGACCTGCTCGATGCGGTATCGGCAGCGCTCGCGAAGGACCGCCGGCGACGCGAGGGAATGCGCAGGGCCCAGGGGCTTCGCAGCTGCTTCGAGACGCTGACGCCGCGGGAGTCGGAGGTGATGGCGCTGGCCACGTCCGGGCTGATGAACAAGCAGATTGCCAGCCGCATCGGCATCAGTGAGGTGACGGTAAAGATCCACCGCGGGCAGGCCATGCGCAAGATGAAAGCGCGCACGTTTGCCGATCTCGTGCTGATGGCCCAGCAACTTGGCGTCTGCCACGTCGGATGCTAGCGGCGCTGGGATAGCCACGGCTGCATATCCACACGCCTCGCGCCGGGACACCTGCCTCGCCTACAATTTGTTCTGCATGGCTGCAACGGCCCAATCAGAAAACGAAGCAAGGCGAGGCAAGATGATGGACTTCAGTTTGACGCCCGATCAACGGGAGTTGCAGGAGCGCACCCGCCAGTTCATTGCGGACCAGGTCATGCCGATGGAGCGCGATCCCCGGCAAACGCCGCATGGCCCAACCGAGGACTTGCGTGCGGACCTGGTGGAAAAGGCAAGGGCGGTGGGCTTGCTGACACCCCACGCCAGCACGCAGGCCGGAGGCCTCGGGCTTTCGCACCGGGACAAGGCCATTGTCTTTGAAGAGGCGGGCTACTCGCCGCTGGGGCCGGTCGCGATGAACATCCATGCGCCGGACGAAGGCAATATCCACCTGATGGAACTGGTCGCCACGCCGGAGCAGAAGGCGCGCTGGCTACATCCCCTGATCCTCGGGCACACGCGCTCCTGCTTTTGCATGACCGAGCCGGCGCCAGGCGCGGGGGCCGATCCGTCCATGCTGCAGACCACGGCGGTGCGCGATGGGGATCATTTCGTGATCACGGGCAGGAAGTGGTTCATCACGGGCGCCACCGGTGCCACCTTTGCCATCATCATGGCGCGGATGGAAGACGGCACCGCCACCATGTTCCTCGCTGACATGAACCAGGCCGGTGTCGAGATCGAGCGGCAGATGGACGCGCTCGATACGTGCTTCACGGGTGGGCATGCCGTGGTGCGCTTCGATGGCCTGCGGGTCCCCGAGGGCGACGTGCTCGGCAAGCTTGGCGAAGGATTCCGCTACGCGCAGCTGCGCCTGGCCCCGGCGCGGCTGACGCACTGCATGCGCTGGCTCGGGGCGGCCCGGCGCGCGCATGACATTGCGGTCAACTATGCGCGGCAGCGCCTTGCGTTTGGCCGGACCCTGGTGGAGCATGAGGGCGTGGGGTTCATGCTGGCCGACAACGAAATGGATATGCACACCGCGCGCCTGACCATCTGGCACTGCGCCTGGGTGCTGGACCAGGGCGAGAAGGGGCGCGACGAGTCCAGCCTGGCCAAGGTGTATTGCTCGGAGGCGTTGTGGCGGGTGGTGGATCGTTCCGTGCAGGTGCTTGGCGGCAGCGGGGTGACGGACGAAACCATCGTCGCGCGCATCTTCCGCGACATGCGCGCCTTCCGGATCTACGATGGTCCCTCGGAGGTGCATCGCTGGAGCATGGCCAAGCGGATTGCGCGTGGCTGAGCCGTTGCCGGCGCGCCGGGTCGAACAGCGATTCTGATTCAGCGATGCAGTGATGTGTCTTCACCATAGGAGGTACGCTCGCCGTGGACAATTCCTTCCACCATTTTTCCGAGTTGTTTGCGCAACTCGGCCTGCCCGCCGACGATCGGGCGATTCGTGAATTCCTGGCCGCGCATTCTCCCCTGGCCTCCGATGTCGTGCTTGCGGACGCCCCATTCTGGACGCCCGCGCAGGCCACGTTGCTGCGGGAGGAAATCCTGGAAGATGCTGACTGGGCGGAAGTGGTTGACCAGCTGAATGCGGCGCTGCGAGTGCCCGGTTAACGCCCCGGCGAAATTCGGCTCTGCTCCGCTCCAAATAGAGTACTTCTGCTCCTGTTCTGCATTGTTGCGGTGCGGCAACATCCCCTGGACGCGCGTCATTGTCGACGCCAGGGGAAACCGCCGCAACCATGAAGTGCCAGTTATTTGTATTGGCCGGATGTCCGGCCTGCACCGCGCTTGAACTGTGCATGCGAGACGCCGGTCTCGCCTATGACCGCATCGTGCTGGCGTCGCCACGCCATGCTGCCGATGTGCTGGTTCTGCTTTCCGAATCCGATCCGCGTTGTCCGGCCTTGAGCATGGGCGAGCAAAGCGCAAGCGGCCTCGCGGCTTGCCTTGCGCTTCTCGGCCAGGGGCATCCCGAATGCGTTTCGCTTGCACCGCCGGCATTCACCGCCGCGGGCAAGGAACTGATGGATGGCATGCTTAGCGGCCGTGTGCTGACGGCCAGGAATGAGCGGGCGTTCCTGCTCGCGCTCGGTGCGCTGCGTGCTGCCGTCCAGGCATGGGGCAGTGCGATGCCGGCG
This sequence comes from Cupriavidus basilensis, assembly GCF_008801925.2. Classification (NCBI taxonomy): domain Bacteria; kingdom Pseudomonadati; phylum Pseudomonadota; class Betaproteobacteria; order Burkholderiales; family Burkholderiaceae; genus Cupriavidus; species Cupriavidus basilensis. The sequence goes on along the minus strand of NZ_CP062804.1, from coordinate 2,453,680 downwards.
GCGCTGCGCCGCATCGGTTTGTTCGTGCCTTACCTGGACCTGAGGATCGCGGATGGCCTGTCTGGCGGGAAATTCAGGCTTGCCGGTGCGTTCGGCGCGGACGAAAGCGCGTTGGCGTCCATGGCCAATCGCTTGCCAGCCGGGTTTGAAGACGCCTACCTGGACCGCCTTAGAAGGGGCCGGAGCTGGGTCTATTGGGAAGGGGGCGCCAGCATGCTTGGCGACCGGACCACGCGGTTTCAGAGTATCCGCCACTGGCCCGCGGCCAGCCGCACGGCGGCCGCCGGCGGCCTGCTTATCTAGTCGTTCTATCTAGTCATTCGCAAGCACGCCGCCTGACGGTGGCGCGTGGCCGGCCCCCGCCGAGGGGGCGGCCACGCCATGGTGCCCTTGGTGCCCGAGGTGCTAGTCGCGCAGACGGGCGCGTTCCGGCGACATATCCATCGGCATCATATTGACGTTCGCGTTATGCATGACCCACAGCGAGCCTGCCACGATGATGGCGATCAGCAGCCCGGTGCACACGAAGATCGCCGTGTTCATGCGCTGGTCCGCGGACGTCCCGATATGCAGGAAAAACACCAGCTGCACCACCAGCTGCGCAACGCAAAGCACCACGATGGCGGCAAGGCCCATGCCCTTGGGCACTAACCCGCCCATCACCGCGCCGAACGACGCGAGGGTGAGCACCAGCGACAGCGCAAAGCCGATCGCATAGCCTTTCAGGCTGCCGTGCGCGGCGTGCGCCGTGGATCCTGTGTGGAGATGGGTGGTCTTCATACAAACTCTCGCAGATAGACAAAGGTGAACACGCAGATCCAGATCAGGTCCAGGAAGTGCCAGAACAGGCTGAGGCAGGCCAGGCGGCGCCGGGTCACGCCATCCAGGCCGAAGGACTTGACCTGGTGCATCATGACCAGGATCCACAGCAGGCCGCAGCTCACGTGCAGCCCGTGGGTGCCTACCAGGGAGAAGTAGGCAGACAAGAATGCGCTGACGCCCGGTCCCGCGCCGGCATGCAGCAGCTCGGCAAACTCATACAGCTCCATGGCGATGAAGGCCGCGCCAAGCACGAACGTGATGCCCAGCCACTGGATGACCTGGCGCTCCCGACCGGGCTGCATGTTCAGCATGGCCACGCCGAAGGTGAAGCTGCTGATCAGCAGCAGCATGGTTTCGCCGAGCACGAACGGCAGCTCGAACAGCTCCCGGCCGCTGGGGCCGCCTGCCGTATTGCCGGCGAGCACCCCGAAGGTGGCGAACAGCACGGCGAAGATCAGGCAGTCGCTCATCAGGTAGATCCAGAACCCCAGTGTGGTCTTGGATCCGTCGTCGTGCGCGACGTGCTCGTGCGTGTTGTGAATGACTGTGTAGCTCATGGGTCAAGCCGCCTTGCGTAGCTGCGCATAGCGCGCGTTTTCGATGCGTTCGACTTCGGCCGCCGGGACGTAGTAGTCCACGTCGCGGTTGTAGGTCCGTGCGATGAAGGTGCCGATCACACCCAGCAGGCCAAGGCCCGCGATTGCCCACATGTGCCAGACGAGCGCGAAGCAAAGCAGCAGGCCGAACGCCGATACGATCACGCCCGCGCTGGTATTCCTGGGCATATGGATGTCCTCGTAGTGGGCTGGCCGCACATAGGCGCGCCCGGCCTCCTTGTCATCCCAGTGCTGTTCCAGCGAGGTGATGTGCGGCACATGGGCGAAGTTGTAGAAGGGAGCCGGCGATGCGGTGGCCCACTCCAGGCTGCGGCCATCCCACGGGTCGCCGGTGAGGTCGGGATTTTGCTTGCGGTCGCGCACGCTCACGGCCAGCTGGATGAGCAGGGCGACGATACCGGCGCCGATGATTACGGCGCCGCACAGCGCCACGATCAGGTAAGGCTGCCAGTCGGCGTGCGTGTAGTGGTTCATCCGGCGGGTCATGCCCTTGAAGCCGAGCACGTAGAGCGGCATGAAGGCCAGGTAGAAGCCCACCAGCCAGCACCAGAACGAGATCTTGCCCCAGCGCTCGTTCAGGGTGAAGCCGAACACCTTGGGGAACCAGAAGCTCATGGCGGCCAGGCAGCCGAAGATGACGCCGCCAATGATCACGTTGTGGAAGTGCGCAACCAGGAACAGGCTGTTATGCAGCAAGAAGTCCGCGCCGGGCACGGCCAGCAGCACGCCCGTCATGCCGCCGATGGCAAAGGTCACCATGAAGCCGATCGTCCACAGCGTGGAAGAGTGGTAGCGGATGCGGCCGCGATACATCGTGAACAGCCAGTTGAACAGCTTCACGCCCGTCGGGATCGAGATGATGGTCGTCATGATCCCGAAGAAGGCATTGACGTTCGCGCCCGAACCCATCGTGAAGAAGTGGTGCAGCCAGACGAAGAACGACAGGATGCCGATGGACGAGGTGGCGTACACCATCGACTTGTAGCCGAACAGCGGCTTGCCGGAGAACGTGGAGATGATCTCCGAGAAGGCTCCGAAGCACGGCAGGATCAGGATGTAGACCTCCGGGTGGCCCCAGACCCAGATCAGGTTGACGTACATCATGGCGTTGCCGCCAAGCTCATTGGTAAAGAAGTGCATGCCCAGGTAACGGTCGGCGGTGAGCAGCGCGAGCGTGGCGGTCAGCACCGGGAACACGGCAACGATCAGGATGTTGGTGATCAGCGCGGTCCAGGTAAACACCGGCATCTTCATCAGCGTCAGGCCCGGGGCACGCATGCGCAGGATGGTGACGATGAAGTTGATCCCGGTGAGCGTGGTTCCCAGGCCCGATATCTGTAGTGACCATATGTAGTAGTCCACCCCCACCGTCGGGCTATATCCCAGCTCGGACAATGGTGGATAGGCGACCCAGCCCGTGGCGGCAAAGTCGCCGACGAACATCGACATCATCACCAGCACCGCGCCTGCTGCCGCCAGCCAGAAGCTGAGCGAGTTGACGAACGGATAGGCTACGTCGCGCGCGCCGATCTGCAGCGGCACGATGACGTTCATCAAGCCGAGGATGAACGGCGTCGCCACGAAGAAGATCATGATCACGCCGTGGGCGGTGAAGATCTGGTCGTAGTGGTGTGGCGGCAGGTAGCCGGCCGCATCGCCCACGGCGATCGCCTGCTGCGCGCGCATCATGATGGCGTCGGCAAAGCCGCGCAGCAGCATGACCAGCGCCATGATGATGTACATCACGCCGATGCGCTTGTGGTCGACCGAGCAGATCCACTCGGTCCACAGGTACTTCCATTTGCCGAAGTAGGTCACGGCGCCGAGCAGCGCGATGCCGCCCAGCATGACGGCGGCCAGCGTACCCATGATGATGGGCTCATGGTACGGAATCGCCTCGAGGTTCAGTTTGCCGAACATGGATCAGTGCTCCGTGGCCGCGGCGCGGTGGCGTTGCGTGTGTTGCATGCAGTGCATGTGTTTCGGATTCATTGGCTTCATCAGTTGGCGGCCAGCGGGGGGCTTTGGGCTGTGCATACGTCGCCAGGCACATCGCCACGCGTATTGCCAAGCGTATTGCCACGCATATTGGCGCGCATATCGCTATGCATGTACTTGTTGACGATGTTCTGGAACAGGCCGGGCGCAACGCCCGCGTAGACCGTTGCCGGCTCCTTGGTGCTCGGCAGCTCCAGCGTCTTGTAGGCTGCCTCGTCCAGCGTCAGCGGCGACTGCCTGGCCTGCCGTACCCACGCGTCGAACGCCTCGCGCGAGGTGGCCACGGTGTCGAAATGCATGTCGGAGAAGCCGGGGCCGCTGTAGGCCGCGGACATGCCCGCGTAGGTGCCAGGCGTGTCGGCGATCAGGTGCAGCTTGGTCTGCATGCCGGCCATGGCATAGACCATGCTGCCGAGCTGCGGGATGAACAGGGAGTTCATCATCGATTCCGCGGTGATGCTGAAATTGATCGGCGTATCGACCGGGATCGGCAGCCGGTTGACCGAGGCGATGCCGTAGTCCGGGTAGATGAACAGCCATTTCCAGTTCAGCGCCACGGCTTCCACGCGGATGGGCTTGACGGTCGACTCCAGCGGCTTGTAGGGGTCCAGCGAATGCGTGGTGTTCCAGATCAGCACCGCTAGGCCGGCCACAATCACGCACGGGATGGTCCAGACGACCACCTCGATCCGCGTGGAGTGCGACCACTTGGGCGCATACGTTGCCTTGGTGTTGGAGGCGCGATAGCGCCAGCCGAAATACAGCGTCAGGAAGATGACGGGCACGACGACCAGCAGCATGATGAACAGCGAGACCAGGATCAGCGTCTTTTCCTGGTGCCCGATGTCGCCCTTCGGGGATAGCAGCTCCAGCTGGCAGCCACTGAGAAGGAGCATCGCTGCTCCACCGAGGAACAGCCCCGCATGGCGGAGTCCTCCCTTGCAAGCATTCAGCCAAGCGCTGGATTCTCGCCGGACGGCAGCGTCTGCCCCGGCATTTGAGTTATGCATAAGACACACCTTAGTTATGCATCACATCACCGGCGCGCGCGTCGGGACTGCCTGCCACGGCACGCTGGAAACCATCGCGAGAGAGGGGAGTCCGCCGGACTGGCGGGAAACGCATACAAAGCGTTAAATGTATGGATTTGTGTGATGCTGCGGCGCATGATAATGTAAGACAAAGGCCATACATAAAGCAAAATGCATCAGAGCAAATCCATACAAGATGACGGCGCCGCTCCCGGCTGGGCCGCAGCCTTCGTGCGCGGCGAGGGCGCGCGCTACCAGCAGATCGTTGGCTTCATCGAGCGCGCGGTCGGGGACGGGCGCCTGAACCCCGGCGACCGCTTGCCGCCGCAGCGCGAGCTGGCCAGGCAGCTCGGGGTGGATCTCACCACGGTGACGCGTGCGTTTACCGAAGCCAAGCGGCGCAACCTGATCGAGGCGCGCGGGGCGCTGGGCACCTTCGTCGCCCCGCCAAAGGTCGAACTGGCACAGATGGTCGACCTGAGCATGAACGTGCCGCCGCCGCCCGCCGGCGTGGATTTCCATGATTTGCTGCAGCGCGGGCTGTCGCAGGTGCTGCTGCGCTCCGATGCGCACCTGCTCATGACCTACCAGCTTGGTGGCGGCAGCAGGGCGGACCGGGCCGCCGGCGCCATGTGGCTCAAGCCGGTGCTGGAGTCGGTCAGCCCGCAGCAGCTGATTGCCTGCCCCGGCGCCCAGGCCGCGCTGGCGGCGCTGATCCTCACGCTCACGCAGCCCGGCGAGGCGATCCTCGCGGAGCCCCTGACCTATCCCGGCCTGCGCGCGGCCGCCGAGCAGCTCGGGCGCCGCGTGGTGACGGTGGCCACCGATGACGACGGCATGCGGCCCGATGCGATGGAGCAAGCGTTGCGCGAGCATGGCGCACGCGCGATCTACCTCAACCCGACCATCCAGAACCCGACCACGCGGACCATGCCCGCGCACCGGCGCCGCGATGTCGCGCTGGCCGCGCAGAAGTGCGGCGCCTGGATCATCGAGGATGATCCCTACTGGCTGCTAGGCAGCGACGCGCCGCCGCCCGTGGCCCACTTCGCGCCGGGCCAGGTCTACTACGTTGCCACGCTGTCGAAATGCCTGAGCCCGGGGCTGCGGACCGCCTATATCCGCCTGCCCGAAGCGCGCAGCCGGGCGGGCGTGCTGGCCGCGCTGCGCTCCTTCGCGCTGATGTCCACGCCGCTGTCGACGGCCCTGGCCACACAGTGGATTCACGAAGGCTCCGCCGCGCAGCTGCTGGCCGGGATCCGCACGGAAGCCTTCGCGCGGCGCGAGCTCGCGCGGCAGTTGCTGTTCAGCGCGGACCAGGCACCGCCCAGCGGCATACACGTCTGGCACACCTTGCCGAGCTACTGGACATCGCTGGCGCTGACGCAGGCCGCGCGTGCGGAGGATCTGCGTGTTACCGCTTCCGATGCGTTCTATGCGGGCCCCACGCCGCCCAATGCAATCCGCATCTCGCTGGGAGGTGTCGAGACGCGTGCCCATCTTGCTGCCGCGTTGAAGAAGCTGGCCGAGTTGCTGGTGCGCAGGCCGCAGGCGTCGCGGGAGATTGTGGTTTAGGGGGAGTTTTTTGGGTCTGCGCCGATCTGCATGGCGGCCAGGCGCAAGCACTGTCGCCGCGAGATCGGAAAGGTTGGGGTGGACCGTTGACCACACTTCATGTAAGCTCTCCCGCCCTCTTCGCGCCGCTGTACCGCGCCGCCATGCCCCAGATCATCGTTAGCCGTCTACACAAGACCTACCGCATCCACGAGCGCGACCCGGGCGTGCTCGGGGCGCTGCGTGCACTGATTCGCCCGCGCTATCGCACGGTCGATGCGCTGGCGGGGGTGTCATTCGAGCTGCAGCGCGGCGAACTGCTGGGGCTCATTGGCCCAAACGGCGCCGGCAAATCGACCACCATCAAGATCCTTGCCGGCATCCTGCGGCCCGACGGCGGCCGCGTCGAAATCGACGGGCGCGTTCCCTTCGCCGACCGCGAGCGGCACGTGGCGCGCATCGGCGTGGTGTTCGGGCAGCGCACGCAACTTTGGTGGGACCTTCCGGTGGGCGACGGCTTCGCGCTGCTGCGCGACATCTATCGGGTCGACCCGGTGCGCTTTGCCCGCACGCGCGACGAACTGGTCGCGCTATTGCATCTCGAGCGCCTGCTCGACCAGCCGGTGCGCCAGTTGTCGCTGGGGCAGCGCATGCGCGCGGAGATCGCGGCGGCGTTGCTTCACGAGCCCGACATCCTCTTCCTGGACGAGCCGACCATCGGGCTCGATGCACCCACCAAGCTCGCAGTCCGTGACTTCGTGCGGCGCGCCAACCGCGAACGCGGCACCACCGTGCTGCTGACCACGCACGACATGCATGACATCGAGGCCCTGGCCAAGCGCGTGATCGTGATCGGCCACGGCCGTGTGCTGGCCGACTGCGCGGTCGAGGCGTTGCGGGCCCAGGTGGTGGCTGCGCGCCGATTGGATGAGGGCCTGTCAGCGGACGCGGAAGACGAGGGCATGACCATCGAGGCCGTCATCGCGCGCTTCTACGCGATGCACGGCGCGGTGGAGGCTTAGTCCATGATGGCGCCGCGCGAACTCGTGCGTCCCTATCTCGCCGCGTTCAGATCCCGGTTCCTGCAGATGCTGCAGTACCGGGTGGCGGTATACGCGGCCTTCGTCACGCAGTGCTGGTGGGGGGGAATCAAGATCATGGTACTGGTGGCGTTCTACCGCAGCGCGGTGGCGGCGAGCGCGCCGCTGTCGCTCGCGCAGGCCATCACCTATACATGGTTGGCCCAAGGCCTGCTCGCACTGCTGCCGTGGATGGGCGACCCCGAGGTGGCGCAGGCGGTGCGCACCGGTGCCGTGGCATACGACCGGCTGCGGCCGGTGAATGCCTATGCGCTGTGGTTTGCGCGCTCGGCCGGCTGGACGGCGGCGCGCGCGCTACCGCGCGTGGCACTGATGCTGGCCTTTGCTGGCGTCGCGCTGCCAATTGCCGGGCTGGGGGAATGGGCCTGGCAGCCGCCTGCCGGGCTGGCGGCTGGCCTGGGCTTCATCGCCTCGGTGCTGCTCGCGCTGCTGCTGTCCACATCGCTGGTGATGCTGCTCAACATCGCGGCGGCAGCGGCGCTCAACGAGCGCGGCATCAATACGCTGGCGGCACCCGTCGTCATCGTGTTCTCCGGGAACCTGCTGCCTCTGGCACTACTGCCGGACACCTGGCAGACCGTGTTGCTGGTGCAACCATTCGCGGGCGTGATGGATATTCCGGCGCGGATCTATTTCGGGCAGCTGGGCGGCGCGCAGATGCTCTGCGGGCTGGGCCTGCAATGCCTGTGGATCGTGCTGCTGGTGAGCGTTGGCCATGCTGCCATGGGCCGCACGATGCGCCGGCTCGACGTGCAAGGCGGCTGAGGCGCATGGGCTCGCTGGCATTGTTCGCCCGCCTCGTGATGGCTTCGCTGAGCGGCCAGGCACGCTATCCGGCCTCGGCGCTGATGCTGACCGTGGGGCAGTTCCTCGTCACCGGCATTGAGGTGGTCGCGGTCTGGGCGCTGTTCCACCGCTTCGGCGACGTGCAGGGCTGGAGAATCGGCGAGGTGGCGCTGTTCTACGGGCTGGTGAACTGCATGTTCGCCATTGCCGACGCCCTGGGGCGCGGCTTCGACGTGCTGGGCACAACGCTGTTGCGCACCGGCGAATTCGACCGGTTGCTCTTGCGGCCTCGTCCCCTGGCTCTGCAATTGATGGGGCAGGACGTCCGCATCAGCCGTCTGGGGCGCTTGTTGCAAGGGCTGATGGTACTGGCTTTCGCAACCGTGCAGGCCGGCATCGCGTGGACACCGGGAACCATCGCCATCGCCCTGTTCGCGGTCGCAGGCGGCGTGGCGCTGTTTCTGGGCATCCTGGTACTGCAGGGCACGCTGTCCTTCTGGACCATCGAGAGCCTCGAGGTCGCCAACGTCCTGACATACGGCGGCGTACAGGCGACGCAATATCCGCTGGCTCTGTATGCGCAATGGTTCCGGTACGTGCTGACCTTTGCCGTGCCACTGGCCTGTGTCGCCTACTACCCTGCGCTGGCCATATTGGGCAAGGCCGATCCACTCGGTGCGCCTGCCTGGACAGGGCTGGTGTCGCCATTGGCGGGTTTCGTCTTTCTCCTTGCTGCTTTCGGCGCGTGGCGTGTCGGGCTGCGCCACTATGCCTCGACCGGCAGCTAGTGGGTAACGCGCCTGTCCGTTTTCGCTTCGGTGTTGCCTCCGCAACCACCTGCCCGGCATCCCGGCCCGCACCCGCTGGCCCTTGGGCACCAATCTGATTGAAAGCACCGGCGTGACCAAGAGCGTGGCCCACCCCACCACGAAACCATCGCGACGTGATGTATCGAGGCAAACCGAACCGGTAACGGCAGATTGGCGAGTGGGCAAGAATGCCGCTACCGGGGGCCTCACCGCGAAACCAGTATCACTCGCAGGGGCGTGGCGATTGAAACCGGTAGCGGCATGAGTTCGTTAGAACCCGGGGCCAGACGACGAAACCACCGGGCTGCGCAATCCCAATAAGCCAGCCTCCTGCAAGGATCGCTTTCTTTTGGTTACTTTTCTTTACGAGCCCTCCATGTCAGGATACTTGTCGTCTCCGTCTCCTTGGTGAAGCAAAATGGAGGGCGGTGTGCGAATAGGTGATGACACGATATGCAATCGAGCATCGGGAATGGGTGGTGGAGCAGATGATGCCGCCGCTGAACCGGTCGATAGTGGAGTTGGCCAAGGCCACAGGGATCACGACAGTGACCTTGCGGACTTGGCGCAGGATGGCGAGAGAAGCAGGAAGAATTGTGCCGGGTGACGGAAAGCAGAGTGATCAATGGTCCAGCGCGGACAAGTTTCGCGTTGTGTTGGAGACAGCGCCGCTAAGCGAAGCGGAGCTGTCGGAGTACTGCCGCGCAAAGGGCATCCGGGCGGAGCAGATTCAGCAATGGCGTGAGGCGTGCGAGCAGGCCAATGCGGCTACCCCCGTCAAGCGAACGTTGGCGCAGCGGCGGGAAGACGAAGCGGCGCGTGGGCGAGTGCGTGAGCTGGAACGCGAGCTCAAGCGCAAGAATGCGGCGCTGGCGGAGACGGCGGCACTGCTGGTCTTGCAAAAAAAAGCCGCAGCGATCTGGGGACGGGACGAGGAAGACTGATCAGCACCCCGGATCGCTTGGAAGCCATAGAGTTGATCGATGAAGCCGTAGGCGCCGGGGCCCGTCAGGCGAAGGCGTGCGAGGCGCTTGGTTTGACCGAGCGGACCATGCAGCGCTGGCGGCATGCCCCCGCCGACGGGCGGCTTGAAGCGCGTCGTGATGCACCGGCCAACAAGTTCAGCGAATCAGAACGGCAGGCGGTGCTGAGGGCGGCGAACCAGCCAGGTTATGCGAGCCTGACGCCGCACCAGATCGTGCCAAAGCTGGCGGATGAGGGCATCTACGTGGGATCGGTATCGACGATCTACCGGGTGCTGCATGAAGCGGGACAAAGCCGTCGGCGTGGCCGCAGCAAGGCCCCGTGCACGCGCCCGCTGACGACGCACCGGGCCACGGGTCCGAATCAGGTGTGGTGTTGGGACATCACCTGGCTGCCGACTACGGTCAAGGGCAAGTTCTTCTACTGGTACATGATGAAGGACATCTACAGCCGCAAGCTGGTAGCCAACGAGGTGCATGAGAGCCAGACGGCTGAGCACGCCAGCCGCCTGCTGATGCACGGCTGTTTGCGGGAGCAGACAGCGGGTCGTCCGCTGGTGCTGCACTCGGACAACGGCAAGGCCATGAAAGGGGCCACCATGCTGGCAGCAATGTATGACCTAGGGGTGGTGCCATCCTACAGCCGGCCCAGGGTGAGTAACGACAATGCCTATGCCGAAGCGCTGTTCCGCACGGCGAAGTACTGCCCGATGTGGCCGGAACGCCCGTTCGATAGCCTGGAACAAGCGCGTGACTGGGTGCTGCGCTTCGTGCGCTGGTACAACGACGAGCACCGACACAGCAGCCTGAAATACGTCACGCCCAACCAGCGGCATCAGGGCACAGCCACCGCTCTGTTGGCGCAGAGAACGGCACTGTATGAAGTTGTGCGCGCCCGGAATCCGCAGCGTTGGACCACGGGCATCCGCAACTGGGAACTACCAGATGCTGTGTACCTGAACCCGGAGCGAGCGCAGCAAAACGGACAGAATTACAAGCAAGCAGCGTAACGGCTGAGGCGACAACTACCTTGACACACGCCGCGAGTAAAGAAAAGTGACATCTCCCCCAAGCGAAAACGGCCAAAGGCGCACAGCCGCGCCAGCAGCTAGGAGCGCTAAAAGACTGGCCCTGCGGCCCCAACTAGCAACACCCGGCGCTCGCCGTAGATCTTGCGCAGGCGGGGTGTGCAAGTCATTGACTGGAAAGGAAACCCGCCCTGGCCGCCGGCTGCCCGATCGGGAATCCATACTCAGGCGGGGTGATCGTTATGAGTTTTCATGCGAGGCCGTCAAGGAATACCCGCGCCTAGCCGGCCCGGGGGTGTTGCGACGGCGCTTGCGCAATGTCCTCGGCCTCCAGGGCCGCCACGGTATCGGAGTCCTGCGTGGCGCCAAGCTCGCCTTCCCATTTGGCAACGACGGCCGTGGCGATGCTGTTGCCGATGACGTTGGTGGCAGTGCGGCCCATGTCGAGGAACTGGTCAATGCCAAGGATCAGCAGCAGGCCGGCTTCCGGCAGGTTGAACATCGGCAGGGTTGCCGCCACCACGACGATGGAGGCACGGGGCACACCGGCGATGCCTTTGCTGGTGACCATCAGCACCAGCAGCATGGTGATCTGCTGGGTCAGGCTCATCTCGATGTTGTAGGCCTGGGCGATGAACAGCGCCGCAAATGCCTGGTACATCATCGAGCCGTCGAGGTTGAACGAGTAGCCCAGCGGCAGCACGAAGCCGGTCACCTTGTTGGGTACCCCGAACCTCTCCATCTGCTCCATGGTCTTGGGGTAGGCCGCCTCGCTGCTGGCGGTGGAGAACGCCAGGATCGTCGGCTCGCGGATCAGCTTGAGCAGCGTGAACACCCGAGTGCCCAGGAACAGGTAGCCCGCCGCGGTCAGTACCAGCCACAGCACCAGCAGGCCCAGGTAGAAGCCGCCAATGAACTTGCCGTAGGTAAACAGCACGCCAATGCCTTGCACCGTGATGGCGGCGGCTACGGCGGCAAACACGCCGAGCGGCGCGAAGCGCATCACAAAGTCGGTGACGCGCAGCATGATCGCCACCAGTTCCTCGATCGACGCCACCAGGTGATGGCCCACCTTGCCCTTGAACGACGCAATGGCAAAGCCAAAGAACAGCGAGAACACCAGGATCTGCAGGATCTCGTTCTGCGCCATCGCCTCGAACACGCTCTTGGGGAAGACGTGCGTGATGAAGTCCTTCAGGTTCAGCGTGGAGGTCTTGAGGTTGGTGGCCGTGCCGATTTCGGGCAGTGGCAGGTTCAGCGCATGCCCGGGCTGCAGCAGGTCCACGAAGAACATGCCAAGCAGCAGCGATATCAGCGATGCGGTGATGAACCAGCCGAGCGCCTTGATGCCGATGCGGCCCACGGCGCTGGCGTCTTTCATGCCGGCGATGCCCGCCACCAGCGTGCCGAACACCAGCGGCGCGATGATCATCTTGATCAGCCGCAGGAAGACGTCGGTGACGATGGAGAAGTAGCCGGCGATCTCCTTGGCCATCGCCGCATCGGGCACGAAGCGGTTGCAGAGATAGCCGGTGACGATGCCCAGGACCATGGCGATCATGATCCGGGTTGTGAGCTTGTTTGCCTTCATGATGCGTTGTCTCCAGGGGGTGCGGCCAGATCCTGGTCTGATCGTCGGTATCGGGGGCAGGGCGGGGCAGGGCGGGGCCGTGCTTTGCACCGGACGCGCCTCGCCCCCGGATCAGCGTGCGCGGGGCGCCAGGCTCAGCGGGGCTGGCTGCGTCAGCACTTCCGGGCGCAGGATCTGGTCCAGTTCCTCCCGGGTCAGCAAGCCCTTTTGCAGCACGATCTCGTACACGCTGCCGCCGGTAGCATGGGCCTCCTGCGCCACGGCGGTGGCGTTGGCATAGCCGATGTAAGGGTTCAGGGCCGTCACGATGCCGATGGAGTTCTCGACCGTGGCCCGCAGGCGTTCTTCGTTGGCGGTGATGCCGTTGACGCAGCGCTCGGCCAGCGTCAGGCAGCCGTTGCGCAGATGGCTCACGCTCTTGAACAGGCTGTGCGCGATGATCGGCTCGAAGGCATTGAGCTGCAGCTGGCCGGCTTCGGCCGCGAAGCTGACCGTGATGTCGTTGCCGATGACCTCGAACGCGATCTGGTTGACCACCTCCGGGATGACCGGATTCACCTTGCCGGGCATGATGCTGGACCCTGCCTGCATGGCCGGCAGGTTGATCTCGCCCAGCCCGGCGCGCGGGCCGCTGGACAGCAGCCGCAGGTCGTTGCAGGTCTTGGAGAGCTTGACCGCCACGCGCTTGAGCACGCCGGAGAGCTGCACAAAGGCGCCGCAATCCTGCGTGGCCTCGATCAGGTTCGGCGCGGTCATCAGCGGAATGCCGGTGATCTCCTTGAGCCGCTTGAGGATCAGCGGCGCGTAGTCCGGGTGCGCGGTAATGCCGGTGCCGATGGCGGTGGCGCCCATGTTGATCTCGCAGATCAGCAAGGCGGCTTCGCGCAGCCGCTCCTCGTCCTCGCCGAGCATCACGGCGTAGGTGCTGAACTCCTGGCCCAGCGTCATGGGCACGGCGTCCTGCAACTGGGTGCGGCCCATTTTCAGGACATGCCTGAACTCTTCGGCCTTGCGCTCGAAGGCGCGCCGCAGCACGCCCATGGCATCCACCAGGCCCAGGATGCCGAACCAGGTGGCGATCTTGAGGGCGGACGGGTAGACGTCGTTGGTGCTCTGGCCAATGTTGACCTGCTCGTTCGGGTGCAGGTACTGGTACTCGCCCTTGTTGTGCCCCATCAGTTCGAGCGCGCGGTTGGCGATGACTTCGTTGGCGTTCATGTTGGTCGAGGTGCCGGCGCCGCCCTGGATCACGTCGACGACAAACTGATCGTGCAGCTTGCCGCCAAGCAGTTCCGCGCAGGCGGCGACGATGGCGTCGCAGCGGGGCTCGTCGAGCAGGCCCAGTTCGTGGTTGGCCAGCGCGGCTGCCTGCTTGATGCAAGCCAGGGCCTTGATGAGCTCGGGGTAGATGGAGATGGGGGTGCCGGTGATCGGGAAGTTCTCTACCGCGCGCAGGGTGTGCACACCGTAGTAGGCATCGGCCGGGACCTCGCGATCGCCCAGGAGGTCATGTTCGGTTCTAAAGGTGCCAGCGGTCATTGCATTGCTCCTCGCAAATTTGCATCAGGGAGGAGTTGACTTTAGGTAATCCGCCGGCTGGTAGCGACCATGATGCGAATTTGTCATGGCGCGGCGCGAATTACTCATGCGGCCCCCGCGCTACCGGCAAGGCGCCCGCAGCGGCTGGACCGCGGCGGGCGGCGGCCTCGCGGGGTGATGATTTTTCCGCATACTTCGCCCCGAATTTTGCATCGCCCTATCAGGGCTTATACGGATACGGGCGCTTTTGGGTTGCCGTATCATCGCCCGCTCATCACCCATTATCACCATTTGGCGGGCACTTACCCAGCGCCTGATTCCAATGCATGGAGAACACCATGAAGCGTTTTGCACGTCTTAATACCCTCAGCGCCTTGCTGCTTGCCGCCAGCCTGACCACCGGCGTTGCCCATGCCCAGCTTGCGCCGTCCGCCCCTGCCGCCGGCGCGCCGACACAGGCCAGCGAAGCCCGCAAGGCCAATATCGTGATCATCGGCACCGGTGGCACCATTGCCGGCGCGGGCGCTGCGGCCACCAATACCGCCGCCTACCAGTCGGCCGTGGTGCCGGTGGACAAGATCATCGCCTCGGTGCCGGAGATCTCCAAGATTGCCAACGTCAAGGGCGAGCAGGTCTTCCAGATCGGCTCGGAGAGCTTCAACAACGAGCGCCTGCTCAAGCTTGGCAAGCGCGTCTCGGAACTGCTCAAGCAGCCGGACGTGGACGGCATCGTGATCACCCACGGCACCGACACCATCGAGGAAACCACCTACTTCCTCAACCTCACGCTCAAGAGCGACAAGCCGGTCGTGGTGGTGGGATCGATGCGTCCGGGCACGGCGCTGGGCGCGGACGGCGCGCTGAACCTGTACGACGCGGTGCTGGTGGCGTCCAGCCCGGAGTCCAGGGGCAAGGGCACGCTGGCGGTGCTGAACGACGAGATCCACACCGGGCGCGACGTCACCAAGACCAACACCTTCAAGATCGAGACCTTCCGCTCGCCGTTCGGCCCGCTGGGCTACGTGGTGGAAGGCCGCACGCTGTACTACCGCCTGCCGGCCCGCCCGCACACCATGCAGACCGAATGGGACATCGACAAGATCGACAAGCTGCCTGAAGTGGCCGTCGTGTACGCCTACGGCAACGTCAATCCGGCCAGCATCGATGCAGCGGTGAAGAACGGCGCCAAGGCCATCGTCTATGCCGCCACCGGCAATGGCAGCGTGGGCGACTACATGGTCGAGCCGCTCAAGGCCGCCCGCGCCAAGGGCGTGCAGATCGTGCGTGCCTCGCGCACCGGCAGCGGCGTGGTGGTGCGCAACGCCGAGCAGCCGGACGACAAGTACGACTGGCTGGTGACCGACGACCAGCTGCCGCAGAAAGCCCGCATCCTGATGGCGCTGGCTCTGACCAAGACCAACGACACCAAGGAACTGCAGAAGATCTTCTGGAAGTACTGAGCGCGCACTGAGCGAGCATCAGTCGGGTACTCGGCGCCTTGCGCTTGTAAGCGTGAGGCCGGGGAGGGATGTTGCAATTTCGGAATAATGTGGCGCAGAATTTGCACGGTGCTATCGGCTTTCACCGATTTTTGCAGCGCCGTGCTGCCGTATGATGTGCCAGAGACAGCGCGTCCCCCCTGATGTTGAGTACATTCCAATATGGAAACCAAGTGGCTTGAAGACTTCCTGTGCTTGGCTGAAACGCGCAGTTTTTCGCGCGCGGCGGCCGACCGGCATATCACCCAGTCGGCGTTCAGCCGGCGCATCATGGCCCTTGAGGAGTGGCTTGGCGTCAGCCTGGTTGACCGCAGCGTGCATCCGGCAATGCTGACCACGGCAGGCTGGCTGTTCCGCCGGCTGGCCGCCGACCTGTTGCGTGACGCTTATGCCGCACGCGCGCTGCTGAGCAGCCGCCAGCCCCTTGCCGAGAGCGACAAGGTCATCCGCTTCTCGGTGGCGCACACCCTGGTCTTTACCTTCTTCCCATCCTGGCTCAAGTACCTGCACGAGCGTTTCGGCTCGTTGAGCGCCTGCGTGCATGCGGTGAACGTGCCGGAAGGCGTGCAGCAACTGGTGGATGACGATTGCGACATCCTGCTGGGCTACCACCATCAGCAACTGCCGATCCTGCTTGACCCGAACGGCTTCCCGTTCCTGATGCTGGGCGTCGAGCGGATCCTGCCGTTCTCGGCGCCGGACAAGCAAGGGCAGCCGATCTTCCGGCTGCCGGGCACGAATGCCAATCCCTTGCCCTTCATGGCCTATTCATCCGGCGCGTTCCTTGGCAACGTGGTCGAGATGATCCTGCTCAATGCGCCGCAGCCCTACGGGCTGCAGCGCTGCTTCGAGACCCATATGTCGGAGGCCCTGAAGGCCATGGTCGTGGCCGGGCACGGGGTGGGCTGGTTGCCGGAGAGCTGCGTCAGCGACGAGATCAAAGAGGGCAAGCTGGTGTTGGCGGGGCCTGCCTCATGGGCAACCAGCCTCGATATCCGCTTGTACCGCTCGGCGGCCAGCCCGAAGCCGCTGGTCGATGAGCTGTGGTCCTTTATCAGCCACGTGCGGGACCCGCAGTTGATGCTGATGGGCAAGACCGCGGAATCGAGCGACTGCGGGATGCCGTAAGGCGGGGTTCCGGTCCGCGGTGGTTGGCGGCCCGGTTCGGTCCCTGACTTCACGGCTTGCGCCGCTGGCCGACGGACGCCGTTTTGAGCAGGAAAACCGTTGCGCAAGGTATCATTCGTTGCCGGTGAATACTCAGGTCCCGCGCCGGAGTGGCGCAAGTACGGCGCACGCCACTCATCAGGCCAAGGATGTTCCGGTTGAGGCTCGCCAGCGTTTTTGTGATCCTGGCGCGGTTTCAGATATGTGGCCTGTTCAGCGGTTGCCCGGTGGTCGATTTCGCCACTCAGCCACACGTCGGCCATGGCCGCCCCCGGGTTTTTGCCGCTCATACCAAGTGACGGAGCGCCGGCCACCGCCGAAGGCCGCTTCGCTCGACGCGCGGCGCATGCAGGCTTGCTGCATGCGCCGCTATTCATAGCCTGCTTGTCGCCAGAACTGGCGCCCGCCGGTTCGCATGCTTGCGAACCACCAGATGAAAGTTTCCTGATGTTTGGATTTCTCCGTAGCTACTTCTCCAACGATCTCGCGATCGACCTCGGCACCGCCAACACCCTGATCTACATGCGCGACAAGGGCATCGTCCTCGATGAGCCCTCGGTGGTCGCGATTCGCCAGCAGGGCGGCCCCAATCCCAGGAAGACCATCGAGGCGGTGGGCAAGGAAGCCAAGCAGATGCTGGGCAAGGTACCTGGCAACATCGAGGCCATCCGCCCGATGAAAGATGGCGTGATCGCCGACTTCCGGGTCACCGAGCAGATGCTCAAGCAGTTCATCAAGATGGTGCACGACACCAAGCTGCTGCGGCCATCACCCCGCATGATCATCTGCGTGCCGTGCGGCTCGACCCAGGTCGAGCGCCGCGCCATCCGCGAATCCGCGCTGGCCGCCGGCGCCAGCCAGGTCTACCTGATCGAGGAGCCCATGGCGGCCGCGCTCGGCGCGGGGCTGCCGGTGTCGGAGCCGTCCGGCTCGATGGTGGTGGATGTCGGCGGCGGCACCACCGAGGTCGGCGTGATCTCGCTGGGCGGCATGGTCTACAAGGGTTCCATCCGCGTGGGCGGGGACCGGTTCGACGAGGCCATCGTCAACTACATCCGGCGCAACTACGGCATGTTGATTGGCGAGCAGACCGCCGAGGCCATCAAGAAGACGATCGGCTCGGCTTTCCCGGGTTCCGACGTCCGCGAAATGGAGGTCAAGGGCCGCAACCTGTCCGAAGGCATCCCGCGTGCCTTCACGGTATCGTCCAACGAAATCCTGGAAGCGCTGACCGAACCACTTAACCAGATCGTGTCGGCGGTCAAGATCGCGCTGGAGCAGACCCCGCCGGAACTCGGCGCCGATATTGCCGAGCGCGGCATGATGCTTACCGGTGGCGGCGCGCTGCTGAGCGACCTGGATCGCCTGCTGGCCGAGGAAACCGGCCTGCCGGTCCTGGTGGCCGATGATCCGCTGACGTGCGTGGTGCGGGGCGCGGGCATGGCGCTCGATCGCATGGACAAGCTCGGCAGCTTCTTCTCCTACGAGTAACGGCTCGCAGGTCGCAACGAAGAAGGCCGGCCCTCGGGCCGGCCTTCTTCGTTGTAGTTCCGGTGCTTCGAAAGCACCGATAGCACCAGCAGCAGCACCATTGCGCAACCGCGCTTAATCCCCCAGTGCCACCCCCTCGCGGCGCGGGTCGGCACCGCCGGCCCAGGCCCACGTGCCATCGGGGCGCTGGCGGCGCATGATGGCCTGCGTGCCGCTGGTCATCTCGATCTGCGCGACCTCATGCCCACGGTCTTTCAGGCCCTGCACCAGGGCCGGGCTGACCAGGCCGGCTTCCAGCTCCGTCGGCCCGTTGCGGCTGCCGAAGTTGGGCATGTTGATGGCCGCCTGCACGTCCATGTTCCAGTCCAGCAGGCCCACCAGCGTCTTGGAGACGTACTCGATGATCTGCGAGCCGCCGGGCGAACCCACGGTTGCAACCAGCTTGCCGCTGTCGCGGTCGAACACCAGCGTGGGCGCCATCGACGAGCGCGGGCGCTTGCCGGGCTGCACGCGGTTGGCGACGGGCTTGCCGTTCTCGCTCGGCACGAAGGAGAAGTCGGTGAGCTGGTTGTTCAGCACGAAGCCGCGCACCATCAGGTGCGAGCCGAAATAGCTCTCCACGGTGGTGGTCATGGAAATCGCGCCGCCCGCGTCATCCACCGCGACGATCTGCGAGGTGGACACGCGCGGCGGCGAGCGGTCCGGCGCCAGCGCGACTGTGGCGCCAGGTGGCACGCCAGCCTCCGCCTTGCCCATGCTCTTCTCGCCGATCAGGCTAGCGCGGCTTGCCAGGTAGTCGCGGCTGAGCAGCCCCGCCACGTTGACGGGCACGAAATCCGAGTCCGCCACATAGAGGCCGCGGTCCGCATAGGCCAGGCGCCCGGCCTCGGAAATGGCGTGCGCGGCGTCGATGCCCGGCTCGACACCGGCAGGCGTTGCGACCTGTTTCGGCTTGAGCGCGGCGAGCGCGTATTTCGGGTTCCTGGCCTCCAGTGCCTGCAAGGCGCCGAGCATCTGCGCGATCGCGATGCCGCCTGATGAAGGCGGCGGCATGCCGCAGATCTTCCAGCGCTTGTAGTCGCTGCAAATGGGCGCGCGCTCCTTGGCGCGGTAATCCTTCAGGTCAGCCAGCGAGAGCGAGCCCGGATTGGCGCTGCCGTTGACCTGCTTGACGATCTCACTGGCAATCGGGCCGGTATAAAGCACGTTTGGCCCGCGCCGCGCGATCTCGCGCAGCGTCTTGGCCAGCGCCGGATTCTTCAGCATGGTGCCGACCGGCCTGGGCTTGCCGTCCGGCGTCAGGAAGTAGGTTGCCATCTCGGGCGAGGCCGGAAGGAACTTGTCGGCGGCGATCTGCGTATAAAGGCGCGGCGAAATCGGGAAACCCTGCTCTGCCAGCGCGATGGCCGGCTCGAACAGCTTGGCCCAGGGCAGCTTGCCATGCTGGCGGTGCGCCAGTTCCAGCGCGCGCAGCACGCCGGGGGTGCCCACCGAGCGCCCGCCGATCTGCCCTTCGCTGAAGCTCATGGGTTTGCCGTCGGGGCGCATGAAGAGATTCTCGCCGGCGCCGGCGGGCGCGGTCTCGCGGCCGTCATAAGCCTGCACGCGCTTGCCGTCCCAGTACATGATGAAGGCGCCGCCGCCGATGCCGGTGGCTTGCGGCTCGACCAGCGTCAGTACTGCCTGCATGGCAACGGCCGCATCGATGGCCGTGCCGCCCGCGCGCAGGATCTTGCGGCCGGCTTCGGTGGCCAGAGGATTGGCGGCCGCGGCCATGTGCTTGTCGGCGTAGGTGGTCGTCATGCCCGGCCGGTAGCCGGACGAGACTTCCGGTGCCGCGGGCAGGGCAGTTGCCGTGGGAGCGGTTGTGGCCGGCGGTGTCGAGGACACCCCGGTCTGCGTCGAGCACGCGCTTAGCAGGGCGAGCGCCAACGCCAGCGGGCTGCCCCGACGTATCAATGAAAACTGCTGAGTGGCCATTTCATTTTTCTCCTGAAAGGAAAGGCATTCTAGAAATCGATGCTTGCCCCCTCGGGGGTGGCAGAGCTGCGTACGGCCTCGATGGCTTCGAGCCGGCGCCTTGCCTCCTCGGGAAAGCGGGCGATGAGCGCGGCAATTAAGGTCTCGCATTGCGCCAGCGCGGGTACCTTGGTATCAAACGGCGAGCCGGTCTGCACAAAACTGCTTAGCGTGGCCGTGGCGAAGCCGGCAATCGGCGACTTCCACTCGTCGGTAAACAGGATGATCCTTGCGCCCTGGCGATGCGCCGCGGCGGCAAAGTCGATGACGCTTTTCTGATAGCGGCGGTAATCGAAAACGACCAGCGCATCGTCTGGCCCGATGTCGACCAGTACCTCGTTCGCCCGCTCCAGGGCAGGCTCGACGAGGCGGACCTTGGGCCGGATATGCGTCAGGTGCGACGCGAGCCGCGAGGCGAGGAACAAGCTCGATCGTCCGCCGGTGCAGAACACGGCGGACCGCGCATTGCCAAGCAACTCGACGGCGATGTTGAAGTCCTCCGGCGAAGCGTGCTGCGCCACGCGCTCGACCGATATCGCCAGGCTTGCCAGCGCCCCCTTCTGGAAGTCTTCTCCGAGTGCTGCGTCGCCCGGTGCGCCGAGCCGGGACAGCGGCGAATTCATTGCCTCGTCGACCTCCGCCAGCAGCGCTCGCTGAAATGACGGGTAGCCGTCGAATCCCAGCTTCACGACCATCCGGTACACAGTGGGATCGCTGACCCCGGCTTGTCCCGCGAGGTTGGAGATGGAGGTCAGCGCGGCACTCGGGTAGCTGGCGAGCAGCGTTTCCACTACCTTCAGCTCCGCCGCGGTGAAGCCGGCGCCCTGGTCTGCCAGCATTTCCCTGATTGATAACCTGGCCAACCTGCTCTCCGAAAAAGGGACTGCCGGGCCACTATGCGGTGCGGCAGCATGATGTAATAGATATTACAGAACGTAAAACAAAGGCGAGAATATCATTTGGGTAGCTCGGCAAGACCGCGTAGAAACCCTCGGTTTCGCCTGATGGACGCTGAGCGTATTTGTTTGTCAGTGCAGCACCCGGCTCAGCCTTCAGATTTTTTGTAGCGTACGTTACAAAGTGCCGCCGCGGACCGCCTCGGACAGCGCACGACGACCTTGTCGCCATCCACGAACACCGGACGAACGCATCTCGAGGCTATCGACGCGGCGTTGATTGTTATGCTGATTGTTGTACGAACAGGCAGTCCGCCGCGCTCACCAGTTGCACGAACGGCCCGCTCAACGTCCGGTTGTGATGCGCGATGATGGCCTGCGCCGGCAGCACCGGCGTGTCCATGCAGGTATGTCCGTCCGCGACCAGCACCGGCCTGAAGCCTAGCTCCGCGGCGGCACGGCAAGTCGTGTCGACGCAGTACTCCGTCTTCATGCCGGCGATGACCAGTTCGGCAACGCCGGCATCCGCCAGCCAGCCTGCCAGCCCGGTTCCGGCAAAGCAGCTGGGCCGGGCTTTATCGAACACCGTGTCCGTCACGGCATCCACCGCAAGCTCGGGAAGCAGTTGCGACAGCGCGCTGCCGGGCTCCAGTGGAGATCCCAGCGGGCCGGTGTGGCGCACGGCAAAAATGGGCGCGCCCGCTTCGCGGGCTTTCGCGATGAGCGTGTTGATGGTGGCGAGGACGCGCTGCCCTTCATAGGGCTTCTGCGGACCGTTGAACATGCCGACCTGCATGTCGATGATCAACAGGGCGGAACGTCCGGCGCTTGCACTGCTTGGCATGGTGTTTCTCCTGTGATGCCAGCGCGGGCGCAGAAACCAAAAGGCCCCGTCCATCGCTGGCGGGGCCTTGGGGTGAAGACTTGAGCGGCTTATTCCTGGCTCATGGTCCGACCACACGACCCGCCATCAGCGGTCGTGGTAGTGATAGTGGTCGAGGTGTGGAGAGCCGGGAAGTGCATCTGCGGATCATGCAGCAGGCCCGGCTGGGCGTCAATATCCCGCGCAGGCTCAGCGCGCAAGCGCACGCTGGCGAATGTGCTCGAAGTCCGCCGGCGGGGCGTGCCGCGTCAGGAGAGTCTGCACGGCATGGGGAAGGCGCCGGCCTGAACGTCACCCCATTCCACCCAGGCTGGGAAGTATCCCAGTGACGTCTGTACCGGCCCATCGTGCGCCGGAACCACGACAATATCCGGATGCCTGCCCGCCAGCGCGCGAATCTGATCCACCGCGTCCTGGGTTTGTTCAATGTCGCCATCCACCAACCAACGTGCTGCCCAGAACTTCGGGCTGCCAAGCTTCAATGCCTTCGCATTCCAGACTGCATCGCCCACCAGGAAGTACTGTGCACCGGAGTCGACAGCGATGAACATGCCGATCGAACCGGGGGTATGACCGAGAAGAGGAACGAGCACGACCGTGCCGTCTCCATAGAGATCCAGGCTGTTCGCGAACCCTTTGTATGACACCGGTTCGAATGCCAAGCTTTTCCATTTGATCGATTGCGCGCTGACTTGCGAGGGCCAGCTGCCGCCGACGCCAGCGGTAGGGCGCCTGATCACCGACAGCTCCGCGGGATGCACCAGCACCGTGGCATTCGGGAAGTCGCTAATGCCGCTGGCATGATCCCAGTGACTGTGGCTCAGGATAATCGTTTGCACGGGTGCCATGCCGGCGCGCAATAGCTGGTCGATCACCGGGGCCACCGGATTCTCGTACTTGAAAAACAGGCTTTGCCACCAAGGCATATCTTGCCGATATTGATCGGCCACCTTCGAGCCCAGCCCTGCGTCAAACAGCAGCGTGTCAGTGCCGTGTTTCACCAGGAACGCGGAGAAGTTATTGCTCACCTTGCGCGCGAAGCTCCCGCCGGAGTAGACCAAGGCCTCGGTAACGGATAGCTCCGCGGTTCTGATGATCGCAAAAGCTACCTTGGGTTGGCCCGAAGTCGATGGGCTGCCTGGTGCCGAGCCATTGTCGGCGATAGCAGGCATGGCAATAGCAGACAGCAGTAGAAGAACAAGCATACGAAACATGGCGTCACCTTTGTCGATGGTTCCGGGATGCTGCGGAGTGCATCCCACGCGCACCTTAAACCTTGGTGTAGACTCCAAGGTCAAGACAAATCAGGGACGTCGCGTTTGACGGGGGTCACAGGTGAACATCAGCGAGTTGGCGAAGGCAGTTGGCACGACTACAGATACCCTGCGTCACTACGAAAAGGTGGGACTGTTGGCGCCGCCCGCTAGGCTGGGCAATGGCTATCGTTCATACGACACCCAGGCCGTTCGGCACATTCAATTCATCCGTAGCGCGCAAACGCTCGGGTTCTCGCTTGCCGAGATTCGGGAAATCATCCCGCAACTGATTGACGGCAGGTTTGGCCGGGCCGAGATAGAGCAACGCTTGAGCGCCAAGATCGGACAAATCGATGCCCATATCAAGGCGCTTCAGTCCTTGAGAAAGGAGTTGGTCGCAACGGCCAACGCCTTATCTTGTCCTCCGGGCGCTCCGGTCACCATGGCATCCGCGACTAAAGTTCCCGTGATCCATCAGGACAAGTTGCATACGGACAAGAGAATCTCACCGCGCCCCGGCAAGCGATGACACCGTCGGACAAGGCGCGTTCTCCTCGACTCTCGCGATGCACTTCTCGATGGTTCTCATGTTCCGGCCACACGACCCACCATCAGCGGTCGCGGAGTGCAAGCGCATTACCGGGTGCTGCAGGACGGGCTGGACGTCAAAATCCCGGCCAGGCTCAGCGCGCAAGAGCACGCCGGCGAATATCCGCGAAATCCGCCGGCGGGGCGTGACGCGTCAGGCGCGGCCCGGCCTGCGAAACCTGCGCGGGCAGGTCGTGCTTGAGCAGCTGGCGCAGGGTGGCGGCAGCGCCGAGCAAGCCGGGCAAGTCCATGCCGGTGTCATAGCCCATGCAGTCGAACAGATGCACCATGTCTTCGGTGGCGACGTTGCCGGTGGCGCCGGGCGCGTAGGGGCAGCCGCCGATGCCCCCAAGCGACGTGTCGAAGCGGCGGATGCCGGCTTGCACGGCGGCCACTGCATTGACCAGGCCCATGCCACGCGTGTTGTGGAAATGGGCAGTGAATTCGAGCCTGGGAAAGCGTGCCTGCGCGGCCTCGCACAGGGCCTGTACCTGGTTGGGGTACGCCATGCCGGTGGTGTCGCATAGCGTGATGCCGTGCACGCCCAGGCTGGCAAAGCGAGCGACCCATCCAAGCACAGCTTCGGCCGCGATCTCGCCTTCCATCGGGCAGCCGAATACGCAGGACAGCGAGACGTTCACCGGCACGCCGCGTTGCGTGGCGAGCGCGATCACGTCCTGCAGCTGGCTCAACGATTGCGCTTGCGTCATGCGCAGGTTGGCCAGGTTGTGGGTCGCGCTCACCGACATGACGAGGTTGAACTCGTCGGTGGCGGACTCCAGCGCGCGCTCTGCACCGCGCACGTTCGGCACCAGCGCGGTGTACACCACGCCGGGCGCGCGCCGGATACGCTGCATGACCGCCTCGGCATCCTTGAGCGCCGGGATGGCCTTAAGCGACGTGAACGACGTGACTTCGATCTTGGCGAAGCCCAGGCCGCCCAGCGCGTCGAGCAGGGCGACCTTGTCATCCGTCTCGATGAAATCGCACTCCATCTGGAAACCGTCGCGGGTCGCCACTTCATTGAACTGCAGGCGGATGCCTTGGCCGTGATGCATGCTTGCACTCCTTTTGCGGGTTGCGGATGACGCGCCGGCCGGCCACCGGCGGCTTGATCCGGCTTGTGTTCGCCAAGCCGTGGTGCCGTCGTCTTGGCTCGGGCCGTCCCCGCCACTCTATGGGTGCGGCGCCGCTGGCGGAATTGCGATCTCCACAATCCGGCTTCGCAAAACGCGAAGGACCCGGGCTAGAATGCGCCAATGACCTGGCCTCTCAATCCCGCCCGAGTAGATTTCGTGACGCTGCGCCTGTTCTGCGCGGTCGTGCAGACCGGCAGCATCACGCAAGGCGCGGCCGCCTGCCACCTGGCCCTGTCGGCGGCCAGCCGGCGCTTGTCGGATTTCGAGGAAACCACGGGCTTCCAGTTGCTGGAGCGCACGTCCAAGGGGGTGACGCTCACGCCCGTGGGCCATATGGCCATGCAGCATGCCATGCGCCTGTTCCAGGGCTTCGAGCGCTTCAGCGCGGAGCTGCAGGACCATTCACGCGGCTTGCTGGGCCATGTGCGGCTGTGGGCCAATATGTCCGCCCTGACGGAGTTCCTGCCTGCCAGGCTTGCCACCTTCCTGGCGCAGCATGCGGGGGTTCATGTGGAAGTCGAGGAGCAACTCAGCGGCGATATCGCCCGCGCGCTGGTGGACGGCCTGGCGGATATCGGCGTGTTATCGGAAGGCACGCCCACGGATGGCCTGGACATCAGCGATTTCCAGACCGACACGCTGGTGCTGCTGTGCTCGCGCCGCCATCCCCTTGCGCGCAAGCGGCGCGTCGATTTCGCGAGCTGCCTGGAGTACGACATGGTCGGGCTCAATCGCGGCAGTGCGTTGCTGGAGCTGACCTCGCGCGCGGCGGAGCAGGCCGGGCGGCCGCTTCGGCTTCGCATCCAGGTCCGCAGCTTCGACGCGATGTGCCAGATGATTGCGGCCGACCTTGGCGTAGGCGTCCTGCCGCAAGCCGTGTGCCGCGCCCAGGCCAAGGCGCTGGGGCTGCATATGGTCGGCTTGTCGGACGCTTGGGCCAGCCGGCGGCTTCTGCTGGCAACGCGCTCGGGCGTGCCCTTGTCAACCGCCGCGCGGCTTCTCGGGGAGCATCTGCGGCAGGCCGGCGTGCCCTGACCGGATCCCCGCCCGGCAGGCTTATTCCACCTTGGCGCCAGACTCCTTGATGATCTGGCCCCAGCGCGTGGCCTCGCTCTTCATGTAGGCCGTGTATTGCTGGGGCGTGCCGCCGAGGATGTCGGAGCCCTGGGCGATCAGCTTGGCGCGCACCGCCTCGTCTTTCAATGTCCTGTCGGTTGCTTCCCGCAGTTGCCTGACGATGGGCTCCGGCGTTCCTTTTGGCACCAGGATGCCTTGCCACGCGCCCATTTCCAGGGCGCTCATCCCGCTCGCTTCCTTGATCGTCGGGATCTCCGGCAGCAGCGTCGAGCGCTTGGCGCTGGTGATGGCCAGGGCTTTCAGCTTGCCGCCCTTGATCAGCGGCTGGGCGTCGCTCAGCGGCAGGAACATGAACTGCGTCGAGCCCGCGATCAGGTCGGTGATCGCCGGCGCACTGCCCTTGTAGGCGACATGGGTGACCTGGATGCCGGTTTCCTTGGCAAAGAGCGCGCCGCCGAGATGGAGCAAGGCGCCGGCACCAGATGACGCGTAGTTCAGCTTGCCGGGGTTTGCCTTGGCGTAGGCCACCAGTTCATGCACGTTCTTCACCGGCAGGCCTGGCGTGGTGACCAGGACCAGCGGCACGATGGCGGTGAGCGAGACCGGCACGAAATCCGCGAACGTATCGAATTGCACGTTCTGGTACAGCGCCGGGGCCAGCACCACGGCGGAGGTGCTGTAGAAGATGGTGTAGCCATCGGCCGTGGCGCGCTTGGCTTCCGTTGCCGCGATGTTGCCACCGGCGCCGGGCTTGTTGTCCGGCACGACGGAGGTGGACAGCTGCTTGCCGAGGCCCTGCGCGACGATGCGCGCGTTGATGTCGGCCGAGCCCCCGGGCGGGAAGCCAACGATCATCCGGATCGGCTTGCCGGGATAGGTGTCCGAAGCCAGCGCGGGCGTGGCCGCGATGGCGGGCAAAACAATGGCCGTCGCCAGCAACGCATGGGCGAGTTTGTGCATGGTGTCTCCTTTTTATTTTGAAAGCGGATTCGGGCGCAGCGAGGGGGCCGGCTATGGCTGGTTGGACAGCAGCCAGCCAAGCGCGTCCTGGATCGTGGGGTTGTCCTGGATGGGATGCGCATCCAGCGCCGTGGCCGTGGCCCTGAAGCGCGCTTCGACACCGGGCAGGACCAGTGAGGCAAGCCCGGCGCTTGCGAGTTCTTTTTGCGCTTCCACCACCTCGTGCGTGCGGCGCCGGGCGTGGATGGTGTGGGTGCGGACCAGCATGTCGATAAAGCCGGCCAGCGGCGCTTCATCGATGTCGCGCAGCACGCCATAGAGCTTGTCGCGCACGCCTTGCTTCTCGGCGGCCATCAGCAGTTCCACGGACAGGGCCTCCATGCCCTTGGTGAAGACGCTGCGCAGGATCTTCAGCGAGATCGCATCACCGGCCACGCCGCCTTCCACGGCTTCGGCCTTGCCGCCGGCCGCGTTGACCAGCTTGCAGAATTCGGCGGCGGATGCCCCGGCGCAAAGCAGCGGGGTGCGATGCAGCGACAGCGAGATGGCGCCCATCACGGCCACGTCGACATACGCGAGCCCGGATGCGGATGCCGCGGCGGCGGCCTTGCGTTTGTCCTCGGGGCTGGCGGTCGTCAGGTCCGCGTAGCTTGCGCCTGCTTTCATGTGCGCATGGCAGTTGCCCGCCACGGCCAGCGCAGCCGATCCGAATACGCAGGACAAGACCCAGTCCGCCGAGGCGAGCCAGGGGCCGATATCCGCATGGACGGGAAGGCCCCGGGCGGTGGCGAGTTCCTTGCCTGCGGGCGAGAGATGGGTGTCGCAGAGGTGGAGCTTCACGCCCGGCAGGCTTGCCAGGGCGGTGGCGTAGCAACGGCCGACTTCCCCCAGGCCAATGATTGCGATGTTCAAGACTATCTCCTGGCTGATTTCGGCCAAGAGTACATAAAAAAAACAGTCGCAACAATCTGAAATGACTAGCCTACGGGTATACCTCTAATTTTTCGGCGCATCTGACGACTTTTTTTGCAGGGTCGCGCCGGATTTGTACTCAATTTGTTTTGTCGGCGGCTTCGTCGCCGGCGTCGGCATCGTGCGGCAACCCCGCCGGCGCCGAGTCCAGGCGGCGGCTCATGAAGCGCTGGTTGGAGATATGGAGGTGGACCGACATAAGCTGCGCGGCCAGCTCGCCGTTGTGCAGCTCCATCGCCAGCACGATGTCCTGGTGATGATGCAGGCTGCGCCTGAGGTCATCGAGTTCATAGAGGAAGAACGAGCGGACGATGACCGGCATGTCGATCATCGTCTCCAGCATGGACTTCAGGCGGTTGGAGCCGGATGCCTCCAGCAGCAGGCGGTGAAAGGCGCTGTTCGCCGCCTGTATTTCCGCGATGGCGTCATCCCCTTTGGCGCCGGCTTCGATCACGGCGGCCATGCGTGCGTTGCAAGCCTTGAGCGCGGTGATGGTCTGCGCATCCGCCCGCTCGGCGGCAAGCCTGGCCGCGTACGGCTCCAGCAGCGCGCGCAGGCTGAACATCTCCTCGATGTCCCAGCGCGTCCAGCCCGCGACAAACACGCCGCGGCCGGTCTGCGCCACGGCCAGCCCGTCGTCGATCAGGCGCTTGAGCGCGGCCCGCACGGGCGTCCTGCTGACGCCCATTTCCTCGGCGATGTGCTCTTCCTTCAGCTGCGTGCCCGCGGTGTAGTGACCCGCCACGATGCGCTTTTTCAGCTGCTCGTAAGTCTGTTCGCTTCCTTTTTTCATAGCTGGCTTTGTTCTTTCCGGGGCGTGCCCATGCCGGGCGGCGCGCGATGTCCTCGGCGCGACTGGGATGCAAATTGCGCGCAAGCGTGCACACCATGCGCGGCGGCAATCGTATCAGACCACGTGTCGGCCCCGGAAAACGGCCCTGAGGGTGGCGGGCGGGAATGCCCGTTGCCTGGATGAGGTGTATTGCGCACCTTTCATTGCGCTATGTATTCAGTTTGTATTCTTCCCCGCCGAATGCGGGGTGTTACTCTGTTTTTTAGCTGTATTTTTCTTGTCAAATCCTTTTCTTGCTTTTTATTGTACTTTTTTTGTATTATCAGGGGGTCGCAAGCGCGCTGCAGGCGCGGGCGGACAAGCAGGCGGCCGCAAGAGCCCCTCGACTTCAAGACACCAAAGGAAACGAAAGGAAAGCCATGACCATCTCCCCGGAACAGATCACGCGCCTGAAGGCGCTCGGCGCGGCCACGATTCACGAGGCGCAAGGGCAGAAGGGCGCGGTCGACGTTGGCCTCAAGCCGCTGGACCCCACCTTGCGCATGGCCGGGCCAGCAGTGACGGTGGACCTGCGCCCCAGTGACAACCTGATGATTCACTACGCGCTGACCAAGACCAGGCCGGGCGACGTGCTGGTGGTCGACGCCAAGGGCTATCTCGAAGCCGGCCCATGGGGCGACCTGCTCACGCTCGCCGCGCAGAAGCTCGGCCTTGCCGGGCTTGTGGTCAACGGTTCGGTACGCGACGGCAACGCCATCATCGAGATGGGGTTCCCGGTCTTCTGCCGTGGGCTGTCGATCAAAGGCACCAACAAGCATCAGCCCGGCCGCGTAAACGTGCCGGTGTGCCTTGGCGGCGTGGTGGTGAATCCCGGCGACATCATCGTGGGCGACCGCGATGGCCTGGTGGTGGTCGATGCGAACGAGGTAGACAGCGTGATTGCCAGGAGCGCCGACCGGGAGCTGAAGGAAGCGAAGATCCGCGAAGAGCTGGAGAAGGGCAAGACGATGGTCGAGCTGCTCGGGCTGGGAGATACGTTGCAGCGCTACGGGCTGGTTTGATGGCGGGCAGCGCTGCGCGGCGGCAAGTACGCCGCAGCGGCTCGGGGCAGCATAGGGTCGCAGTTAGGGGGCGCAGTCAGCGGGCACAGTTGTGCCCCTTTTTGCCATTCAAGGCGCTAGTGTTCATCACGGCAATCAAGCCGGCAAGATAGACGCCACGCCTTTCGTTGGGAAAGCGAGGTCGAGCTTGGATCAAGAAGTATCAAGACAAGTCAAGACAAATTGCTGCGAGCGGCTCCGGCCGCCGCTTGCCGTCCACCATGCACTCCAACGCGTGGAAGTCCGGCCAGAGCGCATCCGGCGATCCTGACAGCACGGCGGATGCCCCTGCCTGGCGCGGCGCATCGTCATACGCCGGCTGGACACTGGCTGTGTGCATGCCGACGGCTTGCGCGGCGCGCAGGCTGCTCGGCGTGGCGCCGACCAGCAAGGCGCGGTGCGCGGGCACGTCGGCGGTGCGCAGGATCAGCCGGTAAAGCTCGATCTCGGTTTCCCGGGGCAGCAGCGCGTCCGCGGTGGCGACGACAGTAAAGCGGCCCATCCAGTCCGGGCCGATGGCGCTATCGAGCAGGATGTGCAGCGCGCGCGATGGGACCGGCGCGGCAAGCGCCAGCCGCGCGCCGCCCAGCTCCGCGCTGCGCATGAGCTGCATGGCCTGGGCACGGATTCCGGCCGGCATGCCGGCACGCGCGCCGCTGCAAGCATCCTCATGCGAGTGGAGTGGGGCATCGCGTTCTCGCGGTGCTGCGCCGAAGCCGGACTTGCGCAGTTCGTCCGCGCGGATGAGTACATCGTCCAGGGTGAGCACCAGCAATTCCAGCGACATTTTTCTTCTCCCTATGCAGTACGTTTTCGATACGCGGACGCGATTGCGTTTCCGGCCAGGGCACTATAAGGTAGCCGCTTCATATTGAAAAATTGGTTTATAAAACCGACCAATAGGTTTTCTACTATGAATCGCACCACCACCTTCCGGCAGCTCAACGCCATCGATGCCATTGCCCGCCTGGGCGGCGTTTCCCGCGCGGCGGAGGAATTGCACATCACGCAGCCAACGGTGTCGCTGCAGATCAAGCTGCTTGAGGAAGCGATTGGGGCGCCGCTGCTGCAGCGCGCGGGCCGGGGCGCGCAGCTCACGCCCGCCGGTGAGGTGATGGCGGGCTACGCCGGTCAGATCCTGCGGCTGTGGCGCGAAGCCACCGAGGAGGTGGCGGCGCTCAAGGGCAACCTGGCCGGCACGCTGCGGGTCGGCGCCATCACGACGGCGGAGTACCTGCTGCCCTCGATGCTGGTGGCATTCACCGCGGACCAGCCCGATGTCAAGATCAAGCTCCATGTGGGCAACCGCGAGGAGATCGTGCGGATGCTGGCCATGCACGAGATCGACCTTGCCATCATTGGCCGGCCACCCACGGACATCCGCACGCAGGCGACGCCGTTCGCCAAGCACCCCATGGCATTCATCGCGGCGCCGGACCATCCTTTGATGGCGCGCCGCAATCTCACGCTGCAGGACCTGGTGGCGGAGAACCTGCTGGTGCGCGAGCGCGGCTCCGGCACGCGCAATACCGTGGAGCGGCTGTTCAGGGAGGCCGGCCTGCGGCTGCCCCTGGGCTCCGAGCTGTCCAGCAACGCGGCGATCAAGCGGATGGTGTCGGCAGGGTTGGGGCTTGCATTTCTCTCCCTGCACGCCTGCACACTGGAATTCCAGGCCGGGCTGATCGGGCTGTTGCCGCTGCAAGGCAATCCCATCGAGCGCGACTGGTACGTACTGAACCTGCCGGGCGTGCGCCTGCCGCGCGTGGCGGTCGCCTTCCGCGGCTACCTGGTGGAGCAAGGCCAGGCGGAGATCAACCGGCAGCTGGAGTCCTTTGACGTGATACTGCGCCGCCTGCACGCGCGCGCCCGGCGCCAGCACAAGGCAACGCTTGCGCAAGGGGAGCGATCATGAGGCCCGGCATGCCGATGCGCAGTGCCATGGCGGCGCTTGCGCTCGGGCTGGCATGCACGGCGGTACAGGCCCGCGGGCCTGTGCCGTACAATCCGCCTCCTATTCAGGATCTGGCGCAGATGCAGCAGGCTGCCGCGGCGTTCGTGGCTGCGCAGAACCAGCAAGCGGGCACCCGCTGGGTAGCGGGCGAGCCGAACAACAAGGTGCTGGTGCCCCGCTGCGCCACGGCCTTGGGTGTGCAATGGGCGCCGAAAAGCCAGGGGCTGTCCAGCCAGAGCGTAGCGGTGCGCTGCCCGCGTACCGCAGGCGGCTGGACCCAGCACTGGGAGGTCTTCGTCCCGGTGAGGCAGGCCGCACGTTGACGCGCTGGCGCGTTGGCCAGTTGGCCCGTTGGCGTGCGGGCAATCCCTCGGTCGGGGCAATCACTTAACAAGACATGAAGAAAAAGTCTCTTCTAATTGCCGCCGCGGCAATCGCCATCCTGGCTTACCCCGCATATCTCTATTGTTATTACGGCGTGGCCTATGGCGGCAAGGCATACAGCCCCAACGGGGCCTTCTATTATCAGAAATACAAGCTGGCCAGCTGGCGTAGCTGGGTGCCGACCATGGCCTTTCCGGGACAAGGCTCGGACAAGCTCTACTATGTGAACGGCTATGTGCGGGTGTACACCGCCGACGGGAAGCAGATCGGCCAGGCATCGGCGTCCGGCGTGCCGTTGGCGGAGGTGTTCTGGGCTGGCGATGCGCTGGTGGTGATGGACGGCAGCGACGATCAGGATGGCCCCATCATGCTGCCGGGGCGCTCGGACTGACCGGCGCAGGGCATTCAAGTTTGCGGATGGCTCGCCGTTAGGAGGGGCACCCGCTGATTTCGAAAGTAGACCTTGCGCCTCGCCACCGAATACGACCGCCCCGCCAGCAGGCTGCTGCCGGACGAGATTGACGCCAGCGGGCAGCATGCCGAGCCGTCGGTCATCGACTGGCTGCTGCACGATGACCAGGTGATCCGCGAGTGCTTTCGCCATGCCGCCGCGATCCTGAAGAATGCGACGGGTGCCGCCATGACGGCGGTTACGTTGCTCGACGAGGAGCACCAGCACTATCGGGGCGCGGTGGGCATGCCGCTTTCGCCTATCTCGCGCAAGCACTCGCTTTGCGATCATGTGGTGCGGCACGGCGACCTGTTCGTGCTTGAGGACGCGCTGGCCGATCCACGCTTTGGCGAATGCATGCTGGTCAGATGCTTCCCCTTCGTGCGTTTCTACGCAGCGATCCCGATCAATGGGCCCTGTGGCACGGTCGTCGGCGCGCTCTGCGCGATGGATTCGGCGCCGCACCGCATCACCCTGGCGCAGTGCGAGGTCTTCAGGCACCTGCGTGCCATGGTAGAGAACGACCTGAAGCTGCGCACTGCCACCGCGATCGATCCGCTCACGCAACTGTTCAACCGGCGCGCCATGCTGGAGAGCGTTCGCCGCAGATGGCATGAAACCGCCGACGGAGAAGAAATCGGCGCGGTCATGGTCGACGTCGACTGGTTCAAGCGATACAACGACGCCTACGGGCATCCGGCGGGCGACACCTGCTTGCGCGAGGTCGCATCGGTGCTGCAATCGATTGCCGATGCGCATCGCATGCTCGCCGGGCGCCTGGGCGGGGAAGAGTTCGGGCTGCTGCTGTGCGGCGCGCCACGGCCAGCGCTGGAGACGGCGCTGGAAGACCTGCGCCTGAGCGTGGAGCGCTTGAAGATCGAGCACCGCGGCTCGCCGTTCGGCAGCGTGACGCTGAGCATCGGCGCCTCGCTGGCGCGCAAGAAGGGCGCCGTCGAGCCCGGGTCTCGCGAGGGGTTCGCGCTTGCGGACCGCGCGCTCTATATGGCCAAGGCCGACGGCAGGAACAAGGTGGTCATCATCTAGATGGGCAACTCGCTGACTGGCTAAACCGCTAACCCGCTAGCTGGCCGCCGTGCCTGCGCAGGCCTGCGCCCATTGCACGAACCCGGCATGGCGCGCCAGCAGGCGGCGTGCCGTGTTGTAGTCCGGCGAATCGATGCGCGGGCCCTGCGCGGGCTTGCCGTCGCGCACCGCCTCATACCTGCCAACCCTGTTTTGCGCCTGCGTGACCTGCTGCGCCGATGGCGTCAGCGCGGCGTGTATCGCGGCGACCTGATGCGGGAACACCGTGCATTTCGCCTTCAGCCCGATCCGCCTGGCCCAGGCGAGGTCCTCCGCCAGCGCCGTGGCATCCTGGTAGTTGAACGGACAGTCGATCGGCACGCAGCCTGCGGCAATGCAGTCCACCAGGAAGCGCGCGCGCACATGATGCAGCTCGACGCCGTCCGGGCCGCGCACCGCATCGAGATCCGCGCTCAGGTCTTCGGCCGCCAGCAGGCAGGCACTGACGCGCGGGCTGGCCGACAGGATGGCGGGCGCGGCAACGATGCCCCGCGCGGATTCCAGCGTCGGCACGATCTCGGTGTGGCCATGCGGCAAGCCAAGCTCGCGCTCAAGGCCGGTGATCAGCTGGTCGAGCGCCAGGATCTGCGCGCCCGACTCGGTGTGCGGCAGCAGGATCGCCGCGGGCGCGCCGGGCAGCACGCCGCGCAGGTCTTCCAGCCCATCGCCATCCAGCTTGTTGACGCGCACGGCGCCGACAATGCCGCGCGCCCGGCATTCGCCCATCAGGGCGGCGATCCGCGCGCGCGCCGCGGGACGGTCTGCGGGGCTGGTGAATTCCTCCAGGTCGGCGACCACCACATCCGGCCCGCTCTCCAGGGCCGCCTGCTGGCGCACGGGGTCCAGGCCGGGCACGAACAGCCAGCTGCGCCGCAATCCTGGCGGCCGTCTTGTCGCTTGGGTGCTCATGGCGTTTCTCTCGTGGCGGGCGCGTGTCCAGCGCCCTGGAACAGCACGGCACTGGTCGGCTCACCCGCCTGCAGGCGGGCCAGGATCGCCGGCTCGGCTTCATCGGAAGCCAGCGCCTGGTCGATGATGGCGGCGGCGACATCCGGCGCGAGGAACAGCACGCCGTTGTCATCCGCCAGCACGATGTCTCCTGGGTTGACGGTGACGCCGCCGCAGATCACCGGCTCATTGACGGCGCTGCCGCCGTCGTCGATGCGCTTGGTGGTCAGGACGCTGGTGCCGCGCGCGAATACCGGCATCCCCATGGCGCGCAGCTCCAGGATGTCCGTCACCACGCCGTCGACGATGATGCCCCTGGCGCCGGCGCACAAGGCTGCGGTGCCGGTGACGGCGCCAACGGGGGCATGCGCATGGTCGCCGCAGGCGTCGATCACCAGCACATCGCCGGGCGTGAGGCTGGCCAGCGCCCGGTTCACGGCGATGGCGTTGGGCGTGGCCAGGCGCAGCGTGACGGCACGGCCAACGACCTTCACGTTGGGCGCGAGCGCGCGGATCTCGTGGCTGGCAAAGCCGTCTTCAAGGAAATGCCCGAGCGTGGGGAAGCTCACGCGTTCAAGCTGGCGCAGCAGCGCCGTGTCAAGTTTGGCTTGCATGGCGCTCACTCAGGACAGCGAGGTGGTGGCGTCCACTCCGGTGGCCGCCGCCGGGGCATGCCTGCCGAGCGTCTCGGCCAGCAGCAACAGCGCGGCGGCGGAAATCAGCGCGGAGCCGATCATGTACCAGGCAACGGAGGAGCCGCGGCCCGTGGCGGACAGCAGCGCGGTGGTGATGATCGGCGTGGCGGCGCTCCCCAGCAGCCCGGACAGCATGTAGCTGATCGACAGGCCCGAGTAACGCACCTTGGTGCCGAACAACTCCGCCAGGAATGTGGCGATCGGACCGTAGTTGGCCGCGAAGGCGCTCATCATCAGCAGGTAGCCGAGCAGGGCGAACGAGAACACCTTGGTGTCCAGCAGCCAGAACAGCGGGAAGGCAAGCAGCGCCTCGGCGATGATGCCGCCGATGATCACCGGCTTGCGGCCCACCTTGTCCGACAGCAGGCCAAACAGCGGCAGCAGCACGACGCACAGCGCGCATGAGATCAGCGCGATGGTGAGCATCTGGTTGCGGGAGAAGCCGAGCGTCTGCGTGCCGTACGTCAGCCCGAACGCCACGATCAGGTTGAAGGCCGTGCCGGTCGACATCGTCGCGATGCCGCCCAGCAGGACTTGCTTCCAAGATTTCGTCAGCACTTCCGCCAGCGGGATCTTCACCTGCGCGGCGGTGGCCTTGACCTTGCTGAACGACGGCGTTTCCGACGTGTTCAGGCGGATGTACATGCCCACGCCCACCAGCAAGACGCTGGCCAGGAACGGAATGCGCCAGCCCCAGGACAACAGCGCCTCATTCGACAGCACGGCATTGCAGAGCAGGAACGCCAGGTTGGCGATCAGCGTGCCGGCGGGCACGCCGATCTGCACCCACGATCCGTACAGGCCGCGCTTGTCGGCCGGGGCGTGTTCCACCGCCATCAGCACCGCGCCGCCCCACTCGCCGCCCAGGGCCAGGCCCTGTATCACGCGCAAGGTGAGCAGCAGGATGGGCGCCCAGATACCGATCGAGCGGTAGTCCGGCAGCAGGCCGATGGCAAAGGTGGCCGAGCCCATCATGATGAGTGAGATCAGCAGCATGGACTTGCGGCCGACCTTGTCGCCGAAGTGGCCAAACAGCGCCGCGCCGAGGATGCGGGCCAGATAGGCCGATGCGAAGGTGCCAAAGGCGAGCAGCGTGCCGGTGAGCGGGTCGAAGGCCGGGAAGAAGACCTTGTTGAAGACCAGGGCCGAGGCCGTGGCGAAGATAAACAGGTCATACCACTCGACCGTGGTGCCGATGACGCTGGCCGCGGCAATCTTTTTCATGTTGCGGGGCGCTCGCCCGGCTTCGGGCTGGTGGGTGGGGGCGTGGTCGGGGTTCATGAGGCTTTCCAGTAATGCGGGCAGGCTTGGGCACGCGTGAGGTAAGGGGGCCGATGCGGGGTGATGCTTTGGATGTCTTTTTGTTCGGGTGGTCAGACCAATATAGCGTAGATGGCCGAGAAATTAAGCGTAATAGGTAGTTGTTCTAGGTCTGGTGGGCAGGTGGTCCGGCCTGTTGGGGCGAATTTCATCACTTTGGCTTCGTTAACGCAAGCCACGTGCCAGCAACAAAAGTGACTAAATGGCACTTTTGGCTAAGGTCCGCGGGTGGAATTGGTGCGAAAGTGGGCGGCTGGAGGCGCCGGATCGGGCCTGGCTTGCACCAGCGATGTGCGCCCGGACCCGGATTGCCCGGGCCCGGCAAAGGGGCTGTCCGACCTACTCAGCGATGTCCTCGGACAAGCGCGACACGATCGCCAGCAGATGGAACGACATGGCGTGGCGCGCCCGGATGGGGTCCCGCGCCACAATCGCGCTGACGATGCGGTCGTGCTCGCCAACCGCCGCGCGCCAGGCAGACGCATCCACAAAATGCTTGTCGAGCCGCTTATACAAGGGGCTGGCCTCACACAGATCCCATACATGGGTGACCACCGATGCCAGTGCCGCATTGCCGCAAGCGTCGGCGATGGCCTGGTGGAAGGCCCGGTCATGCGCGAAGTCGCCAGCTTCCGGGGACTGGTCGGGGTTCATCCTCCGGTGTGCCTCTTCGATCGCGGCGATCTGCTCCGGCGTGCCTTGCTGGGCTGCCAGCGCCGCGCATTCCGGTTCGAACAGCGTGCGCGTCTCGATCAGCTCGAACGGGCTGGCTTCCAGCGCCGCGCCCAGGCGGGCATCGATCTCGGCCGCCGGATCGGGCGCGGCGCCGTTGACGGCCGCTTGCCCGTTCTCCTTGGGGTCCAGCACGAATACGCCGCTGCCGACGCGCACCTCGATATAGCCGCCGATCTCGAGCGCGATCAACGCTTCGCGCAGCGTGGAGCGCGCGACGTTGAGCTGCTCGGCCAGCTCGCGCTCCGCGGGCAGGCGCTCGCCGGGGGCGAACTCGCCTGCGCTGATTTTCTTGGCAATCTGGTCGGCGATCAGCCGGTAAAGGCGCTGCGCTGAAACCGCTTGAAGTAAGGACATGAAGGCAAGGCCGCTGCAAATTGACTGATGGCCTGATCAATACAGCAAAACCCGGTGTCTGTTCAAGGGGCAGGGCGAGTTTCGCCCGGCTTTCCGGGGCGCCAGCGGGAGTGGTCCGGCCAATTGGCCCCGGATTGGCAGCAAGCCGGGCATGCGCTCCGGGTGCTATCGGTCATCTTTCCCGCGCATCGCAGCGCGCGTACTGGGCAAAACGTGAAACTATCACCCTCAATTGGACTGACCACCCAGTCAAAAAATCAAAAGATTTGGCAATTTTTCTGTGAAAGCCATAGAATTGGTCCGGCCACCTGTTGAGTTTCAAATGCGGTGGCACAAAAAGCGGCTTTAGCGCCATGCGGAGGGCCGCACTGGTCTGACCTGAAGCCTGACCCGAAGCGCTTTCCCCCGATTTCCCGGCCGGCCCCTCACGGCGCCGCCGCCCAGATCCAGACAAGACAGCAGGACACCAATGCAATGGAGCATGCAATGAAGAACGCAGACCTGGTACGCCGCAAAGATGCCGCCACGCCCCGTGGCGTTGGTGTGATGTGCAACTTCTATGCCGAGCGCGCCGAGAACTCGGAGTTGTGGGATGTCGAAGGCAACCGCTACATCGACTTCGCGGCCGGCATCGCCGTGCTCAATACCGGTCACCGCCATCCGCGCCTGGTGCAAGCCATGCAGGCGCAGATGGAGCGCTTCACGCACACCGCCTACCAGATCGTTCCCTACGCCAGCTATATCGAACTGGCCGAGAAGATCAACGCCCGCGCGCCGGGCGCGTTCGCCAAGAAGACCGCGTTTTTCACCACCGGCGCCGAGGCCGTCGAGAACGCCATCAAGATTGCCCGTGCGGCCACCGGGCGCCCCGGCGTCATTGCCTTCTCCGGCGGCTTCCACGGCCGCACCATGATGGGCATGGCGCTGACCGGCAAGGTGGTGCCGTACAAGGTGGGGTTTGGCCCGTTCCCGGGCGACGTGTTCCACGCGCCGTACCCGTACGGGTTGCATGGCGTGAGCGTGCAGGATTCGATCAACGCCCTGCACCAGCTGTTCAAGGCGGATGTGGACCCGAAGCGGGTCGCGGCCATCATCTTCGAGCCGGTCCAGGGCGAGGGCGGTTTCAACGTGGCGCCGGCCGAGTTCGTGCGCGCGCTGCGCGGCATCTGCGACGAGCACGGCATCCTGCTGGTGGCCGATGAAGTGCAGACCGGATTTGGCCGCACCGGCAAGCTCTTTGCCATGGAGCACTACGACGTCACGCCGGACCTGACCACCATGGCCAAGAGCCTGGCCGGCGGCATGCCCTTGTCGGCCGTTTGCGGCCGGGCCGAGATCATGGACGCGCCGGCCCCCGGCGGGCTGGGCGGCACCTACGCCGGCAACCCGCTGGCGGTGGCCTCGGCACTGGCGGTGCTGGAGGTGCTGGAAAGCGAGAGGCTGATCGAGCGCGGCGCCGCGCTCGGCCAGCGGTTGCAGGACAAGCTGGATGGCCTGAAGTCGCGCGTGCCGGAGATCGGCGAGGTCCGCGGCGTGGGCGCCATGATTGCCGTGGAGTTCCGCAAGGCCGACGGCAGCCCCAATCCCGAATTCACGCGGCAAGTGCAAGACCGCGCCCTGGAGCGCGGCCTGCTGCTGCTCTCCTGCGGTGTCTACGGCAACGTGGTGCGCTTCCTGTTCCCGCTGACCATCCCTGACGCCGTGATGGACGAAGGGCTGGGCATCCTGGAAGCCGCGCTCCTGCAGTAACTGCCTGCGCGCAAGCCCAAGCCAAAGCCCAAGCCCGCAAACATCGTATTCAAGACTTCGAAGGATCGCCGCACCCAAGCTGAAGCGGGCGGCGATCGCAAAAACGGAATTCACGACCATGAACAAGCAATCGCCGCAATCATTGCCGGCGCGCACTGAGCGCAACGGTGGCCAGATCCTGATCGACCAACTGATTATCCAGGGCGTGAAACGCGTCTTCCTGGTGCCGGGCGAAAGCTACCTGCCTTGCATCGACGCGCTGTACGACCATCAGGACAAGATCCAGCCCATCGTGTGCCGGCAGGAAGGCGGGGCGGGTTATATGGCCGAGGCGCAAGGCAAGCTGACCGGCGAGCCCGGCATCTGCTTTGTCACGCGCGGCCCCGGCGCCACCAACGCCAGCATCGCCGTGCACACCGCCTACCAGGATTCGACCCCCATGATCCTGTTCGTTGGCCAGGTCGGCAACGATTTCTACGAGCGTGAAGCGTTCCAGGAGGTCGACTACCGCCGCATGTTTGGCCAGATGACCAAATGGGTGGCGCAGATCGACCGCACCGAGCGCATTCCCGAATTCATCGCACGCGCCTTCGCGGTAGCCACCAGCGGGCGGCCCGGCCCAGTCGTGCTGGCGCTGCCCGAGGACACGCTGTGGGGCAAGGCCACGGTGGCCGACGTGCCACGTTACCGCCGTGCCTATAGCGCGCCGACGCCCGACGCCGTGGCCTCGCTGGCCGAGCTGATCGAGCAGGCGGAGCGCCCGTTCCTGCTGCTGGGCGGATCGGGCTGGACGCCGCAGGCGTCGCGGCAGATGGAAGGGTTTGCCGAGCGCTTCGCGCTGCCGGTCGGGGTGGCCTGGCGCCGCCTGGAGTGCTTCGACAACCATCATCCGAACTTTGCCGGGCATGTGGGCTGGGCCATGCCCGAATCGTTGCGCAAGCGCGTACAGGAAAGCGACCTGCTGATCGCGGTGGGCACGCGCATGGGCGAGGCCACCAGCGAGGGCTACACGGTGGTGCAAAGCCCGCTGCCGAAGCAGAGGCTGGTCCACGTGTACCCCGACGCCAATGAGCTTGGCCGCGTGTTCCATCCCACGCTGCCGATTGCCGCGGACGTGGTTTCGTTTGCCGCCGCGGTGAGCGAACTCTCCCCATCGCGTTCCCCGGGGGCGCGCAACGCCGGGCATGACGCCCATCAGGTCTACCTGGCCGAGCAGGAACCCAAGGCCGCGCCGGGCGCCCTCAACCTCAATGTGGCTGCCTGCCACGTCCGCGACAACGTGCCGCAGGACGCTTGCATCACCGTTGGCGCGGGCAACTACGCCTTGTACCCGCATGCCTACTACCGCTTCAAGGGCGTTGGCACCAGCCTGGCGCCGACCGTGGGATCGATGGGCTACGGCCTGCCGGCGGCCATTGCCGCCAAGCTCGAGAACCCCGATCGCACCGTGATCTGCTATGCGGGTGACGGTTGCTTCCAGATGAACTTGCAGGAACTCGGCGTTGCCATGCAGTACCGCGTCGGCATCGTCGTGCTGGTCTTCAACAATGGCATCTGGGGCACCATCCGCGCGCACCAGGAGCGCGAGTTCCCGGGCCGCACCGTGGCGCTTGGCTTCGACAATCCGGAGTTCAGCGAACTGATCCGCGCCTATCGCGGGTATGGAGAAGTTGTCGCCAGCGATGAAGCATTCGGTCCCGCTTTTGCACGTGCCCTTGCGTTCGCCAACACCCGGCAGCTGCCCGCCTTGCTGGAGCTGCGCTATGACGCGGACGGCATCGCGCCGGGCATGACCTTGTCGCAGATCCGCTCGGACGCACTCGCCCGGCAAGCGGGCGCGAAGTAATGGCCACGACGGCAAGGAGAGAGAACATGAGCATGCTGGCAATCAACGGCGAGCGCCTGTGGCAGTCGCTGATGGACCTCGCCGCGATCGGCGCCACGCCCAAGGGCGGCAATGCGCGCCTGGCGCTGACGGCGCTGGATGGGCAGGGGCGCGACCTCGTGACTGGTTGGATGCGCGCAGCCGGACTGAGCGTGACGGTCGACCAGGTTGGCAATATCTTTGCCCGCCGGGCAGGGCGCAACAACGCGCTGGCCCCGGTCATGACCGGCAGCCATATCGACACGCAGCCCACCGGCGGCAAGTTTGATGGCTGCTATGGCGTGCTGGCCGGCCTGGAAGTCATGCGCACCCTGAACGACCACGGCATCACCACCGAGGCCCCGCTCGAAGTGGCCATCTGGACCAATGAAGAAGGCTCCCGCTTTGTCCCGGTGATGATGGGTTCCGGCGTGTTTGCCGGCGTCTTTCCGCTGCAGACCGCGCTGTCGGCCACCGATGTGGCGGGCAAGCGGGTGGCGGATGAACTGGCGGCCATCGGCTATGCCGGCGACGCGGAAGTTGGCCGCCAGGTTGGCGCCTACTTCGAAGCCCATATCGAACAGGGGCCGGTGCTCGAGGCCGAGGACAACGTGATCGGCGTGGTGACCGGATCGCTGGGCCTGCGCTGGTACGACGTCACCGTGACCGGCATGGAGGCGCACGCCGGCCCCACGCCGATGCCGCTGCGCAAGGACGCGCTCTATGGCGCCACGTTCCTGATGCAGGAAGTGATCCGCATCGCCAACGACTTCGCGCCGCACGGGCGCGGCACGGTGGGCGTGGTCAAGGTCCATCCGTCGTCGCGCAATGTCATTCCCGGAGCGGTGACGTTCACGGTTGACCTGCGCCACCTCGACCCGGTGCAGCTTGCCGGGATGGATGCGCGCTTTCGCGCGGCTTGCGCCGCTGTCGCGGACGGTACCACCACAGGCGCGGCCCTGGATGTGGTTGTGGACGACGTGCAGTACTTCGCGCCCACGCCGTTCGCGCCCGAGCTGATCCGCCACGTGCGCCAGGAAGCCGCCGCGCGGGGCTACAGCCATCAGGACATTGTCACGGGCGCAGGCCACGACGCGGTCTATATCGCCGGCGTGGCGCCCACCGCGATGATCTTCGTGCCGTGCAAGGACGGCATCAGCCACAACGAAATCGAAGACGCCAAGCCGGAACATCTCGAAGCCGGGGCCAATGTGCTGCTCGGCGCCATGGTGGCGCAGGCGAATGCAAGCGCCTAAGCGGGCCGGAACCCCAATGAATGCCAGGAATCCACGATGAGTGACTTGAGAGATCTCGCCTATTGGCGCAAGCAGGCCGCAACGGTATCGATCCGTTCGCAAGCCTATATCGATGGCCGCTGGGCCGACGCCGCCGACGGCGCCACCTTCGAGACCATCAACCCCGCCACCGGCAAGGCGCTCGCCAGCGTCGCGGCCTGCGGCGCGCAGGACGTCGACCGCGCGGTAGCCGCGGCGCGCAAGGCGTTTCAGTCCGGCGTCTGGTCGGACTTGCCGCGCAGCGCCAGGAAGGCCACGCTGCTAAGGCTGTCGCACCTGATCGACACGCATCGCGAAGAACTCGCGTTGCTGGAAACGCTCGACATGGGCAAGCCCATTGCCGAGACGCTGCAATACGACATCCCCGAAGCCGGCCGCACCTACGCCTGGTACGCCGAAGCCATCGACAAGATCTACGACGAGATCGCGCCGACGGGCCCCGGCGTGCTGGCCACCATCACGCGCGAGCCGCTGGGCGTGGTGGCGGCGGTCGTGCCCTGGAACTACCCGCTGCTGATGGCCAGCTGGAAGGTGGCACCCGCGCTGGCCGCCGGCAACAGCGTGGTGCTCAAGCCCGCGGAGCAGTCCCCGCTGACCGCGCTGCGGCTGGCGGAACTCGCCGAAGAAGCGGGCATCCCGGCGGGCGTTTTCAATGTGGTGCCGGGTCTTGGCGCCGCCGCCGGGCAGGCACTTGGCCGCCATCCCGACGTGGACTGCATTGCCTTTACCGGCTCCACCGCCACCGGCAAGCGCTTCATGGAGTATTCCGGCCAGTCCAACCTCAAGCGCGTCTGGCTCGAGTGCGGCGGCAAGTCCCCGCATATCGTCTTTGACGACTGCCCCGACCTGGACCGCGCCGCGCAGGCCGCCGCCATCGGCATCTTCAGCAACCAGGGCGAGATCTGCATCGCCGGTTCGCGCCTTTATGTGCAAAGCGGCATCTACGATGCGTTCATGGAGAAGCTGGAAGCGCACGCGGCGCGCATGCAGCCGGGCGATCCGCTCGACCCCGCCACCGCCATGGGCGCCATCGTCGACGGCGCGCAACTGCAGCGGGTGATGTCCTATGTGAAGAGCGGCGAGGACGAAGGTGCCCGGCTGCGCACCGGCGGCAAGCGCGCGCGCACGGACAGTGGCGGCTTCT
This sequence comes from Cupriavidus basilensis, assembly GCF_008801925.2. Lineage (NCBI taxonomy): Bacteria > Pseudomonadati > Pseudomonadota > Betaproteobacteria > Burkholderiales > Burkholderiaceae > Cupriavidus > Cupriavidus basilensis. The sequence continues at coordinate 2,410,009 of NZ_CP062804.1, read as the reverse complement.
ACATGCAGCCCACCATCTTCGAGTGCCCCACGCAGTCGCTCACCATCGTGCGCGAAGAGATCTTTGGCCCGGTGCTGGCGGTGACCCGCTTCGAGTCCGAGGAAGAGGCCATCCGCATGGCCAATGATTCGCCCTACGGGCTGGGCTCGGGACTCTGGACCTCCAACCTGTCCCGCGCCCACCGGGTTTCGCGCAAGCTGCAGGCTGGGCTGGTGTGGGTCAACTGCTATATGGACGGCGACGTGACAGTGCCATTTGGCGGCGTGAAGCAGTCGGGCTCGGGACGGGACAAGTCACTGCATGCGCTGGACAAGTACACGGACCTGAAGACCACGTGGATCAGCCTGGCGTGACAGGCAACGCGCTGGCCGACCAGCTGCTCAGAGCAGTTCCATTTGCCGGACGGCAGGGGCATGGCGGCGTGCCAGCGTCAACGCCGGCACGCCGCCAACCGGCCACGCCAGGCTAAAGCCCTGTTGCCGCGCCTTGTGGGCGGCTTCTTCCTTGCCAGCCACCTGGAGATGCCTGTACATGGCGCGGGCATGTGTCTTGACCGTCGGCGCCGAGATATTCAGCAGGCGGCCTACGGTCTTGACCGCATGACCTCGGGAGAGCAGTGCCAGCACGTCGTACTGGCGTTGCGTCAATCCCAGTTGCGTTGCTTCTCGTGTCAACCGCTGGCTCCCGGCTGCGGGCCGCGGTGCCAGCGCAGCCAAGGGCAGGGCGGGCAAGGCGGGGAACAGTGAAAGCTGGCTCGCGCGCGCACGCTCCGGCTGACGGGTGGCGATACGCCGGATGGCGGTCCTGAGCACGTCGAGCGGGGCGGATTTTGGCAGGCAGCCGCAGAAGCCTTCGGTGATCTCGCCTTGCGGCAGTTGCAGGGGGACGGCATCGCATAGCAGCAGCACGCGCGGCGCGGCCCATAGCCTGCGTGCCTGGCCGAGCCATTGCCAGCCCGTGCCAGCATCGGCGGGCATGCCAAAGACAATCAGGTCAACGGCGCCGCCGGCATGCAAATGCTCCGGGATTTCCCCCGGGTCGATGGCAACGGCTTGCGCGATGCCGGCAATACTTTCCAGCAGCGTGAGCATTGCAATCCGCAGCAATGGATGGCTTTCAACGAGCACCACGTTCATGCCGTAACTCCCCGTACAAGCGCAAATGCAAGTGCAACGGAGACAGGCTGAACCCGCGGGGATGGCACGAAACGACACTGCCAGCGCCGACCAGCGCCTGCGGCAGGTTTTGCAATCCCCGGATTTCCGACCCTGCCCTGGCGAACCCGCCAGGACTGCTCTGTGCGTCGTAGAGCCTGCCCGAATATGTCATGTTTTTATCTCGGAGGATATTAGGTTCGGATTATGTTTGAAATCAAGTGGCTATGTTGCATGGATGAAACATGAATATGCGCGCTATGCATGTCAAATGCGGTCTTCTGGCTATCTTCTGGCGCAGGCCACGATGTCAGCCACTGCGTGCCTCCGCGCCTCATGCCGCCAAGGCATCTTCGCCGCAGGCGCCGGCGTCGGTCCCGCACGCGGCATGTAGCGCAGACGCGAGGATCATGGCTTCGGCGTTGCGCGCCGGTGGCCGGCAGGGGCGCGGGCGGTAGACGGCCTGGCCCTTGGCGATGGGCAGCCCGCTGAGGGCGCACACGCCAGCCCCGCGCGCCGATATCGCAGTCCAGATCTGCGCGCCGTAACGGCAATGGGTGGCATCGCGCCAGTTGATCACCGCCAAGGTGGGGCTGGGTCGCTCCACCACGCTGACGATGGCGGTGTGGCGGTGGTGCCCGGAATCTTCCTCATCGGGCCAGGCGCAGTCGGCGTACAGCTGGAAGGCCTGGCGCGCACGGAGCAGGCCGATGGTGCTGTCCCACGGGTCGGGGCGGTCTGCTTGCGCGCATGGGGTGGAGGATGTGGCGGGATTCGGGTGCGCTGGCATGGTCAGCTCCGGATGATGGAGGCGGGCGGGGGAGGCAGCCGGACCCCCAATCGCGCGGATGAAGGCTGGCGTGCGGACGCCAACCATAAAGACATCTTATGACGCGCGCCGCGCCGCACGCAGTCGTCCATCGGTGCAGGCGCGGTACGACATTGAGATGGCCGGGTTATACGAACGTAGGAGGCGCCCGCTGCGGATGGAACGAAGGCCGTTGCCTGCGGGGGCAATCTCCCTATTTTTCAGTGAGAATCCACAATCAACATATTTGAATAACGCATCCATGAAATGGCTGATTCTCAGGCGGTCGTCGATGCGTGCCCTGCCTATCCTTTAGTTTGATTGACAGCTTCTCGCCGTCGCACCGATCATCGGCTCGCACCGCGTCCACCGGGCACACAGGTGTCCAGGGGCCATGGCCGCTGACTGATTCTGATAGGAGAGAGCGCATGTCCAATGAAGCAAAGTGTCCGTTCAATCATGCCGCCGGCGGCGGTACGACAAATCGTGACTGGTGGCCGAAGCAGTTGCGGTTGGACTTGCTCAGTCAGCATTCCGACAAGTCCAGCCCAATGGACGAGAGCTTCAAATATGCCGAGGCTTTCAAGCGTCTCGACCTCGCGGCGGTCAAAAAAGACCTTGCTGCGCTGATGACCGACTCGCAGGATTGGTGGCCGGCGGACTTTGGCCACTACGGTCCGCTCTTTATCCGCATGGCCTGGCATAGCGCGGGCACCTACCGTGTCGACGACGGCCGGGGAGGCGCCGGACGCGGTCAGCAGCGTTTCGCACCGCTCAATAGCTGGCCCGATAACGTCAGCCTGGACAAGGCACGCCGCCTGCTCTGGCCGGTCAAGCAGAAGTACGGGAACCAGATTTCCTGGGCCGACCTGCTGATCCTCACCGGAAATGTCGCGCTGGAGACCATGGGATTCAAGACCTTCGGCTTCGCCGGCGGTCGTGAAGATACCTGGGAACCGGACAATGACGTCTACTGGGGTAACGAGAAAACCTGGCTGGGCGGCGATATCCGTTACGGCAAGGGCGCGGCCGGCAACGACGGGGATCCGCATGGCGCGGGGGCCGGCCGCCCGGACGACGGACGAAACCTGGAAAATCCACTGGCTGCGGTGCAGATGGGCCTCATCTACGTGAATCCGGAAGGCCCCGACGGCAATCCGGATCCAATCGCGGCCGCGCGCGATATCCGCGAGACCTTCCGCCGCATGGCCATGGACGACGAGGAAACCGTCGCGCTGATCGCCGGTGGCCATACTTTTGGCAAGACGCACGGCGCCGGACCGGCCGATAACGTTGGCCCGGAGCCGGAGATTGCTGATCTGGAGCAGCAGGGGCTGGGCTGGAAGAGCAGTTTCGGCACCGGCAAGGGGGCCGATGCCATTACCAGCGGTCTGGAAGTGACCTGGACAGCGACGCCGACGAAATGGGGCATGGGATTTTTCGAGAACCTGTTCCACTACGATTGGGCGTTGACCAAGAGCCCGGCCGGCGCGCATCAATGGGTGGCAAAGGATGCTGGTGAGACGATCCCGCACGCGCATGATCCGTCGAAGAAGCTGCGGCCCACGATGCTGACCACCGATCTTCCGCTGCGCTTCGACCCGGCTTACGAGAAGATCTCGCGGCGCTTCCTGGAGAATCCCGACCAGTTTGCCGACGCCTTCGCCCGCGCCTGGTTCAAGCTGACCCATCGCGACATGGGTCCGCGCGCCCGTTACCTCGGCCCGGAAGTGCCTGCACAAGCTTTGATCTGGCAAGACCCGATCCCCGCCGTCGACCATCCGTTGGTCAACGACCAGGATATCGTTTCGCTCAAGCAGAAGATTCGAGCGTCGGGGCTGTCCGTAGCGCAGCTGGTGTCGACGGCCTGGGCATCGGCGTCAACCTTCCGTGGCTCGGACAAGCGCGGTGGTGCCAATGGTGCGCGCATCCGCTTGGCACCGCAGGTTGCATGGTCCGTCAACCAGCCCCAGCAATTGGCGAGGGTGCTGACGGTCCTGGACGGCATCCAGTCCGGGTTCAACCGCGCACAGTCTGGCGGCAAGAAGTTTTCACTGGCGGATTTGATTGTGCTGGCCGGCGGAGCCGGTATCGAGCAGGCGGCAGAAAGGGCAGGCCATCGGGTGACCGTGCCGTTCGCGCCAGGTCGCATGGACGCGTCGCAGGAACAGACCGACGTGCAATCTTTCGGGGTGCTTGAACCGGTTGCGGATGGCTTTCGCAATTACCTCAAGGGAGAATACAGCGTTCCCGCGGAGGCGTTGCTGATCGACAAGGCCCAACTGCTGACGCTGACCGCACCGGAGATGACCGTTCTGATTGGCGGGCTTCGTGTGCTGAACGTTCATGCCGGAACACAGGCTCACGGCGTTCTCACCGACCGGCCGGAGACGTTGACCAATGATTTCTTTCGTAACCTGCTCGACATGCGTACGGAATGGAAACCACTTTCGGCTTCCCGGGAGGTATTCGAGGGATACGACCGCAAGACCGGTGAACTGAAATGGACCGGCACGCGTGTCGATCTGATCTTCGGTTCGCACGCACAGCTCCGCGCGCTCTCTGAAGTCTATGCAAGCGAGGACGCCCAGGAGAAATTCATTCGTGACTTCGTCACGGCATGGGTCAAGGTGATGAATCTCGATCGGTTCGATCTGGCCTGCGCATAAGCCAACCATCACCGTCGGCTGTTTGTCGACGGATCCATCTTAGAGGCCATTTCAAAAAGATCCTGGCGTCGTTGCGCGGCCTTGGCCGTACCAGTTGTACTGTCTGCGGCCGCGCGCCTGGCCAGAACCGCTTCGCTTCATTTTGAAACCGCTTCTTACTGCGGCAAAGCCCCCCATCGCATTGCCGAATCCGGCAATGCTTCTCGCGGACTTCCAGCCCCGCTCCCCGCACCTTGCTCGTGGGCCTGCGCCCCTGACCCACCCGCCACGCATTCCGGACACCTTTCCAAGTGGCGGGATGATTGGGTTAGCGCCCCCCCGGCGCGAACCCATACCCTTGCTGCGCCGGTGTAAAGACCGTGCGAGAACCATATCGTCAAACAGGACGGAACAGCGAGGAGAAACGCATGAAAAGAATGGGAACACTCTTGGTAGTGGCGGGGGCAACGATGCCGGGCATAGCGGCGGCACAATCGGGGGTGACCATCTATGGCGTAGCCGATCTCTACACCGAGTATGTCAGGTCCGGGGCGGTGCATGTCGCGCGGGTCGAAGACGGCGGGCTGTATCAATCGCGGTGGGGTTTGCGGGGCAAGGAGGAACTGGCGCCGGGACTTTCCACGGTATTCACACTAGAGACTGGGCTTGCGCTGGACAGTGGCACCGCCCAGCAGGGAGGGCGCCTGTTCGGCCGCCAGGCCTGGGTCGGCCTGAGCAGCAACGACTGGGGCGCGCTGACGTTTGGCCGCAAAAACACGCCGATCTACTACATCGAGGGGCAGGCATCGGCCTTTGGCTTCTCCCCGTATGGCCCGCTCGGTCGCCTGCAGAACGGCGGCCCTGCCGGCAGCAGCCTGACCGCGCGCGCGGACAATTCGATCCGGTACGAGAGTCCCGAACTTGCCGGGCTGCAGGGCAGCGCGATCTATTCATTCGGCGCCGAGCGGACCAGCGCGCCACGCGATGCCGACCGGCTGGCGGGCCTGGCGCTGACTTATGCACGCGGACCGCTCTGGCTGGGCCTTGCCTACGAACGTACCTACAGCATCAACGCGGTAACGGATGCCGACCGCGACGAGCGCGCGATCGGCGCCGCGTATGAATTCCCGTGGGCGAAGTTGTTCGCCAATGTCCGCCAGGCCACACGATGGGTGCCAGGCCAGGCGACGCTGAAGGACCGCGGCTTCCATGTCGGCACGACCATTCCCGTGGGAGGCGCCGGTTTGGTGCTGGTGGCATATGGCATGCAGCAATCGGTCGGCACGCCGAATCGTGGCCAGCAGCTGTCGATCGGCTATCAGTACTCGATGTCCAAGCGTACAACGCTCTATGCCAACGCCAGCAAGATCTGGAACACGAACGGGGCCAACTACACATTTTCAAACATCCCCAATGAGGTCACAGCAAGCAGCGTGTCCGACCCGCGCGGGGTCATGATAGGCATGCGCCATCTCTTCTGATGTGCGCACGCCGGCGTATGCCACCCGGTCGCCGTCTTCGGCCAGAGGCCGATGCGTTGCGATCTCGTCATGCATAGGAGAATCCATGAAGCGCTCTACCTTCGCAGTGGCCTTCGGGCTGCATCTGTTCTGCGCGTCGATCGCATCGGCGGCCGTCGTTCAGGTGCAGACCCTTGGCGCGGACACCGCGTTGCGGCTTACCGATGCCGCCAAACAGTTTGCCGAGGACCGGAGACTTGCCGTCAGCATCGTCGTGGTCGACGTATCCGGCCACTTTCTCAGCGGCGTGAGAATGGATGGCGCCCCGTTTGCGACCTTTGATGTCGCACGCGGCAAGGCCATCGCTTCGGCGGCCACGGGAGGCGCCTCCGGCGCCGAACTCGTGAAGCGCTATCAGGCCAATCCCATCGTCTTCGGCCAGATGAGTTCGCTGGTATATGGCGGCCCCGTCTTTCCATCGCAGGGTTCACTGGGCATCTACGTCGGTGGCCGCCTGGTCGGGGCTGTCGGCGTTAGCGGGGGGCCATCGGACATGGACGAGGAGATCGGGCGTCGTGGCGTGGTCGCGATCGGTGCGGCCGAGGCGCCCTGAGTGGCGTATGCGCTATGGTGGTGCCTGCCGGTGTACGACACCGGCAGGCGCGCCGCGTTAGCACTTCAGCACGTCAGCGCTCGCTGCGGGCATGGATGTCCGTCAGGAAGCGCTCGATCCGCGTGACGAGGTCCACTGGCGTCTCGTCCATCGGATAGTGTCCCGCATTGCGGATCACGTCGATGGCCAGATCGAGGCATACTTTGCCATACGTCTGCTCCATGACGTCGGCAGTCAGCGATGGGTCGTGCTCACCAACCAGCAGCAGTGTGGGAACACGGATGCCTGCAATCTCGGCTGAGAAATCGGTGTCTGCCCATGCCCGGAAGTAGGCGGCGAACGCGTTGGCATCGGCATGCAGCGTCGAGGCTTGAACCAATTTCTCCACCCAGTACTGGCTCAGGCGTTCGCCCGTCGAATGATCCACGACAGCAATTCTTGCCGCGAAATCGTCGGCAGCACGTTCGAACAGCGAGCGTGTCGGCTCGTCGAACAGCACGCGCGTCGGTGGCACAGGTGTGACGCCGACCATGGCCTTGACGCGTGCAGGGGCCAGCATGGCGGCAGCCTGCATGGCCTTTCCTCCCATGGAGTGTCCGATCACCGAGAAACGTTGCCATCCCAGTTCGTCACCAAGCGCCAGCACATCGGCGGCGATCTCCTGCATGTCGAATCTGCCCTCGACCTCTCGCCGGGCACCATAGCCTCGATAGTCGATGAAGGCGTAGGTGAAGCGGTCACCGTCGAGCACGTCCACAAGTGGCCCCCATCCACGCGCATGGCCAAACCAGCCGTGCAAGGCGATAACATGGTGTGGGCCGTTGCCGATTGTGACCACGGTGCCGTTTTGCTGGTATTGCATTGATTTCCTCCGGTCGTCGATGTTTCGTTCCATATTGCATGACGGACCGCGGCGTTAGCGCAGCGCCCGTCAAGTTCCTGGACAATCCGGTAAGCAGACGCCGCGCGGGATCGGGCGATCGCTTGCCGGCGTGCCTATGCCGCAGAACGGAGGACGTATTGGTAAACGGCTCCCCAAATGGGCAAGCGTCTTGTTTCCAGATCAGTAGAGTGTGAGCCTGGGCTGACCCTATCGCCCACGCCTCGAGATTCACCAGGAGACAAGAGTCAATGCAAAGCCGGAAGCTCCCATCATTTCTCACCGCCCCTCAGCGGGTGGCCACATTTGCCGCCATCACTGCGGCCATCGCCGCCGCACTGGCCGTGGCACTTGCAGTCCTGTGGCCCGCCGCCGCCAACGCGGCGCAAGCGGACACAAACACGCAGGCCAGTTGGAAGCCTTCGAAGCCTATCGTCTTTATCGTGCCGTTCCCGCCGGCAGGCATCAACGATGTACTGGCCAGGGCCGTGGCGCAACGCCTGTCGAAAGCGCTGGGACAACCCGTCGTGGTGGAGAACCGACCGGGCGCCAGCGGCAACATCGGCGCGGAGGCGCTCGTGCGCGCGGCGCCGGACGGCCATACGATCGGCATCCTGAACAGCATCCACGCGGTCAATGCCGCCTTTTACCGAAAGCTGCCCTACGACGTGACGCGCGACGTGGTGCCTGTGGCGCCACTGGGCGAGTCGCCGCTTGTACTGGTTACGAATCCGCACACACCCTACAAGTCCGTCACCGAACTGATTGCCTACGCCAAGGCGAATCCCGGCAAGGTCAACTACGGTGGCCCGACCAGCTATCCGCTCGAAATGATCAAGACGATGGCCGGTGTCGACATCACCAATATCCCCTACAAGGGCAGCGGCCCAACCATCAACGATATGATCGCCGGACACATCGACCTGGCGACAGGCCCGCTGCTGGAGTACATGCCGCATGTGAACGCCGGCAAACTGAGGCTGCTGGCCGTCGGTACGGCGAGCCGGCTCCAGGGCCTGCCCAACGTGCCCACGGTGGCTGAGAGCATTCCCGGGTACGACATTACCGTCTGGTATGGCGTGTTCGCCCCCAAGGGCACGCCGGCGCCGGTGACCGAGCGGCTGCGCAGCGAGGTCCGCGCCATCATGAACGATGACGAAATCCGCGCCAGGCTGGCCGGCCTGAGCATTGACACCGCCTTCAGCCAGACCGGCGTGACCGGCTTGAGCAGCCGCCTGACCAGCGAAACGCGGCGCGCGCACCAGATCGTCACCAAGACCGGCGGCTACCTGAACTAGATCGGGCATTGCCTTGTTGTGAGGATTCCAACATGAAACATCCCATGGAGCGCCGCCGGCTGTCTGCCCGCTTGCTCGCGTTGTGCACGCTGGCTGTGATGCCTGCGCTGGCGCGCAGCGCATCGGAGGCAGGCGAATCGCGGCCCGCGCGGCTGATCGTCGAGCAAGTCTGCGCGGCATGCCACGGCAACACAGGCCAGAGCACGCAGAAGGCATACCCCAGCCTGGCGGGTCAGAACGAAGACTACCTGTTCAAGCAACTGAGGCAGTTCAAGGCCGGAGCCAGCGAGCCGGCACTGCGCCAGGACGCCACGATGGCTGCCGTGGTGCAAAGCATGAGCGAAACGCAGATGCGCGAAGTGGCTCGCTACTTTAGCCGCCAGGCACCCGCGCGCGGACAGGCCGCCCTGCCGCACTTGGTCGGGGCGGGCATGGCCATCTACTGGAAGGGCAATCCGTCCAATCACCTGCCGGCCTGCGTGACATGCCATCGGCCAAACGGGGAGGGCATCGCGCCCGACTTTCCGCGCATTGCCGGCCAGCAGCCGGAATACGTGGCCAGGCAGCTCCACGCGTGGAAATCCGGCACACGTGGCGGTCCCGGCAAGCTGATGAGCCTGCTTGTGCCGTTGATGACGGACGAAGAGATCCTCGCCGTTGCGCAGTATGTCGCGCAACTGCGCTGATGGACTGCATCTTGCCGTCCGGCGCAGTGGTGCTGCCGACGGCCCAATCGAAAGGAACCAGAACGATGATGATCGACAGGAGACATTGGCTGAAGGCTGCAGGTGCCCTCGGCCTGGGAGCCGCATCGCTGCAAGCGGCGGCGCAGGTGACGTCGGGGCGGAACGCACCGGTTGCCGAGCCGGGTGCAGTTCCACTCCCCGCATTCAAGCCGGGCAAGATCCACCGGATCGAGTCCGCCACGCAGACCGTGCACGTCGGCATTCTCGACCCCAAGGCAACGCCGGCCGCCAGCATCGAGTCGGGCGATCTCGTGATGTATCCCAACACCTGGGTGAACTGGGCCAACGGCGCCTCGTACGGCATGAGCTACGAGGATCGCGAGCCCGTGCGCAAGCGATTTCCGCAAGGGCCGTACTCGAACGTCGGCCCCGTGGAACTACGGGGGGCGATGCCCGGCGACGTGGTGGAGTGCCGGATGGTCAGGTTGCGTCCGATCGGCTGGGGATGGAACTCCGCGCCCAAAGGGGTCGGTGCACTGCCTGACGACTTTCCGAAGCCGTACCTGCGCTATTTCAAATTTGACGAGAGCCGGCAGTACACCGAGTTCGCGCCGGGCATCCACATCAAGCTGGCGCCGTTCCAAGGCGTGATGGCGGTGCAGCCCGCCGGCGATGAACCGGTCAGCGCCATCCTCAGCGGTCGGTATGGCGGCAATCTCGTGTTGCGCGAGCTGGTTGAGGGTACGTCACTGTTCCTGCCGGTCCAGCGGCCGGGCGCGATGATCTGGACAGGCGATTCGCACGCTGCCCAAGGCGACGGCGTGGTCAATCAGACCGCCATTGAAACCGCGATGGAGGACATGCAGATCCAGTATTTCCTGCACAAGCAGCGGCCCTTGTCCCTGCCGATGGCGGAGACGCCCAGCCACTGGATCATTCTCGGCTTCGGCAACAATCTCGACGAGGCGCTGGTCGCCTGCCTGCGGCAGATGCTCAACTGGGTGAGCGCTGCGACCGGCATGGATCCTCAGGACGTGTACTCGCTCGCTAGCATTACCGCGGGATTCCGCATCACCCAGTACTCCAACCAGACGGCCAGCAACTACACGTCGATCCCGGCCAAGACCGTGCACGGCATGCTGCCCAAGGCAGTATTCGATGCGGCAATCCAGGACAAGTTGTCGCGCTCGCTGCGCGGTTGACGGCGGCTGACATCAGTTGACGCCGGGTGGCGTCGGGCGCCTCAGTCGCCGTGTGCATCGCCCGGCATGCCGATGCGGCGAAACTCCGACGGGCTAAGCCCCAAGTGTTGGACGAAAAAGCGCGTGAAGTGTCCTTGCGCGCTGAATCCGAGCTGGTCTGCTACGTCGCCGATGCTGGCATGCCGTTCAGCCAGCAGCCGTGTGGCGATGCCAATTCGGATCCAGTCGAGGTATTGCTGCGGCGAGATGCCCATGCAGGCCTTGAACTGGTGGAAGAGCCGGCTGCGGGACATGCCCACCGCGCTGGCGACCGTCTCCACGTTGGGATTTTCGCCCGCGTGGCTGCGTATGTACTCCGTCGCGCGCTTGATCCGGTAGTCCAGCGGTTTGGTGTTTGCCAGCACTTCGGTCATGGACCGCCGCTGAAGATGGCAGGCCGACACCCTGCGTGCCAGTTCCGCGACAGCGGCCTCGCAATCTATCGAGCCAGTCGCCGAATCGGCAGCCAGGTCCCGGGCCAGGCAGGTACCCAACTCTGTCAATGATGCTGCGGTATGCGCATCCATGCGCGCCAGCGTCTTGCTAAAGCGCAGGCCGCTGGCAGGATTGTCGACGCCGAGCGTGCGTCCGAGCCATTCCGGCTCCAGCAGCAAGGCGAGCAGCAGCGAGGGTGAGCCCTCCTTGGCGCTCTTCGCATGCGTCGACCAGGGATTGATCAGCAGCGCGCAGCCGTCGGTCAGTGTCTGCGCGTGGCCGTCGATCTTGAACGTCGCATCCGTGCCGCCGAACTTGAAGATCAGATGGAACTCGGCATGGGCATGCGCGACGAGCGGCCCCGATATCCGATGAAGGGTGGCACGGCCGAAGCTGCCGTGGACGATGCGTAGCTGGCGGTCCTTTGCCATTCAGGGTGTCTCCTCATCAATGCCTTGGGGGATCGTGCGTGCTCACGCGCGGTGGGCGGTGGAGCAAGGCTTCGCCTTGCGCGAGCCCGGTGCTCGACCAGCACACGCCGACAAGCCACTCGATCATCCTGGTTATGCAAACGTTTGCAGTGATTGGGATTATGTCATCTGTCGGGCAGTCGTCAAGGGGGAACAGTCCCTATCGATCCGGTCAGATGTGAGGCAAGGTCTACACGGAGACGAAGGAGAGGGGGCCGATGACGATGCAAGCGTCGAATACGCCCCGTCCTTCGCGGGCTCCGGCACGTCGGCAAGGCTCGGCTTGTCAGCGTTTCTCGCTTGTACGCGTCGAGGTGCAGCGGGCGCGGTGGCCGGCAAGCCCGAATACAGTTGCGCGTTTGAATGCGACTTCCCCGGCCTGCTACGCCCAGGGAACGCGAATGCCCGCCTGGCTGGCAATTTCCCCCAGCGCGGTAGCAGTTGCAGCCGTCAAGGCAATTCCGCTCACGCCGCGCTCCCGGGCTTCGGCGTAACCGCGTTCTCCCGGCAGCCGTGGAGGACCTTCGGAAGACGCTGGCAGATTGTGGATGGCCTGCGCGAGCTCGGCCAATTGCGCTTGAAACATGGAGGGGTCCAGCACCTGAGCGATATCGATCACGAGCATCCACGCGTTCTGCGTGTGGCGATGAACGGCAGGGGAAGCAAGCAGCGCGGGTGCCAGGATCGGATGGTTGGTCAGCAGGCTGCAGGCGATCTCGGCCATCAGCGCGAGGCCCGAGCCTTTCGGGCCGCCCAGTGGCAGCGGCGTTGTCGCCTGATGGGCGTCCGTGGTGGGGTTACCCATGGCATCGATGGCCCAGCCCGGCTCGAGCGGCCGGCCGGCTGCCCGAGCCTGCATCAGCTTGCCGAAGGCGATCGCGCCCGAAGCCATGTCGAACACGATCGGCTCGACGAGGCCAGGGCAGGCCATGGACAGCGGAGCCGTCGAGACGCCGGCCACCGATGCGCCATGGTAGGCCATCAACGGTGCCGACGCGGCCATGGCCATGGCAAACATGCCCGCGCTGGCCACATGGGCGGCGTGAAAGCCGAGCGCGCCGGTGTGCGTTGTTTCCCGCAAGAGCACCAGGCTCGCCCCGGCCTGGCGCGCGGCGGCAATGCCTTGCTCGGCGGCAATGCGCATGCCCAGCGCACCGGCGCAGCGATCCCCCTCGACAACGGTTAGTGCTGGCAAGCTGAGCACCGGGCGCGGTTGTGCCCGGCCATTCATGTCGCCAGAGGCCAGCCACGCAATGTACTGCGGGATGCGCGCTACCCCATGTCCGGGAGAACCACGCAGGTCGGCCCACACCAGGCTCTGCGCCACCAGTGAGGCGCCAGGTTCGTGCAGCCCTGCCGAGGCAAGTAGCGCCTGCGCGAAGGTTTGCAGCCGGGCTGCACTGATCGTGGTCGGGGCGCGCGCAGTCATGCGGCCCCCGATGGCGCCTGGTGGACCGGGAAGAACTTGTACAGCCAGTCCGTGACCAGGTTCAGGACAGCCCGGTTGTCGTCGGAGAAGATGAAATGATCGATCTCCGAGAACAGGTGCAGTTCGACCGGCATCCTGGCGTGGCGGAACAGCGCGATCGACTGGTCCGTAGGGGTGACCGAATCGTCCGCCGGATGCAGCAGCAGGAGCGGACGCGGGGCAATGTCACCGGCCACTGCGTTCGGCCGAAAGCCCAGCATGCTCTCGACCACCTCGAACGGGAATGTCATGAAGCTTCCCGCAGGCAGGTTGCTGCGCATCGCGGCGGGGATCGGCACGATGTCAAAGCGCGAGACCGGCATCGACTGGCCCATGGCCAATCGGGCACGGCCTTCTTCCACCATTGCCTCGAAGCGCTGCCATTCGCCCGGCCCGGCATGTTGCTGACGCAGCTTCATCTCCCCATCGCCCCATCCGGCCGATGAGATGCAGGCCACGATGCGAGGGTCAACGCCGGCCGCATAGACCGCCACGGCCGCGCCGAAGCTGTGGCCCATCACAGCAATTTTCGCTGGCTCCACCTCGGAAAGGCTCTGCAAGTAGCTGACCGCATTGCGCGTGTCGCGCACCTGGTCCTCGCACAGTACCTTGCCGCGCTCGCCTTCGCTGTTACCGCAGCCCCGCATGTCGAAGCGCAGGACCACATAGCCCAGCGAAGAAAACAGGCGCGTCGCCAGCTGCACCATACCGTCATCCTTGTTGCTGCCGAACCCATGCAGCACGGCGATGGCGGGACGTCGCTCGCCGCCGGCAAGATTGGAGGGTAGATGCAGGGCTCCGGCCAGGCGGAGCCCGTCGGAGTCAAATGTTACATCTGTGTGCACGCTCATTTCTCCAGGTTTGGTGACACACGATGTTCTACGAAATCCGCGGTTCCATGACTGCCCAAGAATCCAAGGACTTACCCGATCGTCCGCTGACTTTGACGACGGGCGCGATTTGCGTGTCCGTCAGTACGGCTCACGATCGCGCGCGCCGGACGCAAGGCAGGCAGCGATGTGGTCGATCAGTTGAAGCAAGACCTGCCTGTCGAAGTAGTTGTTCATCCTGTGGCTGAGGAACACGTCGCCGCCAGCGCCGGCGACGCGTTCTCTTACCTGGGCAATCCGTTCGGCAAGATCGGGGAGGCCGGCTTGCATCGCCGCCCGGGCAATGGCATCAGGCCAGAAACCATAGGCGTCAATGCCGCAACAGTCCGCGACGCATTCCGTTTCGAGCCAGTGAAGCAAGGGCAGGATAGGGGCGAGCCGGCAATGCAAGCAAGCTGGTAAAACAGCCAAATCAGGTGCAATCCCGATGAATAAGAGCGCAACGCCGCAGGGCGAATCCCCTTCCCGCCTGTTCGACGCCAGGATCCAGGAGCTGGACGACTGGCGGGGCAAGACGCTCGCCCACGTCCGCGCGCTCTTCAAACAGGCTGACGCCGAATCCTGCGCCGCATGCGTTGGCGCCTATCCTGGCCGGCCACGCAGCATTCATGGCCAACTAACGCGCCCAGCAGCTACGGCCGCTTGTCTCCTGCCGGGCTGGCAGGGCGCTGCGCCGGCAGCTTGCCGACGATGCAATCCACGGCGCGTGTGTCCGATTTGCCTTGCCCGAGCGCGCCGATGACCGAGTCGCGATACTGCGCCGGCGTGATGCGCTGGTAGTAAAGCCGGGAGGTCTGGTCGAGCCAGTACACGTAGTCGCTGTCGTTCTGGCCGCCGTCGGTGCGCAGCCAGTCGCTGATGTTGTTGTTTCCGATCATCATGTTCGGGCAACCTCGCTGCACGCTGTCGAGGTAGGCATCGAAGCCTTTCGCCTCGTAGTTGCGCACCGAATCTGGCGCGCAGGCCCATAGCGCCATCGCTGCGCAAGCGCAGGCAAGCCAGCTTGCCGCCCGGCGATGCCGTGGGCTATGGCGCGTTGTCATTGCGGGGGCTGGCATATCGCTCCTGTGTCCTCTCGATCACGCGATCTCTCGATCCCTGGTTCCCTGCTGCTCTGGTTCGGTGTGCGTGAAGCCACGTCCAAGGATAGAGCGGATCCCCCGACACCTTGCCGCGTGGCGAAAAATTTCATGGGTCGCCAGCAAAGGCTTGAATGCCAGGGTGGGCAATGCTGCCGGATACCGTAGGCCGCACTTTTATGTGCGATTGCAGCAAAAATTGGCAATCGTCCTTGAACAATGGGTTGTTCCATTCTATAACCATCCCATTGGATGGTATTTGGATGGTATTTGGATGGTGTCCGGATGGTTAGCAACGATGGATGAGCAACAAAAGGCACTTGTGGCGCAACCCCGCCCTAAAGGCGGCGAAACCGAGAAGATCACAATCAATCTCGGCCCGGTCGATCTCGGCCAGATCGACCTGCTGGTCGAGGAAGGCTTTTACTCAAACCGTACCGACCTGATCCGCACCGCGATCCGCAACCAGCTTGCGATCCACGCGCAGGCCGTCAGCGAGACCGTGACGCGGCGCGCACTGGTGCTTGGCCTGCAGCATTTCTCCCGCCAGGACCTGGAGGCGGCGCAAGCCGCGCACCAGCGCCTGGATATCCATGTGCTGGGACTGGCCAGCATCGCATCCGATGTCACGCCCGAGCTTGCCCTGGCCACGATCGAGTCGATCATGGTGCTGGGCGCTTTCCATGCTTCCGCCGCCGTCAAGACGGCGCTGGCCGGCCGCATCCGCTAAGCCGCCAGGCAACGGAAAGCCCAACGCCAAAGGCACGTAGAAGGACACCATGATGAAGATGAACGAAGAATTCCTGGCTTCCATGCAGGAAGCCATGGCGCTGCTGCGCACCGCGGGGCCGTTGGAAGCCACCGAGGTCATTGCGCGCGCGTTGCGCGGCAACAGCGCAGTGCCTAATGCCAGCTTCCAGCCTGCGCAAGTTGTCGAGGCGCTGCTGCCGCGCCAGGCGCAGGAGAACGCAGCGCATCCCGGCACGCAGGATACCGGCCACTTCACCACCCGGCGCCATGCCGGACACGCCGGCCAGCGCGCCTACAAGCTCTACGTGCCGGCCGGCTTCGCGGGCAAGCGCCTGCCGCTGGTGGTGATGCTGCACGGCTGCACCCAGGACGCCGACGATTTTGCGGCGGGTACCCGCATGAATGCGCTGGCAAGGCAGCACGGTTTCCTGGTTGCCTATCCCATCCAGCCCGCGACGGCGAACTCGTCCAGGTGCTGGAACTGGTTCAAGCCGGGCGACCAGCAGCGTGAGCTGGGCGAGCCGTCACTGATCGCGGGCATCACGCGGGAAGTCATGGCCAGCCATCCGGTCGATCCCGATCGCGTGTACGTGGCCGGCTTGTCCGCCGGCGGCGCCATGGCCGCCGTGATGGTGCATGCTTATCCCGACCTGTATGCCGCGGCGGGGATCCACTCCGGCTTGCCGTATGCCAGCGCGCATGACTTGCCGTCGGCACTCGCCGCGATGCAGGGCGGCAAGCTGGCGGGCAAGCACATGGCGAACGCGCAGGCCGCGCCGCTGCGGCCCCTGATCGTCTTCCAGGGAGACGCGGATAAGACGGTGCATGTGTCCAACGCCGACCGGCTGCTGCGAGCATTCCAGCTTGGCGGTGAGCAGGACAGCCAGTGCCGGAGCAAGCAGAACGGGCGCGCCTTCACGCGCCGTCAGTTGAAGTCGCGCGATGGCGTTGATGCGGAGTATTGGCTGCTGCATGGCGCGCCGCACGCGTGGGCGGGTGGCAGTACGCATGGCTCGTACACCGATGCGAGCGGGCCCGATGCCAGCGCGGAGATGGTGCGGTTTTTCCTGGCGCATCCGTTGAAGAGGTAAGCGGTGGCACGGGTGCGTCGACCCGATCACCCCTGCACGCCTCAAGCCTCAAGCCTCAAGCCTTCATCCGCGCCACCAGTTCCTGCGCAAACTCCAGCGACAGCCGCGACAGCGGCTCGGACTGGATATTGAAGATCTGGACCGAGGCATTGACCTTGGTCCGGATCGGAATCGCCACGATATTGGGCCACGCCTGCCCGAACACCGTCATGGCATCGACCAGCGCGATGCCTGCCCCGGCCTGCGCCAGCGCGCGCGCCACGTGCGCCTGCTCCACTTCGATGCGCATATCGAGGTCGTCGAAGCCGCTGCCAAACATTTCCCGCACCAGCAAGCCGAACGGCACATCCGCGCCGTAGCCGATCAATGGCTCCCCGGCAAGCTCGGCTGGGCGCACGTAGCTGCGCCCGCTCAAAGGGTGCCCCGCGGGCACCAGCGCCACCATCGGGTTCTTCACCAGCAGCCGGGATTCCAGGTTAGGATGCGCCAGCGGCATGTTGGACACGGCCAGCTCGGCCTGGCCGGAGAGCAGGGCGCGCAGCATGTTGCCTGGGATCTGCGTGCGCACGACGATGCGCACGGCCGGATGCGCGGCGCGAAACGAGGCGATGGCGCGGGGCAGCACCGTCTGCCCGAGATTCGGGCTGCATGAAATGCGCAGGCTGCCCGTACGGTTGGTTGCGAGGTCTTTCGCGATCTCGTTCACGCGCTCGATCCCCTCGTACACCACATTGACCTCGCCCAGCAGCCGCCTGGCCTCCGGCGTGGGATGCAGGCGTCCCTTCACGCGGCGGAACAGTTCCAGCCCCAGGCGCTGCTCGGTGTGCGACATCAGCCGGCTGATGGCGGGCTGCGACACATACAGGAGTTTGGACGCGCCGCTGATCGATCCGGTGAGCATCACGGCGCGGAACACTTCGATCTGCCGGAGGTTCATTTTCATGATTTCAACCTATTAACCTGATGTTAAGTCACGCGGATATATAAGCATATGACAGTAAGGGTGAGGCTGCCTACACTGGGTCCTGGCAGCGCGCTTGCACACGCGCACCAAGGCGGCGCCAGGTGCGATTGGCGCCGGCACCGCGATGGGGATGCATGGCCCATCGCGGGGCATCCTGATGCATGCCGGTGCATCGCCCCAACGTCCATTGCGGGAGACAAGGAAAACACATGAGCGACATCCATCTGACCTACATCAACGGCCGTGACATTGCCAAGCTCGCGATGACCGACCAGGAAATCCTCGACGCGGTCGAGCAGGGCCTGCTGGCGCAAGGCAACAAGCAGACGGTAATCGAGCCGCGCGTGCACCTGATTCCAGACCCGGCATTCAATGGCCACTTCAATGTGCTGCGGGGCTATGTGGCGCCCCTGGGGCTGGCCGGCGTGAAGATCGTTGGCGACTACGTCGACAACTACAAGCTGGGCCTGCCGTCGGAGATGGCCATGCTCAACCTGTTCGACCCTCGCACCGGCATGCCGGTGGCGATGATCGACGCGACCTTCATCACCGATGCGCGCACCGGCGCGGTGACCGCGCTGGGCGCTCGCCACCTGGCACGGCGCAACAGCAAGGTGCTTGGCCATATCGGCGCGCGCGGTACGTCGTACTGGAACGTGCGCCTGCTCGACAGCCTCTTCGACTTCGACGAGATCCGGGTGCATTCGCGCCGCCCGGAAAGCCGCGACGCGTTCGCCGCGCGGCTGGAGAAGGATCTTGGCAAGAAGGTCATCGTCACGCAGGACTGGGAGTCGTGCGTGCGGGGCGCGGACATCGTGGTCGAGGCGTCGCGGCTGGACAAGCCCACGCCGCTGCTCAAGACCGAGTGGATCAAGCCGGGCGCGTTTGTGGTGCCGTACGGGACCATGAGCGCGGTGGAGCTGTCGCTGACCGACATCATGAGCAAGCTGGTGGTGGACGACTGGACGCAGTGCAAGGGCGGCATGTTTGGCTCCCTGCGCGCGCATGTGGAGGCGGGCAAGTTGTCCGCGCAGACGCTGCACGCGGAGCTTGGCGATATCGTCGCGGGCCGCAAGCCGGGCCGCCAGAGCGATGACGAGACCAACCTGTTCTGGCACCGCGGCCTGTCGCTGAGCGATATCGCGCTTGGCCACGCCATCATGAAGAAGGCCGAGCGCATGGGCATTGGCCAGCAGCTCGTCTACGCATGATCGCCAACGCGCGCATGTATGCGGTGGCCGCGCCGGTGGCCCAGGCGTGGCGTGCGCTGTTTGCCTACGTGGGCGAGCGCGCCGGCGTGGCGTGGACGTACGTCGAGCATGCCGCGCCGGCGCCGGTCAGCGCGCTGTGGGCGCGGCCGGACTGCGGCTGCGTCTTCATGTGCGGGTTCCCGTTCGTCAGCGCGGGAAGCCGGCATCGCCTGCTGGCGGCGCCGGTGCCATCGCTGCCGCGCTACGGGGACCGGCCGGAATACTTCACCGAGTTCATCGTGCGCGACGATGCGGCGTTCGCCACCCTGGAGCTGGCCTTTGGCGGCCGGCTGGCCTGCATGTTGCCGGAATCGAACTCCGGCTTCAATGCGCCGCGGCACTACCTGATGGCAAAGGCTGCCGCTGGCGCTGCCACGCTGTTCCGGCCAACGGCGGCGCCAACCCCCACGCCACGCCAGGTGATCGACGCGGTGATCGGCGGCGATGCCGAGGTTGGCGTGGTCGACAGCTATGTGCTGGACCTGCTGCGCATGCATGTCCCTGAGCTGATGGCGAAGGTGCGCAGCGTGGCGGTGACGCCGGCGTCCCCGATCCCGCCGCTGGTGGCCGCGCCGCAGGCCGGCGACGCCGCCGTGGCGCGCGTGCGCGCCGTGCTGCTGGGCCTGCATCGCGACCCGGCCTGCGCGGGCTGGCTCGCGCAGCTGCGGCTGGCGCGCTTTGCATGCGTCGCCGCGCAGGACTATGACGTGCTGGCGCGCTACGCTAGCGAAGCCGACCGCGCGCGCTTTGCGCTGACCGGCACCCTTGACGCCAGGCAGCCGCGCCCATGACCGCCACGGCAGCGAGCGCGGCTTGCGTGCGGCCCGACCGTGCCAGGGAGTCCGTTTTTGTGATTGTCTGCTAGTCCGACTGACGTGGAGAAATGTCGATGAAGCGTTTCCTGATGACCTTGCTGGCCGCCGGGTTGCCGATGCTGGCCAGCGCCCAGGCCTATCCGTCCAAGCCCGTGCGGCTGATCGTGCCGTTCCCGGCGGGTGGGCCCGCCGACGTGCTCGGCAGGGTCGTGGGCGAGGGACTGTCCAAGGCGTGGGGCCAGAGCGTGCTGGTGGAGAACAAGGCGGGCGCGGCCGGCACCATCGGCATGGAGCAGGCGGCCAAGGCCGCGCCGGACGGCTATACGCTGGCGGTCGTGCCGGTGGGCAATATCGCCGTCAATCCTTCGCTGTTCCGCAGCCTGCCGTACAAGGCGCAAGACCTGGTGCCGGTGACGATGCTGGCGACGGCGCAGAACGTGCTGGTGGTCGGCGCCAACGTCCCCGCCGCTTCTCTCGCGGATCTGCTCAAGCTGGCGGCGCAAAAGCCGGGCGAGCTGACCTTTGCTTCGCCCGGGGCCGGCAGCCAGGCGCACCTGGCGGGCGAGTTGCTGCAGCTGGACGCCAAGGTCAGGCTCAACCACATTCCCTACAAGGGCGTGAGCCCGGCCATGACCGACCTGGTCGGGGGCCAGGTGACCATGATGTTCGCGCAGGTCTCGTCGGCGTTGCCGTACGTCAAGGCGGGCAAGCTCCATGCGCTCGGCGTGGCCAGCCAGAAACGCCTGGCGGTGATGCCCGACGTGCCCACCATTGCCGAGCAGGGCTTCCCCAGGTTCGAGGCGGTTTCCTGGTACGCGCTGATGGCCCCGGCAGGCACGCCAAGGGAGGTGATTGCCCGCATCAATCACCAGGCGCTTGAAGTCCTGGCGAACCCGGCGCTCAAGGAGAAGCTGGCCACGCTCGGCATGGATCCCAGCGGCGGCACGCCACAGGAACTGGCCACCACGATCGAGCAGGACAGCGCGCGCTGGGCCGGCGTGATTCGCAAGCGCCAGATCACGGTGGACTGAGGGCGTTGCGATGCCGCCAGCTTGATCCGCTGCGCCAATCGCAGGCAGCGGGGGAATCAAGCCAGGATCAAGCCGATGCTGTCCTGCACCCGTCCTGCACCTGATTCG
The DNA here is from genome assembly GCF_008801925.2 of Cupriavidus basilensis. NCBI lineage: Bacteria > Pseudomonadati > Pseudomonadota > Betaproteobacteria > Burkholderiales > Burkholderiaceae > Cupriavidus > Cupriavidus basilensis. Next base: position 2,388,870 of record NZ_CP062804.1, on the reverse strand, counting down.
CGACCGGCGACGACGCCTTTACCCCGCCACCTGGTAGTTGCCGCGCAGCTCGATGACGTCGCAGTTGTGGCCCTCGCCGCCGCGGTCCACCACCAGGAAGCGCGCCGTGCCTTGCGTGACGATCAGCGAGTGATGCCAGGTGCCGCGCTTGTAGTTCACGCCTTGCCTGCCGTTGGTGACGTACACGCGGATGGCCGATTCGTCGATCTGGTCGCCAACGGGCGCCACGACCACGAGGAAGGCGGCCTCGTCCAGGGGCACGAAGGCCTGGCTGCCGAGCGGGTGCCGCTCCATGGCACGGATGCCGAGCGGCAGCGCATAAGGCTGCGCGTCGAAGAAGCTGATCAGCGCGCGGCCGCCCTGCGTGCCGACATCGACGCTGGCAAGGTCGTCATAGCGCAGCGTCATGCCGCCATTGATCACCATCGGCGCACGCCCCTCGCTTTCGATGACATCGCCAAACGGGGCGAATGCGGCTACGGTCAGTGGCTCCACCTGCAGGCGCACCGGCGCTCGGGATGGCAGTGGGGGCTGGATCGCCTTCTCGTCGGGAGCAGACACGTTTTTCCTTTTTCCTCTTGTCATGGGTAAGAAGTGGCCGGGAAGGCGCTTGGCTAACCTCCGCGGATCAACTGGTAATACCAGTGGTGCCAGTATCCGATTGTCAATGACGGGCGTCAAGGCGCCAATATCACAGGGTTTACGCCGCTTTCCCAGGGAGACGCCGGGACGTATCCTTCGCCATCTCCAAGAAAACAGACTGGTAATACCAGTTGAGATAGCAAGCCGAGCCACCTGAGGAGGAAACCGTTGTGTCCCTGACCACCGCCCCATCGCTAGCCCCCGAGCCAGCCGCCGCCCACGCGACGGCGGCGCAGGAAAACGCCGTCTACCGCAAGGTTGCCTGGCGCCTGTTGCCGTTCCTGATGCTCTGTTATGTCGTGGCCTACCTGGACCGCGTCAACGTGGGGTTTGCCAAGCTGCATATGCTGGGTGACCTGCAGTTCAGCGAGTCCGCCTACGGGCTGGGCGCTGGCTTGTTCTTCATCGGGTACTTCTTCTTTGAAGTGCCGAGCAATGTGCTGATGCACCGCATCGGCGCCAAGGCGACCATCTCGCGCATCATGATCATGTGGAGCGTGATTTCGGCGGCAATGGTGTTCGTGCAGACCACCACGCAGTTCTACGTGCTGCGCTTCCTGCTTGGCGCGGCCGAGGCGGGCTTCTACCCCGGCATGATCCTGTACCTGACCTACTGGTTCCCGTCGCACCGCCGCGCGCGCATGGTGGCGCTGTTCATGTGTGCGATCCCGGTGTCGGGCATCTTCGGCGGCCCGCTCTCCGGCTTCATCATGGAGTCCATGCAGGGCGTGGCGGGGCTGCGCGGCTGGCAATGGATGTTCCTGATCGAAGCACTGCCCTCACTGCTGGTCGGCGTTGCCGTGCTGGCCTACCTGGACAACAACATCCGCTCGGCGCGCTGGCTCACGCAGGGTGAGAAAGACCTGCTGGAGCGCAACATCGCCAACGAGAACGCCACCAAAGGCGGGCACATGACCATGCGGCAGCTGTTTTCGGACCGCCGCATCATCAAGATGGCCTGCATCTGCTTTTGCACGGTGATGGGCCAGTACGGGCTGACGTTCTGGCTGCCGTCCCTGATCCGGCAGTCCGGCGTGAGCGGCGCGCTGAATATCGGCCTGCTGACGGCCATCCCGTTCTCCGTCGCAGTGTGTTCGATGATCCTGGTCAGCCGTAGCTCCGACCGCATGCGCGAACGCCGCTGGCACCTGATCGTGCCGTTTTGCTGCGGCGCCGCCGGTCTGGCGCTGAGCGCGATCTTCAGCGACAACGTGGTGCTCTCGCTCGCCGCACTGGCGCTCGCTGCGGGCGGCAGCCTGGCCACGTCGCCGTTGTTCTGGAGCCTGCCGACCGCGCTGCTATCCGGCGCGGGCGCCGCTGCCGGCATCGCCATGATCAACTCGTTTGCCAACCTGGCGGGCTTTGTCAGCCCTTACATGATCGGCCTGATCAAGGACGCGACGCAGAGCACCAACCTGGCGATGTTCGTGCTGGCTGGCGTGCTGCTTTGCGGCGCGGCGCTGACCTATACGGTACCGGCGCGGCTGGTGAACAAGTAAGCCAGGCAGGCATGCGATGGCGCTGCCCGGGGCGTGCTCCGGGCGGGCCGTCGAGTACAATTTGCCGTCGATCCGGCGGCAAGCGCCGGCCTCCATCTTTCACGATCCCGCGCAGGGCTTCATCGCATCCAATGGTCACAGCTACCGCCATCTCCGCCAACGCCGCGAACCTGATCCGCGAGTGGATCGAGGGCGGCAAGTATCCGGCCGGATCGCTGTTGCCCTCGCAGCGCGACCTGTCGGAGCAGCTCGGCATCAGCCGCACCTCGCTGCGTGAGGCGTTGTCCACGCTGCAGGGGCTCGGGCTGGTCGTCTCGCGCCCCGGCAAGGGCGTGTACGTGGCCGCCGACGCAGGCGACGGCGCGCCGCCGCCATGGCGTTTCTCCAAATCGCATTCGCTGACCGACATCTACCAGTTGCGCTTCGCGCTGGAGGGCTTCACCGTGGGGCTGGCCGCGGCGGCGCTGCTGCCGGAAGACATCGACGCCCTGCGCGAGAACACCGAGGCCATGCGGGTGTGCATCGACGCGTCCGACTTCACGCAGGCCGCCCGGCTGGACTTTGATTTTCATATGCGCATCATCGCGATCGCCGGCAACCGCGCCATCGCCGATATCCTGCGCAACAGCACCGACGTCATGCAGGAAAGCCAGCGCCTGCCGTTCTACCAGCGCGGCAGCCGCCATGCCACCTACACCGAGCATTGCGCCATCATCGACGCCTTGGCCGCGGGCGATGCCAGCCTGGCCCAGCGCGCCATGTCGGATCACATCGTCCGGGCGGCCCAGCGCGCCGGCGTGCATTTCCCCGCGGGCAGCCGTGTGGGCGACGGGGCGGCGCCGGGCCATCTTCCCGGCTGAGCGGGCTCTAAGGACGGAGCGGATGAAGGCATCCAGGATTTCTCCTAAAGTTTCTGCGCGCATCGCCGTTATCCAGGCGACGAAGAAGGCGTAGTCCACATAAAAAGGGGAGATGCAGCAATGATGTCATTTGCCAACCTGACCATCCGTACGCGCCTTGGCGTGGGATTCGCGGTGGTTTTGCTCTTGATGGCCGCAGCAATCGCGATCGGGCTGGACCGCTTGCCCGGGGCCGGCGGCGGTGACGCGCAGCAAGCCATCGATGGCGCGCGTACCCTGATGTTTACCCTTTGGCTTGTCGCGCTTCTGGTGGGCGCCGCCTTTACCTACGGCATTGCGCGCAGTATCGCCGAGCCGCTAGGCGAGGCCGTTTATATCGCCGAGACCGTGGCCTCCGGCGACCTCAGCAAGGAATTTGAAACCGAACGCAAGGGCGAATTCGGCCGCTTGCTGGCCGGCATGGGCGAGATGGAGGACATGCTCACGGACCTGGTGACCCGCATCAAGGAGTCGACCGATTCCATCTCCGACGCCTCCAAACAGATTGCCGAGGGCAATGCCGACCTCTCGCAGCGCACGGAGGAGCAGGCCGCGGCGCTGCAGGAAACCGCATCGAGCATGGGCAAGCTGACCGCCATGGTCAGGCAGAATACCGAGCGCGCGCACGCGGCCAATGAGCTGGCGGCCAATGCCTCGCACATTGCGCAGCGCGGCGGCACCGTGGTGGGCGAGGTGGTGGAAACCATGCAGGCGATCAGCGCCAGCTCCAAGAAGGTCGTCGACATCATCGACGTGATCGAGGGCATTGCGTTCCAGACCAATATCCTGGCGCTCAACGCTGCCGTGGAAGCGGCGCGCGCGGGCGAGCAAGGGCGTGGTTTTGCGGTGGTGGCCGGCGAGGTGCGCACGCTGGCGCAGCGCAGCGCCGCGGCCGCCAAGGAAATCCGTGGCCTGATCGGCGATTCGGTTGAGCAGGTGCGCAACGGCTCCGCGCGGGTGGAGCATGCCGGCCAGACCATGCGCGAGATCGTGACGGCGTCCAGCCAGGTCACCACCATCCTGGGCGAGATTTCGGTGGCATCGGCGCAGCAGAGCGGCGGCATCGAGCAGGTCAATCAAGCCGTGATGGAAATGGACGCGGTCACGCAGCAGAACGCCGCGCTGGTGGAACAAGCCGCCGCCGCCGCATCGGCCCTGGCGGAACAGGCGCACCAGTTGCAGAACGCGGTGGGCGAGTTCAAGCTGGAAGCCACCCCTGACGACGCCCCGGGGCAACACCGCTTTGCCGGCACGCTGCAGGGCGCGCATGCCTGATCGCTTGCGGCAGGCCTTGTGATGCAGGCGCGCCTTGCGCGCCGCGTCCTGGTCAAATCGGCTTGTATTTCTTACACGGATGGCGGGCATTTACCGCCATCATGTTCTTGCCAGTCTCCCTGCGCACTTCATTTTTGCTCCGCGCATGCGTGATGTGCGCCTGATCCGGCGCTTCTCGCCGGCATCCTGCGCCGCAGCCACTATCCTTAAGTCGGGCATCGAAGTTGCGTGCCAGTCCATGGCGACAAGCCATTTGCGTGGACTGCTGGTGCTTTTGGCCTTGTTGACGATGTCCTGCCAGGGCCGGCGCGGCCAGCGCGGCCGGCATGGCTACAGCGGCTAATAAAAAGGAGTGCCTGATGACGAAAACCGTGAGAAGCAAACTGCTGTTGGGCGTGATGCTCGCCGGCGGGTTCCTGGTTTCGGCCCAAAGTTCTGCGCAGCCGGACCGCGACTCTGACCGTGGCTACCAATACCAGGGCCAGCCGCCCCGGGATGACCGTGGGCGGCCGGGTGACGATCGGGACAACGCGCGTAGCGGGCCGGGTCATTGGCATAAGGGCGACAGGCTCCCCGCGGAGTACCGTGATCGCCAATATGTCGTGGATGACTGGCATTCGCATGACCTGCCGAAGCCGTCGAAGGGCCACCACTGGGTTGCCATTGGCGCGGATTACTACATGGTCGCGCCAAACGGGGCGATTGTGGATGTGGGCGGGCGGCGCTAGAACGTTCTTCCCCGCCGGATCCGGCCCCATACGATCGGCGGGCCGGATTCCGGGTGCGCGCAGGGCATGGATCGATGATCGATCGCATTCCATGACTACGCGCAACGTCAACGCAATCGGCGTCGGCTAAACTCAATCGGGATACAAGTCTGGAGCCGGCCATGACGGTGGCTCCGGGTGCCGGCTGCGCGCACTTTGAACCGACGTGTCTGACACTTGGTTTTTTGCTGGGGCGTGGCCTGCGTCCGGGCTGGTATCCGGCGGGCGCCGTCATGGGCGCGCCGATGGTTGACGGACGGTGGCTTGCGTGGTTGCAAAAGGCGCGGCCCTGTCCGGTTTGTCCCCCACAGAAAAATAGAGGATTAAAGATGTCAACTCGTCGTCATTTCTTGAAAGGCATTCCGATCATCGCGGCGGCCGGCGCGCTGGGTGTTTCCCTGCCAACCCGGGCACAGGGAAGCGGCCCGATGGTGGATGAAAAGGATCCGCAGGCGGTCGGCCTTGGCTACAAGGCGGATTCGTCGAAGGTGGACAAGACCAAGTACCCGAAGCATGACGCCAGCCAGCACTGCGGCAACTGCCAGCTCTTCCAGGGCAAGGCGGCGGACGCAAGCGGCGGCTGCCCGCTGTTCGCCGGCAAGCAGGTCGCGACCAAGGGCTGGTGCAGTGCGTGGGTGAAGAAGGCGTGAAAAAAGCTTGATGCAGGTTGATGCAGGCTTGATGCCGTGAAGGCGGCGCACGCGCGTCTGGGCGCGTGCGCCGCCTTTTTTGTTCAGGCATCGATCGGCCACTTGGGCCGGCGAGTGTGCCGATAGGGCAGGGAACGCAAATCGGGCGAGCCCCGGCTTGCCGCTGCCGGAGCGCAAAGGCCGGGGCATCGTGCTGAAACCCCTAGCCGGCGCTTGTGAATGCTGTGGCCTTGGGCAGGTACACCCAGTGGCTGGGATGCGTCAGCTCCGGCACAAGGCAAAGGCGCCCGGTTTGTGGCTGGGCAAGCTTTGCGATGGCGGCGCGCACGGCATCCTTCAGCGCCCCGGCGTGCGGCGCAGCGCCCTTGGTGCAGCAGTTGACGACGATGTCCTTGCCGTTGCCGCGCCAGATGGCGTCCAGCCGCCGGGCGAAGTGGTCCGCGCCGATCGTGGGGCAGGCCCAGGCGGCGGCAAACACGGCGTCGCGGTAATAGGCCGGCGTGTAGGCGAGTGAGCACTGGTGGCGGATCGCGTTGACGAGGATCAGGTCGAAGCGCGCGCCGGGCACCATGCTGGGCAGGCTCGCCTGGGGGAGCGGCCAAGCGTGCAGCCTGGCCCGGATCTGCCGGCCGCTCTGCCCGCGCGCCGGGCCGACCGGGATACGGCCGCGTCCCCTGGCGACAGAGGATGCCATGGGTCCGGGAAGCGGGGCGAACTCGGCCTTGTGCGGGCTTTCCAGCACCAGGATCAGCCGGGGCTGCCCGTGCGGGTCTAGCTGGTCGGCGTCTTGCCGGCAGAAGTCGTGGGCGAGTGGCTGGCCGGCTGCCGCAAGGTAGCGAAAGGCGTTGCCATGCACGACGGCTTCGCCCACCTTCTGGTCCGGGCAGGCGAACGAACAGAACGCTTTGTGCCACTCCCGGTTTTCCCGCTTGCGATTGACTGCATCGAATGTGCGCTGGGCGATCCGCTCGAAAGCCAGCTGGCTGCTCGCAGGCATGGCCGTGGCTCAGCTCGGCATGGATGCCTGGGACAGGCCCGCCGTGGCTGGCGGCGCGGCAAGCCGTGCCGCGCGGCAAAGCGCAGTGGCTGTCGCAAGGCCCTGCGCCACGACGGCCATTGGCCGGTACAGTGCCGTGGCCAGTACCGCAGCCATGCCCTCTTGCGTCAACGGGCCAAATGCAGCAAGGCACCTCTGCAGCGGCGGGGACGTCTCGGCGGCGATCAGGAATGCCAGGATTTCCGTGCCGGCTTCGCCCAGGCCGGCGGCCTGCGCCAGGGCCGAGGCGCGGGGCCAGGCCGGATACGCGGTGATGTAGGCGGGGTCGGCAGCATAGCGGACGGCTTGCGCGATACCGGGGTCTTGCGCTGCCAATTGCACCCGCCGAGGATCTTGCGCCAGCTCAGCGCGCCGCAGCAGCCGTCTTATCCAATGGCAGACCACGGCGGGAGGCGGCATGTCATTCGTCATATCGGCGCTGGGTGCGGCAGGGAGCATCGGGGTTCCGGTTGGTTTGTTGGTTTGTTTGTTTTCAGTGCGCCAGCTCCACCCGGCGTTCCGCCTGGCGCCCAAGCCGCACGCTGTGGTCGTGCAACGTGGCCTTCATGCGCCTGAGCGAGGCCGTCAGCGCGTGGCGTTCCTCCGTGCTGAAGGGGGCCACGGAGACGGAGTGGAGCGCCTTCAGTCCTTTCCAGACGCGGTCCACCTTAGGCTCGGCGCACGGGGGAATCAACGGCCGGCCGGCGGGATCGTATGTGATCCAGCCGTCGGCGTGCAAGGCTTCCAGCAGGCTTTCCGAGTGTGCCGCGGAAATCAGCATCTGGCCCAGGTAAGGCTCATGGCGAACGAACTCTTCCTGGCGGATAGCGCGCAGCAAGATCCATTTCGCATAGTCGAGTCCAGCATCGCACAGAGTCTGGTCCAGCACGCGCTGCCATTCGCGCACGCTGTCCATCAAGGCAAGAAGTACGGATTCCGTCGGTTCGAGAGCCTTAGGCTGCATTGCTTTATCTCCTGTCTTTCGGGCTTGCCGCCAGACCAGGGGCCGGTGCGTGGCCGGCCCGGGCGGCGCAGGGGATGCGGCGGGCGTCGCCTGCCTTGATTTCCTGCGGAGCAGACATTAGCAGACAACTTCTGCCATGGCGAAGTGTCCCTGCGGATCGAAAGGTCTGACAGTGCACTACGCGGCGCAAACCAAGGGAAAATCCCAAGTGGCTTGTCCGGTGCGCATCACGCCGGCGTTCGCGCCGCGAACTTCGGTGCGGCCGCAGACCGAAAGATGCGGGTCCGAAACCAAGCCGATTGTCATGCGTCTTTCCTTGGGGGGGCTGGCGATGCCAATCCCGGTGCCATGCCGGGCAGGCAACCGGGCAGGCAGGGCGGACAGGTCCGACTTTGGGCTGGCCGCGCTTGCGGCGGATGCGGGCTATGCCGACCAGGCCCACCTGAGCCGGGAGATCCAGTCGCTGTGCGGCATGACGGCGTCGGCCCTGCTGCGCCAGTTGCACGCGCCAAAGGCTTGATTGGCCGTTTTGTTCAAGCCTTGCCGCGGCATCCGGGTGAAAATGGTGTTCCTTATCCATCACCAGGGAGTTCGCCATGGGCACCAGAGGCCAGGACCGGCAGATCGACAACATCGAGTTCAACGTCAGCGACATCGCGCGCAGCAAGGCGTTCTATGGCGCAGCCTTCGGCTGGACCTTTACCGATTACGGCCCCGCCTACAGCGAGTTCAGCGATGGCCGGCTGACCGGTGGCTTCACCACCGGCGAAGAGGTCCGCCCCGGCGGGCCGCTAGTGATCCTGTACGCGGATGATCTGGCGCAGGCGCAGCAGGGCGTGGAGGCGGCCGGTGGCACCGTGGTCCGGGCGGTCTTCTCGTTCCCGGGCGGGCGGCGTTTCCACTTCCGCGACCCGGACGGCTACGAGCTGGCGGTGTGGTCGGCGGCATAGTGCAGGCGCGTCGCCTGGCGCTGCCTTAGCGGTCATTCCGGTCGTTCCGGCTATTTGCCTATCTGCCGGCGACGCCGTCGCCTGCAGATATTCGCGTTATCCCGTATTGTGTCGGCTTGCCATGCCCTCTCTCGCATCGGGAGGGTGAGCCATGGCGCATGTATCAAACAATCGGGCAGGGCGCTGGCGCATCGCGCGCGGCTTCCCGGGCGCGGCGGTAACTGGCAAAGACAGTGTCGAACACAGCAGAATCCAATCTCCCCTCGCGCGCGGCGGATGCGCCCATGACGTCGCTGGAGCGCCGCGGCATGGCCGCCATCCTGGTGGCGGTCTCGCTCGCTACGCTCGATACGGCAATCGCCAACACCGCACTTCCCAACATCGCCGCCTCGCTGCATGCCACCCCGGCGGCATCGGTCTGGGTCATCAACGCCTACCAGCTCGCCATGGTGGCCACGCTGCTGCCGTTCGCGGCGCTGGGCGGCATCGTCGGGCACCGGCGCGTGTATCTCGGCGGCTTGATGCTGTTCATCGCCGCGTCGGTGGTCTGCTCGCTTTCCTGGTCGCTGCCCACGCTGGTGGCAGCCCGGTTGCTGCAGGGCGTGGGCGCCAGCGCCATCATGAGCGTGAACGCGGCGCTGATCAGCGCGATTTTTCCGCCGCACCGGCTCGGGCGTGGCGTCGGGCTCAACGCGCTGGTGGTTGGCGTGTCGTTCGCGGTGGGACCCACGGTGGCCTCGATCATCCTGTCGCTGGGGCCGTGGCCGTGGCTGTTTGCGGTGAACCTGCCGATCGGCCTGCTGGCGCTCTACATCGCCTGGCCCGCGCTGCCCCAGACGGTGCGCGGCGCGCACCGCTTTGACCGTGTGGCCGCGGGGCTCAACGTGGTGATGTTCGCCTCGCTGATCTTTGCGCTGGGCGAGGGCGCGCAGCGCGCGCCGCTGGGGCAGTCGCTGGCGGCGCTGGCCTTGTTCCTGGTGGCGTTCGTGTTGCTGCTGCGCCGCGAGCGTGGTCATCCCGCGCCGATGCTGCCCATCGATCTGCTCAAGCGGCCCATGTTCGCGCTGTCGACCATGACCGCGATCTGCTCGTTCGCCGCGCAGGGGCTGGCCTTCGTGTCGCTGCCGTTCTATTTCGAGAGCGTGCTGGGGCGCAGCCCGATCGAGACGGGCTTCCTGATGACGCCGTGGTCGGCGGTGGTGGCGCTGATGGCGCCGCTGGCCGGGCGGCTGTCCGACCGCTATGCGCCGGGTTTGCTCGGCGGCGTGGGGCTGGCGGTGATGTGCATGGGCATGGTGTCGCTGGCGCTGCTGCCGGCGCATCCCAGCGCGCTGGATATCGGCATTCGCATGGCGATTTGCGGCGCGGGCTTCGGCTTCTTCCAGTCGCCCAACCTCAAGGCGCTGATGTCGAGCGCGCCGCGCGAGCGCGCCGGCGGCGCCAGCGGCGTGATTGCCACCGCGCGCCTGCTCGGACAGGCAACAGGTGCGGCGCTGGTCGCGCTCAGCTTCGGCATTGCGGGCCGCCACGGTCCCACCCTGGCGCTGGCGATTGGCGCGGGCTTCGCGGGCGTGGCCAGCATCGCCAGCGGGCTGCGCCTGATCACGCGTGAGCCGGGCGCGGCCGCGCTGCGGCACTCGGGCGAGTGAGCGGCCGCCGGTAGTGCACCGGCGTCGCCGTCGCCGTGGCTGCCTCAGAAGCCCACGGGCGCGTGCGGCACGTAGGGCGCCTCCAGCGCGGCGATCTCCTCGGTGGCGAGGCCGAGCGAGAGCGCTGCCACGGCGTCCTCGATATGGTGCGGCTTGGACGCGCCAATGATCGGCGAGGTGATCTCCCGCTTCTGCAACAACCACGCCAGCGCGACCTGGGCAGCCGGCACGCCGCGCGCCTGCGCAATGGCGTGTACCTGCTCCACCACCTTGCGATCCGACGCCTCGGTATCGCGGTACAGCGTCTTGCCAAACGTGTCGCTCTCCTCGCGGGCGCTGCCGGCAAGCCACGGCCGGGTCAGGCGGCCGCGCGCCAGCGGGCTCCACGGCATCACCGCGATGCCCTCGGCGGCGCATAGCGGCAGCATCTCGCGCTCCTCTTCGCGGTTCAGCAGGTTCACATGGTCCTGCATGCTGGCGAACTGCGTCCAGCCGCGCAGGCGCGAGGTGTAGATGGCCTTGGAGAACTGCCAGGCATACATCGAGGACGCGCCGATATAGCGCGCCTTGCCCGCCTTGACCACATCGTGCAGCGCTTCGAGGGTTTCCTCGATGGGCGTATGCGGATCCCAGCGGTGGATCTGGTACAGGTCGACGTAGTCGGTGCCCAGGCGGCGCAGGCTGTTGTCGATCTCGGCCAGGATAGCGCGGCGCGACAGGCCGGCCCCGTTCGGGCCGGGGCGCATGCGGCCGTGAACCTTGGTGGCGATCACCACGTCGTCGCGGCTGGCGAAGTCTTTCAGCGCGCGGCCGACGATTTCCTCGGAGGTGCCGTCGGAATACACGTTGGCGGTATCGAAGAAGTTGATGCCGGCCTCGATCGCCTGCCGGATCAGGGGGCGGCTGGCTGGCTCGCCAAGCGTCCAGGGGTGGTTGCCGCGCTCGGGCACGCCGTAGGTCATGCAGCCCAGGCACAGCCGGGAGACCTTCAGCCCCGTCGCGCCAAACCTTACATAGTCCATCTGCCTCTCCTTGAATGCGTCGCTGCCATCGATGCGGGCGGTGGGCCCGCGGCGGACTCCGGCATGGTATGCCAATTCCAGCGAGGACGACGGCGCTCAAGGCAGCACGTAGCCGCCGTCGACGAACAAGGTGGATCCCGTCATATAACCATTGCCGAACAGGAACAGCACGGCATCCGCGACTTCATCCACGCTGCCAACCCGGCCAAGCGCGGTGCTGCGGCTGTAGCTCTCGAACGCGTGCGAGCGCAGCTCGGCGCTCCGGCGCTGCCACAGGTCGCTGTCGATGGTGCCTGGTGACACGCTGTTGACCCGCACCGGCGCCAGGTCGAGCGCGAGCGAACGGCCAAGGCCCTCGATGGCGGCGTTGCAAGCCGCATAGGCCGAGGCGCCCTTGATCGGGCGCGCCCCGGCGGCGCCGGACATCAGCACGATGGCGCCATCCGGTGCGATCTTGGGCGCGGCTTCGTGCACGGCATGGTACTGGCCCCAGAACTTGCTGCGAAAGGGGCTTTCCACCGCTTCGTGGTCATCGCTGTGGATAGACGCGACCTGGTAGGTGGCGCCGGGTGCGAACAGGTAATCGAGGCGGGCAATCCTGGCGAAGAACGCGGCGACCGATTCGCGCTCCGCCATGTCGACCACATGGCCGCAGGCGGCGCCGCCTGCGGCTTCGATGCGGGCGAGTTCCGCATCCAGCGCGTCTTGCGAGCGGCCGCCGAGGATCACCGCGCCGCCGGCCGCGACCACACGGCTGGCCACGGCGCGGCCGATGCCGGAGGTGCCGCCGATGATGACGGCGGTCCGGCCTGAGAGCGGGCGGGTTGGATGGTTTTGGGTGGTCTGTGCGTGCATCGATGCGTGCCTTGTCGTGAGCGTTGTCGTGAGCTTTGTCGCGGGCTTTGTCGCGGGCGTTAAGGGCAATCCCAAATTGACGCTATGGGCCTTGGACTATATTCTGGAACCTCAATCCATAAAACGAACCATTCCTCATGAGCACACTCGTTAATGCCGCCGATGTCCTCAAGCTCATCGCCAAGCTCCGCAGCGACATCACGGTGACCGACGTGGTGACGCATCTCGGCCTGGCCAAGAGCTCCGCCTCGCGCACGCTCAGCATGATGGCCGAGTACGGCTTCCTGGAGCGCGACAGCGTCTCGCGCGCCTACCGGCCGGGCGCGGTGGTGATGGAGGCTTCGTATCACTTCCGCGCCTCGCATACCGCGCTCACGCTGTTGCAAGGCGTGCTCGACAAGCTGGTCGGCGAGACCGGCTACACCGGCTATATCAACGTGCTGGACGGTGCCGATTCGGTCGTGATCCAGATGCGCACCGGCGCGGGCTCGCTGCAGGTCTACACGCCGCCGGGGTCGCGCGCGCCCGCATATGCTTCGTCCATCGGCCGGGCCATCCTGTCGCGCCTGACCGATGAAGAGGTCACGGCGCTGGTGCAGGACGGCTTCGAAGTGCGGCGCGGCAACATCCCGCGCACGCGCAAGGACCTGCTGGCGCGGCTGAAGGAAGCACGGGAAACCGGCTGGGCGCTGTCGCGCGGCGAGTTCGTGCAGAACGTGGCGGGGATTTCCGCCGCGCTGCGCGATCCGACCACGCGGCAAATCTATGGCCTTGGCATTGCCATGCCGGTGCAGGACCTCACCGATGCCATGGTCCAGCGCTTTGGCGCGCGCATCGTCGAGGCCACCAGCGACGCCGGCCGGCAGATCGGCGACCCGTACTGGCTCGCCTTTGCGCCGCGCTGACGCCGCCGCGGTCCCTGTTGTCCCCCTTATTGCCCGGCATCCTCCTGCCACGATCCGATCACGCTGGCGATCGATGCCGTCAGGCGCTTGGCGTACGGCACGTGCAGGAACTCGTTCGGGCCGTGCGCGTTGGCGTTTGGGCCAAGCACCCCGCACACCATGAACTGCGCAAGGGGGAAGGCCTTTTCCAGCATGCCCATCAGCGGAATCGTGCCGCCTTGCCCCAGATAGCCGCAGGACGCGCCGAAATACTGCTGCGAGGCCGCCTCCAGCCGTGAGGCCAGCCACGGCGCCATGGCCGGTGCGTTCCAGCCGTCGGCCACGCTCTTGTCCGGCACGAAGGCCACGCGCGCGTTGTACGGCGCGTGGCTTTCCAGCAAGCGCTTGAGCTCCTGCGCGGCGGCCGCGCTGTCGACCAGTGGCGGCAGCCGCAGCGACAGCTTGAACGCCGTGCGCGGGCGCAGCACATTGCCCGCGGTAGCCAGCGGCGGCAGGCCTTCGGCGCCCACTACCGACAACGCGGGGCGCCAGGCGCGCCGGATCAGCGCGGTGGCGGGATCGGTGGTGGTTGGCAGCACGCTGGCGCCATCCGCGCCGCAGGCCCACGCAAACCGCTTCCACACCAGGTCGCCAAGCTGGCGTGCCGCATGCTCAGCTTGAGCCTGGCGCTGCGGCGGCACCTCGCAATGGAAGCTGGCAGGCAGGATCTCGCCGGAGCCGCTGTCTTCCAGCCGGTCCAGCACATGGCGCAGCACGCGGAAGCTGGACGGCACGATGCCGCTGGCATCGCCGGAATGCACGCCTTCGTCCAGCACCTGCACTTCCAGCCGTCCGCTGACATAGCCGCGCAACGACGTGACCATCCAGAGCTGGTCGTAGTTGCCCGCGCCCGAGTCCAGGCAAACCACCAGGCCGATGCGCCCCAGGCGGTTCGCCAGCGCATCCAGGTAGGCGGGCAGGTCATAGCTGCCGGATTCCTCGCAGGTCTCGATGATGCCGACGCAGCGCGGATGGCTGGCGCCGCCCGCTCTCACGGCCATCACGGCGGCCAGGGCGGCGTAAAGCGCGTAGCCGTCGTCCGCGCCGCCGCGGCCGTAGAGCTTGCCGTTCTCGTACTTCGGCTCCCACGGCCCGAGGTCGCGGCGCCAGCCGTCGAACTCGGGTTGCTTGTCGAGGTGGCCATAGAAGAGGATCGTGCCGGCGCTCGCATCCGCGGTGGCCGGGATTTCGAAGAACAGCAGCGGCGTGCGCCCCGGCAACCGGATCACCTCGACCGTCATGCCCGCGATCTTCTGCGCCTCGGCCCACGCGGCGGCCGAGCACACGACGCGATCCAGCAGGCCCCGCGCTTGCCAGCCGGCGTCGAAGGCGGGGCTCTTGGCCGGCACGCGGATGTAGTCGTGCAGCGCGGGCAGGATTTCGCTGTCCCACTTCGCCTCGATAAAGGCGCCGATGGCGCGCAGGCCCGCCACCGGGGCGGCGGTGTCCTGGCGCGGCGCGGCAGCCGTCATGCTGCCGGCTCCAGCGGCGCGAACGCCGTGCCCAGGGAGGCCTCCAGCGGCTGATACAGTTCGCGCATATTCATGGTGCGCGACAGCAGCAGACGCTCGCCGGGGGCCACCAGCACGCGCAGCCGCATGCCCTGGCGCACGCGCGCCGAGACCACCGGCTGGCCGTCGTCATCGAAGGTCATGATCAGGTTGGGGAAGGCACTCTGGCGCTCGCCGTGCTGTTCCAGCGTCATGTACTCGTTGATAAAGCGCAGTTCGGTGCGCGCGGTGTCGTCGAACACCAGGTGGCCCACATCCAGCCCCTCGCGCTGCTCGCAGCGGTACTCGGCCACGATGCCGTCCGCCACGATGCGCCCGCCCAGCGCCGCCGCCGCGCCATCGACGCCGCCGGACAAGAAGGCGCGGCCCACTTCGATGGCATGGCTGATCGCGCCAGGCGCGCCGTGTGCGGCGGCGTAGCCCACCGTCACCGGGTTGCGTGCCACCGCCACCACGCCCCCCGCCTCCACGGAGGCGCGGCGCACCAGCGCCGAGGTCAGCTCCAGCCGGCCGGAAACCACGCCTTCCAGGTAGCGCGCCTGGGCGCCGCCGGCGAAGGCCTGCACGGAGACGTAATCCGCTTCGGTGTGCAGCCCGAGCGCGCCCATCACGCTCGACGGGTGGGCGCGCCCGTTGCAGGCCAGGTCCATCACGGGGATGCCGGTGATGGCGGCATGGAACCAGCCATTCACCGTGGTCTCGGCGCCGTTTTCGTTCGAGTTCAGCGCCACCAGCGGGCGGCCGCCGGCATGTTCGCGAATTAGCGCCAGCGTGCGCAGCAGGTGCGCGGGGCGCACGCAGGGCAGCGGCGCGGCGGGCGCGCCGACGATGGCCACGGTGGTGGTGATCGCCTGCGGATCGAACTCGTCCACGCTCCACAGTTCCGGCACGCCGGCGGCAAGCGCCAGCCGGGCGACGCGCAGCCCCTCTTCGATCAGGCCGCCGCCGCCACCGCCCAGGATGGCGCCGCCGAGCACCGCGGCTTCCACGTCGTCTACCGTCAATTGTCTTTTCACTACAGGCTCCTTTGATGGATGGATGTTTACTTCGTGTTGTGCCGGCTTCCGGCTTCCTGCCGCTTACTTTTTCAGCGGCAGGCTCTTGGTCAGGCCGCTGAAGAAGCTGAAGAGCGCGTCGCCGGCGATCACGCCGCCGGCAAAGACTTCAAGGCGCTCCTTTGCGGCATGGCCCTGCCAACGCAGCATGGCGGCGCGCACCACCAGGCCGGCCGCCACCATCCAGCCCGCGGCCGGATTGGTGATGAGCAGCCCCGTGGCCAGTAGCACGCCAAGCTGCTGGCGCGCGCCGCCGATCAGTTGCAGCGCCATGCCGGGCAGTGCCCACAGCAGCAGGTTGCGCGCGGTGTCCGCCGAGATGCCGGCCTTGATGGCGGCGGCATAGGCGTTGTTGATGGGTGCGAACTGATGGTTGGCGAACAGGCCCCGGTAGGACGCCAGCACCACCACGATGGCGACCAGGAAGCCCACCATCGCCGCGATCAGCTGCTCGCGCCGGCCTTCGCGCTCATAGGCGGCATCCGCGCCTTCGCCGCGCAGGATGTAGCCCGCCTTGAGGTCGTAGCCCATGTCGGCAAAGGCGGGGCCCGTGGCGGCGGAAAAGCCTGCCAGCACCACCAGCGCCTGCGGCGGAAACCCGATCCAGATGCCGATCAGCAAGGAGATCAGCGCCACCGCGAAAGCGGGAAACCAGCCTGAGTGCATGGCCGCGATGCCAACGATCAGCTCATGGACAAAGGCCGAGAACGCGCCGTAGAGGATGAAGCCGAGCAGCAGCGGCAAGGGCATGCCCGCATGGAGGCCGGTGGCCAGGGCCAGGCCTGCCATGATGGCCAGATAGCCGAAGCCGCCGAGCCGGAACGAAGTGCGCATGCGCCGGGCGTCAGCGCGGGCATCCACCGTGGCGCCCGCGCCCTGGCTCGCGGCCTGTGCACGCTGCGCGGCCTTGCCGAACATGGCCCGCGCCACCTGCGCCAGCGCCACCAGCCCGGCGCCGATCATCATGCCGTGCGGCACGTAGTGCGAGCCGATCTCGGTGCCGAACAGCGGCATCGAGTAACCGCGCAGCAACAGGCCCGCGGCAAACGCTGTCATCGCGCCGAAGCTGCCGATAAAGGCCACGCCGAAGGCCGACATCGGCAGCTTGAGCAAGCCGCCGGCCACGCCGGTGACCAGCCCGCCGGCCAGCAGCCAGGCTTGCTTGCCGCCGCTGTCGCCAGCCTTGATGGCCTCGGCCGCCGCCACGCCAAGCGGCCAGGCGCCGGACGCGGGAAAGGCGGGGGTATCGAACATGCGGTAGAGCAGGTAGGCGTCCAGCAGCATGGCCACGGACACGCCGGCCAGCATCGGCAGGATCAGTTCGGGCATGCCCATCACGTAGGGAATGCCGATCGGCAGGATCAGGCTGTTGGCCGCGCCGAAGGTGGCCGACGAGATGCTTGTCTGCGCCAGGTTCTGCACGTGGACCGAGCGGAAGCCGGACAGCGCGGCAAGCGGGATGCGGGCCAGCGTCATGGCCACTAGCGCGCCGATCAGCGAGGTGTTGGGCGTGATGCCGAGGGTGGTCAGCAACTGGATGCCTACCACCGCACCGAACGCGCTGATGGCGATCATGAGCAGCAGGTTGGCGGGCGCCAGCGCGCGCGGGTGGCGCACCGGCGGTGCGGCGCTCTCTAGCGGGATCGCAGCGTCATGCATGAGGCAGTCTCCGGGTGTGTGGGTTGGCGGGGCGGGTTCAGAAGGCGTGGCGCAGCCCGACCTGGATCGTGCGCGCGTTGGCGCCCGGGTAGGCCAGCGGCAAGCCCGGGCTGGTGTTGCCGCCAATCACATTGCCAGCGCCGTTGTGGTTGTTCAGCCAGGCCGCGGAGGTGTAGACGCTGGTGCGCCTGGACAGCGAGTAGACAAAGCCGAAGCCGAACAGCGAGGCATCCAGTTGCGCGGGGCTGTGGTCGTTCAGGAAGGTGTAGCCCGCCAGGAAGCGGCCAGCCTTGCCGACCGGCACCGCTACGCTCAACGTGTACAGGTCCTGGTCGATACGGCCGAAATACACGTCATCCGCGATGCGCTGGCGCTGGTAGCCACCGTACAGCGCGAACGGGCCGAAGTCGTAGTTGCTGCCCGCCATGTAGGTGGTGATGCTGCCGTTGGTCACGACATTGGGCAGCACCACGACGGGCTTCACCACTTCGCCCAGCGCCGCGGCGGAGGCGAACTTGCGCACGCCATAGGCTGCGACGAGGCGCATCGGGCCGCTGGCATAGTGCACGTTGATGCCATAAGAGTCATCGCCTGCGCGCGGCGCGGTGCTGCGCTCGCCGAGCGCCAGCATGGCCGCCATCGTCAGCCCGCCAAACGAGGGGCTGGTGTACTTGATGGCGTTGTCGATGCGCTCGCCACCGGGGTAGAGGCCAAGGTTGGGGAACTGCGGGGCCATGCCATTTTCGAAGGCGTCCATCTGGAATGCCACCGACACCAGCGGGCTGTATTGCCGGCCCAGCGTCAGGGCGCCGGCGCGCCCGCTCAGGCCGACATAGGCTTGCCGCCCGAACAGCCGGCCGCTCTGGCCAGCCACTCCGGTATCGCTGTTCAGGCCGTTTTCCAGCACGAATACCGCCTGCAAGCCGTCGCCGAGGTCTTCCGTGCCGCGCAGGCCGAAGCGGGATCCGGCGTATTGGCCGGATTGCATGCGGGCCGTGGTGGGGCCGCCAGCGCTTGAAAGATCCAGGCCCGTGTCCATCAGGCCGAACAGGGTGACGCTACCTGCCGTGGCCACGGCAGGGGCGCACAGCAGGGTACAGGGCAGCCATGCCCAGGTCTTCCGATGCATCGATTCTCCTCCAGCGTTTTTTCTCTTTTTTATCGAGTTCCATTTTATGGAACTGAGATCCATAAAATGGATGTGCGTATGGTAATGCATGGAGTCTGGTTGTCAAGGAGGGGCTGTATCCAGGCCGTTCGAACCCGTTCGAGCCCGATCGAGCCCGTCTGAGCTGGCGAGTGCAGGCAGCCGCTGGCGCGGCGGTAAGGCTTTGGGGGAGTGCGCTCGGAGAAGAGCGATGCTTGCGGGGGAGGGAAGGTTGCGCGGCTTGCGGCGCTGAACCCGACATTGCCGTGCCGTTCGGGCAATGCGCTTGCGGTAGCGAGAGCCTGGCGCCGATTTCCGGGCAACCGTTGAAGCGTATCGATGCGCTGTCGCGGGCTAAGGGGTTGCCGGCTTGAGGTTGGGGCTTCGGCGCGTCTCGCCTAGGCGCCGCACAAAGAACGACAGGATTTCGTCGCGCGCGGCCACTGTCGGCTCGCCAGCTTCGTCAATCAGGTGGACGGTGACGACGCTGTGCGGGCAAGGCACGTGCTGGGCAAAGAAAGCAGGGACATCGGGGTTGGCGGCGCTGTCCGGCAGCGCGCGTCCCACGAACCGGTCGCCAAGGCCCTCGGCATAGGCAGCAAAGCGTTCCGCCCTGCAAAACCGATCGCCTTCAAATCGGTACGCCAGCACCGTGAGATCCTCCCGCTCGAGCCGCTCGCGCACCACGGCGAGTTCGCCGGGCGCCATCTCGATGCCACCCGGATCATCCAGCGGCAGCGAGGGCTGGCAGATCACCGGCGCCAGCATCGCCGGCTCCAGCATCATCGACAGGGCGAAGTTGCCGGTGAAACACATGCCGATGGCGCCGACACCGGGGCCGCCGCACTCCTGGTGCGCCAGCCTCGCCAGCGCCCGCAGCCACTGTGTCACCGGGCTCGATTGATTGGCAGCGAATGCGCGAAACTCCGCGCTAACGCAGGCGCGCCGAAAGACCGCTGCACCTGCCTCGGCGTCCGGCACGGCGCCGTCGCGGCCGAAGAGCGACGGCATGTAGACCGTCAAGCCCGCATCGCGTACCCACCGGGCAAAGCGTGCGACGTGCGGGCTGATGCCCGGCATCTCCGTCATGACGATGACGGCAGGCCCTGTGCCGGCCACGTGGACCACCTTGGCCACGCCATCGAGCGTGATCGTGCGGCGTGTGAAATCGTCAAGGCGGTCTACTTCCTTCATGCTGCGTTTCACCATGGCGTCGTCTCCCGTGCGTTGGATAGTCAGGCCGCAGCGGCCAGATGCTGCAGGTGCCCGTAGCCGGCCACCGTCGCGAAGCGGGGCAACTGCCAGACATCGCCATTGACCCCCCAGGTGCCGTCGGCCACATCGTGGAGCCTCACCGAGGTGGCCAGCCGCCGCTGGTCGCCGGCTGGCTGTGCCTGCTGGAAGGCGTCGTGCATCAACCGGACATACAAGGCCCTGGCCGGCGCGTCCAGCACGCCAGCGGGCACATGGACCGTCGCGATGCAGGGCAGCACCTGCGATGCCATGTCGACGCCGCCGCACGTCCACAGGCCGGCCTCCGTTTCTTCGATCACGACCCAGATCGCGAAGCGCTTGTGCGGGTCGTCGGGCATGCGCTCCGCCATGGCGGCGGCGTCGCTGATGCGGCGCGCGAGATCCGCGCGGGCAGGGCCGGCAAACGCCCCTTTGGGAATGTTGACGAGGATATTGGGCATCGATGCGTAGTTGTCGTTGAGGTAGGTGCATTAGACGCTTCGGTCAGCTAGACTTTGAGTGTCAATTTAGACATCTTTAGGGCGTTTCCGGCCAATGAAGGATTTCACCGTTCTGGCGCTGTCAGGCGCCTACTCAACCAGCGTGGCTGCGACGATCGATATCCTGCGCACGGCTTCGTTGCTCGCGCCGCGCATGCATCTGCCCCGGCCGACCTGGCGCGTGGTGTCGACATCGGGGCGTTCGGTGCCGCTGAGCGGCGGCATGCATATCGATGCCGCGGCCTTGCCAACGCGGCTGCGCGCGCAGGCCGGGCATGCGGCGACCTGGATCGTGCCGGGGCTGGGCATCGACGATGCCAACGCCATCGCCAGCCGGCTGGCGCAAGACGATGCGCGGTTGGCGGCCCGGGCAGTTGCCACGCATGCCGCCGCCGGCGGCCATGTCGCGGCATCTTGCTCCGCGGTGTTCCTGCTACAGGCCGCGGGCCTGCTGGCGCAGCGCCGGGTCACGACATCCTGGTGGCTGGCGGCCGAGTTGCAACGCCTGGAGCCGCGTTGCATCGTCGATGCCGACCGCATGGTCTGCGCCGATGAGCACGTGAGCACAGCCGGCGCGGCATTTGCACAGACCGACTTGATGCTTCACCTGTTGCGCAGCCGGTTTGGCGTCGCGCTTGCCGACGCGGTGAGCCGGGTCCTGCTGATCGACGGGCGGCAGGCACAAGCGCGCTTCGTGGTGCCGGCCATGTTGTCCAACGGCAATGCGCTGGTCGGCCGTCTGGTGGCACGGATCGAATCCGCGTTGCCGCAGCCGCCCAGCATCCAGGTACTGGCGGACGAGTTCGCCATGTCCCAGAGAACGCTGTCGCGGCGCGTGCGCGAGGCCACGGGCAAGAGTACCTTGGCGCTGGTGCAGAGCGTGCGGCTCAATCGCGCCCGCATGCTGATCGAGTCGAGCCGGATGTCCGTCGAGCAGGTTGCCGAGCAGGTGGGCTATGAGGATGCCACGGCGCTCAGGCGCCTGATGCGCAAGAGGGCGGGCGTCACGCCAAGCCAGTATCGAACGGCGGGTGAAGGGCCTTGATGCGGGGCGTCGTCGGCCACCATTCAATGGCGCAGGTGATGTGGCGCGTCCTCGTCGCCGTCCTCGTCGCCGTCTTCGGGGCCTGGGGTCGCCGCCGGCGCCCAGGTGTCGATGGAAAGCCCCGCATCGATCGCAACCAATTGCCGGAGTGTCTGCGGTGATACGTGGACGCCGACGTTTTCGATATTCCCCTCGCAGAACAGAAAGCACAAGATATAGCCATCGCTGCCGAGCGCCGCGCGGATGTGCTGATACATGGGGGAGATCTTCTCTATCAGCGACATGATGTGCACATCCGCTGAACATCCCTCGATCTCATCGCGGGAAGTCACTGTCAGGACCGAGTGAGGAACGACGCCCAACGCTCGGCGTTCCCCTTTCCGAGAGTAGTCATAGGTGCTGAGCCCTATGGTGTCGGCAAGCGCCTCGGGATCGAATTGATCGCTATAGAAACAAAGGCTCGCATACATTCTGGTTAGCATTTTTCCCGTTCCGTGCGTGTAGTGTCTGGCTGGCTGTCCGATTGTTGCTCCCGCGCCGAATGCAATTCGTGCGTCATTCGTTTTCTATCTTCCGCCCTTTCTCCCTTCCGGGCCAGCCGGCCAGCCACGAGAGTAGAATCTCGCAAAATTTTTCGCTTGTGGCGCACAGGAATCGACATGACACAGGGCAACGCCAATGCCAACGCCGCCGCGGTGACCGGGCTGGAGCCGGCCGCGGCGGCAAATCCGCCGCACGGCCGGCAAGGCCTCACGGAACAGGAGCAGGCCACCTACGCCCGCAAGGCCGTGATCGCCTCGGCGGTCGGCTACGCGCTGGACGGCTTCGACCTGCTGATCCTCGGCTTTATCCTGAGCGCGGTGTCTGCCGGCCTCGGGCTGACCAGCACCCAGGCGGGCTCGCTGGTCACCTGGACGCTGGTGGGCGCGGTGGCCGGTGGCATCTTCTTCGGCATCCTGAGCGACTACGTGGGCCGGGTGAAGGTGCTGACCTGGACCATCCTGCTGTTTGCCGTCTTCACCGGCCTGTGCGCGCTCGCGCAGGGCTACTGGGACCTGCTGGCCTACCGGACCATCGCCGGCTTTGGCCTTGGCGGCGAGTTCGGCATCGGCATGGCGCTGGCCACCGAGGCCTGCCGGCCCGGCCAGCGTGCCCGCGTTTCCTCCTATGTGGGCCTTGGCTGGCAGGCGGGCGTGCTTGCCGCGGCGCTGCTGACGCCGGTGCTGCTGCCTTATATCGGCTGGCGTGGCATGTTTGCCATCGGTGTGCTGCCGGCGCTGGCGTCGTTCGTGGTGCGCCGCTTTATCGGCGAGCCGGAAGTGTTCGTTGCCAGCAGCAAGGTGGCGCGCAAGGGCAACCCGCTCAAGATGCTGGTGGCGGATGCCGCGACCGCGCGTGCCAGCCTGGGCGTGGTGGTGCTGTGCTCGGTGCAGAACTTCGGCTACTACGGCCTGATGATCTGGATGCCGACCTACCTGGCCAAGCAATTCAATTACTCGCTGACCAAGTCCGCGCTGTGGACCTCGGTGACCATCATCGGCATGGCCATCGGGATCTGGGTGTTCGGCCAGCTGGCGGACCGCGTCGGCCGCCGGCCCACGTTCCTGATCTACCAGGCCGGGGCAGTGGTGATGGTCTTTGTCTACTCCCAGCTATCGACTCCCTACGCGTTGCTGTTCGGCGGCGCGGTAATGGGCCTGTTCGTCAACGGCATGATCGGCGGCTACGGCGCGCTGATCTCGGAGCTGTATCCCACGCAGGCCCGCGCCACCGCGCAGAACGTGCTGTTCAATATCGGCCGTGGCGTGGGTGGCTTTGGCCCGCTGGTGGTTGGCGCGCTGGCCGCCAGCTATTCGTTCGGCACGGCGATTGCCGTGCTGGCGTCGATCTATGTGCTGGATATCCTGGCTACGCTGTTCCTGATTCCGGAGCGCAAGGGCGCCGCGCTGGAGTAGCCTGGACCCTTGAGCCTAACCCTCAAGCCCGACCCTCAAGCCCGACCCTCAAGCCCGACCCTCAAGCCCCGCTCTCCACCGCCGGCCCTCCCAACGCCTTGTACAAGGTCGTGATGTTCACCAGCCGGTCGAACCGGTTGCGCGCCGCCGCCACGGCTGCCTGGCGCAACGTCTCCTTCGCATCGAGCCAGGGCTGCAGCGCGGTGGCGCCGGCGCGGTAGCGCGCCGCGCTAAGCCGCTCCGCCCGGCTCGCGGACTCCAGCGATTCTCCCAGCCGGTCCGCGCGCACGCCCAGCCCCGCATGATCGGACAGCGCGTTTTCCACTTCGGCAAAGGCCGTGTACAGCGACTGCCGGTATTGCACCACCGTTTCCTGGTACTCGTTGTGCGACACCTGTATCGTCAGCTGCGTGGTGTTCCATTGCAGGAAGGGCAGGCTCAGCCCGGCGCCGAGCAGGGCGGTGGGGTCTCGCAGCAGCGAAGCCAGCGCCGCGCTGCCGGTGCCGACGATGCCGGTCAGCGTCAGCTTGGGGTAGAAGCTGGCGCGGGTCGCGTCGGCGTTTGCCAGGGCGGCGCGCAGGCGCCATTCGGCCTGCCGCACGTCAGGCCGGCGTCCGACAACCGCGGCGGGAATGCCGGCGGCGATGCGCGGCAGCGCTTCGACGGGCAAGGCCTGCGGCTCGGCCACGTCGTGCCCGGGTGGACGGTTGAACAGGATGGCCAGGGCCTGGCGGTTTTCGCTGCGCTGCTGGTCCAGCACGGTACGCTCGGCCAGCAGGGCGGCCAGTTGCTGCTCGGCTTGCGCCAGGTCCAGGCCCGACACTGCGCCAGCGCGGTAGCGCGCGGCCACCAGGCCAAGCGTGCGCCGTGCGTCCGCCAGGCTTTGGCCGGAGATGTCGATCAGTTCGTTCAGCAGGCCGGCGCGCCAGTACAGCGTGGCCGTGGTGGCCGCCAGTGCGATGGTTGCGGCTTCCAGGTCTGCCGCGCTTGCGCGCGCTTCCCAGTGCGCCGCGCCGCGCAGGCTGGCCAGCCGCCCCCACAGGTCGATCTCATAGTTCACTGTCGCATTGAGCCCCCCTTCGTCGCGCCGCCCGGGACCGTCCAGGCTCCATTGGCGCGTGCCCCTGGCCTGCGCGCTCAGTTCGGGCGCGCGGTTGGTGGCGGCCAGCCCCGCGCGCAGCCGGGCGCGCTCGAAGCGCAGCGCGGTAATGGCAAGATCGTTGTTGGTAGCCAGCGCGGACGCGACCAGCGCGCTCAGTTGTGGATCGCCAAAGGCCTCCCACCAGGCGTGCTGCTCCAGCGCCGTGCCCGGCTGCCCGGCCGTGTCCTGCCGGGGCGCGTGTTGCCAGTGCTGTGGCACGTCCAGGGCGGGATCCACCTCCGGCGTGCGCAGTGCGCTGCAAGCACTCAGGGCAACGGCAATCACCGGCAGCGCGGCGAGCAGGCGCACCGGCAACGCGCGCGGCGAATGCGGCGAGTGCGGCAGCCGTGGTGGCCTTGGCGAATGCGGACTGCGCCTATTCATGGCCAAGCGCCTCGATCGGTTGCAGGCGCGCTGCGTTGCGCGCCGGCATATAGCCGAACACCACGCCGACCAGTGTCGAACACAGGAAGGCGCCGGCAACCGCGCCCGCGGAGAACACCATCTGCCATTGCGGGATCAGCAGCGCCAGCGCCAGCCCGATCAGGTAAGCCACGGCGGTGCCGATCAGCCCGCCCAGCAGGCATACCAGCACGGCTTCGGTCAGGAATTGCATCAGCACATCGCGCTGCCGGGCACCCACGGCCATGCGGATGCCGATCTCGCGGGTGCGCTCGGTCACCGAGACCAGCATGATGTTCATCACGCCGATGCCGCCGACCAGCAGCGAGATCACGGCGACCGCCGACAAGAACAGCGTGAGCGCCTGCCCGGTGCGTTCCATGGTCTTGACGATGCTGTCCATGTTGTAGGTAAAGAAGTCCTTCTTGCCGTGGCGCAGCGTCAGCAGGCGCTCGATGGCTTGCTGGGCTGCCGCGCTGGGCTCGCCGTCGCGGATGCGCACGGACAGCTCGTCGAAATGCGACTGGCCGAAAATGCGGCTGCCCGCGGTGGTGTAGGGCAGCCAGATATTGAGGCTGCTGCCGTTGTCGTCGAACATGGTCTTCTTCTCACGCGCCACGCCGATCACCACGCAAGGCAGGTTGCCCACCAGGATGATCTGGCCCAGCGCGCTCAACGCATTGCCGAACAGCTTGCGGCGGGTTTTCTCGTCGATCACGGCCACTTGCGCGTGCCTGCGCAGCTCATCAGGCAGGAAGGCCGCGCCTTGCGTCAGGCCCAGGCCGCGCACGCGGAAGAAGCTGGCGCCCACGCCATGCACGGTGGCATTGACGTCGACGCCGCGGTACCTCAGCCGCTGGACCTTGCTGGTGATCGCAGTGGCGCTGTCCACATACGGCAGCGCTTGCAGGGCCTCGATATCGGCGGCCACCAGGGTGCGGATGCCGGCGGCGCGGTCGTCGCCAAAATCCTTGCCGGGGAAGATCTCGAGCGTGTTGGCGCCGATGGCGCGGATATCCGCCATCACGTAGCGCTTGGCGCCTTCGCCGATGGCCACGATCGACACCACGGAGGCGATGCCGATGATGATGCCCAGCATGGTCAGCGCGGTGCGCATGCGATGCGCCATCAATGCGCCCCAGGCCATGGAAAAGGCCTCGGTGCAGCCCTGCCAGGCGCGCGCACGCCGCAGCGGGGCCTCGGCGTTGCCGCCGGCCGCCGGGGCTTGGGCGGCCAGCCTGGCTCGCACAGGGCTGCTGCCCGGCTCATCCTCGGCCCGCGGCGGCCGGTTGGCGCGGTCGGCCACGATACGGCCGTCGGCGATCTCGATGATGCGCTCGGCGTTGCGTGCCAGTCCCATGTCGTGGGTGACGATGATCACGGTGTGGCCGAGCGTATGCAGCTCGCGCAGGATGGCCAGGACTTCCTTGCCGCTATGGCTGTCGAGCGCGCCCGTGGGCTCGTCCGCCAGGATCACCTGGCCGCCGTTGATCAGCGCGCGGGCAATGCTCACGCGCTGCTGCTGGCCGCCGGAGAGCTGGGAGGGGCGGTGCCCGGCGCGCTCGCCCAGGCCCAGCCGCTCCAGCAGCTGCAGGGCGCGGGCACGGCGCGCGGCGCGGTCGGTGGCGGCGTAGATGGCCGGCACTTCCACGTTGTCCGCGGCGGAAAGCTGGGCCATCAGGTGGTAGCGCTGGAAGATAAAGCCGAAGCGCTCGCGGCGCAGGCGGGCCAGTGCGTCATCGTCCAGGGCCGCCACGTCCTGGCCTGCCACCAGGTAGCGCCCGGCGTTGGCCTGGTCCAGGCAGCCCAGGATGTTCATCAGCGTCGATTTGCCGGAGCCGGACGCGCCGACGATGGCGACCATCTCGCCCGCGCAGATGGCCAGGCTGACCTGGCGCAGCACCGGGATGTCCTGGTCACCGGCGCGGAACGTGCGTTCCACATGCTGCAGCAGCAAGAGCGGGGCTTGCGTCATGACCTGGTTTCCGCGTTGACGGCAGCGGCATCGCCGGTGATGACGCGATCGCCTTGCGCCAGGCCGCTCAGCACTTGCGCATGCGCGTTGTTGCTCAGGCCGGTGCGCACCTTCACCGTCTCCACGCGCTGGTCAGGGCGCAGCACGCGGACTTCCATGCTGCCGTCCTGGCCGCGCGGCCCCAGCGCGGCCAGGGGCACCAGCAGCGTGTCCCTGGCCTCGCCCAGCATGATGGCGACCTGTGCCGTCATATCGATGCGCAGCTTGTGGCCTGGATTGGGGACGTCGAACAACGCATTGAAGAACACGGCGTTGTTGATCTTCTCCGGCGACGGCTGAATGGACTGCAGCGACGCGTGGTAGCGGCGGTCCGGCTCGCCCATGATGGTGAAGTAGACCGCCTGCCGGTCGGCGATGCGGATCACATCGGCCTCCGACACCTGCGCCTTGACGGTCATGGCATCCAGGTTGGCCAGCTTGAGGATGGTCGGTACCTGGTAGGACGCCACCACGGTCTGGCCTTCCAGCGTGGAGAGCGCCACCACCTCGCCGTCCATCGGCGCGACGATGCGGGTGTAGCCAAGGTCGATGCGGGCGGACTCGGCCTTGATGCTGAGCTGCGCGATATCGGCGTCCAGGGCGATCAGCTCGGCCTCCAGCGAGCGCAGGTCGGCTTCGGCGATTTCAAGGTCCTGGCGCGAAGCCGCCTCCTGCGACTGCAGTTCACGCTGGCGTTGCCAGTTCAGGCGGGCCTGGCGCAGGCGCGAGCGCTTGGCGTCGCGCTGGGCCTTGCCACTGGCCACGGCGGCATTCGCCTGGCGCAGCGCATTTTCCAGCAGCACCGGGTCGATCTGGGCCAGCAACTGACCCTGCTTGACCTTGTCGCCGAGCTTCACCTTCAGCGATTTGAGCTGGCCATTGACCTGCGCGCCGACTTCGACCTGGCGGATGGGCTGCAATACGCCATTGGCCAGCACGGTGACTTCGAGGTCGCCGCGGGTGACGGTGGCGGTGATGTACTCGGGGTGCTTGCCGGGTGTGAGGCGCCAGGCCGCCAACGCAATGATGGCGGACAGGGTGAGCACGGCGATGATCAGGCCGTGCCTGCGGCGGTTCGGGGGATGGGCCATTAGCGTTGCGGGGATCTACGGAAAAAGGATCAAGGTCAGGCAATCCGCGGCGGATGCCTTGGGGAACAGGCGTAGAGGCCTGTTTTGGCAATCAAAGGCAGTGGCGATGCATGAGGGGATTGTGAACGGACAGGCCTGCCGTGTCTGTGGGCAATCTATCCCCGCTTGTCTGAAAGTGTGGCGAGATGTGCGGCTTTGTCGTCGCGCCTGTGTTGGCCGGGGCTCGCGGTGCGGCTGATGGGCGATTCGCGGCCAGCCATGGCGCGGGGCGGTGGCTCGAAGATGCGGGCGCGCTCTGGCGGCGGGCGGAAGGATCTCGTCGGGCGGATCGCATTGGTGTTGCCCGGCCAATGCGAAGCGATTCCACAGGCCAGCGCTTCGCCCTGAATCGGTTCGAATCAACTCGTGACAATTGCGCACAATTACGCACAGTTTCGCGTCACTTTCCAACAGACGCCGATAGGCCCTGTCCCTAGACTCTGGGGCTTGATCCAAGGGGGCTTAGGTGAATCGCATGTTGAGAAGAAAGTTGGAAAGATCGATGTGGGCCGGCGCTTTCCTGGCCAGCGGCCTTGGCGGTGCCGGCGCGCATGCCGATAACGTCTACACGGTCGGACTGGGCCTGGGCGCCGCGCCGCGCTATGAGGGTAGCAACGAGTACAGGCTGATCGGCGGCCCGCTGTTCAGCGCGGAGTTCGGCAATGGCTTCTTCATCAGTCCGCTGCGCGGCGGCGCCGGCTACGGCCACACGTTCTCCAACGGCATGTTTGCGTCGCTTGGCCTCGACTACGACCTGGGACGCACCGATAGCAAACGCTTCGACCTGCCGGGCTCCGATCACCTGAGGGGCATGGGGCGGATCCCGGGATCCCTGGTGGGGGCGTTGCAGGTCGGCATGCCGGTGTATGGCGGCGCGGTGCTCAGCGTGACGCTCGACGCGCCGATGACCAACCGCGACCGTGGCCTGAGCGGCCATCTCGACCTGTCCGTGCCCGTGTACAAGGCCGGCAAGCACCTCATCAGCGTCAGCCCCAGCCTGCATTTCGGCTCGCGCAAATACACCCAGACCTTCTACGGCGTGACCGATGCGCAAGCCGCGAACAGCCAGTTCCGCGCCTACACCACCAAGGCCGGATTCGACCGCGCCAGCGTGGCCGTGTCCTGGGAATACGCGATATCGCCTTCCTGGTCGGTAAACAGCACGGTGGCCGTGACCCGCTTGCTGGGTGACAGCGCCAACAGCCCGATCGTGCAGTCGAAACAGTCGTTCGTTGGCCTGACGGCGCTCAAGTACCGCTTCTAGCCGCAACGGCGGCGCAACGCCGTTCTGCTTTGCTCTTGTTCGCCGAGGGAAGACATGACACCGCGAATCCCCATCCTGATGTACCACCAGATCGATGCGCCGCCGCCGAGCGGCACGCCAATGCGCAGCCTTGTGGTGGCCGCGCGCGATTTCTCCTGGCAAATGCGCCTGCTACGGCTGATGGGATATCGCGGCCTGGCCTTGCGCGACCTGCTGCCTTACCTGCGCGGCGAGAAGGCTGGGAAGGTAGTGGGCATCACGCTGGACGACGGCTACCGGAACAACCTGGAGCATGCGCTGCCAGTGCTGCAGCGTTGCGGGTTCAGCGCAACCTGCTATGCGGTCAGCAGCCTGGTCGGCAGGACCAATGCCTGGGACGCGGCCATTGGCGTGCCAGAGAAGCCGCTGATGACCGTGCAGGAACTGCGCGCGTGGACCCGTGCAGGCATGGAGGTCGGTGCGCATACGCGCACCCATGTGGACCTGACCCGGATGGACGGCATTGCCGCGCTGGACCAGATCGCGGGCAGCAAGCTCGCGTTGCAAGATGCGCTCGGCGTGCCGGTCCGGCACTTCTGCTACCCCTATGGCGAGTTCAATCAGCCAGTCGCCGACCTGGTGCGCGAAGCCGGCTACCACAGTGCCGTGACCACGCAGCGCGGCCGCGCTGCCATCGGCGGCAACCTGTTCGGCCTGCCGCGCGTGCTGGTCGCGCGGACCTCGCACCTCGGGCAATTTTTGCTGAAGCTGGCGACAGCCTATGAAGATCGCCGTGGCGTGGAGGTGGTGTCATGATGCACGCTGACCGAGACGTCGTGCTGTCCGCCGGCCAGTTGCGGGTGCTGGTGCTGAACTCCCGGCTGGATGGCGGCGGCATCGATTCGCACACGCTGTCGCTGTGCCGGGCCCTGCGGCTGCAGGATTGCGTGGTGAGCCTGGCCGCGCCGGCGCGCGCACGCTGGATCGACGCGGCGCAAGCCATGGCCGGCATCCAGGTGCTGGCGCTGGATGCCGGGCGGGCGGTCTGGCCGCTGGTGCTGTCACGCTATATCCGCGAGCAGCGCATCGATGTCATCCACGCGCATCACGGGCGCGATTACTGGGTGGCGATCGCGGCCTGGATGCTGTCTGGCCGGACTGCATCGGTGGTGGTGACGCGTCACCTGATGACCCAGCTCAAGGAGCGCACGCGCCGCTACCTGGCGGCGTTCTCCAACGTGATCGCGGTGTCCGATGCGGTGCAGGAGTCGCTGCGCCGGGTTGATCCGGAGCGCGCCTTGCGGCTGCGGCGGATCTACTGCGGGATCGACACCGAGCGCTTTCGCCGCATTGCCATGCGCGGCTATCGCGTGCGCGAGGCCCTGGGGCTGCCGCAGGACGCGTGGGTCTACGCGATGATCGGTGGGGCGCAACGGCCTGACGGCAAGGGGCAGTTCTACTTCGTCAATGCCGCCGCGCAGGTGCGGGCGCGGCACCCGCATGCGCATTTCCTTTGCGTCGGCGAAGGCGACCTGATCCCGCAGTTGCGCCAAGAGGCGCAGGCGCTGGGCCTGGCTGGGCACATCCACTTCCTGCCGTTCGAGCATGATGTGGCGTCGCTGTTGCAGGCGATCGATGTGCTGGTGCATCCGGCCGTGGGCAGCGAGGCGCTCGGGCTGGTGATACTGGAGGCGCTGAGCTGCGGCAAGCCAGTCATTGCCACCGCGCTGGACGGGATACCCGAGACCTTTCTCGATGGTGCCCACGGCGTGCTGGTGCCGCCGCGCAACGCGCATGCCCTGGCGCAGGCCATGTGCCAGCTGGCGGCGGACCCCGGGCGCGCGGCCCGCATGGGGTGGCGCGGGCGCGGCTGGGTGGAGGTGAACTTCTCGCTGGCCTCGCTCGGGCGCGAAACCGTGCAGTTGTACCGGGACTGCGTGACGGCGGCGCGGCATCGGGACCGGGCGCGCATCGCGCAAAGCGGGCAGGCCGCTTCGGAGCGGACCTGAAACGGTGCGTTTTGGCACCAGGGTGGGGACAGTCGTCTATACTTGTCAGCATGCTAACAAGTTTGGTGAGTTGAATGTCCTCTGCAAAACGTCAAACGACGCGCTCCGCTCCTCCGGCCGAGGATCCGGCGCCGTCCGAAGCGGACCCGGCCAAGGCGCTTCTGTGGGCGCGGCCCGGTTTCCTGGTGCGTCGCCTGCACCAGATCCACGTGGCCATGTTTTTCGAGGAATGCAAGTCTCCCAGCATCACGCCGGTGCAGTACGCCATCCTGACGGTATTGTCCGTGTTGCCCGGGCTGGACCAGACCGCGCTGGGGCAGGAAGTCGGCTTTGACCGCACCACCACCGCCGACGTGGTGCGCCGCCTGGAAGAACGTGGCCTGGTCGAGCGCAAGGACAATCCGGCCGACCGCCGCACGCGCCACGTGCACCTGACCAAGGAAGGGCAGACCGTGGTGGCGTCGCTGCGCGCCGACATGGAACGCGCGCAGGAGCGCATGCTGGCGCCGTTGCGCCCGGCGCAGCGCAAGGTGTTCATGGACCTGCTGTCCACGCTGGTCGAGGCTAACAACGACTATAGCCGCACCGTGTTGCGCATCATGTAGCGACAGCGCGCCGGCATGGCGCCGGCGCCTGGACTACACTCGCTCAGACCGGATACACCAGGTCGTTGGCGATGATGGTGGTGTCGTACACGACCTGGCGCTCGGCCAGCAGCAGCTTGCCCTCGACGCGGGCGAAGCGGTCGTGATACGTGCCCGCCATGTGGATGGTGGTGGGGCCTTCGACCAGCGTTTGCAGCAGCAGGAAGCTGGCCTGGGCCTGGATCTCGCCAGATTCGCCTTCATCGGTGACGCGCGTATTGGTGACGAGATGCAGCATATAGCGCGGCGCGAACATCTGGGTGCGCGCAATCGCCACCGCCCGGTCGTGCATCATGCCGCGGCCTTCTGCATAGACGAGCCCCACCGGCAACCCGAGTTCCACGTTCTCCCGCGCGGTGACGCGGTAGATGCAATCCTCGGTAAAGAACTCGGGCCACGTTTCCACCATGCCGGCATCGAGCACGGCGCAGTATTCGCTGTGGAAGGCGTCGATCTCCATGCGCAGCGCTTGCGCGCGCGCGGGGGCCAGCTGGCAGGGGCGAAAGAGGCTATGCGCCATCGGTGTCATGGTTGGGGTGATTGTCGGTGTCATGCTGTTCAGAACCCCATCACGCTGCGGTAGTACTGGTACATGGCGCGGATCGCGGACTCCGAGATCAGCGAGTTGGCGGTGCCGACGTGTCCGGGATCGAGCTTCAGCACATTGCGGTCGGTGCTGGAGCGGCGCACGCCTTCCTGCACGAACTTCATCGCCTCGTTGTCTTCCAGGCCAAGGAAGCCGGCCGGGCCCATCAGGTTGCCCTGGCGCAGGCGGTGGCGCGTCATCTCCTCGGTGTCGTCCTCATAGCCGAACATGGTCCACTGCATCAGCATGCTGTCCGGGCCGTTGGGCACGATCTGGCGCACGCCCAGCGTGTTCATCTCGCGCTGCACGATCAGGTTCGGCCAGATGGTCTGCATGGTGACGGACCACGGCGAATCGAACTCCTTGATGTACTCCAGGAAGCGGTCGTCCTGCAGGCGCATGCCTTCGTGGTAGGAGCGCATCTCCTTCTTGTTCTCGTCGCTCACCGCCGCGTACTTGTCTTCTTTCTTGGCCGAGGCCATGGTGCCGTGGCGGCCGTGCACCGGGTCGGCGATCATGGCGGAGTCGTTGCCGGCGACCAGCAGGCCGAACACCACCAGGAAGGAGTGCAGCAGCGTGGCGTGGTACGGGTCCTTCAGGTTCTCGTGGTACATCTTCCAGTTGCAGGGCAACTCGTTCTTGTAGTACCCGAGGACCTTGAGCGGCTTGCCGTTGAACACCACATCGAAATCCTTGAGGATTTCCGGCGTCATATACACGTCCAGCGGTTCCATGTCGTTGGCGTACGAGGCGAAGATCACCCCGTTGCGCGTGGCCACGTTCAGCTTCACCAGGCCATGGTCTTCATTGCGGAAGTCCTTGGGCATGCCGCCTGCACGATTCACGCCGCGCTTGAACGGCACGCCCTGCAGGTTGCCCTTCAGGTCGTAGGACCACTGGTGATACGGGCAGACGAACTCCTTGGCGTTGCCCTGGCCATGCCGGCAGAACTCCGCGCCGCGGTGCGCGCAGCGGTTCTCGAAGACATTGACGGAGCCGTCTTCAGCGCGCGCCACGACGACGGGCGTCGGCCCGACGTAAGAGCGCTTGAAGTCGCCCGAGTTGGGAATCTCGGCCTCCAGCGCGACGAAATTCCACGAGCGGCCGCGGAAGATCTTCTCCAGTTCCAGGTCGTACACGGCATTGCTGGTGTACACCCAGTCAGGGATGAAATGCAGGGCGTCTTCCGGCCACTGGCAGGCGGCCAGTTCGGCATCCTTGGCGCGCGGCGTGCGGTTGATGACCGCATGGGTCTGGTACATGTTTCGTTCCTCGTTCAGGATTGGGTTTCGCTCGCGCGCACGGCGGCGGCTTCGCGCGCCGCCTGCTTCAAGGGCAGGGCGGTGTCGCACAG
The DNA here is from genome assembly GCF_008801925.2 of Cupriavidus basilensis. Taxonomy (NCBI): domain Bacteria; kingdom Pseudomonadati; phylum Pseudomonadota; class Betaproteobacteria; order Burkholderiales; family Burkholderiaceae; genus Cupriavidus; species Cupriavidus basilensis. Next base: position 2,355,090 of record NZ_CP062804.1, on the reverse strand, counting down.
CAAGCCGATATCGCAGGCGGTGCCTTGTTCGATCAGGTTGCGAAGCTGGCGCAGGTCGCCGCCCGCGTTGACGGCAATGGCGTGGCGCAGTTGCGCGCCGGCCATGCCAAGCAGCAGGAATCTGGGGGGCGTGCCGGCGTCGGGGGCTTCTGTGCTGCCGCGCAGCGCGTAGCGCAGGGTGGGATCCATGGCGCCCAGCATCTGGATATTGCAGCCGAGCTGGTCGGTCCAGAACCAGGGCAAGGCGGCCGGGGCCGTCGTCACGCCGAGCATGGCGGCCGCGGCGATGCGGGCCTGCTCATTGGCGTTCTGCCATGACTCCAGGCGCATCTCCTGGCCAAACAACGGCTGGTATTGGCTGGCGCAATCGCCGGCGGCAAACACACCCGGCGCGCTGGTGCGGCAGTGCGCGTCGACCTGGATGCCGCCGTTGCCCGGGTGCAGCGCAAGCCCGGCTGCCTCGGCCAGGCCCACATTGGGGTGCAGCCCGATGGCCACCACCACCAGCGGCGCGCGCAGGGCAGTGCCGTCGGCCAGCGTGATGGCAACTTCGTCCACAGCCGGCGGGATCGACGCGATCGCGCAGCCCAGGCGCAGGTCGATGCCGAGGCCGCGCACGCGTTGCGCCAGCCAGTCCGAGAACACGCTCGGCACGGCGCGCTGCAGCAACAGCGGTGCGGCTTCGACCACCGTCACCGCCAGCCCCATGGCGCGGGCGGTGGAAGCGGTTTCCAGTCCAAGGAAGCCGCCGCCGATCACCAGCACCGCGCGCTCGCGGCGCAGCGCGGCCCGCAAGCCGCGCGCATCGGCGAGCGAGCGCAGGTAATGCACCCGGGGCTGGCCCTCGGGCAGGGCGGCCAGGGTGCGGGCACGCCCACCGGTCGCCAGCAGGCAACGGCTGAAGGAAATCACCTGGCCATCGGTGCAATGCGCCGTGGCGCTGGCGGGATCGAGCGAGGCCACGGTGGTGGCCAGGCGCAAGTCGATGTCTCGCTCGGCATAGAAGCCGGCCGCGTGCACGCCGATGCGTTCGTCTTGCTGCTCGTCCGCCAGCACGGCCTTGGACAGCGGCGGGCGCTCATACGGCGCATGGGCCTCGCCGCCGACCATGACGATGCCGCCGTCATGGCCCAGCGCGCGCAGCGCGGCGGCGGCCGTGGCGCCAGCCTGGCCGGCGCCGATGATCAGGATGGGAGCGTCTTGTGACATGGCCGGCGCTCAGGCTGTGACCATGACATCGACCAGGACATCACTGTCCACGATCTTGACCGGGTAGACCTTGATGCCCTGGGTGGCGGGCGCGCACATGGCTTGCCCGGTGCGGATATCGAAGCGCGCCTGGTGCAGCGGGCATTCGATGCAGCCATCCTCCAGGTAGCCGTCGGACAGCAGCGCGTACTGGTGCGTGCAGACGTTGTCGGTGACGAAGTACTCCCCTTCGCTGCGGTACAAGGCCAGCTGCGCGTCGCCAAGCGTGAGCGGCATCACTTCATCGTCCTGAAGCTGGCCGGTGGTGGCGATCTTGGTCCAAGCCATGATGCATCTCCTTTTATCAGTATGCTGAGTATTAATGATCAGTGTACTGATTTAAATTGCCGACTGAATCAGCGTTAACCCTTGAGCGTCGCCGAGGTGGCCGCAGTGGCGCAGTGGCCGTGCAAGGGCGCGGCGGCGCTGGCCGGGGCAGGGCGCGCCAGCGCGGCCCGGCGCTCCAGCAGCGCTTGCACCTCGCCCATGATGCCGCGGCGAAAGGTGAGCACGCAGACCACGAAGATCAGGCCTGTGACCATGCTGACCGACTCGCCCAGCGTATTGAACCAGTCCACCCCCGTCATCGCGGCCAGGCTGCTGCCGGCATCGCCGAGCTTGTTCTCGACCGCGACGATCACCAGCGCGCCCAGGATCGGCCCGGACAAGGTGCCCATGCCGCCCACCAGCGTCATCAGGATGACGGATCCGGACATGGCCCAGTGCACGTCGGTCAGCGTGGCAAAGCCGAGCACCAGCGTCTTCAAGGCGCCTGCCAGTCCCGCCAGCGCGGACGACAGCACAAAGGCCAGCAGCTTGAACCTGTCCGTGTCGTAGCCCAGCGAGATGGCGCGCGGCTCGTTCTCCTTGATGGCCCGCAGCACCTGACCGAAAGGCGAGTTCACCACCCGCGCGATCAGCAGCAGTGCGGCGCCGACCACGATGGACACCACGTAGTACATCGTCAGGTCGCCCTCCAGCGAGAGCAGCCCGAACAGGCTGCCGCGCGGCACCGCCTGCAAGCCGTCCTCGCCGCCCGTCACCGGGGCCTGCAGGCAGAAGAAGTAGAACATCTGCGCCAGCGCCAGCGTCACCATCGCAAAGTAGATGCCCTGGCGCCGGATCGCCAGCGCGCCAAAGGCCAGGCCGAGCAGCGCGCCGAACGCCGTGCCGGCCAGCAGGCCGAGCTCCGGCGTGGCGTGCAGGGATTTCATCACGTAGCCGCAGGCATAGGCCGCGCCGCCAAAGAACGCGGCATGGCCGAACGACAGCAGCCCGGTAAAGCCCAGCAGCAGGTTGAAGGCGCAGGCAAACAAGGCAAAGCACATCAGCTTCATGGCCAGCACCGGGTAGGCGCCGAGGAAGGGCGCCAGCGCGACGGCCGCCATCAGCAAGGCGCCAGTCAGTCTTGCGCGAGAGTCAAAGGTCATTATTTTTCCTTTCCGAACAGGCCGGCGGGGCGCACCATCAGCACGCACACCATGGCCACGAAGACGACGGTTGCCGAGGCTTCCGGGTAGAACACCTTGGTCATGCCTTCGAACACGCCCAGGCCCAGCCCGGTGAAGATGGAACCGAGGATCGAGCCCATGCCGCCGATCACCACCACGGCGAACACGGTGATGATCAGGTTCTGGCCCATCAGGGGCGAGATCTGCATCACGGGCGCGGCCAGCACGCCGGCAAAGGCGGCCAGCCCCACGCCGAAGGCGTAGGTCAGCGTGACCAGCAACGGCACGTTGATGCCGAATGCTTCCACCATGCGCGGGTTCTCCGTGCCGGCGCGCAGGTAGGCGCCAAGCCGCGTCTTCTCGATCACGTACCAGGTGGCGAAGCACACCACCAGCGAGGCCGCCACCACCCAGGCGCGGTAGTTGGGCAGCACCATGAAGCCCACGCTGGTGGCGCCGGTCAGCGCCTCGGGCGTGGCGTAGGACAGGCCGGAGACGCCATACGCCGAGCGCAGCAGCCCCTCGATCAGCAGGCAGATGCCTAGCGTCAGCAGCAGGCCATAGAGGTGATCGAAGCGATAGAGCCGGCGCAGCATGGTGCGCTCCAGCACCACGCCCAGCACGCCGGTGACGAGCGGGGCGAGAAGCAGCATCAGCCAGTAGCTCAGCCCCAGGTAGGCCAGGCCCATCCAGGCCAGCACGGCGCCCAGCATGAACAGGGCGCCGTGGGCAAAGTTGATGACATTGAGCAGGCCAAAGATGACTGCCAGCCCCAGGCTCAGGATGGCGTAGAACGAGCCGTTGACGAGTCCGAGCAGCAACTGGCTCAGCAGGGCGGGCATGGGTATGCCAAAAAATTCCATGACGATGGTTCCTTACACGCCAAGCAGGGCGTTCAGCGTGGGCATCTTGCGCGCGAGCGCGCTGGCATCGAAGCACTCCACCATGCGGCCGTGCTCCATCACGTAGAAGCGGTCGGCGAGTGGCGCGGCGAAGCGGAAGTTCTGCTCCACCATGACGATGGTGTAGCCGCGTTTCTTGAGCGTGGTGATCATTCTGGCGAGGGTCTGGACGATGACGGGGGCCAGGCCTTCGGAGATTTCATCGAGCAGCAGCACGCTCGCGCGGGTGCGCAGGATGCGGGCGACGGCCAGCATCTGCTGCTCGCCGCCCGACATGCGCGTGCCCTGGCTCTTGCGGCGTTCCCACAGGTTGGGGAACATCGCGTAGATCTCGTCCAGCGGCATCGGCTCGCGGCCTGACGTTGCAGCGTCAGGCTTGAACACCGGTGGCAGCATCAGGTTTTCCTCGCACGACAGGCTGGAGAAGATCGCGCGTTCCTCCGGGCAATAGCCCAGGCCCAGCGGCGCGATGCGGTGCGTCTTCATGCCGATGGTCTCGGCGCCGTTGACGCGGATCGAGCCCTTGCGGGCGCCGACCAGCCCCATGATGGCGCGCATGGTGGTGGTGCGGCCCGCGCCGTTGCGGCCCAGCACGGTGACGACCTCGCCCGGGTTGACGCTCAGGTCCACGCCGTGAAGGATGTGGGATTCGCCGTACCAGGCGTGCAGGTCCTGGATCTGCAGGGCGGGGGTGGGCTGGCTCATCATGCGGCCTCCGTCAGGGCGGCATCGGCCGTGCCCATGTACGCTTCCATCACTTGCGGGTTGCGCGTCATTTCCTCGTATGGTCCCTCCGCCAGGATGGCGCCGCGCTGGAGCACGGTGATGCGCTCGGCGATGGACGACACCACGCTCATATTGTGTTCCACCATCAGCACGGTGCGTCCCGCGGAAACCTGCTTGATCAGGGCGGTCACCACCTCCACATCCTCGTGCCCCATGCCTTGCGTGGGCTCGTCGAGCAGCATCAGCTCGGGGTCCATGGCCAGCGTGGTGGCGATCTCCAGCGCACGCTTGCGGCCATAGGCCAGCTCGGCGGTCGGCAGGTCGGCAAAGCCCTCAAGGCCGACGGCCTTGAGCAGCGCGAGCGCGCGGTCGTTGAGTTCGTCCAGCGAGCGCTTGCTCTTCCAGAAGTGATAAGCGGTGCCGAGCTTGCGCTGCAGCGCCACCCGCACGTTCTCCATCACGGTGAGCTGGGGGAACACCGCCGAGATCTGGAAGGACCGGATCACGCCCTTGCGGGCGATCTGGGCGGGGCGCTCCCGCGTGATGTCCTCGCCATTGAACAGGATGGTCCCGGCGGAGGGCGCATGGAACTTCGTCAGCAGGTTGAAGCACGTGGTCTTGCCGGCGCCGTTGGGCCCGATCAGGGCGTGGATGGCGCCGCGCCGAACGCGCAGGTCGACCTTGCTGACGGCGGTGAAGCCCTTGAACTCCTTGGTGAGGCCCCGGGTTTCAAGGATGACGTCAGCCTGGCTCATGCGTGCTCCGCTGTTTGGTCTTGGCAGGTTGGTTCTGCATCGCGGCTCACTTCTTCACCAGTGCGCATTCGCTGGCGGACAGCGGGCGGAATGCCGAGTCGCCGGGGATGGTGCCGATGTACTTGACCAGGTCCCACGGGCCCTTCGACTCCGCCGGCGTCTTGGCCTGCGCCAGGTACATGTCATGCACCATGCGGCCATCCACGCGCACCTTGCCGGCATGCACGAAGTCGTCGTTGACCGCGAGGGCGCGCATCTTTTCCGCCACCGCCGGGCCATCCACCGTCCTGGCCGCCTCAACCGCCTTCAGGTAGTGCAGCACACCGGAATACACGCCGATCTGCCCGTGCGTCGGGTAAGCCTTGTGCTTGGTGTAGAAGCGCTCGACGAAGGCCTTTGACCTGGCGTCGAGGTCGAGCTTGAACGGGTCCACATAGGTCAGCCCCTGCGCCACGCTGGGGCCCAGGCTCTTCAGGTCGGTGATGAAGGTCGACGGCGTGATCACGGTCTGTCCGCCCTTGATCAGGCCGAATTCGCCCGCGGCCTTGACGCCGTTGATCATGTCGTTGCCGGCGTTGGCCAGCACCACCACCTTGGCCTTGGACACAGAGGCAGCCACGATGGGGCTGCTGAAGTCGCTGGCGTTAAGCGGATGCTTGGTGCTGCCCACGTTCTTGCCGCCGCTGGCCTCCACCTCCTTGCGGAAGTCCGATTCCAGCGACTGGCCCAGCGCGTAGTCCACGGTGATGTAGTACCAGCTGTTCTTGCCGTCGGCGATCAGCCGCTTGACCAGCGGCGCCGACACCGAATATGTATCCCAGCCCCAGTGAAAGCCGGTGGGCGAGCAGTTCTGGTTGGTCAGCGCCATGGCGCCGCCGGTGGAGACGATATTGATCTTCTGCTTTTGCCTGGCGATTTCCTGCACCGCCAGCGCGGTGGAGGAGTTGGGGAAATCGATCACCATGTCCACGCCATCGGTGTCGAACCAGCGGCGCGCCAGCGACGAGGCGATGTCCGCTTTGTTCTGGTGGTCGCCAGAGAGCACCGTGACCGGTTTGCCGAGCGCCTTGCCGCCGAACTCTTCCACGGCCATCTGCGCCGCGAGCACCGAGCCGCGGCCCGAAAGATCGGCGTAGGAGCCGGACATATCGGTAATCACGCCAACCTTGACGCCGTTGGCGTCCGCCAGCGCGGCGGTGCTGCATAACAGGGCGATCAGGGCGGGAATCGAGGTGCGGCGTGCGTTGTGAAGAGACTTCATGGGGGCGCTCCAGACAGGGTGAATGGGGTTCAGGAACCGGGGGGGAACAGGATGGCTTCGTCTTGGTGCAGCGATCAGTATGCTGAATATTAAATGCAGTGTACTGAGCAAATTTTGCGCCAGAGGACGAAGCCGGGCTACAGGGCTACAGAGGGCACGGCGGGATCAGGTGTCAAGGTTGCGGCCACGGGTCTCGGGCACGAACACCATGCCGACGACAAAGGCGATGGCGGCGATCGAGACCGGATACCAGAGGCCAAAGTACACATTGCCGCTGGACACGTTCATCGCCGTCACGACGAACGACAGCATGCCGCCGACCCAGCCCGCACCCAGGTGGAAGGGCAGGGACAGCGACGTGTAGCGGATGCGCGCCGGGAACAGCTCGACCATGAATGCCGCCAGCGGGCCGTACACCATGGCGAGCAAGAGAATGGGGATCAGCAACATCAGGAACAGCATCGGGCGGTTGATGGCGGCCGGGTCCGCGTGCTCCGGCCAGCCGGCGGCCACCAGCGCCTGCTTGATCGCCGCTTTGTCAAAGCCCTGCAGCGTGGTGTCGCCGATGCGCAGATCGGGTTGCGCGCTGGCATCGATCTGCGTGAATTCGTAGCCGACGCCAAGATCCGTCAGGTAGCCCTTGACCTTGTCGCACGCCGACACCGGCTCGGCAAACAGGCGGAAGTGGCAGTCGCCGGCGCGCAGCTGCACCGTGTTGCGCTGCTGGAACTGCTCCAGCGCCGGGTTGGCGTAGTGCGTCAGCGCCCTGAAGATGGGCTGGGTGGCCAGCGCCGCCAGCAGGCAGGCGGCCATCATGATGTGCTTGCGCCCGATCCGGTCCGACAGCCAGCCGAAGAACAGGTAGCAGGGCGTGGCGATCACCAGCGCGATGCCGATCAGCAGGTGAACCAGCTCCAGCGGCACGTGCAGCGTCTTGTTGACGAAGAACATCGTGTAGAAATGACCGGTGCCGAAGATGGCGCCGAGCCCGGATGCCACCACGAACAGCAGCAGCACGTACTTCAGGTTGGCCCAGTTCGTGAAGCTGTCCAGGATGGGGGATTTCGACGTGGCATTGCCGGCTTTCATGCGCGCGAAGATCGGCGACTCATGCAGCTTGCCGCGGATGTAGACCGACACCACCAGCATCAGGAACGAGACCAGGAACGGCAAGCGCCAGCCCCATTCGCGGAACTGCGCCTCGGTGAGCAATGTCTTGAGCAGGTATACGACCAGCAGCGACGAGAGCAGGCCGAGCGTGGCCGTGGTCTGCAGGGAGCTGGTGTATAGCCCGCGTTTTTCCACCGGAGAATGCTCGGCGACGTAGGTCACCGCGCCACCCACTTCACCGCCCAGCGCCAGCCCCTGCAGCAGGCGCAGCACCACCAGCAGGATGGTGGCGGTGATGCCGATCTGGCCATAGGTGGGTAACAATCCGACGCCCACCGTGGCGATCCCCATGAGCAGGATCGTCACCAGGAAGGTGTGCTTCCGGCCGATCTTGTCGCCCAGCCGGCCGAACAGCAACGCCCCCACCGGGCGCACCAGGAAGCCCGCGCCGAAGGTGGCAAGGCTGGCGAGGAAAGCCGTGGTCTCGTTGCCGGGCGGGAAGAACAATGCACCAAAGTAGACCGCCAGCGCCGCGTAGATATAAAAGTCGTACCACTCCATCAGCGCCCCGAAAGACGACGCGAGGATCACCTTGCGTTCTTCCCTTGTCATGCCCTGCTTGCGCACGGCGGCACCGTCATTGGCCAGGCTGATCGTCATGGTCGTTTCTCTCCGGGGGGGCAGGTCAGCCTGCCCGTGTGTGTTCTCCACACTGTCAGCATGCTGAGTAATTTCAATCAGTGTACTGAGCAGAATTTGTCAGTGTTATGGGGGTTAACCCTTTTGGCTCCGGCTAGACATTCCCCAACCTCGTTGCTATATTAAAAATGCTCAGCATACTGATCAATTAGCAAGCCCCCACCCAAACAGGAGTCGCCACAGCATGACGAGAATTCGGAAGATCGCCCTGGAAGAGCACTTCATGGCCACCGGTTTCCAGGCCTATTCGAAGGGATACCTCCAGCATATCGACGCAGCGGTCATGGCCGATCTCGCCAGGCGCCTGGCGGATTTCGACGACATCCGCATTGGCGAGATGGACCGTGCCGGCATCGATCTCACCATCCTGTCGCAGACCGGCCCGGGCGTGCAGGGCGAGACGGATCGCGTTGCCGCCATTGGCCGTGCCCGCGAGAACAACGACTTCCTGGCGGCGCAGGTGGCGCGCCACCCCACGCGCTTCGCTGGCTTTGCCGCGCTGCCGATGCATGACCCCGTCACGGCCGCGGACGAGTTGGAGCGCGCCGTGAAGCAGCTTGGCTTCAAGGGCTCGCTGGTCAACGGCCACACGCAGGGCGTGTATTACGACGATCCTTCCTATGACGCGTTCTGGGAGCGCATGCAAGCGCTGGATGTGCCCATGTACCTGCATCCGACCGATGCCTTTGTCGCGCCGCATATGTATTCGGGCCATCCCGAAATCAGCGGCGCGGCCTGGGGCTGGGGCGTGGAGACGGCCAGCCACGCGCTGCGTCTGGTGTTCGGCGGCGTGTTCGACCGCTTCCCCCGGCTCAAGCTCATCCTTGGCCATATGGGCGAGGGGCTGCCGTTCCAGCGCTGGCGCTTCGACAGCCGCTTTGCGGTGTACTCGCATGGCATCAAGCTGGCGAAGAAGCCGTCGGAATACATCGGCAGCAATATCGTGATCACCACGTCGGGCGTGTGCTCGCCGGCAGCGCTGAACGGCGCCATTGCCGAGATGGGCGCCGAGGCCGTGCTGTTCTCGGTCGACTATCCCTACGAATCCACGGCGATCGCGGCGGATTTTATCGAGCAGGCACCGATGGATGAGGCCACCCGCCGCCTTGTCTGCCATGGCAATGCCGAACGCATTCTCAAGCTTTGAACCCCGAAACAACGGAGCGCCCCGTGCAAAAGACTTTCCGGATCGGCCAGATCGTGCCGAGTTCCAACACCACGATGGAAACCGAAATCCCCGCGATGCTGCTCGCGCGCCAGCAGGTGCGGCCCGAGCGGTTCACCTTCCACTCCAGCCGCATGCGCATGAAGAAGGTGGTCAAGGAAGAGTTGGCGGCCATGGACGCCGAGTCCGACCGCTGCGCGCTGGAACTGAGTGACGCCCGCGTCGACGTGCTGGGCTATGCCTGCCTGGTGGCCATCATGGCGATGGGCCACGGCTACCACCGCGTCTCTGAAAAGCGCCTGCAGGCCCATACGGCCGCCAACGGCGCCGACGCGCCCGTGGTCACCAGCGCCGGTGCGCTGATCGATGCGCTCAAGGTGATCGGCGCCAAGCGCATCGCCGTGGTTGCGCCCTACATGAAGCCGCTGACCGAGCTGGTGGTGGACTACATCCGTAACGAAGGCTACGAAGTGGTGGACTGGCGCGCGCTGGAAATCCCCGACAACCTCGAAGTGGGCCGCCACGACCCCGCCAGGCTGCCCGGCATCGTCGCGCAGATGAACACCAAGGATGTGGACGCCATCGTGCTGTCCGCCTGTGTGCAGATGCCGTCCCTGCCGGCGGTGGCCAAGGTCGAGGCGATGACCGGCAAGCCGGTCATCACGGCCGCCATCGCCACCACCTACGCCATCCTCAAGCAACTCGACCTCGAGCCCGTGGTGCCGGGCGCCGGCGCCTTGCTCTCGGGCGCTTACTAAGATGCGTACCTTTGTTTGCGGCGGCAACGTCCACGCCAACGGCATCCGCCAGCACTATCTCCGCTATGGCGGCCACAGCGGCGCGCGCGTGACGCGCGATCCGGTGATCGTGGTGCCGGGCATCACCAGCCCGGCTATCACCTGGGGCTTCGTAGGCGAGCGCCTTGGCGAGCAGTTCGATACCTATGTGCTGGATGTGCGCGGACGCGGCCTGTCGTCCGCTTCGGACACGCTGGACTACAGCCTGGACGCCCAGGCCGCCGACGTGCTGGCGTTCGCGCAGGCGATGAACCTGCCCACCTACAGCGTGGTGGGCCATTCGATGGGCGCGCGCATCGGCATCCGTGCCGCGCGCAGCCAGCCTGCCGGGCTGGCGCGGCTGGTGATGGTGGATCCGCCCGTGTCCGGTCCGGGCCGGCGCGACTATCCCGCGCAGCTCGCCTGGTATGTGGACTCCATGGCGGTGGCGCGCCACGGCGTGGACATCGAGACCATGCGGCGCTTCTGTCCCACCTGGACCGACGAGCAGCTGGCGTTGCGCGCCGAATGGCTGCACACCTGCGACGAGCGCGCAGTGCTGGCCAGCTTCCAGGGCTTCCACACCGACGATGTGCACGCCGACTTGCCAGGCATTGGCATTCCCGCCTTGTTGATGGTGGCAGGCCGTGGCGATGTGGTCCGCGCCGAGGATATCGAGGAGATTCGCGGGCTGCTGCCGCAGCTTGAAGTCAGCCATGTACCGGGCGCCGGCCACATGATTCCCTGGGACGACGAGGGCGGCTTCTACAACGCGCTGGGCGACTTCCTCGGCGCCGAAATTGTCCCCCGGCAACAGGCCGCGGCCTGAACTACCGATCGACCGAAACGATCATCAGGAGAGAACATGCCAGTCAGTGACCACGCCCTGATCCAGGCCTGGAAACAGGTCCTCACGCTGTCCCGGCTCGCGCCCGGGCAGACCGTCACCATTCTCACCAGCGCCGCCACGCATCCGCAGACGCTGTCGTGCGCACTGGTTGCCACCCAGGCGATGGGCGCCATCGTCAATCGCCTGGACCTGCCGCCCGTCAACGCGGACAAGGCCTTGAGCCGCGATCCGCTGGCCTACCTGGGCACCACGGCGCTCACCGGCAACCGCGCGGCCATTGCCGCGCTCAAGGAGAGCGACCTGGTGCTGGACCTGATGACGCTGCTGTTCTCGCCCGAGCAGCACGATATCCTCAAGACCGGCACCAAGATCCTGCTGGCGGTGGAGCCGCCCGAAGTGCTGGTGCGCATGGTGCCCAGCGACGCCGACCGCGAGCGCGTGAGCGCCGCCAACGCGCGCTTGTCGCGGGCGAAGGAGATGACGGTCACATCTGACGCGGGCACCGACCTGCGCTGCCCGCTCGGCGAGTTTCCCGCCATCAGCGAGTACGGCTTCGTCGACGAGCCGGGGCGCTGGGATCACTGGCCCAGCGGTTTCGTGCTGACCTGGCCGAACGAGGGCGGCGCGAGCGGGCGCATCGTGCTGGACCGCGGTGACATCTTGCTGCCGCAAAAAGGCTACGTGGCGGACCGGGTCGAGTTGACCGTGGAAGGGGGCTTTGCCACGCGCATCGAAGGTGGCCTGGATGCCGAGCTGCTGAACGACTACATGGCCTCGTTCAACGACCGCGAGGCCTATGCCATCTCGCATATCGGCTGGGGCCTGCAGCCGCGCGCGCGGTGGTCCACGCTGGGCCTGTATGACAGGGAGGCCTCGATCGGCATGGACGCGCGGGCTTACGAGGGTAATTTCCTGTTCTCGCTCGGCCCCAACAACGAGGCAGGCGGCAGCCGCACCACCGCCTGCCATATCGATATCCCGTTGCGCAACTGCACCGTGAGCCTGGACGGCGAGGACGTGGTCCGGCAAGGCAAGGTACTGGACGGATGGAGCAGCAAATGACGAGACATGGCGAACTCCCTACCTACGAGCGCCAGGGCTTCGGCACCCAACTGCCGCTGCAGGGCCCCATCGGCCTGCTGATCGTCGACTTCGTCAACGGCTTCGCCGATCCGGCGATGTTCGGCGGCGGCAATATCGCCGAGGCCATCGCCAACACGGTGCCGCTGCTGGACAGCGCGCGGCAACAGGGCTGGGCGGTGGCGCACAGCCGGATCGTGTTTGCCGATGACGATGGCGACCACAACATCTTCACGCTGAAGGTGCCCGGCCTGCTGACGCTGAAGGAGCATGGGCCGGCCAGCGCGATCGTTGCGCAGCTGGCCCCGCGCGATGGCGAGCTGGTGGTGCGCAAGACCGTGCCGTCCGCCTTCTTCGGCACGTCGCTGGCGGCGTGGCTGACGCAGCGCGGCGTGCGCACGCTGGTGGTGGCCGGCGCGGTCACCAGCGGCTGCGTGCGCGCCAGCGTGGTCGATGCCATGTCGCACGGGTTCCGCCCGCTGGTGGTGTCGGACTGCGTGGGCGACCGCGCGCTCCAGCCACACGCGGCCAATTTGTTCGACATGGAGCAGAAGTACGCCGCCGTGATGCCGCGTGAGCAGGCGCTGGCGGCGCTGGCCCGGCACTGCATCGGCTGAAGCCCCAATTGACGGGCGCCGCCCGTTTCGCCAATGTGTCGATAAGCTCAGTGCACTGAATATGTGCCGCTGGACGTGCGATCAGGCAGGTGCACGGAACTTGCTTGCAGACCCGCTGGTTACCGGGCTTTCCGCCACGCACGAACCCCACGAACCCCACAAAGCAGTCACGGACGGCCGCAAGCCCGGGCTGGAGAAATGTATGGACAAAGACCACATCGAGAAGCAAGGCGGGCGGGGTGTAGGCGCGCGCGTGGCGCGCAAGGAGGACGCGCGCCACCTGCATGGCAAGGGCCGCTTCGTCGCCGACATCGCCATGCCCGGCCTGCAGGAGGTTGCGTTCCTGCGCAGCCCCATGGCGCATGCGCGGCTGCTGGCGCTGCACAAGCCGGTAGGGCTGGAGCATGCGGTGATCGGGCGGGACGATATGCATGGCGCGCTCGATATCGTGGCCGAATCGGCTTTCCCGTCATACCAGCCGTCGGCGCAGCCGCCCCTGGCCGCCGGCAAGGTCCGCTTTGTCGGCGAGCCCATCGCCATGGCCTTCGCGCCGACCCGCGCGCAGGCCGAGGACATCGCCGAGCGCATCGTCGCGGAGCTCGATGAGCTGCCGGCACTCACCGATGTCGATGGTGCACGGCAGGCCAGCGGCACCACGCGCGTGCACGAGCACTGGAAAGACAATCACTTCCTCACACTCACCGCCGACAAGAATTTCGACACGCTCAGCAAGACCGCTGCGGTGGTGGTCAGCCGCAAGATCGACCTGGCGCGCCAGTGCATGGTGCCGATGGAAGGCAAGGCCGTGCTGGCCTACTGGGACCACCAGTTCGACCAGCTGATCGTCTACAGCGCCACCCAGGTGCCGCACATGATCCGCACGGTGCTCAGCCATTGCCTGGGCCTGGAGCAGGAAAAAGTCCGCGTGATCTCGCCCGACGTGGGCGGCGCCTTTGGCTACAAGTGCGTGCTGCAGCAAGAGGAGCTGTGCATCGCCTGGCTCGCCATGACGTACCGCAAACCGTTCCGCTTTATCGAAGACCGGCGCGAGCACCTGACCGCGGGCGCCAACTCGCGCGAGCACCATTACGAGGTCACGGCCTACGCCGACGCGCGCGGGCGCCTGCTGGCGCTGGACGCCAGGATCGCCATCGACGGCGGCGCCTATTCGGTGTGGCCCTTCACCATCGGCCTTGAACCCGGCCAGGCCATCGGCAACCTGCCGGGGCCGTACGCCTTCGACGGCTACCGCTGCATCACGGAATGCGTGGCCACCAACAAGCCCGGCTTTGTCCCGTACCGGGGCGTGGCGCGCACGGGCGTGTGCTTTGCCATGGAACTGCTGATGGATGCGCTGGCGCGCGAGGTCAAGCGCGAGCCGTGGGAGATCCGCTGCGAGAACCTGGTCCAGCCGGAATCCATGCCCTATGTCAACGTCACCAACAAGCACTTCGATGGCGGCGACTACCCGGCCAGCGTGCGCAAGGCCGCGCAGATGATCGGGCTGGCGCGCATCCGTGAGCGCCAGCGTCAAAGGCTGAACGATCCTTCGGCGGGCTCGCGCTATCTCGGCGTGGGCTTTGGCACCTACACCGAGCAATCGGCGCACGGCACCTCGGTATTCGCTGCATGGGGCACGCCGGTGATTCCCGGCTTCGATTCCGCCACCGTGCGCATCACGCCGGATGGCGGGCTGGAAGTGCGCGTGGGCGTGCACTCGCATGGCCAGGGCATGGAGACTACCTTTGCCCAGATCGCGCACGAGATCCTCGGCATCGATGTGGCGCGCGTGAAGGTCGTGCATGGGGACACCGGTGTGACGCCGTTCTCCACCGGCACCTATGCTTCGCGCTCGCTGGTGATGTCGGGCGGCGCGGTATCGCGTGCATGCAAGGCGCTGGTGCCGCGCCTGCTGAAGATCGGCGCGCATATGCTGCAGCGTCCCGAGGACGAGGCGACGCTGGCTTGTGGTTCGGTCAAGGCGGGCGACGCCGCCGTGCCGATCAGCGAGATCGCCAACGCCTGGTATATCAACCCGCAGCGGCTGCCCGCCAATGTGGATCCCACCGGGCTGGAAACCACCATGGGCTACAAGCCCAACGTGGATACCGGCAGCTTCACGTATTCCACCCACGCCGCGCTGGTGGAGGTGGACACCGATTCCGGCCACGTCGAGATCCTCGACTACGTGGTGGTGGAAGACTGCGGCACCATGGTCAACCCCATGGTGGTGGAAGGGCAGACGTATGGCGGTGTGGCGCAAGGCATCGGCACGGCCATGTTCGAGGAGATGCGCTACGACGGCAACGGCCAGCCGCTGGCCTCCACGCTGGCCGACTACATGCTGCCTGGCCCGACCGAAATCCCCTCGATCCGCATCCACCATTTCGAGACGCCGTCGCCGCATACGGAATTCGGCGCCAAGGGCATGGGCGAGGGCGGCGCCATCGCGCCCCCTGCGGCCATTTTCAACGCGGTCAACGACGCGCTGGGGCAGTTCGGCGTGGAGTTGCTGGAGACCCCGCTCACGCCGCGCAAGGTGCTTGAAGCGCTGGCCCGCGCCGAGCAAGCCCGGAAGCCGCAGACCACGCCAACCAGAGAGGCGGCCTGAACCATCATGAAAGCAGCTGCATTCACCTATCACGCGGCCCCCACGCTGGCCGCCACCTGCGCCGAGCTGGCGGACCGCACCGACAACGCCAAGGTCATGGGCGGCGGGCAGTCCATGGGGCCGATGCTCAACCTGCGCCTGACGCGCCCCGATGCCATCTACGACCTGTCGAAGCTGGCCGAGCTACGCACGGTCACCACGCAGCAGGATCGCGTGCGCATCGGCGCAGCGGTCACCCATGCGCAGATCGAGGATGGCGAATTCCCGGCACTGCGCGGCGGCATGCTGCAATCCGTGGCGCGCGGCATCGCCTACCGCGCCATCCGCAATCGCGGCACCATCGGCGGCAGCCTGGCGCACGCCGATCCCGCAGCGGACTGGGTGGTGGCGCTGACCGCCATTGACGCGCAGATCGAGCTTGCATCGAAGGCTGGCACGCGCATCGTCCCCATGACGGAGTTCATGCTGGGTGCGTACACCACGGCGCTCACCGAAGGCGAGCTGATCTGCGCCGTCCATGTGCCGAGCCAGCCCGATACGGCACGGTGGGGCTACCACAAGCTGTGCCGCAAGACTGGCGAGTTCGCCGAGGCCAGCTGCGCCGCGTACTTCGATCCGTCCACGCGCTTCGCCCGCATCGCGCTGGGCGCGCTCGACGGCGCGCCGGCGCTGCTGCGCGGCCTCGCCAGCGACATTGCCGCGCAAGGCCCCGCCGCGCTCACGCCGCAGGCCGTGCTGGCCGCCGTGACGCAAGCCACGCCGGCCAAGGATGCGATCGACCGCAAGCTCTGCTGCGCAGCCGTCACGCGCTGCATCGAACAACTTTTCAACTGAGGGCCGCAGTGGAAACCATCGCACTGACGATCAATGGCCGCGCCGCGTCCGGCGCCTGCGCGCACCGCACCCACCTGGGCGACT
The DNA here is from genome assembly GCF_008801925.2 of Cupriavidus basilensis. Taxonomy (NCBI): domain Bacteria; kingdom Pseudomonadati; phylum Pseudomonadota; class Betaproteobacteria; order Burkholderiales; family Burkholderiaceae; genus Cupriavidus; species Cupriavidus basilensis. Next base: position 2,338,921 of record NZ_CP062804.1, on the reverse strand, counting down.
TCCTGCGCGACGCACAGGGCCTGACCGGCACCCACCTGGGCTGCGAGCACGGGGTTTGCGGCGCCTGTACCGTGCTGGTCGACGACAAGCCCGTGCGCTCGTGCATCACCTTTGCCAGCGCCTGCGCCGGCAGCAAGGTGGTGACCATCGAAGGCTATGACGACGACCCCGTCATGCGCGACCTGCGCGCCGCGTTCAACCAGCACCACGCGCTGCAATGCGGCTACTGCACGCCCGGCATGCTGGCCACCGCGCGCGACATCGTGCTGCGGCTGCCGGATGCCGACGAGGCAACCATCCGCCAAGAGCTATCGGGCAACCTCTGCCGCTGCACAGGCTATATGGGGATCGTGGCCGCGATCAGCTCCGTGCTGGCGCAGCGCAAGCCGCCTGCAACGGGTAACGTGGTGCAAGCCGTAGCAGCGACCGTGAAGCGCGAATTCGTCTGCTTCACGCCTGCGGCCGACAGCGCTGTCCTGGCCCACGCCGAGCCTGCCACCAAGGAAGACGCCGAGCGCAGCGCTGACAAAAAGGGCTGGTCGCGCATCGACGGCAGCTTCAAGGTGCCGTTCCCGGCTGACGACGTGTGGCGCTTCATGGCGGACCTGCCGGCGGTGGCAAGCTGCCTGCCAGGCGCGGCGCTCACCGAGCAGGACGGCGATCGCGTCAAGGGGCATGTGGCGATCAAGTTCGGGCCGATGGCGGCGCGCTTCAACGGCGCGGCGCGGCTCGAGCGCGACGACGCGAACCGGCGCGGCGTGCTCAAGGGCGCGGGGCAGGATTCGCTGAGCAACTCCAAGGCCGCCGGCGACATCACCTATGTGCTGCAGGCGATATCGGTGGGCGAGACCGAAGTGCTGATCGACCTGCAGTACTCCCTGCAAGGCCCGCTCGCGCAGTTCTCCCGCTCGGGGCTGGTGCGCGATTTTGTCCGGCGCATGATGGCGGACTTCGGCAAGAACGTCGCCCGCAAGATGGACCCGTCGTTGTCGGAGAGCGAGCGCAGCCAGGCCACGCAGATGAACCCGGTGTCGATGATGTTGGGGGTGATGTGGGAGAGGGTGAAACGGGTGTTTGGAGGTGGGCGGGATTAGGCCCCGGGGCAGGGCTGGAGGGTGGCAGCCGCATCCCTTTGTGGCAACCCTGCCTTTGCGCCGCCTGAGCCCGGCATTGATGATGCGTCCTTCCGGAGTGATCCGGTCCTCGGCCGGCAATCGGCTGCGGCGCTTCTTGTGGGCAAGGAGGAGAACATCGCCCGGGAGGGGCAGCGCTTGCATATGCAGCGGTGAGAGCCAGGGAGATGCGGCATGCGGCAGCGACTTGATGAGATAGGCATCGGATAGCCCTGTTTTCAAACGGTGTCTGCGGTGCGTGTCAGATGTGACTTGTTCCCGAGAATCACAAGGTGTGGTTTCTGGGCGGAGCGAGTTCGCGCAGGCCCGAATAGGCCGTGGTCTGGTCCTGAATTCGGAGTACATGGATCATCAACAGGGCGAGCAGGCCGGCCTCGACACCGAACAGCAGCCATGGGCTGTCCAACCATGTTTTTGGGAGCCGGTGGTACGCCCATCGCATCGGCCATCTCCCGTGTCAGGCACCACGTGAGAGGCCAGAGGATGGCAAAGCAGGTGGCTGCAACGACGGGTCCCCTGGACGGATACTTCCTGGCCACGACGGCAGCAGACACCATCAAGCCGAGTATCATCAGCGAGCCGGCAGCGAACGGTCCGGAGATTGCCGGCAGCGACGACATCAGCCATCCGAGTGCGAATGCGAGGGCCAGGCCACCGCTGACCACCACCGATTGCCGGTGAGCCGCGCACCAGGCCGCAACACCGGTCTGTCTGTCGGGGCGTGTCGTCAGCAGGAACACGCGATTGTCGGGCGACACCCGAACAGTCACGCCCTTGGCGCGGAAATCGACCAACTGGCCCCGCGAATTGATGGCATATTGCACACGCCCGCCGTCCAGGAACCGCACGTCGTGCGAGTCAATGCCCGCGATGCTGATTTGCTCTCGCCCGAGGACTTCCCACGGCTCGGCTATCTCGATCCCGGCAAAGGTTTCCAGGTTCAGTTCGACGCGCGCGTCGGGATGGACCACGCAGGATACGCCTGGGCGTAGTTCCCGTGTAAGCGCACCGTCTGCGCGTTTGACCCATGGCGCGGCTTCCTGGCTGCGGCGCAGGCCTAGCCATCTTGCCGCTCTCGCGGTCCAGAAAGTCATAGTAGCTGCGCAGCGTCGGCGCATTGATTTGCTGGCGTTGGTGCCAGCCAGCGGTAAAGGGCCGCGAGCGCACCGATACTGAGCAGGTTTGACGATACGCAGACCATGGAGTACAGCACAGCGTCAAGCAGCGTGATATTGCGGAATGCTTCGGTCGGGTTGCTCACCGGGAAAAAGTGCAGAACAACGTACACGGGAAACGTGGTCACAGTGATTGTTGCCAGGACAGACCAAACGCGCCCGCGGCTCATGTCCCATATCTGCCTAAAGGACGCATTTCGTGCATCGATGGCCAATGCGGGCAGCATCAGGGTCAGGCGGGCGTACAAGAAGCAGGAGCTGATTGCCAGAACCAGCGCAATAGCGACAACTCCCCAGGTTGGGGATATCAAGACCCATACTGTCAGAAATAGCATGGCGAGGAAGTTGCCGGTACTCTCGGCTACGGTGAGCAGGAAGAACTCGGTTGTCTTGCTTGACCAGCTTTTCGTTGTCTTCCCTAGCAACAGAAGACGATAGCCTCCCAACTGCAAGGGAGCTGCAACAATCGTTTGTAGGCCGGTGAACAGGACCAGCAAATCCATGGTCGACATTCCGCCGTCTCTGAGGCGGGAAATCCAGCAGGAAACGGCGCTAAGGACTGCAACTGTCAAGCCCACGAGGCGTGGAAGTGCAGTCAAGACCTGGAATGCCGAGACGTAGGAATGCTGGATGGTTTTCAGCCAGTTGATTTTTGGGTTCATATCGCCTTGTGCAGGAACGGATTTGGAATGGGCGGCGTGATTCGGACCCCGCTGGGGGCAACGTGTCGCGGCTTCACAGCTGGCCTGCCATGGCGTCTGAGCTGCCGATCAGCACGCAGCCGCATTCGGTGCGGTCGCCCTCACAGGCCACGGGACGGGTGCCACTCATCAGGCCAGAGGTTGCAGTGATGATCTTGTTGACCCCGTGCGGTCGCCCGTCCGGGTAGCGTTCGGGGCAGTCCACGAGGTCGCCAAGGCGCGCCATGGGCTGCCCGTCGAGCAGGTCGTCCTCGGCCCCGGTAATGACCACGCCGTCATGGCTGGTCTTGTCGCCCTTCTTGATGAGTGTTCCTGGCATTCCGATTGCTCCTGCGTTACTGAGTCACCACCACTTCCACGCGCCGGTTTGCCGCGCGGGCCGCAGGGGTCTTGTTGTCCGTCAGCGGTTCGGTGTCGCCCTTGCCGATGGCTTCAAGGCGCCCTTTGGCGACGCCCTTGCGGGCCAGGTACTCACTGACCACGGCGGCGCGCTCCTCGGACAGGGCCTGGTTCGATGCATAGCGCGCGCTCTTGATCGGCTGGTTGTCGCTGTGGCCGGTCACCTGCACCATGCCCTGCACCTGCTTGATCTCGGATGCGACCTTGTCCAGCGTTGGCATCAGCGTTTTGCTGATCTCGGCTTTTCCGGCGCCGAACATAGCGTCGCCCCGGAATGTCACGGTGCTGCGGCGGTCGTCGTCCTTGACCGCGACCACGCCGCGCGCGATCTCATCCTTCAGCAACTGGGCGAGGCGCAGCGTCTTTGGTGGCGGCGGTGGCTTCATATTGCCGATCGCGACAATCTGCTGCACGAGGTCGCGCTCCCGGAGCGTCAGCTGGTACTTGTAATAGCCGGCCATGCCCGAAACAACCAGCAGGCCAAGCACCCAGGTCACCCAGATGGGGATGCCACCCAGGTGCTGGAAGCGCCCCGGCGGTGCGGGCTGCACGTTCGGCGACAGCGCCTCGGGCACCGGGTCACGGTGCTTGTTGATTGCCTCCAGCAGGCGGCTCCGGATATGGCGCAGCTGTCGTTCGCCGTCCGCCACGCCGCGATACCGCCCCTCGAACCCCAGCGACAGGATATGGTAGTAGACCTCGATGGGGCCGATGTTCTCGGCCACCGAGTCCACCAGCCGGCCCAGGATGAGAAAGACCTTGACGCCACCCTCGCAGTCCTGGTGAAAGGTTGATGCCAAGGCGCTGCCCGGCCACGCGCCGAGCGAGGCGGCGCTGCCGCCGCCCCATTCGGTATGGGCCACGGCCTCGTCCAGCGCCGTGCACAGCGCGTAATGCACGCCGGTGGTGTGCCCGCGGTCGATGTTCAGCCGGTCGCACACAGCCTGGAAAGTGCGCAGTTCCTGCTCCAGCAGGGCGCGCAGCCGCTCCACCGTAGCGCGCTCCTCCAGTATGGGCGGCATGTCGGCCAGCGCCCGCAGCAGCCGCCGGGCGGCTCCCAGCAGGGGATTGGGCGTGCCGTCAATCTCGGCGACGCGGGCCTCGATGGTCTTGCCCGCGGGCAGGGGCGTCGGGTCGGCCTCCTGCTTCTCCTGGCCTGTCACGGCCAGCTTCACGGAGGCGCCGGGCGCCTGCTGCCCCCGCTGCGGCGGGGGGGCGTCCTTGTCCAGCCACGCGGTCATGCCTCGTCCACCTGGCCGGGGGCGGCACCGTCATTGATGATGCGGACCGCATCGGCATTGATGGACGTCGGCCTTGCTGCCTGGGTGTCGCGGGTGTTCTTCTGCACGGCAATTGCGCCAAACAGGGCCAGCGCAAACGACATGGCATAAAAGCCCTTCTCGCTCAAGGCAAGCGTGGCATTGAACAGCCCGACGCACAGCAAGAGCACTGCCAGCAGCACGGACAGCCAGCTCAGCCCATAGTAAATCCCCGTGACAGGAATGCCCTCCAGCCTGTCGCGGACGGACTTCTGCACGGAGACGGCGGCGAACAGGCCATACACCAAGACGGTGAAGTAATAGCCTTTTTCATTGAGTTGCATGTCGGCATTGAACAGGCCGATCAGGAAGGCAAGAAAGCCCGCCAAAAGCGCAGCCCAGGAGGCGGCCACAAAGGCGAAGGAAGGTTGTTGAGAGTTGGTGTAGTTCATACGTGTTTCCCAGGTTGAAGCGCGGGTTGACGCGCCGGTTAAAGTGCTGTTTAAAGTGCTGGTCGATGCGTTAGCCGATGCGCTGGTTGCCGTGGCAATGCGAACGGCCTTCTGCTATGCCGCGCGCCTTTGCGCGCCCCCAGTCATGCCAAGGTGCCGGATCTTCTCGTCATCCCCGACAAAGACCGTACGTGCCCATCCATATCCGCCGGGCGCGTACTCATGGAAGTGGGGCACACGGAACCAGGCGCGGCTGTCATGGATGTAGTTGTCGAACATCTCGACGGCGGCTCTCTCGCGCAAGGCAAATTCATCCACCGCCTTGGCGGCGGTGGTTGCTCTCAGGTAGGCAACCATTTCGCGGGCGGGCTCCACCAGCACGTCGTCAACGGCGTAGTACTTCCTGATAGCCGCCGTGGATACCATTGCATCCGGCGCTACCAGCGCCACACTGGCCGAATCCGTCATCGGGCGGTCGGCACGCGGCACGCACAGGTGCATGCCGGATTTTTCCCACGTGCCAACGATCGCGCCGCCCGGCCCGATGCCACCCTTGCGAAAGTCATCGAACGAGAACCACCGTTCGACGGATTGCGTCTTGACATTGAGACTGGCTTGCTGATCCGGGTGTAGAAAGCCCAGTAGCAACTGGAATTCCTCAGCCGCTTCGAGCAGGTCCGTGCGGTCATTGGTCACCAGTTCGTCCGCGCCTTCGCCGGGCCGGCAATCTTCCGGCTTCTTGCCGGCCACCTCGGCAAGAATGGCCACCTCGCGCGCCAGAATGGCGGCTTCGTTGGCCGCGATCCTGGCCTTGATGTCCCCCAGTTCCTTCATGTCGGCCATGATCTGCGGGATCGCCCGCCGGGAACTGGCACGCGCCTTCAACAGCTTCATCTTGCTGTCCAGTTCGGCGTTTTCCTTCTTTAACCGTTCAATTTCGGGGTCGGTCTTCCGCCTCCTGTCGGCTTCCGTCCTTAGCGCGTGAGGGGTCTTCCTGTCTTCGCGCTTGTCCGCGCAGAACCGATAGAAAGGCTGATTGGTGAGGTAATGGCCCGTGTGGTAGCGTGCCCGCAGCGCACGCCATTGCAGGTTCTGCCGCAGCCCGAATTCCAGTGCCTGCTCCAGGCTATCCATGGCGGGCAGCTTAGCGCGCCAGTCGTTGAAGGCTTTGGCGACGGCGGGATCGATGGAGAAGTCTTGCAGGTGCGAGTCGTCCATGCGATCGTCGTCGCCGTCCTTATCCAGACGTAGCGGAACGCCGGCATTCAGAGCCTCGATGTACATGTCATGCAAGGGGATCTTGCCCAGCCTGTGTCCCTCGCCCTTGGTGGACTTGCCCTGGTCGCCAGGCGCATAGCTGCCGCCCACGTCCGAATGAACACCGGGATAGGCCACTTCCAGCAGCCTGACGAAATCCACCGGATAGCGCTTGCCTTGCCGGATCGAGTCCAGCGGAAAACTCATGCGCTGTTCGTGAATCGAGAAGAAATGCACGCAGCGCCGCACTTGCGGCGGGATGTTCAGCGCGCCACCACCGGACCAGCTGAAGTGCCCGTCAAATTTATCGGAATCCACGGCGGCACGGGTGGAGTCCGGCGGCCCAACCGATGCCACCGTATCGAACAGCCCCATGAAATTCACCTCATAGGGAATCCTGTCGATCAGTTTCCCGTTCTTGGCCCAGCGCTTGATCAGCCTGCTGACAAAGACCCTGGCGCCCGCCGCGCCGCGCGAGAAGCCAAAGACGTTGATGTAGGCCTTCTTGATCAAGCGGTTGCGCTGGCAACTGCGGACCACGGCCTCATGAATGCTGCCGAGGTGCTTCTCTCTTTCTGCGAGCTTGAAGGAATAGAAAGCTCTGTCGAGCGTTGCACAAATTTTGCCAGCATCATCCTCCTTAATCAGATCGTCACCATGCTTTGCCGTAATCGCCTTATAAACCGCATTTAGCACACGCGTATAGCCCCACACGCAGCGCTTGGCGAATCCCGCTGCTAGTGCCTTGCCTGCGCTGCTGTACGTCTCCTCTCCGATCTCGGGGAATGGTGTGCCCACCCCAACGATGTAGTAGCTGAATAGACCTTGTTCTGGCCTATTCTTGCTGGCTCTGAACAGCCGGACTACATTGGTGTGCGTCCCATGGACGGAATCACGCCATTTGTTATTGGGGTCATCATTGTTGTTGGTGCCGTCGAAGAACAGGCAGATGTGGATGGTCTGCTCGCAGTCGCCCAGCGGATCGACTACACGCATTTTTCCCTTGTTGTAGGCTTTCTCTCCTTCCGGGAGGCGACCTTTGTTCGTTTCCGGCATCGCGGCAGGCCAGCGCAGTACGCTCATTTGAAACGCTCCTGTAGTTCTTTCGTCAGTGCTTCGTCGAGTACCCCTTGGGCAATAAACGGGTCGTCATCGGGAGGTCTGATATTGACATCGTTGTTCCCATTGGCATTGCCGTCTCCTACCATGACTTTCACGCGATCTCCTGGTAGGAAAATGGCAAAAAAACCGGATGTCTTCGGCGCATACTGAGGCACTGTCACGGTCGCTTTCATTACTACTGCTCCGGTTCTGTTTTCATGGTTGTAGGGAAAGCGGTCCCGCTCCCACTCGATTTCGAGTTTGGTATTGGGCTGCCAGTACTTCGGAATCCCGATGCAGCACATCTCCCCAGCAGTGGCAGGCCCATCCTTATATGCCGGGCTCATGTTGGCACCCCCGCCGTTCATGCCACGTGGCCCGCTGACGCTGAAGCGATAGATGGCATCCGATGAGTAGTTCAGGCCGCTAACGCCTCCGCCATATCTCTCTTCCTTTTTGGTCGCGCTGGCGTGATTGGGCGGCTTGCCAATCGGCCGTTCCTCGGAGCAGGCAGACAGCGACAAGCATGCAGCCAACGGCAGCATCATCGCAAGCTGGCACTTCATGCGCGCATGCGTCCATGTATTAACTCGATTCACTTTGTCTCTCCAGTCCCCGAGGTGGCAGCGCGCGCCGTCCATCCGGGTTTGGAATTTCTCCGTTGTTGTAGGCTTTCTCTCCTTACGCTCATTTGAAGCTCTCCTGTAGTTCCTTCGTCAAGGCTTCATCGAGTACCCCTTGGGCAACAAAGGGGTCGTTGTCGGCGGGCCGTTTCCATACCGAGTTATTGCCGTTTGCGTTGCCGTCCATGACTACCACCTTGACGCGATCGCCCGGCAGGAAGATGGCCCAGAATCCATAGGTCTTCGGCCCGTACTGAGGCACAGTCACGGTCGCTTTCATTACTACCGCTCCAGTTCTGTTTTCATGGCTGTAGGGAAAGCGATCGCGCACCCACTCGATTTCGAGCCTGGTATCGGGCTGCCAGTGCTTCGGAATCCCGATGCAGCACCGTTCTGCACCGCCACCGGAAGGGCCGTCCTTTCTGGACGGACCGATGTTCGGCCCCCCGCCGTTCATGCCACGTGGCCCGGTAACGCTGAAGCCCTCGATGGCATCCGATGAGTAGTTCAGGCCGCTAACGCCTCCGCCATATCTCTCTTCCTTTTTGGTCGCGCTGTGCTCGCCTGCACGCCATTCCTCGGAGCAAGCGAACAGCGAAACGCACGCACCCAACAGCACCATCAATGCAAGCCGGCGCTTCACATGCCCATGCGCCCATGTATTAGCTCGACTCACTTCGTCTCTCCAGTCTCTGACGTGGCGACCAGCTTCCTGCGCAGGCTGTTCCACACGTAATCGGGGATGCGATCCATGCAGTCGCCGAACCCTTCGCCACTTTCGGCACGGGACTTCAGCGCACTGCATACTTCCGGATACAGATCGAATTCCAGCCCGTATTGATACGAGTGCTCGCAATAGCGCAAGCGGTCCGCGGGTTCGGTGAGGTGCCACCGCGTGACGCGCCGATAGCGCGCCAGGAAGTCCCGGAAGCGGGGCAGATAGGGGCCATCCGCTGGCACCGTGCCGTTTTCCACGAGGGTGCCCAGCAACTGATCCGGCTCGCTGTGCGCCATGAAGGCATCGACTTGCTGCTGGTCGAAGCGGATGGCAACCGGGGCGGTCTGCACCGTATGCCCGTTCATGGGGCCGTCCAGGCGCTGCCACTCCGGCTCATGCCCGCGATATTTCCATTGCAGGATGGGGGCCATCAGCTTTTGCGTCGTGTCCTCGCCCCATAGCGTCATGGTGGTCTTGAGGTTGCGGGGATCGAAGTAGCGCAGCATGACGCCCATGCCGTCGCCAATATCGGCGATCAGGAATTGCTGCAGATGCGTGGCCAGTGCGTCAATCCCGGCGCGGCTCCAGATCAGCGAGATGCAGGGCGCGAGCAGGTCGAGTTCGTCCAGCTTCGCGAGCCAAGGCTCCTCGGCGTCGGCGACATGCGCGAGAAACAGGGACGCATCGCCGGCTTTCTCTTCGGGCAGGCCGGCATAGACGTTGCGATGCGCCGACGCCTGGCGGACCAGGTCGCCAACCTGAGCGTGGTGTTGCGCACCGTCGGCAAGAACATAGACAAAAATGGGGTTGGCTTGGCTCATGGCAGTCTGGTGGTTAGCGCAGCATCAGGGCGGTGTTGCGCGCGGCGGCTCGGATCAGGCATTCGATGCACACCTGTTTCGTGTTCAGTTCCATCGGCAGGCTGTTTGGCCCGGTCAGGAGCTTGCTGGCGGCGTGAACGGTGAAACTGCCGTTGGTGCCGTGCTCGATGTTGCCGTCCAGGCGCAGGTAGCTCCCACCCCCGGCCAGCAGCAGCTTTTCCTTGGCCTGGATGCGGATCTCGTCGGCCGTGAGCGTGATCTTGAGTTTTGCCAGCAGGTTGATGTTGTTCTTCAGGGCTTGCAGGTCGATGTCTCCCATGTTGGCGACCAGTTTCATGCCGGCCTCATATGCGAACAGGCGCAGCGCCTTGCGCACGCTGGCAAAGAAGCCGCCGCCGGTGGTCACCGACAGGTGTTCCCCGGTGGTGAGCGCGGTGTCGCCGCCGCTGGCAATATGCGTGGAACCGGCAGCGGCGGAGACGATGCCGGCGGGGCTGGCCGATACCAGGTGGGGCGCGGTGAATTCCTTGAGATCCCCTCCGCCCTTGATTTGCGCCGTTTGCGCTTCCAGCCGCTTGGCAACTTCCGGCTGCTCGCCGTCCTGGGCATGGGCTTCGGTCGCGTTCTCCCCCAGGGTGGCGGCAATGTCCTGCGCGCTTTCGAGTAACTGAACAACATCGCGTACGTTCATCGCGTTGCCTTCGGCATGCAGGCGAGAGGAGGTGGTGATGAGCATGCCGAGCGCGGCGCGCAGCGCGCCATGCGCATCGGTGCGCAGCTCGAACCCTTCGCCGCGCTTGTCCTTGCGACCCTCGAAATCCTTCACCCGGACGTTGTGGCCGAGCGCGAGCAAGCTGCTCTGGTGGTCCGACGCCACCTGTACCTGCTGCTGGCCTTCGGTATCGTCGTAAAGCGTGTGGTTACGGCCATCGCCGAACAGTTCCTTGCTCTGGTAGCCGGACAAGGCGAACTGGTTCGGCAAGTCCCATGGCGGCAGGTTCAGCTGGTTGTTGACGCGCCCGACGATGATCGGCCGGTCCGGGTCGCCGCCCAGGTAGTCAACAATCACTTCCTGGCCGATGCGCGGGAGGTGCGTGCTGCCGAAGCGGTTGCCCGAGGCGAAATCCGCGACGCGGACCCAGCAGGAACTGTTTTCGTCATTGTTCCCGTAGCGGTCCCAGGGAAACTCGATTCTGATGCGGCCAAAGTTGTCGCACCAGATTTCCGTATTGGCCGGGCCGACAACCCTGGCGACGTGATAGCCGCCGATCCTGGGTTTTTCCACGGTTTCAGGCCGGAAGATCTCGCTGGTCGGCTGCGCTTGGAATTCCACTTCGCAGCGCCATTGCTGGCCGCTGCCGGCGAACTCACCTACGTCCTCGATCAGGAGGTACGTGGCAAAGATCAGGTACTCTCGGTTCGCCTTCGTACGCAGGAAGCGCTCGAGCGTGAAGGTGTGCCCTGGCGCCATCGCGCGCACATTGCCCTTGCCGCGCACGCGGAAGGCTTGCTGCCGGATCGCTTCCATGCGGATGCGCGCCAGCATGTCGCCCTCCTGGCGGGCATCGCTGCCGGTCGCGGGCTCGGAAAAGTCTCCCGGCCAGGAATAGAGCTGCTGAGTCGCGTGGCTGGTGTCGCGCGGGTCAGCGGCCGAAACGTTCAGGTTCGCGCCTGGGTGGTTGAAGTCGTAGTCGCCGTGCGCCCATTCTCCCGGGATGAGCCGGTCGCGGACCTCGAATTCATAGAGGTGTTCTTCGTCTACGCGGTCCGAGGAGGGATACCAGCTGATCGTTTCATAGGCGGGGCTGGGGATATTCAGGAAGGCGCCGTTGCCGTCGGTCAGCACCATGCGATGGTGGCCCTCGGAGAATTCCCAATGGAAATTGATCCCCCATTCCGCGAGCAGGCGGCGTACGAACTGGTAGTCCGTTTCGCCGGCCTGTAGCTGATACTCGCGCTTTGGGTACGCGATGAGTGAAAGCCGGCGCTCGACCGGGAAGGTGTATTTGCTCAACACCGCTTCCACGATTTCCAGCACCGTCATGTTCTGGTATCGCTTGAAGGTGCTGGTGAGCGTGGCGAGCCACAGCCACGGGCGCAGCGTCAGGCGGTAGCGGATGCGCTCGTTTTCATGGAAGGGACCGCGCACGTCGGTGACGATGCCCGTAATTTCACGCACGCCCTTGCCGAAGCCGCCCGCCATGCCGGTGCCGGAGCCGTCCAGCTCGATGCTGATGGTCAACTCCTGGCCCTGCATGGCTTCGAGGTCGAAATCGCCCGCCGGGCCGTACAGCGCATTGCGGTCGTCGGGCGTCTTCAGGTCCAGTTCGTATTCGAACAGGGCATTGATGCCCTCGGTGCCGGACAGCCTGGAAAACACCAGCAGCGGCTGTCCCAGCAGTTCCGGCAGGCCGGCACCGGAAACGGTGACGGTACGAGAGGAAAATGGCAATCGACTACCCATGCAATCACGCTCCGAAACAATAGGATTGGTTGCTACCGCAGACACCCAGTGAGTGGGTGTCTTGCGGGGCTATTGCTGCGCTACTTGCCAAAGGCGCAACGACCGAAGGGGGATAGTAAATTGGGCAACGTCGCTAGGGGAATCAGACGGGTCTTAAGAATTTGCGGAAAATTCCGAATTAGAGTTCTTGAATTCAGATTGAGGGCGGATTGAAATCACGCTGAGATAGCCCGTCAGATAAGACGGGCGTGTCGAATGCGGGTTTGCGGATTTTTTTCGTTTCATTACATTTCTCTCACAATGCGTGGGCAGAAAACAACGCCGCTGACAGCTCGCGCAGCCAAAGCGGCGGCCCGATGGGCGGTGGAGGTTGACGGCGGCGCCCCGGCGAGCGGGGCAAGCGGAGGGGAAGGAGGGAACGCACGCGCGCGCGGCGGCGAGGCAGCCGCAAGTGCCGAACTGAAGAAGGAGGCGTTCTGGTTCATCACCACGTAGGCTGGGGGTGATGTGGGAGAGGGTGAGACGGCTGTTTGGCGTGGCCCGGTTACGCGGTGTGTGTGTTGTGGGCGGGGTTTTATTTCTTCTGGCTGCTGTCGCGGCTGTACGGTATTGGCGTTTTAGAACGTGTGAGATGTCACTTTTCTTTACTCGTAAAGAAAAGTAAACAAAAGAAAGCGATCCTTGCAGGAGGCTGGCTTTTCGGGGTTTCGCAGCCCGGTGGATTCGTCGTCAGGCCCCGGGTTTTAATGGACTCGTGCCGTTACCGGTTTAAAGGACCACGACCCAGCAAATGACGCTGGTTTCGTGGTGAGGCTGCTCGGTAGCGGCATCCCTGCTCGTTCACATATCTGCCGGCACCGGTCCGAATCGCCACGATATATCACGCCGTGATGGTTTCGTGGTGAGGTGGGCGCGGTGGTGAATCTCTCAGAACTGTTCCAGCGGTGCCACCGCGCCCACGACGGAAACGGGACGCCTGCAACTTCGTGGCCGCTCGCACAGCGAGCGACAGACGGATTGAAATTCGTGGCGGTAGCTACCGTTGGGGGCCACCACGAAACCCTGGGCATTGGCAGCGTCGTGACGATCTAAACTGGTAACGGCACGAGTCCATTAAAACCCCGGGCCTGACGACGAAATCATTGGGGTCCCCAATGACGTCGTCCAGCCTCCTGCAAGGATCGCTTTCTCTTGGTCACTTCTTTTTACGAGTAAAGAGAAGTGACATCTCACACGTTCTAAAACGACCAACTCCGTATAGCCGCGACAGCAGCTAGAAGCATCAAAACCCCACCCACAAGAGACGTTCCCGAGTCAGCGGGCTACAAGCAACACACATCGCATACCGCCCCCGACCTACTGTTCCTGCTCCAAGCTCAACAGATTTTGCGTACGAATCAACGGAACGGGACATCAAAACGCCGAACCCCCAGCTCTCCCCTACATCCTCGACGTAGCCAGCCGCGCGGCCAGCCCCAGGAACACCACCCCCGCAAACCAGTTCAGCGCACGCTGTGTGCGTGCCGAGCGCAGCAGCAGGGCGCCGAACATGGCCGAGCAGTAGGCGATGACGGAAAAGACCAGCAGGGTGGCGATGATAAAGACCACGCCGAGCACCATGATCTGCAGTGCGATGTGGCCACGGTCCGGCGCGACGAATTGCGGCAGGAATGCGAGGAAAAAGATCACCACCTTGGGGTTGGTCAGGTTCATCACCACGCCCCGCCGGTACATATGCCCCACGCCAGCCTTGTCGCCGTTGCCCTGGCTCATCGCGCCCACCGGGGCGCGGAACGCCTGCCAGGCAAGATAGGCCAGGTATAGCGCGCCGGCGATCTTGAGCAGCATGAATGCGAGCTTGGACGCGGCGAACAGCGCGGCCAGGCCAAGCGCGACCGCGGCCGTATGCACCAGCAGCCCGGTGCACAGGCCAAGCACGACGACCATGCCCGCGCGGGGCCCCCGCATGGCGGATTGCAGCAGCACGAAGACATTGTCCGGGCCCGGGGTCAGTCCAAGCACCACGGCGATGCCGAAAAATGGCAAAAGGGTTTCGAACGGGGGCATGTGCTTCACTCCTTGGCTACCGCGGCTATCGCGTTGTCGGGTTAGGCCCGCTATCGGGCGATATCGGGCAAGATCGGGCAAGAGGCATGGCCGGCGCATCCGGCGCGCCATCCGGATATTGCCAGCCAGACAGCGTTTTGTGCCGGCAATGCAAAAAGCCCGTGCGGCGTGAACCGTACGGGCTTTTCAGAATTTGGTTGCGGGGGCAGGACTTGAACCTGCGACCTTCGGGTTATGAGCCCGACGAGCTGCCAACTGCTCCACCCCGCGGGCCGAAATATACGCGGGTTGGCGCGTCATGGATAGTCCTGATTGGGATTATTTCCAGAAATGGTCTCGGCGCATTGCAAGAATCAATGCAGTTGCTGCAAGAATGAGCGCGGCATTCGCGCTTTGTCGGGCATCCGCCCGGTGGCCGATCACGTCGTCAAGCCACGTATTCGCCGCACACGCGGCATCGGCGGACACGATTGCCCGCGAGATCGGCGGTGCGCATGCCCCAGATCCTGGCACCGGCCTGGCAGCAACCACCTCCGCTTTTACCCTCCGGCGGCATCCTTCGGCGCCGGAGCCAGGCGGAACTGCGCGGACAAGTCGGCCTCGGCGCCAAGCTGGGCGTCGGTCTGCACGACGCCTTTTGCGGCGAGTTTCGTGAGCGTGCGCGCTGCCTGGATCGGGCTGACGCCCGTGGCCTTTGCGACCTGATATGCATCCATCGGGGTGCCCGTCTTTTGCAGGGCGTCGATTACTGCCTGGCGAGTGTCGTGATTGTTGTTCATTTCCGGGCGTAGGTTGAGTCTGCTCAGACTAGACGAGGTGGACCGCCGGCGCAACCCCGCATTCTTGCTGATCCGCCTGCCCGAAAGGGTTGCGCGACGGGCTTCGCAGGTCAAAATAGAGGGTCTGATCGCACGCATCGAAAGAATCGCAAGAACAATGAAGCACACGCTACTGCTCATCGACGGCCTGAACATCCTGCGCCGGGTCTACGAAGCCAACCCGGCCGAGGACATTCCGGCCAAGGTCGAAGGCGCCGTACTCTCGGCGCTGGCCTCGTTTCGCCGCGCCCTGACCGAATGCAAGCCGACACACGCGCTGGCGGCGTTCGACACCGGCGGCAAGACCTGGCGTCACGCGCTGTATCCCCAGTACCGCCAGCACCGCAAGCCCATGGATCCGGAGCTGGCGGAGGTTCTGCCTGACTTCCGCCTGACGCTGACGGAGGTGCTCGGGCTGCAGACAGCCATGATCGAAGGCTACGAGGCCGACGACATCATCGCCACGGCCTTCTATCGCTGGACCGCGAGCAAGGAGGGGCAGGTGATTCCGGTGAGCACGGACAAGGACGTGCTGCAGCTGATCGCCGACGGGGCCATCGTGCGCAACCACTTCGCTACCGCGAAGAACGGGGAGCCGTCCTGGTTCGATGAACGCTATGTCATGGACAAGTTCGGCGTGGGCAGCCACCAGCTTGCCGACTATCTCGCCCTGCTGGGGGATAGTACGGACGATATTCCCGGTGTCGAGAAGGTCGGGGCGAAGACCGCGGCCAAGCTCTTGCAGCGCTACGGCGACCTGGAGGGCGTGCTTGCCAACGCCGCCGAGGAAAAAGGCGTGGTCGGCAAGAACCTGGCGGAACAGGCGCATCTGGCCCGGCTCTCCCGCCAGTTGCTCTCGCTGAAGACCGATGCCCAGCTTGGCCTGACGTGGAACATGCTGCGGGTGGGAGACACGGCTGAGTAGGGCGCGCTGAGTAGTGCGCGTTGAGTCGGGGCGCCGAGTAGGGGGGAGCATGGCGGCCTGGGCAGCGTTCAAAAAACATTCAATATCCAGCCGGGGTTCTTCCGGTGCAGACTATGGCTTCCCGGAGGAGGCGAGATGCTGCAGCTCAACACATATGAAACCCTGGTGGCGGCCTCGCTGGTCCTGCTGGCCGGCCGCAAGCTGATCGCCGTCACGCCGTTCCTGAAAACCTACAGCATCCCCGAGCCGGTGGTCGGCGGCCTGGTGGTGGCGTTTGGCCTCTTTGCCGCGCGCGCGTTCGCGGGGGTGCAGGTGGGGTTTGATCTCACCATGCAGACGCCCTTGATGCTCGCGTTTTTCGCCACGCTGGGGCTCAGTGCCGACCTGGCCAGCCTGCGCCGCGGCGGCAGGAGCATCGCTGTCTTCCTGCTCGTGGTGATCGGGTTGCTCGTGATGCAGAACGCGATCGGCGTCGGCATGGCGACCGTTCTCGGGCTGAAACCGGTGGTCGGGCTGCTGGCGGGGTCGATCACGCTATCTGGCGGCCATGGCACCGGCGTGGCCTGGGGCCACACGTTCGCCAGCCAGTACGGCGTGGCCTCCGCCACGGAACTGGCCATTGCCTGCGCCACGTTCGGGCTCGTGCTCGGCGGTTTGCTGGGCGGCCCTGTCGCACGCGTGCTGCTGCGGCAAATCAAGACGCCAGGCAATGCCGCGCACGACCCCGATCCGCTCAATTTCGAGGAGCCGGCGGCGGTGCGCCTGATCACCGCGTCCGCGCTGATTGAAACGCTGGCCCTGATCCTGGTCTGCCTGACCGCCGGACAGGCGCTGGCCGCTGCCTTTGCCGATAGCTGGCTCGCCTTGCCAAGCTTCGTCTGGGTCTTGTTCATCGGGGTCATCCTGCGCAATGGCCTGTCGGTGCTCGGCTGGTACAGCGTGTTCGACCGCTCGGTCTCCGTGCTGGGCAACGTCAGCCTGTCGATGTTCCTGGCGATGGCGCTGATGAGCCTGCGGCTGTGGGAGCTGTCCGCGCTGGCCCTGCCCTTGCTGGCGATCCTGCTGGTCCAGGCAGCGGCCATGGCGGCCTACGCCATGTTCGTCACCTTCCGCGTAATGGGACGCAACTACGATGCCGTGGTGCTCGCCGCCGGGCATTGCGGCTTTGGCCTGGGCGCGACGCCGACGGCCATCGCCAACATGCAGGCGATCACCGATCGCTTCGGGCCGTCGCACCTGGCGTTCCTGGTGGTGCCCATGGTCGGCGCGTTTTTCATCGACCTGGCCAATGCCATCGTGATCAAGGCCTACATGCTGCTGCTCGCCGCGCTTTAGCCGGTGGCCTGGGTGCCCTGGGTGGCCCGGATGGCGGGCAAGCCGCGCAGCCATATCGCTCATTGCGTTGCCGGCTCGTGCCCATAGACGGCGTCACGCAAATCCGTCACGAAGCGGCCGGACATGCCTTCATACAGGGTGTTGGTGAACGCGGCCACGCTCAGGCCCCGGGCGCGGTCGACGAACCACGAGTGTCCGTAGGCGCCGCCCCAGCGCCAGGTGCCAACCGACTCGGGCGAGCCGGCCGCAGCCGGATCGTGCAGCACCGAGAAGCCCAGGCCGAAGCCGGTGCCTGGCGCATCCGGCGGGCCCCATGCGCCGGTCTGGTTGCGGCCCATTTCATCCACCCAGGCAGCGGGCATCAATGGCTCGCCGCCCTGGCGCAGGGCTTCCAGCAAGCGAAGGAAATCGCCGGCGCTGCCAATCATGCCAGCGCCGCCGGAGGGGAAGGCGCCGGTGTCCAGTGCGCGCGCCGGCGCGTAGTGGATGCCGGCCGTGCCGTCGACGACAGGGACCACGTCGTGCGCGCGCATGCGGCGCGGCACCGGCGTGTCGTTGACGTAGGCGGTGGCTAGCCGCCCGGCATCGGCCGCGGCAAAGCCAGTGTCGCCCATGCCCAGCGGACCCGTGACCAGCGCGTGCACCGCGTCGGCCAGCGGCGCGTCGCAAACGCGTTCGATCACGGCGCCAAGCACGTCGGTTGCCAGCGAGTAGCCCCAGGCGCTGCCTGGCTTGTAGAGCAAGGGCACGCTGGCGATGCGGCGCAGGTTCTCCGCAAGGGTGATGCCCGGCTGGTCCATGCCGTCCGAGACGCCGGCGCGGGCATAGGGCCCGTGCTCGTCGGCTTCGAAGAAGCGGTAGCCCAGCCCGGCGGTATGGGTCATCAACTGCCGCACGGTGATGATGGCGGGGCTGCCGTCGGCCAGTCGGGGCATGAAATCCGGCAGCCAGCGCGTCACGGCCTCGTCGAGCCCCAGGCGGCCCTGCGCCACCAGCACCATCGCTGCGCTCGACACGATGGGCTTGGATACCGACGCCAGGCGGAACAGGGTATCGGCGCGCATGGGCCGGCCGGCCTCGCGGTCGGCCAGGCCTGCGGCGCGGCGGTGGATGACTTCGCCGTGGCGGGCAACCAGCACGACGGCGCCGACCAGGCGATGCTCGGCAAGGGCTTGTTCAATCGCCGCATCGACGCGGGCGGACAGGGAGGACTGGGTGGACAGGGGTGACAACATGCGTGTTTTCCTTCGTCGCAAGACAGGGATGGGATCAAGCAAACGATAAGAAACATTTGACTCGGGAAAAAGTAGGCTAGAGTTCCTTGTTATCCGGACGGATTTGTCCGTAATCGAAGATCAAGGCGCCTGGAATGGCGGGAAAGCCAATGGACAGCCTGAGTGGCTTTACGGTGTTTGTGCAGGTTGCCGAGACCCGCAGCTTCGTGGCCGCCGGCCGCCAGATGGGCGTGTCGGCGTCGGCCGTGGGCAAGAGCGTGGCAAGGCTGGAAGAAAAGCTCGGCACGCGGCTGTTTCACCGCAGCACGCGCAGTATCACGCTGACCGCGGAAGGGGCGCTGTTCCTGGAGCGCAGCCGCCGCATCCTGGCCGAGATCGAGGCGGCGGAGCAGGAGTTGTCGCGCGCCGCGCAAGCGCCGCGCGGGCGCTTGCGCGTCAGCCTGCCGCTGGTGAGTTCGCTGGTGCTGCCGGTGTTGGGCGAGTTCATGCGGCAGTACCCGGAAATCGAGCTGGACCTGGATTTCACCGACCGCATGGTGGACGTGATCGAAGAGGGGTTCGATGCCGTGGTGCGCACCGGCGAGCCAAGCGACTCCCGTCTATCGGCGCGGCGCCTTGGCGCATTCCGGATCCTGCTGGTGGCGTCGCCGGCGTATCTCGCGCAGCGTGGGGTGCCCCGGCAGCCCGCGGACCTGGCCGGGCATGCCTGCCTGCAATACCGCTTCCCGAACAGCGGCAAGCTGGAAGCCTGGCCGCTGCGCCGCGCAGCCGTTGATCCGGAATTGACCCTGCCTACCTCGATGATCTGCAACAACATCGAGACCCGCGTGTGCTTTGCGCTGCAGGGCCTCGGCATCGCCTGCCTGCCGGACTTCGCCATCCGCGAGGCGCTGGCCGACGGCCGGTTGCGTACCGTGCTGGACGACTACGTGGACCGTAGCGGCACCTTCCGCGTGCTGTGGCCGGCCAGCCGGCACCCGTCGCCCAAGTTGCGCGTGTTCATCGACTTCCCGGGCGAACGGGTGTTTCCGGGTGGCGCGGATCATGCCGTTTGAGCATGTCCGGTCGGCGCCAGATCGGTGCCGGATTGGCGCCAGCAAGCGCTCAGGCGGCTGCCTGCCGCGCGTGCCGCAGCAACGAGAGGATCAACGGCGTGCGGGGTGAGGCGCGTTGCCACAAGATGCCGAACCGGCGCGGCTCGGTCGCCTCGGGCAGCGTCAGCTTGGCGATGCGCAGGCCTGCCGTCAGCGGCGACGCGATGTCGGGCACGAGAGATACACCCAGTCCCCGGTCGACCATCATGGCGATCGCCACCAGCGAGCTGAGCTCGAACCGCTCGTGCGCGGCGATGCCGGCCTGCCGCAGGTACCGGTCGGCCTGCTTGCCGCCGCCCACGCTGCGGTCGTAGCGGATCAGCGGCTCGGTGCGCAGCAGGTCGTGCGGATCGCGCCGGGCTAGCGCGGCAGGCGCCAGCACAACCAGGGGTTCCTCACGCAGCAGTTCCCAGACGATGGTCTTGGGCAGCGCGAAGGGCGGGTGCAGGCAGACGGCCGCATCCAGTTCCGCGTTTTTCACGGCGTCGTACAGTGCCGCCGATTTGTCCGACTGGATAAACACGGAGACACCCGGATGCGCCGCGGCGAACCCGGCTAGGGTTTCCGGCAGCAGGCTGTGCAGCGCGGTGTTGATCGTGCCCAGGCGCAGCTCGCGCGGAGCCTGCGCCTCATTCACCCAATCGCGCAACTGGCCGAAGTCCCGCAGCAGGGTGCGGGCGCGTTCGGCCAGCCGTGCGCCTGACTCGGTCGGCGCCACGGTGCGGCCGGCCCGGCCCAGCAAGGTGGTGCCCAGCTCCCGCTCCAGGACGTGGATCTGCTGCGCGATGGCGGCGGGCGTCACGTTGAGCCGCCGGGCGGCCTGCGCGAGGGAGCCGGTATCCACGACGACCAGGAACGCGTTGAGGTAGGCTGTCTCCATACATTTTCTATCGATTAAAGAAAGACATAGATAGTTTATCTTTGTTATGGCGTGACTCACACTGGCGCACTCCAAAGCCATCGGTTCACGTTGCCATGAGAAGCAAGCTGTTCGTCCCCGGTTCCCGCCCGGAATTGTTCGACAAGGCCTTGGCCAGCGCCGCGGACGGGCTCTCGTTCGACCTCGAGGACGCGGTGGCGCAGGAGCGCAAGCCGCAAGCGCGCGAGGCACTGCGCGCGCTGCTGCGCTCGGGCCAGGCCCGCGCCGGCGGCAAGACGCTGATCGTCCGGGTCAACGCGCTGGACACCCCTCACTTTGCGGCCGACGTGGCCGCAGTGGTGCAGCCCGGCCTGGACCTGATCAACCTGCCCAAGCCCGAGAGCGCCGACGACGTGCGCCGCGCTGCCGCCACTATCGAGCAGGCGGAACGTGCCAACGGGTTTGCGCATGGCGTGGACAGCCCGGTCCGCCTGCTGCTCAACATTGAAACGCCCAAGGCGCTGCGCCTGGCCGGCGAACTGGCAGCGGCCCACCCGCGCGTGGCTGGCTTGCAGCTTGGCCTGGGCGACCTGTTCGAGCCGCTAGGCATCGCCAGGCGCGAAAGCGCGGCGATCCAGCAAGCCATGTATGCGGTACGCATGGCCGCCGGCGAGGCCGGCGTATTCGCCTACGACACGGTGTTTGCCAACATCAAGGATGAAGCCGGCTTCCGCGCCGAGGCTGAGCTGTCGCGCCGCATGGGCTTTCTTGGCAAGAGCTGCATCCATCCCAGCCAGGTCCCGCTGGCCAATCAGGCCTTCCGCCCGAGCGATGAGGAGATCGGCCATGCGGCGCGGGTACTAGAGGCCGCGCGCGATGCCGAGGCCAGGGGCGTGGGTGCCTACGTGGTGGACGGGAAGATGATCGACCCGCCGTTCGTGAAGCGGGCGCAAGCCATCGTGGCTACCGCCAGGCGCCTTGGATTGCTGCCTGCCTGACTCCACCGGGATCCGCTGCCGGAGTCAGGCTGCATCGCATGGGGAAAACAAAAAAACAGAAGGAGACATCTTGACTACACGAACCGCATCCGTATCCGTAACCACATTCGTATCCTTTTCCCGTAGCGTGGCCTTGGCAGCCATGGCCATTGCCAGCCTGGTATCCGGGGCGGCGTTCGCGCAGGGCGGCTATCCAAGCAAGCCCATCACCATCGTCGTACCCTATCCGCCGGGCGGCTCCAACGATATCTTCGCGCGCATCGTTGCCAGGGAGATCGGCGAGGAGCTTAAGCAAGCCGTGGTCATCGACAACCGTCCCGGCGCCAGCGGCAATACCGGCACTGGCATCGTGGCCAAGTCCGCGCCGGACGGGTACACGCTGGTCGCCGTGTCGTCCAGCATGACGACCAATGCCGCGGTGCAGGCCAAGCTGCCGTTCGATGCGGTCAAGAGCTTTGTGCCGGTGGCGATGTTTGCGCAAGGGCCGTTCATTGTCGCGGTCAACAATGCGTTTCCCGCCAGGACGCCGCAGGAACTGATCGCGGCGATCCGCGCCAGGCCGGGCAAGTACAACTACGCGTCAAGCGGGCCGGGCAGCGTCAACCAGTTTGGCACCGAGCTGCTCAAGGCCAGGGCCGGGAACCTGTTCATCACGCATATTCCGTATCGCGGCATGGGGCCCGCCGTGACCGACCTGATCGGCGACCAGACACAACTGCTGATCTCCAGCGGCCCCTCGCTGCTGCCGATGGTGCGCGCCGGCAAGGTGCGCGCGGTTGGCATCACCAGCCTCAAGCCGAGCCCGATCGCGCCGGATCTCACGCCCATGTCCAGCGCGGTGCCGGGCTACGAGTTCGAACTCTGGTGGGGCCTGCTGGCACCGGCCGGCACGCCGCCGGCGATCGTCAGCCAGCTCAACGCCGCCGTCAATACCATCTTGTCCAAGCCCGAGATTAAAGCGGCCTTCCTGAAGGAGGGCGCCGAAGCCAGGCCCGTCACGCCGGCCCAGTTCGCCGCCATCATCGGGCAGGACGTGGAACGGTGGAAGACGCTCGCCAAGCGGCAGAACATCGTCGTGGACTGATGCCAGCCCGCCTTGCCTCTACTGCCTCTACCGCCTGTTTCCGGAGATCTCCATGCGTTCCCCCTCTGATGACCGCGCCGCGCCGCTGAGCGAGCGCACCGGCAAGCCAGGCCCGTTGTCCGGCCTGCGCGTGCTGGACCTGAGCGCCTACATAGCTGGCCCCTATGGTTGCTCGCTGCTGGCCGACCAGGGTGCCGAGGTCATCAAGATCGAGCCGCCCGCCGGCGACAACCTGCGCAAGTATCCTTCCTCGCTGGAGGCGGAGAGCCGCGCCTTCCTGGGCGTGAACCGCAGCAAGCTGGGCGTGGTGCTTGACCTCAAGCAAGCCGACGACCTGCAGCGGCTGATGGCGCTGGTGCGCACCGCCGACGTGCTGGTGCACAACTTCCGGCCCACCGTGCCGGCCAGGCTGGGCATCGCTTACGAACAGCTCAAGCTGGTCAACCCGCGCCTGATCTATTGCGCCGTGACCGGCTATGGGGAAGACGGCCCGCTCAAGGACAAGGCCGGCTACGACCAGGTCCTGCAGACCATGACCGGCATGTGCACGCTGCAGGGCAAGCCGGGCGGTGCGCCAGAGATTCTCTATGGCTCGGTCGTCGACTACTACGGCTCGGCGCTGGTTGCCGGCGGCGTCGCGTCCGCACTCTACGAGCGCGAGAAAAGCGGCGAAGGCCAGTATGTCGGCATCTCACTCTTGCGCGCGGCGCTGACCATGCAATCGGCCCGCATGGTCTGGGCGGACAACGAACCCAGGGAGGTTGGCCGCGACATGCGCTCCGGCGGCATCACCGGCATCCATCCGACCAAGGAAGGCTATCTCTACATCTCCGCCAACACGCCGCATTTCTGGGCGGCGCTCTGCGAGAAAACCGGCCTGGCGGAACTCGCCACCGAGCGCTACGACAGCGTGCGCAAGCGCGCGCAGCATCAGGACGAGATCGTCCCCATGCTGCACCGCGCGCTGGCAGCCCGCACCGCGCTGGAATGGGAGGCGCACTTCGGCGAAGCGGTGCCCTGCGCTGCCGCGCGCTCCGTGGAGGACATGTTCGACTTCCCGCAGGTGCGCTCGGAAGGCATGGTGACCACGTTCGAGCATCCCACCGTGGGCCAGTACCGCGGCTTTACCCGTGCCATCAAGTTCGGGCGCACGCCGGGGCCGGAACCGTTCGCGGCGCCGGTGCTGGACCAGCATGGGCGGAGGGTGAAAGCGGAGGCGGACCGGTTGGTGAGCGAGGGGATGTAGCCGGTCTCGCCGGGCTTCGATTCATTGGCAAGCCCGTGGCAAATGGTCGCTGCATGGATGGCGCGACCACGCATTGCGCCCAATGCGTCGCATTGCCGCATTCCGCCCGGCTGGCGCGTGGATGCCAATGCCGCGCTGCGCGGGTTCAATGTCTTCGACAAGCACTACGTCACCACCGCCTACTACAACGCCACGCAATGGCTGCAAGGATCTGGCCGGCGGGTCGAGCTGAGCGTCAACTACCGCTTCTGAGCGGGCTGGCGGCGCCTGGCGCGTCCGGCCGCACGGCGGCCGACCGTGCGAACCAGCGATCCAGCAGCCAGACCATCACCAGCGTGGCGCCCATCATGGGGAACACCGCGCCCAGCAGACCCAGGCCGATCACCCACGCCCGCATGGGCGGGAGCGAGCGCGGGAAAGACGGCGCGGCCAGGGCGCGCGCGGGCCGGCGCTTTAGCCACATCACGAGGCCTGTCACGGCGAGCAGCATCAGGCCCAGCGAGATCACCGTGCACGCAATCTGGTTGGCCAATCCGAAGTAGCGGCCCATGTGCAGGGACGTGCCATAGGAGATGGCCTGTGCCACCGCGCCGTAATCGCCGTAGCGAATGTCCTTGAGCACCTTGCCGGTGTATTGATCGATATGCAGCGTGCGTTCCACCTTGGGATCCGCGGGGAAATAGGAGGCGGTGAACACGCCGGTGGCGGACTTCGGCAGCACGAGCTGGTAGCCGCTCGACACACCGTTCTCGGCCACGATCGCCACGGCGCGGTCCAGGCTGATTGTGGCAGCGCCCACTGTCGGTGGCGTGCCGGACGGAACCTTGGCCATGCCGACTGCCCAGGGGACCGCCGCGAGCGGAAGCGCATCCATGCTGGCCGCGCCCGGCGTCGAGCGGACCCCTGCGTCGCCCCATGCGCCGGCCGGATTGCCCAGCCGCGCCGCGGTCGCGATCGCCTTGAATTGCTTGCCCCAGGATGCGGTCCAGGGCAGGCCGGACAACACGAACGCCACGGCGCCGATGGCCATCCAGGCACCGATGACCAGGTGGACTTCCTTCCACCACCCGCGCCCGCCGGCGGCCTTGCCGATCACCAAGGCCTTGCCGCCTTTGTCGCGCAGCCGCGGCCACCACATCGCGACGCCCGTGGCAATCATCACCAGCGACCAGCATGCCGCCAGCTCCATCAGCAACTCCCCGGTCTTGCCCAGCAGCAGCGCGCGATGCAGCATGCGCACCTGCTTCATCAGCCTGTCCTCCACGCTCAGGCTGCCGAGAAAATTGCCGGTGTACGGGTCCAGGTACAGGCTTTCGCTCTTGCCCGACGGCAGCCGAAAGACAAACTCGGCGCTGGCGCGCGGGGACGAATCGACGGTGTACGTCGTCGCCACGGCCCCTTCCGGCGCCTGGGCCCATGCCCAGTCCAGCAAGGACTGGGCGGGAAGCTTCGCGCCCACGGGCTCCACGCGCAGCAATTGCGGATAGAGCAGCGATTCGATCTGCGGCTGGAAGCAGTAGATCGTGCCGGTGATCGCCAGGACGACCAGGAAGGGCGCGACGAAGAGCCCGGCGTAGAAGTGCCACCGCCAGAGCATGCGATAAGACGCCGCTGCTGCCGGCGAGGGCTGGGTGGCTTGCGCGCCCATGGGCGGCCGTTCGAGAGGCTGGGACATGGCGGGATCTGTCAAAGGGTGTACTTCAGGCTCAGGTAGAACGTGCGCTGCGGGAAGGGGTGGAACAGGAAGTACTTGTGATTGTTCAGGTTGTCCACGCCCAGTGCACCGCTCCAATGCTTGTCCAGTTGGTAGTGCACGCGCGCATCCATCACGAAGAAGCTCTCGAAGCCTTGGTAGGTCGCAGGGTTGATGTCGGTGTTGTCGACCGTCGCGTACACGCGGCTGCTATAGCGCGCGGCCAGCGTGTAAGCCCATTTGTTGTCAGGCCGATAGGTTGCCGCCACCGTGCCGCGCCACGTGGGCACGTAGGGCACGCGCTTGCCGACCGCCGTCGCGCCAGGCGTGGTCGGCACGTAGCTGTCATCCGAGAGAATCCGGGAGTTGACATAGGTGACGTTACCCGAGAGCGTCAGGCCATTGATCAGCACATTGTCTTGCTGGCCGGCTAGCTCCAGCCCCAGTTGCCGCGTCTTGCCCACGTTTTGCGTAAAGGAGACGGGCGTGGCGAACCCGGCAATTGTCGAGGTCTGGGAGATCAGCGCGTTCTTGACGTACTCGCTGAAGGCGGAAACGCGCAGTTTTCCCTCGCTGGTGTGGCGCTCGATGGCAAGTTCGCCCGACAGGACGCTCTCCGGTTGCAGGAACGGATTGGCCTGGGTGAATGTCGTTCCGGTCTGCACGCTCTGGTAGAGCTCGCCGACCGTCGGGAAGCGAAGCGCCTTGCCGAACGAGCCGGTCACCGACCATAGCTGGCTGGCCTCCCATGTCAGCGACGCCTTGGGGGAGAATCCGGATTTGTCGAGGCTGGGCTGCTGGATCGGCACCCCCACGCCGTTGCTGCCAATGGCGTAGTTGAACCCGTCATAGGCGCGCCACATTTCATAGCGGCCGCCCAGCGTTGCCTGCAGGCTCGGTGTCATGCGCCAGACGTCCTGCAGCCAGAGCGCGCCGGTCTGCGTCTTGCCTTGCGAGGTGCTGAACAGGGCGCCATTGCCGCCGGATACCCAGTTGGTGGTGCTGTAGGTCGGGCTGCTCAGCTTGAACTGGTCGTAGTGGGCGCCAAAGCTGACGATGTTCGCGCCGTCGATGCCCTGCGGCCGCCAGATACCCTTGACGTCGAAGGTGGACCAGCCGGAGCCGCTCATGTCGGTGGTCCGGCCCGGCCCACCCGTCAGGGCCGCCGGATAGAGCCCGGTGGACAAGCGGCTCGAATCCTGCAGATAGTAGAAGTTGCTGACAATGGCCTCCCAGTCGAACAGCCCTTGCGTCCGGGTCCCGACCTTCAGGCTCTGCATCAGGTGTTCCTGATCGACGTT
The DNA here is from genome assembly GCF_008801925.2 of Cupriavidus basilensis. Classification (NCBI taxonomy): domain Bacteria; kingdom Pseudomonadati; phylum Pseudomonadota; class Betaproteobacteria; order Burkholderiales; family Burkholderiaceae; genus Cupriavidus; species Cupriavidus basilensis. The sequence continues at coordinate 2,312,163 of NZ_CP062804.1, read as the reverse complement.
GTTGCTGGAAAACTGGCCCGCGATGGTGCTGGCGCTGTACGCGAACCCACCGATATTGACGTTGCCGCCCGGCGCGCCATAGAAGGGCGACCCGGATGCCGTGCTCAGGTAGGTCTGCGCGCTCGCTTTCGAGCTGTTCTGCCAATAGCCCAGCGTGTAGACCGCGCTCAACGTCGGCGTGAAATCGTAGCCCAGCTTGACGGTGGCGTTGTCCTGCAGCGTATGGATGAAATTGCCCGCGCCGATTACCTGGATGGCGCCGCCGGTCCGGTTGCGGTCGGCGTACGCGCCAGTGATGACCGGCAGGCTGGCGCCGGCGGCGGTCGTCGACTGGCCGACGGTGGCGAAGGTGAGCGGCTGGCTGAAGCTGTTGAGGTGGTTCGCGCTGAACCACCACGAGAACTTTCCGGTGCGGTCGCCCAGCGTGGCGCTGACCTGCTGCGCCGGCTCGTTCTGGTCGGTGCCGTACTTGCTGAACTGCTGGATGGCGCCCGTGACTTCCAGGCTGCCCTCGAGCGTCTTCGGCATCCGCGTGGTGATCTCGGTCACGGCACCGTAGGAGTTGCCCGGATACGCGGCTGCGAACGGGCCGTACATGACGTCGACCCGGTCGATCGATTGCGGCGTCACCATAAACCACTGCGGGGAGCCGTTGCCGTTGTTGTTGTTGATCAGGGTCGACAGCAAGACCCCGTCGGCATAGATCAGGCTGCGCGCGCTGGCATTGATGCCGGTGGTGCGGGTCGCCATCGGGGACTGGGTGTCGCCGATAAAGCGCTTGCGCACCAGCACGTCGGGTAGGTATTTCAGGGCATCTTCCGCGCCCATCACGTTGATGGCCTGCGCGGCTTGTTCGCCGGTGATGCTCGCGGTAGTCTGCGGCAACTGGTTCTTCTCGGCAAACGAGCGAGTTTCGGTCACCTGGACCGCCGGCAGGCTCTGTTCGTCGGCGGCCTCGGCCAGCGTGCCGATGGTGCCAAGGATGACTAGGGGCAGCAGCGTGCGCATGATTGGGTCTACCTCAAATCGTTGTCCGGCGCCCGCGCGCAGGTGCGCGCGGACGCCACGATCACGCCAAAGGGCGTGCGTTGCTTACAGACTGGATTGAGGCAGGGCCGGAGGGTCCCTGGGGCGTCCTGACGGAAAAGCCCCGAGTGGCGTGAAGCGGGTGACCAGCACGTGCGACGTGGCGACCACCAGCAGCGGGATCGCCGACAGCGCCGCAGGCGCAAGGTTAGGCAGCGGCACATGGTCCGCCAGCAGATCGCAATAGCCGCAGGCGTTCATCGAGCTGCCCGGCATGTCATGCGGTGCATCGCCCGGGTGGGCGGCCGAGCAGATGACGGCTGCGGGATCGCTGGCCTGGGCCGCAGCCACAAACTGGCTGACTGCCGGCGCAAGCACGATGAGCCACATGGCGATCAGGCCAAGCCATGCGGTCAAGCGGATGCGGCGGATAAGCGTCATTGTTATATGGGAGCGGGCGCGGCGCAGTCTACCCCAGCCAAGGTAAAGTGCGATCAGGCAGGCTGCGCGTCATTTTGACACAGGCGCAACCCGGATATGCGCCGAAGGCACAGGAGATTGGCGCGATTCCCATCAGAAGTGGCGCGATTGTGGCGCGATAGCCGAAACCGCGCCACTCCGGGTATCCGCGTCATTCCGACGATCAACGGCAAGGAGGCTGTGTTGGTACGTCTGATAAGGCATTTTTACAGCGAGCTCGCGTAGCAGATATGCGGCTTCCAAACACCAGGTCCTGGCGCTCACGGCGTCAGGCACATCCGAGCAAACTCTCTGCAATCGTCGTTCGCGGCGGGATGCCGCAGCACCGCGTCAAGCGCATCCAGGAAGGCCGCAACGGTTGGGCCGCCTTGCTCCTCGCGCTCGGCTTCGTCCATGCGCATCATGCGGTCCAGGAACCCCACCACCTGCGTGCTCGGCTGCCGCTTTAGTGACGCCAGCAACTGCGCTGCATAGGCGCCGACGGGCTGGCGCTCAATCAGCGACCCGAAGGGGCCAGGACCACCATAATCCAGCTCGGGATACTTTTCGATCAGGGCCAGTATGCGTGCCAGGACATCTTGATAGTCTTGGCTTTCTAGCGCATCCAGGTGTTCGTAGATGCGATCGATCACAATCCATTTGTCACCCTGTGCGCGGGCCTCTGCGGCCGCCTTGTCGAGGTTGGAAAAAATTGAATCGGAATCTGGATTCATTGTCACGCTCCGGAGTAATAGGTAAATAGGTAATAGGTCGCGGAAAGTCGGTCAGAAACGCTGATTTGAGTGAAGCCTGAGCGCTACCGCCCACGGCGACAATCCGTCGCTCGGATTGACGGGTTGACGGGTGATGTGACCCAGCACGTGGTGTGGAGACACGCGACTAAAACTGCACTTTACCCGCGACCTGTGTGGCTTGTCTGCAAAAAGTGGCGCTTTCTTGATGGTTCCCGGCGGGGCAACCAGTGGCTAGTGCGCTGGCCGCGCGGCCAGTCCCAGGCGATCCGCAACCGCCAGCAGGCGTCGGTCGCGCGTCCATAAGGCACTCCCGGGCGTCAGCCGCGTGGCGGCCAACAGATGCGCGTCGACATAGCCAATACCCAGTCCGTACAGAACCTGGTCTTCAATCATCCGGTCGACCTCATCGTCCGTCGCCACCACGGCGCGCGGCAGGTCGCGCAGTGCCCCCAGCACCAGATCACGCTGTCGCAGGCTTCCCAGCGCGATCTCACCTATCACAAATGGATGGGCCAAGACGCGATTGGCATCGAGCAAGGCGGCTAGCGCCGCATCTCCGGCACGCAGGTGGTCAATCCAGACCGAGGTGTCGACGAGGATCACACGGGCTCCGACCGGCGGCGTGCCGCCGGCTCCAAGGCAGGTTCAGTGCCGCCGAGGCGACTCAGACGGCGTGCGCTTTCGCGCTCGATCAGCGCGCGCAGCGCTTCGCGGACGAGGGAGGATTTCTCGGACAGGCCGGTCAGGGCTTGGGCTTTGGCCAGCAAGTCGTCATCCAAAGCAAGTGTGGTGCGCATGCCAATCTCCGTTGTCGATCGGCATCAATTTTAGCATCGTATGATGCGGAATGACGTGCATCACGACTTCCGGTCAGGCCCGTATCCGCTGCGAGGCGGCCGCAGTCATCTGCGCGCAAGCCAGGCCTGGACTGCAGCGTGAGTCCTGCATGGCAACACTCAAGCGAGCAGCTGATCGCGCAGCGCCAGGGGGTGCAACGCTCGGAAAATGTCGAGAGCATGGGACTTATCCCCGGGACGCACGCCGGACAAACCAGCCGGTCAGGACAGACGTCACGCTCATCGGCACGAAGATGCCCAGAAAAATCACCGGCCACAAGTCGCCGAGATCCGAGCCGCCGGAGTGTGCCCAGTTCGATGTCATGCACCAAAGCACGGGGAGGCTCGCACACACTGCGGAGAGACCTACGGATTCGATGATTGGATGGGCCGCCTCTTCTACCGCAGCGCTACAGACTCGAAGCTCGCCACCACGGCATTGTCTGCGCCGAGCAGGTCGAGTTGGCGGCCCGCAATGCGATAGCGCCGTACCGTTTCCAGTGCGTGCAGAAACTGCGTTTCCTGGGCCATGCCCTGCGCGCAGGCCATCATGGTGCCTGCCAGGCCCTTGAAGCGAAGCCGGTCGCCATCGGCTTCATAGCCGCCCATCAGGCTGTTACAGCCGCCATTGCCTGACAGCCGCGCTTCGTGCGTGGCGAGGATCAGGTGCGGTTCGCGCTGGCGCTCCGCCACGCTGACCGGCGCATCGCCCAGCCGCGTGAGCTTCCAGTAGGTCCCGCGCAACGGGCTGTCAGGCACCTGTGCAGCTGGCTTTTCTGACGGCTTCTCCTCGCCCCTGGAAGCCGATACCAGTTGCAACTGGAGCGGCGCGTTGTTGCCGTCCAGCGCCGGGACATGCGTGTCGGTGGTGAACAGCAACCGGCCATGCTGCCGGATCACCGCTCGCACGGCATAGCGATGGTCAGGCTCGATCGCCTGGTCCTGGTAGGCAACCCCGAAATGGAAGGGCGGCTGCCCCGCCGGATCCAGCGTGGACCGGTCGATAACCAGGGCTGGCGCGCCCGCGCGCGACACATCTTGCAGCGTGACTTCGAACACGGCATCGGGAGGCAGCGCGATACGCTCGCGATAGGTCGCCGTGCCCGTCACGATACCGGCCAGTGCGGGTAACGCCAGGGTGGCCGCGAATGCGGCAAGGGTTTGGCGTACGGGGTGCTTCCACATGGTCTTGTCCGTTCTCAGGTTCATTGGGTGAAATCGTGCAGCGCTCACGCCATCACGTTCAGGTAGTTTGCCAGGCTGGGAAACAACGGCTGACTATATGCCGAGCCGCTCTTTGAGTGCCTCGGTAGTCAGCGCTCCCGAGAACGTCAACATCTCGCCCCCAGGGCCCTGATAAACGGCAAATGGCACGCTGTCCAGCTTCAAGCGTAGAAAGTACTCGGTGTTGGCCTTGACCTGGCTCACGGCATTTTCCGGGGTCTGTGCGGCGGAGACCTCAAGCCCACCCTTGCGCGCGTCGAGCAAGGCTTCATGATTGTCCATGTCCCTGACAGCGTTCTGGCTACCGAGCAGGTAGGCGCTCTGCAGCGCGGATTTTTCCGGGGTCAGCAGTCCGACCGGGATCCAGATGAAGTGCGCGGACGACAGCAGTGGCTTCGCTGCCTTCCAGAGCTCACCGCAATGGGGGCACTGCGGATCAAAGAAGATATAGATCTTCCTGGCGCTGAGCACATTGCCGGCATTGAAACCGTGCGTGTTACTTGCCACGGACTCGATCGACAGCGTTGCAGCAGGCTGCTGGGCGACGCTGGAAGGCGCGGGATTTGCCTCGACTTTGGCTTTCTCTCCGCAACCATAAATCTGGACGATGAGCGCTGCGCAGATCGGCAGCAGTAGTGTTCTTTTCATATTGAGATCGTTTCAAAGAAAATTCAGCAAGAACGCCGTCAGCCGATAGCACCGAGCGCAATGAGCTTCGAGATCGTATTGAAATTACGGGTCGTCGCGGCCACCTTGAGCTTTCTCTCGATGAAATTGTTGTTGGCCTTCAGGTCGCTGTATTTCGTGGCGCATAACACATACGCCATGTCGCCGACCACTTGTACCTGGTCTGGCGCATGTCCAAGTGCATGGAACGCGCCGAGCAACGCATCTTCAGGCCCGGCTGACAGCAGCGTGAAATAGAGCTTTGCGGGATCGGCGCCCTTGAACGGGTTGTTGTCCATCGCCTCGTTGAAGTACGGTGCCGACCTTGCCAGGACTTTGATATCGCCACCAAACCGTTCCTTGATGACATCGTGAACCAGGTCCTCGATGGCGGACTGGTTCAGATTCGTCGATGCAATGACATTGCCACTCTGGATGTAGGTTCTCACGTTGGCGAGCCCCGCTTCTTCCAGCGCAGCGCGCAGCGGTGCCATGAGCACCTTGTTCTTTCCCGTCGGCGTTACACCGCGCAACAGAATGATCTTTGTCTTCATGGCCCTGCAGCATCGTGAAAGCAGCTTGGCTGCCAAACGCCAAGTATAGACTGTGGCGTCCCCATGCGAGCGGCATCACGCTCCCGGTGGGGCTGTGAACCGTGGGCATGGTGTAGACGATGCGCACCCGGCCTGCGTGTTTGCGGCAAACCGCGTCGAGCGCGTCCGGCATGATGCCGTCGGCGTCGATCGGAACGCTGGCCAGGGGAATGCCCAGCAGTTTTGCAGCGCGCTTGAAACCGGGGTAGGTCAGGGATGACACGGCAACCAGATCGCGCCGCGTGACAAGGCTTGCGAGAATGACGCTCAGGGCGTGCCGGCTGCCGCCACTGACAATCAGTGTCGCGACCGTTTTGCTCGCGCTGTCGATGGTGCTGGGCTCGTCTATCGGGAGATATCGGACGATCTAGAGGTCATTTCAAAAAGATCCTGGCGTCATTGCGCGGCCTCGGCCGTACCAGTTGTAATGTCTGCGGCCGCGCGCCCGGCCAGAACCGCTTCGCTTCATCTTGAAACTGCTTCTTGGTCCAGTTTCCCAACGGCAGCCCGTTATTTCGGAATCACCTGCGCATGGTGAGAAACCAACAACCACCGGCTACCGTTTTTCTCAAAGATATTCGTAAAGAAAGTCTCGAACTTCAGCGCTTCGCCGCCGGCCCTGGGTTGGAGCACGGCGCTCTCGGTGCCGATGACCCAGGCCAGTTTTCCGTCGGTCTGGACTTGATCGATCGATGCAGGCGACACCGCCATCTCGGAGAAGGCATCAAAGGCGGCTGGCCAGTACCCGGACACGGCATCTGCGTATCCGACGGCTACGGTCTTGCTTCGGGGCCCGATATTGACAACATAGGGTTTGTTAGCCCACAGGGCCACCATTGCCTTGGTGTCCCTCGCGGAGAGGGCGGCATAGAAAGCCTGGTTGGCGGCCTTGATCGCTTCAATGCCGGAGGACTGCTGTGCGCTTGCGCCCGCAGCGTGCAGACCGGCGACCGATGTTGCGGCGAGAACCAGAACGTTGCGGCGATTCATCGTGATTCCTTTACGGATCCGGGAACATGGTTCCTCGTGCGGAAATCCTCGCGGCATCGCGCGGGGCATGAAACGTCGGCACCTAACGTTCCGGCTTCAGACGTCGGACTGTGTCCCTGAATATAGGTGAAAACAGCGAGAGTGTCAGGATGACTTGCCGTAGATGTAGTTTCGCAACTGCGCGTGCGGGCTTGCGCCACGAACCGCGCGGTCATGCTGCGCCCCGCAAGGCGATGAACACTACGCCGAACACGGCAGCGCCGATGACCAGCCCGGCCCACGCTCGCATGGCGCTGCGCGTGCTGAACACCCAGATCGCCACCGCCGTGTAAAACGCAAAGGCAAGCAGCGTGGCCACGAGCACGCTGGCCGCGCGTGAAACGCCGGCGACGACCGGCAGCGCCAGCGCCAGCATAGCCGCGAACAACGAGGCCAGCGCGTAGCCGCCGAGCGTCGCTGCCAGCACCTGGCAGGCGACCATCCAGCGGTAGCGCGCCGATACGGCCTGGGTGGGCTTGCTGCTCATGTCTTCACCGCCGGCGTTGCCCGCCCCGACCAGCCGCGCCGGACTTGCCAGGCCGAAAATGCGAGCGCAAGGCCGAAGCCGATCACCGTCAGTTCCACGCCCGCACGCTCCCAGTCCGCCCGCGAGGCGTAGGTCCAGGCCTGCTCCGCGGTGCTCAGCGCGTTGAGTAATGGCAAGCCGAGGCAGAGCAGCGCGCCTGCCGACAATTGCGCCATCCAGGCCCGGACTGGCGGCCGGACCGTGGCGTGCAGCAGCGTTGCCAGCCAGGCGTAAAAGAAGATGCGGATCTCCCACGTGGCGCGGTCGGGCAGGTCGGCGGGGATCAACCGGTTGCCGTACAGGTAGGCGATGCAGGCAATGCAGAGGCCGGCGATGGCCGCGACGTTCAATGCCTCGATGCAGCGATAGACGCGTGCGGTGAAGGTGCCGAACTCATGCTCGCTCTTCTTGCGTCTCTTGATGGTGAAGAGGAGGGTGCCGGTGGCCATCATGGCCGTACCAGACAGGCCACTGAAGAAATACAGCCACTTCATCGTCCATCCACCGAAGCCCACCAGGTGCAACTGCTCCATGACGCGGTGAATGTCCTTCGCCGAGTGCGCATCGGCTGGATCGGACCGCTTTACGTCGAGCACGGCGCCGGTGACGCCATCAAAGGTGACGCTGCCGGCCTCGTTGAGAATGCGGCGGGAGGTTCCGGTGTCGGGCGTGCGCCCCAGGATCTTGATTACCATGCTGGTGTCTGCGGGGCGTTCGACGATGAGGCGGCTCGCTGGGCTGCCCGTTAGTGCCCGCGCCTGCCGCAGCAAAGGTGCAAGGTCGTGCATTGCGGCTGCCTTTCCCGTGCGGGGGCGCAGCAACGGCGTTTTGGGCGATAACTCGCCCTGGAATTGGCTGAACGCATTGTCATCCCATCCGTAGGCTGCATGCAGCGGCAATGGCACATAGCTCGTATAGAAGATGGCGAGGCCGGTGTAGACGATCATGAACAGGAAGGGCAGCGCCAGCACGGCCGTGGCGTTGTGCGCATCGAGCCAGGAGCGCTGCCCCTTGCCGGGACGGAAGGTAAAGAAGTCCTGGAAGATGCGCTTGTGCACGACAACGCCGGATACGAGCGCCACCAGCATGCCCATTGCCATCGCCCCGACCACCCAGAAGCCCGCCAGGCCGGCTTCCAGCGAATAGTGGAAAGCCATGAAATGCCGGCCGCCTTCCGTGTGCCGGCCCCAGGGCACCGGCAGCAGCGTGCCGGTGCGCGGGTCCATCGCGGCTTGCCGAATGGCGGGCGATCTGCTCCCGGCTTGCCACAGATGGATCGCGTCGCCTTCGTGCCGGGGCATATCCATGCCCCAGAGGCTGGCATCCGGCGCGGTCGCGGCAAGGTAGCGCGCCGCGCGCTGGAGCACCTCGGCTTGCGTGAGCACGATCGCCTCCGTGCTGGCGGGCAATGCCGGCTGCGCCTGCATCCAGCGCGTAATCGGTTCGCGAAACACACTCAGCGTGCCGGTCAGGAAAATGGCGCAGAGCAGCCAGCCGCAGGCCAGGCCGCACCAGGTATGAAGCCATGCCATGCGCTGGCGAAAACTGTCTTTCATGTCACGAGCATGCAGGATCGGCGGGCAAGATCAGAACGACCCGCGCAAGGTCAGTGTCACGTTGCGCGGCTCGCCGTAGTAGTTGCCACGCCGCAGCTCGCCCAGCATGGCGTAATAGCGCTTGTCGAACAGGTTGGCCACGTTCAGCGCGGCTGTCCAGTGGCGGTTGATGCGATAAGCGGCACGCAGGTCCCACACCGCGCGCGCGCCTTCGCCCATACGCACCTCGGGGTCATCGCCCGCGAAGTACGAGTAGCCGGTCTGCGCCGATACGCCGCCGCCGATGGTCCAGGCATTCCACGGCCCCGGCAGGCGATAGGTGGTGGAGGCGCGCAGCAGATGGCGGGGGGTCTCGGCGTTGATGCTGCCGCCTTCGTCGTTGCGGCTGGTCACATAGGTGTAGCCTGCGGCCACCTGCCAGCCGGGAAGGATCTCGCCGCTGGCCTCGGCCTCGAAGCCCTTGCTGCGCAGCGTGCTGCCATTGCGGAAGCACTCTGCGTCGGCGGAGGTGCCAGGGCAGTTGCCATAGTTGGCCGCGTCGGACACGGCAATGTTGTTCTTCCTGACGCTGAACACCGCTGCCGAAACGTTGAGGCGACCGTTGTACAGTTCGCCTTTCACACCCGCCTCGTAGTTGGCGCCGATCGCCGGCTTCAACGTATCGCCGGAGACGCTCCGGTACTGGCTCTGCGGCTGGAAGGTGTCTGCATAGCTGGCGTACAGCGACCATTGCTTGTTCAGGTCATACACCACCCCCGCGTAGGGCGTGAGCTGATGATCCACCTTGTCGTCGCGCAGCTGGCTTGCGCTCAGGCGCTCCGACGCGCGGTAGTCCAGCCAGCTCAGCCGTGCGCCAAGCAGCATGTGCAAGGGCTCGGCCAGTTGCAGGCGCGCGCTGGCGTAGATGCCGTAGCGCCGGTCCCGGGAATCCTCCTCGCTGCTCCATCCCGGGCGCATGGGGTCCGGAATGGCGCCGTGATTCGGGTTGAACACGTTGATGGCGGTGCCGTCGTCGAGCGATGCGCTATTGTTCTTCACGCGCTGTCTCGATGCGTTGGCGCCTACCAGGATCTGGTGCGTGCCGCCGAATGCCGCGAAGCTGCCGGTGACGTTGGCATCGATCCCATCGCTGACAACCTTCAGGTCCTTGAAGTAGAGGCTATAGAAGCGGGTTCCGGTGCCCGTGGCACGGTCCACGGCCCCGCGTGGAATCGCCACCTTCTGGTCGAGCTCGCCCTCGGTGTGGTTGTAGGAAACCTTGGCCCTCCAGTCGCCGTCAAAGCGATGCTCGACCTCGGCGAATGCTTCGTTGACCGTTGCCCTCTGACGGTTCCAGTCTTGCACCAGCGAGGTCGAGCGGGACACGTCCAGCGCGCCGCCATCGTTGTAGCGGGGCAGGCCGAACAGCCAGAATCCGTCGGCGGTCTTCTGCTGGTGGCGCACGCCCAGGGTCAGCGTGGTGTCGCGGCCCAGGTCGGCGTCGATGACGCCATAGAACAGCGGCTGGCGGGAATGCGTGACGTCGTAGAAGTACTTGCGGTCTTCATAGGCGGCGACCATGCGAGCGCGGATGGTGCCCTCGGCGTTGAGTGGGCCGCCGGTATCGATCTCGGTGCGGTAGTTGCTCCATGAGCCCACGCTGGCCGTCACGTCGAAATGCCGCTCCGTGCGCGGGCGCTTGCGCACCAGGTTCACCGCGCCGCTCGGGTCGCTGGCCCCCACGATCAGCCCGCCCGCGCCACGCAGCACCTCGACCCGGTCAAGGATGGCGGTGTCCAGGGGCAGCCAGCCGGTGGAGGAATACAGCGTGCCCGAGACGCCGTCGATCATGTAGTTGTCGTTGTCCACCGCGAAGCCCCGGATGGTGAACTTGTGGTCCCCAAAGTTTCTCTGCGAGCGGGTGACGCCGGTGGACTGTGCCAGGACCTGGTCGAGGCTGGTGAGGTTCTTGTCGTCCATCTGCTGGCGCGTCACCACGCTGACGGACTGCGGCGTTTCGCGGATTGACTGCGTCATCTTGCCGATGGTCAGCGCCGGGCTGGTGTACGAGCCAGTGAGCTCGGTCATCGCGCTGCGCTCGACCTGTGCGCTTACTGTGACGGCGGGCAGCGTGGCATGGCCGTCGGATGCCGGCTGCGCAGTCCGCTGGATCGTCACGGCCGTGCCGTCGATGTCCGCGCTCAGCCCGCTGCCAGCCAGCAGCCGCTCCAGCGCTTGCCGCGTGGTCAGCCGGCCGGTGACGGCTGGCGCCGTCTTGCCGGCCAGCAACGCTGGCGTGGCGACGAGCGTGATGCGGGCTTGCCGCGCCAGCTCGGTCAGGGCCTGCGCCAAAGGCTGCGCGGTGATGGATATTTCCACCGGCGTACCGGCGCTGCCTGTAGATTGCGCGTGCGCGGCGTACGGCGCGCCGAGCGCCAGGAAAGCCGCCAGGGCCAGCGGCGCCAAGGCGAACGGGGTAGCAGACATCTGCATTCGATCCTTCTTCTGTATGCATATGGCGTCATGAAGACGACGCCCTCTCTACAGATGACGAATCACGAACACAAACCCTGATGTCCCCCTTGAAAAAAGATGCCGTTGAGAACGAGCCTCCCGTTTCCGTCAACGCGCGACGATGTCCGTGACGCCATCGCGCTGGCGCAGGCGCACGGGTAGCACCAGCGGCAAGCTGCGGGTGAAGCCGTCGATATGGTCGAGATCCACGCTGGCCGTGACGGGCAGGCCGCCGATGACGGGATCGCTGACGCGCAGGCCGGATTCGCCGTAGCGGCCGAGTTCGGCCAGGACGTTTGCCAGAGGCGTGTTGTCAAAGCTCAGGCGCCGGCCTCGCCACGGTGCCATGGCGTCGGTCGGCACGGCGTCGACACGGCCGGGCCGCCCCTGGTCGTCGACATCCACGGCTTGTCCTGGCATCAGTACCACGGTTTGCCCGTGCCCTTCGCCACTGGCGCCGGTCACGCGCACCTTGCCTTCTATCACGGCAACTTGCACGGCCTTGCTGCCGATGGAAGGGGTATAGCGCACGGAGAATTTCGTGCCGACCACCGTAATGCGTGTCGCACCGGCAATGACGTGGAAGGGCCGGGACTTGTCGGCCTGGACCTTGAAGACGGCCTGGCCCTCGGGCAATCTGACCTCGCGGCGGTTGCGGTAGAGCGTCACGTCGGCCTGGGTGGCGGTGTCGAACACGAGCTGGCTGCCGTCGGGCAGCGCGGTGTCCAGGCTCTGGCCCCGTTGTGTGGCGTAGTGGCGGTTGAAAATGGGCTGGTTCTGCCAGGTGTTCCAGCCGAACCAGCCGGCACCCAGCAAGCCGGCCGCCAAGGTCGCGATGAGGGCATGGGGCAGTAGCGGTCGGTTAGCGCGGGCGCGTTTGGCTGCCGGTGCCGGCACCGGGGGACGCACGTCGCCGGTGGCGTCGAGCGCTGACGATTCGGAGGCTTTTTCGATGGCGACCGTGGTCCGCAGGCGAGCCGTGCCCGCCGGTGGGAGGTCATCGATAGCGTCCCAGACGCCGGCCATGTCCTCAAAGGCCGCGCGGTGCTCAGGCTTGGCGTCGAGCCAGGCCTGGAACTCGGCGCGCGCCATGGGCGACAGTCCGTCGGCCATGCGCACGGACCAGCGCAGGGCCTCGAATGCTGGCGGGGACAGGTCGTCCAGCAGCGATTCGTCGATCGGCTCGCCGGGCGCCGTGGGTGAGGCGGGTGTAGCGGGTAAGGGGGGCGACTTCGGCGGTACAGGGCGCTGGGTCATCGCATGGCTTCTCTTGTGGTGTCTTTCATGATGACGGATCAGGCGCCAAAAACCTGATGCCGGGCAACGGGTGGCGGATAGGGGAGCGGGTGCGTGCTGAGAATAACCGCAGTCAGCCGCCTTGCGGCAAACTGACGGGCGGCTCGGATGGCAATCCGGACGGCAGTCCGGATGCCGGCTGCGTTCTTGCCCTGCGTGGGTCGTCGCCCAGCGCCTTGCGGCAGGCCGCCACCGCCAGCATGACGTGCCGCTCCACGGCGTTGATGCCCACCCCCATGCGGGCGGCCACTTCGGCGTGGGACAGGCCATCGATCTTATGGAGCACGAAGGCTTCGCGGCAGCGTGGCGGGAGGCGTTCGATGGTGGCGACCAGCAGGCGACCGCGCTGCCGCCCGGCATAGGCCGCTTCCGGGTCGTCGGAGAGCGGGCCCGCCATGTCTTGCAGCACGGCGTCGGACTCGTGGTTGCGCACTTGCCGCGCACGGTGACGGTCGATCAGCAGGTGGCGGGCGATCTTGTAGTGCAGCGCGCGCGGGTCATCGATGCGTTCGCCAGCGCTGGCCATGGCCAGCCCGCGCTCGCAGGCTTCCTGGACCAGGTCTTGCGCCTCATCCAGGTTTTTGACTTCACGTAAGAAGAAACGCAGCAGCTCGCCGTAATACCGCACATGCACGATGCACCCCAGCCAGAAAGAGGACGAAAAACTTGCCCGTCTGGTGGCTGAGATGTGGCGGCGGCTAGATCTGTTGCGCTGTGTGCGACGGGAACCCGCGGATTATAAATGAGAACGTTTCGCATTGATAGGCCGCCGGAGCCCGCTTGCCGTCAGTCCAGCCTTGGCAGCATCTTGGCGGGATTGAGCAGGTTCTTCGGATCCAGCGCCCGCTTGACCTGCCACATCAGCTCCAGCTCCACCGGCGATTTGTAGCGCTTCAGGTCGTCGCGCTTGGCCACGCCAATGCCGTGCTCGGCGGAGATCGAGCCGTTCTCCGCGTGGGCCAGGGTGTCCACCGCCTCGGAGATCGGTGCGTACCACTGGCCCAGGAAGTCCGCGGCGCTGCGGTCCTTGGGGCGCAGCGGGTTGAAGTGCACGTTGCCGTCGCCCATATGGCCGTAGATCACCATGCGCGCGGCGGGCTCCAGTGCCAGCACCTTGGCCGAGGCGTCGCCGATAAACGCGGCGATGCGCGACAACGGCACCGACACGTCGCACTTGATGCTGCCGCCGGTACGGGTCTGCGCGTCCGAGATTTCCTCGCGGATGCGCCAGAAGCGCTGGGCGTCGGCCAGGCTGGCGGCCACCGCTGCATCCAGCACCAGTTCTTGTGCCAGCCCGGCTTCGAGGATTTCCATCAGCGTGGCGTTGAGGCTTTCGTCGCTGCCACCGGAGGTCAGCTCGATCAGCACCATCCAGTCGTGCCGTTCGGGCAGCGGCGAGGCCACGTCGCCCAGGTATTCGAGCACCAGTTCCAGCGCGGGCGCCGAGATCAGCTCGAACGCGGTGACGGCCTGGCCACCATGCTGCTTGGCCACGCCGAGCAGGCGCACGGCGGCTTCGGGGCTTTGCACGGCCACGAAGGCCACGGCATTGGCGCGCGGCTGCGGCATCAGCTTGAGCACGGCCGCCGTGATGATGCCGAGCGTGCCTTCCGAGCCGACGAAGAGTTGCTTGAGGTCGTAGCCGGTGTTGTCCTTGCGCAGGCCGCGCAGCGACGAGTAGATGCGGCCATCGGGCAGCACGGCCTCGATGCCCAGCACCAGGTCGCGCATATTGCCGTAGCGCAGCACGGCGGTGCCGCCTGCGTTGGTGGCCAGGTTGCCGCCAATCTGGCAGGAGCCTTCCGAGCCGATGCGCAGCGGGAACAGGCGCTGCTCCTGCTCGGCGGCGGTGCGGGCCGCGTTGAGCGTGACGCCGGCCTGCACCGTCATGGTGTCGTTGATGGTGTCCACGGCTAGCACGCGGTTCATGCGGCCCAGGCTGAGCAGCACCGCGGTGCCGCTGTCATCGGGCACCGCGCCGCCCATCAGCGAGGTATTGCCGCCTTGCGGCACCACCGGCACATCGCGCGCGTGGCACCAGGCCATGACCTGGCTGACCTGTTCGGTCGTGGAGGGCATGACCACTACCTGGGCTTTGCCGCGGTAGATGCGGCGGTAGTCCGTGACGTAGGACTCGGTGTCGGCGTCGCCGCTCAGGCAGGCGCCGGCGCCGACGATGGCTTGCATCGCGGCCAGGGTGGCGCTGGTGGCGGGGGCGGTGTGGGAATCAGTCGGCATGTTGTGTTCTGCGATTGCGGTGGCGGGCATCAGTATGCGGCAGACGGCCCTGCCGCGGGCGCGGCGCCGGCGCCGATGAAGTCCGCGGCCAGCCGGCGAGCCGCGCCGGCATAGAGCAGCACATCCACGCCTGTGGCCACGAAGGTGCAGCCCAGGTCCAGGTAGCGGCGCGCCAGCTTGGGGTCGGAGGTCAGCGTGCCCGCGGCCTTGCCGCTGGCGACGATGGTGCGCATGGCGCCTTCGATGGCGGCCTGCACCTCGGGGTGGCCCGGGTTGCCGCGATGGCCCATGGAGGCGGCCAGGTCGGCGGGGCCGATAAAGACGCCGTCGACGCCGTCGACAGCGCAGATGGCATCCAGGTTCGCCAGGGCCTTCACGGTTTCGGCCTGCACCAGCAGGCAGATCTCATCGTCGGCCACATCCAGGTAGTCGGCGCGCGCGCTCCATTGCGAGGCACGGCCCACGGCGCTGCCCACACCGCGCATGCCCTGCGGCGGGTAGCGGGTGGCGGATACCAGCGCGGCGGCTTGCTCGGCGGTATCCACCATCGGCACCAGCAGGTTCTTCGCGCCGATATCCAGCAACTGCTTGATCAGCGGGACTTCGCCGGCCACGCAGCGCACCACCGGTTGCGAGCGGTACGGGGCGATCGCCTGCAGCGCATGTAGCGTGCCGCGCAGGTCGTTGGGCGCGTGCTCGCCGTCGATCAGCAGCCAGTCGAAGCCGGCCGTGGCCGAGACTTCGGCGAGATAAGGCGATGCCATCGAGAGCCACAGTCCGATCTGGGGCTGGCTGGCCGCCAGCGCGGCCTTGAATGCGTTTTGTGCGGGCATGGTGTTCCGAAGAATGTCGTGGGCGTGGATGGGATGCCGCCTGGGCTTAGCCGAGCAGGCCCTGGCAAATATATTTGGTGTGCATGTAGTCGTCCAGCCCGTGGCGCGAGCCCTCGCGCCCGTAGCCGGATTCCTTGACGCCGCCGAAGGGCGCGGCCTCCGAGGCGATAGCCCCTTCATTGACGCCGACAATGCCCGTTTCCAGCGCCTGCGCTACGCGCCAGATGCGGCGCACGTCATTGGAGTAGAAGTAGGCGGCCAGGCCGAAGGGCGTGTCGTTGGCGTCGTGGATCACTTCGGCTTCATCGGTGAAGCGGAACACGGCGGCTACCGGGCCAAACGTTTCTTCGCACGACAGCGCCATTTGCGGCGTGGCGTTGGTGAGCACGGTGGGCGCGTAGTAGTGCGGTCCGTCTGCCAGGCGCACGCGTTCGCCGCCGGTCATCACCACGGCGCCCTTGGCGACGGCATCTTCCACATGGCGGGCGATTTTCTCCACGGCGCGCGCGTTGATCATGGGGCCGATCTGCGACGCGTCATCGGTGGCAGGCCCGACCTGCAGCGCGGCCACCCGCAGCGACAGGCGCGCGACGAAATGGTCGTGCACGCCAGCCTGTACATAGACGCGGTTCGGGCAGACGCAGGTCTGGCCCCCGTTGCGGAACTTGGAGGCCATCAGGCCATCGACGGCGGCCTCGATGTCCGCGTCGTCGAACACGATGAACGGCGCATTGCCACCGAGCTCCAGCGACAGCTTCTTGAGCGTGCCGGCGGATTCGCGGGCCAGGTGCTTGCCCACCGGGGTGGAGCCGGTGAAGGTGATCTTGCGCACGCGGCTGTCGGCCAGCCAGGCGTCGACCACGGCGGGGGTATTGGCGCGCGAGGCGGTGACGATGTTGAGCACACCGGCGGGCAGGCCGGCTTGCTGCGCCAGGTAGACCAGCGCCAGCGCGGTCAGCGGGGTGTCTTCCGCGGGCTTGGCCACCACGGTGCAGCCGGCGGCCAGCGCGGGCGCGATCTTGCGCGCGATCATGGCGAGCGGGAAGTTCCACGGCGTGATGGCGGCTACCACGCCCACCGGTTCCTTGAGCACCAGCATCTTGCGGCCGGGGACGGACTCGGCGACGATCTCGCCGCTGATGCGGGCGGCTTCCTCGGCGAACCACTCTACGTAGGAGGCGCCGTACAGCACTTCGCCGCGGGCCTCCTTGATGGGCTTGCCTTGTTCGGTGGAGATGATCCGGGCCAGGTCTTCCTGGTGCTCGAGGATCAGGGCGTGCCAGCGCTTGATGATCTGCGCGCGGTCGCGGGCGGTGCGACGGCTCCAGGTGGGGAATGCCGCTGCCGCGGCATCGGCTGCCTGGATGGCGTCCTGGGCGTCGCTGTCGGGCACGCAGGCGAAGACGGTGTTGGTGGCAGGGTTGGTGACATCCAGGTGGTGGCCGGTGTGGGAGGCTGACCACGCTTGGCCGATCAGGTTGCTGGTGCGGAGCAGGGCTGGGTGGGTTAGGGGAGTGGGGTGGATGGCATGGTTTTTGGATATGGGGGTGAGTGCAACCGCAACTGCAACCGCAACCGCAACTGCTTGAATTCAAGGACAACTGCAACTGCCGTTTCACCACCCCTGCGGGGCGGCGACCTACTTTCTTGTCTTGCCAAGAAAGTAGGCAAAGAAGGCGCGCCGGATGGGGCGACTACCCCTCGTGATCCAACGAAAAGAGCGGCCGGGACCCAAACTCGCATCGCCTTAAGGCGATACTCAGACATGGGTCCCTCTTTTCCGCTCTTTTCGCCGGATCACGAGGCGCCCCATACGGCCTTGGCACACCTCCACGGCTCGCTTCGCATCGCCGAGGGGGATTCCCGCCCCTTCGGGCGGGAATCCCGGCTACCACAGTTGGTTGATCTTGCGCTGGTTTGCTCCCCTCTCCCGCCTGCGGGAGAGGGACGGGGGAGAGGGCGGGCGATCGCAATTTCGTGATGGTTCCAGGCTGCGAGGCTTTCTACTTTCTAACTGACAATCCCCAAGTGCCAAGGCACAAACTCGTTGTCGCCCAGCCCGAGTGCTTCGCTCTTGGTTGGTCGTCCGGAGGCCGCTTCCAGGATGTGTTCAAAAATCCGCTGGCCCATCTCGTCCACAGTCAATTCGCCGTCCAGCACCAGCCCGCAGTTGATGTCCATATCGCCTTCGAGCCGCGTGTACATCGGCGTATTGCTCGCAAGCTTGATGGTCGGCGCTGGCTTGGAGCCGAACATCGATCCGCGCCCGGTGGTGAAGCAGATCAGGTTGGCGCCGCTGGCGATCTGGCCGGTGGCGGCGACGGGGTCGTAGCCGGGGGAGTCCATGAAGACGAAGCCGGATTGCTCGATGGGCTCGGCGTATTCATAGACGGCCTGCAACGGCGTGGTGCCGCCTTTCATGGCGGAGCCGAGCGATTTTTCGAAGATGTTGGCGAGGCCGCCTTGCTGGTTGCCGTGGCCGACCACGCCGTTGAACTGGGCGTTCTGCCCGGCGGTGTAGCGCTCCCACCAGGCCAGGCGGTCCAGCAGTTTCTGGCCGACTTCCGGCGTGACGGCGCGGCGCGTGAGCATGTATTCCACGCCGTGGATCTCGGGGGTTTCCGACAGGATGGCGGTGCCGCCGTGGCGCACCAGGATGTCCATGGCCGCGCCGAGCGCCGGGTTGGCGCTGATGCCGGAGAAGCCATCGGAGCCACCGCATTCCAGGCCGATCTTCAGGTGGCTGGCGGGCACGGGCTGGCGCGTGGCGGTATTGGCGCCGGGCAGCATTGCCTCGATGGCGCGGATGCCGGCCTGGATGGTGGCCGCCGTGCCGCCGCTGTCCTGCATGACCATGGTGCGCACGTGGCTGCCGGGCACCAGGCCTTGCGACTCCATCAGGCCCGCTACCTGGTTGCGCTCGCAGCCCAGGCCCACGATCAGCACACCGGCCAGGTTGGGGTGGCGCGCATAGCCCGCCAGTGTGCGCCGCAGCACGTCGAAGTGCTCGCTGGGCGAGGACATGCCGCAGCCGCTGCTTTGCGCGAAGGCGGCCACGCCGTCCACATTGGGATAGGCCGCCATGCGCTCGGGCGTGAAGTGGTCCGCGATATGCCGGATCACCGTGGCCGAGCAGTTCACCGACGACAAGATGCCGATGAAGTTGCGCGTGCCAACGCGGCCGTCGGGCCGCACGAACCCCATGAAGGTGGCGCGCTCGGCCTCGGGCACGTAGTCCACCGGCCGCACGTCCTGGCAGAAACCCGGGTCACGATAGAAATCCACCAGCGCCAGGTTGTGCGAATGCACGTGATCGCCGGCCTCGATGTCGCGCTCGGCCACGCCGATCACGGTGTCGAACTTGCGGATCTGGGTGCCCTTGGCAATGGCGCAGGCGGCAATCTTGTGCCCCGCGGGCACCTGGGCGCGCACGCGCAGCCCCAGTTCCGGCAGGCTCTGGCCAAGGCTCAGGGCGTCCCGGGCGATCAGGACGTTGTCGTTCGCATGCAGGCGGATGAGGGCGGCGGAGTTCACGTTGGGTCAGCCTTGTTGCAGCAGTTCTTTGAGCTTGAGGCGCTGGATCAGGTGGGTTTCCTGGTCGTACACCGTGCTGATGTAGCGCTTGTATTCCGGGCCGTCCAGGTACATCACCGGCGCATCGATGCGGGCCGCGACCTGCTGGAATTCCTTGCTGGCCACAGCCTGGCGGAAGGCGTCGCGCAGCTTCTTTTCCACCGCCGGGTCCAGTCCGACGGGCGCGCCGATGCCGTTGGGCGCCTCCACCACCACGTTGTAGCCCAGCTCCTTGAGCGTCGGCGTGTCCTTGAAGCGCGGCGTGCGCTGGTCGCCCCAGGTGGCCAGCAGGCGCAGCTTGCCGGCTTCCACATGGGGCGCCCACGAGCTGGAATCGGCCAGCAGGTCCACTTGCCCGGCGAGCACGTCCTGCAAGGCCTGCGCGCCGCCCTTGTAGGCGATGGCATTGAAGCGCACACCGGCGGCCTGCGCGAATTCTTCCATGCCCACGTGGGTGGCGCCGCCGATGCCGGCATGCGCATAGGTGAGCTTGCCCGGATGCGCCTTGGCCTCGGCCACGACGTCCTTGAGCGACTTGAAGCGCGAGTTCGCCGGCACCGCGATGCCGAAGGTCTGGCCTGAGGTGCGCGCCAGGTAGGTCAGCTCGCTGCGCGGGTCCATCTGCAGCATGCCTAGCTGCGAGAAGCGCGTCACCGAGATCGGCACCTGGCCGATGGTGTAGCCGTCCGGCTTGGCGCGGGCCAATGCCTTGGTGCCGATCATGCCCGATGCGCCGGCGCGGTTCTCCACCACGATGGATTGCTTGAGTACGCCGGACGCCACCTGGCACAGCGCGCGCATGGACTGGTCGGCGGTGCCGCCGACGGGCCACGGGCAGATGAAGGTGATGGGCCGGTCCGGATAGTCGGCGGCACGTGCGAGGCCCGGCAGCAGCAGGCCGGCACTACCAGCCGTCGCAGCCGTGGCGGCAGCGGCGCCGCTGATGAGCAGGCGGCGTCGCCCGTGGTTGATGCCGTGGGATGCGGTCATGTGTCGTCCTCGCAGGGTGTCGTTATTGGAGTCATGGGCTGGTGGCAATGTCCACCGGTCAGGCCGGATTGTGGCAAAGCCATTCATAACAATCCAATCAATCATCGGAATGGCTTCATAACCTTAAAGTTAAGTAGAATCGCACCATGCCCCAGATCGACCGTGCCCTGCGCTCCAATATCAAGCTACGCCACCTGCAACTGGTGGTGGCGCTGGACGAGTTTCGCCATCTCGGCCACACCGCCGAGTTCCTCTCCGTCAGCCAGCCAGCCGTCTCCAAGATGCTCACCGAGGTGGAGAAGACGCTGGGCCTGACGCTCTTCACGCGCTCCACGCGCGGCACCGAGCCCACGCCGGCGGGCGCGTCGCTGGTGCGTTTTGCCCGTTCGGTGCTGGCGCAATACGAGCGCACGCGCGATGAAATCGCCGCGGAGGCCAGCGGCGCCGCCGGGCGCACCCGGGTGGGATCGATGGGTGCGGCCCTGCCGGTGTTGCTGGCGCAAGCCATAGGCCAGCTCAAGCAGCGCTCGGCCCAGGCCACCGTGCTGGTGGAGGAGGGCGACCTGCCCCACCTGCTGCCCAAGCTGCGCATCAGCGAACTGGATCTGATCGTCGGGCGGCTGGAGCCCGGCTACGCCGCCCCGGACCTCATCACCGAGCCGCTCTATAACGAGCCGATGGTGGCGGTGGTGCGCAGCGGCCACGCGCTGGCAAGCAAGCGCGCACCGGGCTGGGCGGACCTGGCCGGCATGCCTTGCGTGGTGCCGCCGCCATGGGCCTCGCTACGGGTCAAGATCGAGCAGGAGTTCTACCGCTTTGGGCTGCAGCCACCAAGCGACCTGATCGAGTCGTCGTCCTACCTTGCCATCACCACCTTCGTCTCCCAGCTAGATGCCGTGGGCTTCCTGGCCAGGTCGGTGGGGCAGCAGTTCGAGCGGGAAGGCCGCTTCCATATCCTGCCCATGGACATAGCGCTGGAGCTGCCGCCAGTGGGCGTGATCACGCTGCGCGAAGGGCGGCCTACGCCCAGCAGTATCCAGCTGGTCGAATGCCTGCGGGCAGCGGCCGGGCAATTGGCCGCGCCGCCGGCCGGCGCGAAACGGCCGGCGCGCGCGCCGCGGCGCACGAAGTAGCCAGCCCGCCGCGATCAGCGCGGCCGGGACAGCAGGTACTTCGCCAGCGCGTGAAACGCCGGGATCGTCGTCGGGTCGTTGGCGGCATTGCCGGCGACCGGGTTGGAGGCGTAGCGCACGATCACCATCTCGGCCTTCGGGTCGATATAGATGCGCTGGCCATGCACGCCGCGAGCCATGTAGGCGGCATGCTCGTTATGGGTGACCCACCACATGTCGCGATAGCTGCCGCCCTTGAGCAGCGGGTAGTCGGCCTTGGCAAACGCGGCCTTGTCGCCGCCGCCGCGGATGTCGTCGACCACCGTCTTGGGCAGGATCTGCTGCCCGTTGAACTTGCCGTCGTTGCGCAGCATCTCGCCAAAGCGCGCCAGGTCGCGCAGGCCGGTGTTCAGGCCGCCGCCGGCAAAGGGCGTGCCGATGGAGTCGACGGTGAAGTACGCATCCTGCTCCGCGCCCAGCCGGCGCCAGATGCGCTCGGACAGCAGCTCGGCCACCGAGCGCCCGGTCACGCGCGCGATGATCCAGCCCAGCGCGTCGGTGTTGACCGTCTTGTAGCCAAAGGCCGCGCCATGCTCGCCTTGCGCCTGGATGGCCTGGAGCGACTCGTAGTAATTGCGTGGGCCGGTGTAGTCCTTGGGCTTGGGCAGCGGGCTGCCCGCCTGGGCGTGCATCCAGACCTCGGCGTCGGGATCGGCGTAATCCTCGCTGTATTTGAGCCCCGTGGTCATGTCCAGCACCTGGCGCACCGTGGCATTGCCGAACGCCGATTGCGCCAGCTCCGGCACGTAGTCCGCCACGCGCTTGCTGGCATCCAGGCGGCCTTCTGCCACCAGCATGGCGCCGAGCGTGCCGATGACCGACTTGGTGACCGACATGGCCGCATGCTGGCCGTCGTCCTTCAGCGCGCCGAGGTAGCGCTCGTAGACAATGCGCCCGCGATGCAGCACCACGATGCCATCGGTGTAGTTGGCCGCCAGGGATTGCGCCCAGGTCATCGGCCGGGTGGCGCCGATCGGCATGAACTGCAGCGCGTCGATATCGGTGCGCAGTGCGCGCGGCAGCGGCACCGGCGCGCCAAGCCCGCGCGAGACATTGACGGTGGGCATCAGTTCGCGGAAGTGCGACACGCTCCAGCGCAGGGCGGGGAAGCGCCAGTAGCTGCCGTCGTCGAAGCGCACCGTGCGCTCAGGCGGCGGTGGCGCGCCCTTCATCCAGCCAAGGCCGGCGGGATCGCTGGCGGCGGCATCGGGTGCCGGTGGTGTCGGGGCGTCGGCCCATGCCAGGGGCATCAGCCCGAAACCGCAAAGGGCCAGCGCGATCGCCGCGCGGCCGGGAACGCCGGTGCTCATCATCGAGATCCTCTATCGAAAATCAAATGTCTGCGTACATGCAGCCTCGGGCAATATAAACCATTCAAATCGCGGTGCGCTTCTATCCCGCCCGTCACCGGATTGAATATGGATCGAATACTGATCAATTTCGGCTTGCTACCTCAAGCCGAAATTCGGAAAATGCGCCGGCGCGCAGGATAGTTGCGCCGGGAAAACAGGGTCCCGCAGTGTCAGGTCACATAAAAGCCCATTAAAAGAACACAGATAAACAGGCAAAAACAATATGCAACGAATCGATCGATTTATCCGCAGCCGGCTGAGTATTGCCTTGCAGGCGGCTTTTGCGCAGGCGCCGTCGCGCTATGCGGGACCGCGGGGAGCGGTGTGCGTGCTGGCGCTGGCCGGTGTGATCTCCGGCCCGGCCCAGGCGGCCGGGGGCGCCGCCGTCGGCGGCGGCGGCGCGGGGGGCAGCGTCAATCAAGGCACTGGCAATGGCGCGGCAGGCGCCAATGGGGCCGGAGCGGCGCCTGGCGGTGCGGGTGGCGCAGCTGGCCTGGTCGCGGACAGCTGGTTCAATGGCTCGCCGCTGGCGGGCGGCGACGGCGCCGACACCTTCGCCCCCGTGCAGGGCGGCGGCGGGGGCGGGGCAGGCGGATACGGCATGGTCATCACGGGCGCCGATGGCTCAGCGAGCAGCGCGAGCATCGCCGGCGGCGCGGGCGGCAAGGGCGGCCTCGTCACCCCAGTGGCTCTGCCCGGCCTGGGTGGCGGCGGTGGCGGTGGCGGCGAAGGCGGCGGCGGGGTGCTCCTGACCAGTTTCGGCAGCAGTTTCGGCAATACCGCCGCCATTACCGGTGGCGCTGGCGGGGCAGGTGGAGATGGCCTGCCCAGCTAGCCTCATCCCGGGCGGCAATGGCGGCGATGGCGGTGCAGGCGTCGTGTTCCGTTTTCCTGGCGGTGGCCTGTCCAATAGTGGCGCCATCACGGGCGGCAATGGCGGTGCGGGCGGTGCCACGCAGTCGACGGGCGGCGTGGGCGGGCAAGGCGGCGTCGGCGTCAGCGGCACCGGCATCAGCCTGACCAACACCGGGGCCATCAGCGGGGGCAATGGCGGTGCGGGCGGGCCCGGCATCGGCGTCGCTGGCGCGGGTGGCATCGGCATCGTCGGCAGCGACCTCACCATCGTCAACAGCGGCGCCATTTCGGGTGGCAACGCCGGGGATGGCAGCACGCGTGCCGCCGCGATTCGCTTCACTGGCGGCACCAATTCGCTGGAGCTGCAGAGCGGCAGCAGCATCAACGGTGTGGTCGATGGCACCCTGGGCAGCAATACGCTGATCCTCGGCGGCGCGGGCAACGCATCGTTCAATGCCGGGGACGTCGGCGCGGCGGCTGCGTACCGGGGCTTTTCCACGTTCCAGAAGACCGGCGGCGGCACCTGGGTGCTGGGCGGGACCGATAGCACGGGCATCAACTGGGCGATCCAGTCCGGCGTACTGCAGGGCAATACGGACAGCCTGCGCGGCAGCAGCATCAGCAATAACGGCACGCTGGCGTTCGACCAGGCCAGCGACGGCACCTATGCCGGCAGCATCAGCGGCACCGGCGCGCTGGTCAAGGCCGGCGCGGGCACGCTGACGCTCAGCGGCGCCAACCATTACAGCGGCGGCACGACGATCTCGGCCGGCACGCTGCAGGGCGACACCAACAGCCTGCAAGGCAATATCGTCAACAATGCGGCGCTGGTTTTCAACCAGGGCACCGATGGCACATTCGGTGGCGCCATCAGCGGCAGCGGCAGCCTGGCCAAGGCGGGCGCGGGCACGCTGACGCTTGGCGGCACCAACACATACAGCGGCGGCACCTTGATCTCCGCCGGCACGCTGCAAGGCAATACCACCAGCTTGCAAGGCAATATCGTCAACAATGCGGCCCTGGTCTTCAACCAGGCCGTTGATGGCGCCTTCAACGGCGCCATCAGCGGCAGCGGCAGCCTGGCCAAGACCGGGGCCGGCACGCTGACGCTTGGCGGTGCCAACCGCTACAGCGGCGGCACTGTGATCTCGGCCGGCACGCTGCAGGGCAATGCGACCAGCCTGCAAGGCAATATCGTCAACAACGCGGCACTGGTCTTCAACCAGGACACCGATGGCGTGTTTGCCGGCGCGCTCAGCGGCACCGGCACGCTGGCCAAGAACGGCGCGGGCGCGCTGGTCCTGACCGGCAACAGCAGCCTTGGCGGCGCGACCACTATCAATGCCGGCCGCCTGGCCGTGAACGGCAGCAATGCCGCATCTAGCTTCCAGGTCAACAGTGGCGCCACCCTGGGCGGCAATGGCACGGTCGGGAGCGTGACGGTGGCCAGCGGCGGCACGGTCGCGCCGGGCAACTTCATCGGCACGCTGAACGTGGCCGGCGATATCCGCTTTGCGGCCGGCTCAACGTATGTCGCGCAGATCAACGCCGCCGGCGCGTCCGACCGCATCAACGCCACCGGCTCGGCGGCACTCGCCGGCACGCTCGACGTGATCAAGACCGCCGGCCTCTACAGCCCGGGGCAGCGCTACACGCTGCTCAGCGCCAGCGGCGGGGTGAGTGGCACCTTCGGCGCGCTCACGCAGAACCAGCCGTTTGTCGACCTGGGGCTGGCCTATGATGCCAGCCATGTCTATCTGGACGTGGCGCGCAGCGCGGTGGCCTTCCCCGCGGTGGCGTTCACCGCGAACCAGCGCGGCGTGGCTGGCGCGGTCGAGCGCATCGGCAGCGGCGAGCTGCATCGGGCCGTGCTGAATTCGCCGTCCGCCGCCGCTGCGCGGCAGGCCTTCGATGCCTTGTCGGGCGAGGCGCATGCGAGCATCGCCAGCCAGCTCATCGATAGCGGCCAGGTCATGCGCGACAGCCTCGGCGCGCGCCTGCGCGGCGCGTTCGATGCGGGCCTGCCCCAGCCCATCCTGGTGGCATCGCTGGGCCCGGTACCCATGCCGGTGGCCGCGCGCAACGGCGCCTGGGCCACCACGTTTGGCTCTTGGGGCCAGCGCGCGGGCGACGGCGGCACTGCCCGCACCACGCAATCTGGCGGGGGCTTGCTGGCCGGGGCCGACGCCGATGTAGGCGCAGGCTGGCGTGCGGGCCTGGCGGCCGGCTACGACCATACGCGCATGGAGGTCAGCTCGCTGTCGTCGTCGGCGGGCATCGACAACTACACCCTGGCCGCGTATGCCGGGACGCAGCGCGACGGCCTTGGCGTGCGCCTGGGCACCTCCTATACCTGGAGCCACATCGATGCGACCCGACGGATCGCCTTCGCCGGATTCAGCGACACGGCACAGAGCAGCTACGCCGCCGGCGCGGCGCAGGTCTTCGGCGAAACCGGCTACACCTTCGCGCTGGGCGCGGCGTCGCTGGAGCCGTTCGCGGGCCTCGCGTACACGCATTTGCGTACCGACGGCTATCAGGAGAGCGCCCGCGCCGCCGGCCTGAAGGCTGGCAGCACCGCGCAGGACACCACGTTCTCGACCTTGGGCGCCCGGGCCGCCATCCCGTTTGCCGTGCGTTCCGCCATGCCGGGGACGCTGCGTGCCCGGCTGGGCTGGCGCCATGCCTATGGCGATGTCATCCCGACGGCCACCCTTGGGTTTGCCGGCGGCGACAGCTTTGCCGTGCAAGGCACGCCCATCGCGCGCGACGCGCTGGTGGCCGAGCTTGGCGTGGAAGCCGGCGTCGCGGCGAATGTCAGCGTTGGCGTGAGCTATCGTGGGCAACTGGCCTCGCAGGTGCAGGAGCACGCGCTGGTCGGGAGCCTGCGCGTGCGGTTCTAAGGCGCCGGGACGACGCACCACATTGCGGCGTCGTCCTGCCGGCTGGCACTGATTTAGCTCTACCCGCGCCGCCCCATGGTGCGGTGCGGGTGCGTGCCGCGCATGCGCCTTCGGCCCGCGAAGGCGCTCTGATCCCGGCTCCCTTGATTTCCTCGAAATGTAAGATCAATGTACTTTTTGTCTTACATGGCATGTCTCCTGCTTTGCTGGTCTGCAACGCCCTCATGTATACAACCTGGGATACAAGCGATGACCAGCAAGACGCCTCTGCGCCGATCCGCCGCCAGCCTTGGCAGTTGCCGAAGCCTGCCTGAGTGGCAACAGCTCTACAAGACGCAAGGCGCGTCGCCCGCGGACGCGCTGGCGCCGTTCCTGGACCTGGACGCAGCGGACCCGGCCTGGATCGCGCGGCTGGATGCGGCGCGGCTGCAGTCCCAGCTGGCTGCGCTGGCGGCGCGGGTTGAAGAAGCGGGCGGCAAGCGCGATGCGTTTCCCCTCTACGGTGTGCCGTTCGTGGTGAAAGACAACATCGACGTGGCGGGGTGGCCCACCACGGCGGCGTGTCCCGCGTTTGCGTATGTGGCCGAGCGCGATGCCGGCACGGTGGCGCGGCTGCGCGCGGCCGGGGCCATCGTGGTGGCCAAGGCTAACCTCGATCAGTTCGCCACCGGCCTGGTGGGCGTTCGTTCGCCCTACGGCGCGGTGCCCAACACCTTCGACGCGGCGTACGTCAGCGGTGGCTCCAGTTCGGGCTCGGCGTCTTCGGTGGCGCGCGGCTGGGTGCCGTTCTCGCTCGGGACAGATACGGCGGGGTCGGGGCGCATTCCCGCGGCATTCAACAATATCGTGGGCCTCAAGCCGACCCGGGGCTGGCTCTCCAGCGCCGGCGTGGTGCCGGCCTGCCGCACGCTGGATTGCGTCTCCGTGTTTGCGCTGACGGTCGAGGATGCCGCGCTGGTGGCGGAGATCGCGGGCGGTTTTGACCACGACGATCCTTACTCGCGCACCTATCCGCTGAGCGCGCCCGCCGCGCTGGCGCCATCGCCCGTGCTGGGCATTCCCGATGCGCTGGCTTTCTTTGGCGATACGCAGGCGCAGGCCAGTTTCGCGCAAGCGCAGGCGGACTTGCAGGCGATGGGCGCCAAGCTGGTGCCGATTGATTTTTCGCCATTCGCCGAGCTGGCCGCGCTGCTCTACCAGGGGCCATGGGTGGCTGAGCGTTTCCTGGCGGTGAGCCAGCTTCACGCCAGCCAGCCGGAAGCCATCGATCCGGTCGTTCGCGTGATCGTGGAGGAAGCGGGCCGCTATAGCGCGCTGGACGCGTTCAGCGCCGAGTACCGGCGCGCGGCGCTGACCCGCGCTATCCACCTGGCGCTGGCAACGGTCGATGCGCTGGTGGTGCCGAGCGCGCCGTCGATCTATACGCTGGCCGCCGTGCAGGACGATCCGATCCGCCTGAACGCGCGGCTTGGCACCTATACCAACTTCACCAACCTGGCCGACCTGTCGGCGCTGGCGCTGCCGGCCGGTGCGCGCGAGGACGGCCTGCCGGCGGGCATCACGCTGATTGCCCCGGCCTGGGCGGACCGCGCGCTGGCCCGCTTTGGCCGGCAGTGGCAGGCGGCGCAAGCGTTGCCGCTGGGCGCCACCGGGCGGGCTTGTCCCGTTGGTGCGCAGCGCGCCACGCCGGTCACGCCGGGATCGGTGCGGCTGGCCGTGGTCGGCGCCCACCTTAGCGGCATGCCGCTTAACCATCAACTGCTCACGCGCCACGCGGCCTTTGTGGAGGCTTGCCGCACGGCGCCGTGCTACCGGCTTTATGCGCTGGCGGATACGATCCCGCCCAAGCCCGGGTTGGTGCATAGCGGCACAGGGCAGGGCGCGCCGATCGAAGTCGAGCTCTGGGATGTGCCACTGGCCGGCTTTGGTGCCTTCGTCGCGGAGATTCCCGCGCCCCTTGGCATCGGCAAGCTGCTGCTGGAAGACGGCCGGCAAGTGACCGGGTTCATCTGCGAACCCCGGGGCCTGGAAGGTGCCCGCGATATCACGGCATTTGGCGGCTGGCGCGCGTATCGCGCCAGCGCGGACGCCAGCGCAAATGCCAGCGCAACCTGACCCGGGAGCGCCGATGTTCCACACCGTACTGATCGCCAATCGTGGCGAGATTGCCGTGCGCGCCATTCGCACCTTGCGTGCGCTAGGTATCAAGAGCGTGGCCGTGTATTCGGATGCCGATCGCAATGCCGCGCATGCCCGGCTGGCGGATGTGGCGGTGCCGCTAGGTGGCGAGCGTGCGGCGGATAGCTACCTGGTGGCCGAGCGCGTGCTGCAAGCCGCGTTGGATACCGGTGCGCAAGCCGTGTTTCCGGGTTACGGCTTTCTGTCGGAGAGCGCGGCGTTTGCCGAGGCCTGCGAGGCGGCGGGCCTGGTGTTCATTGGCCCGACGCCGCACCAGCTCCGCGAGTTCGGGCTCAAGCACCGGGCGCGCGAGCTGGCGGCCGAGGCGGGCGTACCGATGACGCCCGGCACCGGCCTGCTCTCCAGCGTGGAACAAGCCCTGCGGGAGGCCGCGCGTATCGGCTACCCCGTCATGCTCAAGAGCACGGCCGGCGGAGGCGGTATCGGCCTGTCGCGCTGCGCTGATGATGCCGAGCTGAGCGCGGCCTTTGACAGCGTGCAGCGGCTGGGCGAGCAATTTTTCAAGCATGGCGGCGCCTTTATCGAGCGCTGCCTGGACCGCGCGCGGCATATCGAGGTGCAGATCTTTGGCGACGGCGCGGGCCGCGTGGTGGCGCTGGGCGAGCGGGATTGCTCCACGCAGCGCCGCAACCAGAAGGTGGTGGAGGAAACCCCGGCGCCGCACTTGAGCGAGGCCACGCGCCACGCGCTGCATCGGGCCGCGATCCAGCTGGGCGAATCGGTGCGCTACCGCTCTGCCGGCACGGTGGAGTTCATCTACGACGTGGAGCGGGAGGATTTCTACTTCCTGGAGGTCAATACCCGGCTGCAGGTGGAGCATCCCGTGACCGAACTGGTCACCGGGCTGGACCTGGTCGCCTGCATGCTGAAGCTGGCCGCGGGCGACGCGCTGGACTGGGATGCCATCTCCCGCCCGCCGCAGGGTGCTGCCATGGAGGTGCGGCTCTATGCGGAGGATCCGCTCAAGCAGTTCCAGCCCTCGCCGGGCACCTTGACCGAGGTGGCTTTTCCGGACGGCGTGCGCGTCGACGGCTGGGTCGAGACCGGCACGGAGGTATCCGCTTTCTACGATCCTCTGCTGGCCAAGCTGATCGTTCACGGCCCCACCCGCGAAGCCGCGCGCGCAAGGCTCGCGGCAGCGCTGGCCGCCACGCGCCTGTGCGGCATCGCCACCAACCTGGACTACCTGCGCCAGATCGTCGACTCGCCCGAGTTCACCACGGGCCGCGCCTTCACGCGCATGCTCGACGGCTTTCCCTACGCGCCGGCGGTCATCGAGGTGCTGGAGCCGGGCACCTACACCAGCATCCAGGACGTGCCGGGCCGCACGGGCTACTGGCATATCGGCGTGCCGCCATCCGGCCCGATGGACGACTACGCCTTCCGGCTGGCCAACCGCATCGTCGGCAATCATCCGGGCGCGGCCGGGCTGGAATGCACGCTGACAGGGCCACGCCTGCGCTTTCATGGCGCGGCCGTGGTGGCGCTGGCCGGCGCGCCTTGCACGGCAACGCTCGACGGAATGAACGTCCCGTTCTGGGCGCCAATCAGCGTGGCCCCGGGCCAGGTCCTGGCGCTGGGCAAGGCCACGCAAGGCTGCCGCACCTACCTTGCCGTGCGCAATGGCTTCGATGTGCCGCGCTATCTGGGCAGCCGGTCCACCTTCGCGCTCGGGCAGTTCGGCGGGCATGCCGGGCGCACGCTACGGCCGGGCGACATGCTCCCGCTCGGCCAGCCACATCTGGCCGCCAGCGGCGTCGAGGCCCCGGTGACGGCGCCACAGGCCGCCCCCGCGGCACTGGTGCCGACCTACGGCCAGCATTGGGAGATCGCGGTCCTGCACGGCCCGCATGGCGCTCCCGACTTCTTTACGCCGGCATCCATGGAGATTTTTTTCGCCACGGACTGGGAGGTGCACTACAACGCCAACCGCCTTGGCGTGCGCCTGGTCGGGCCCCGGCCCGAATGGGCGCGGCGCGACGGCGGTGAGGCGGGGCTGCACCCATCCAACGTGCACGACTGCGAATACGCAATCGGCGCCATCAACTTCACCGGCGACTTCCCGGTGATCCTTACCAATGATGGCCCGAGCCTCGGCGGCTTTGTGTGTCCCGTCACGGTCGCCAAGGCCGAGCTATGGAAGGTTGGCCAGGTCAAGCCGGGCGACCGGATCCGCTTCCGGCCAATCAGCTTCGATGCCGCGCGTGCCTTGCAGGCGGCGCAGGATCAGGACATTGCCGGGCTGCGGCAAATCACGCGCGCGCCGCCGCTGCCGGCGCCGGGGCGTTCCACCGCCATTCTTGCCGCGCGCGCGGCCAGCGGCTATCACCCGGCCATCGCCTACCGGCAGGCGGGCGACGGCTATTTGCTGCTGGAGTACGGCGAGAACGTGCTCGACATCGGCCTGCGGCTGCGGGTGTACCTGATGATGGAGGCGCTCAAGGCGCAGCCGATTGACGGCGTGCTGGAGCTATCGCCCGGCGTGCGCTCGCTGCAGGTGCGCTACGACGGCCAGCGCATCCATCAGGCGGCGTTGATCGAGGCGCTGCTCGCCATCGAGGCCGGCCTGCCGGACGTGGCCACGCTGAAGATTCCCACGCGCGTGGTGCACCTGCCGATGGCCTTCGAGGATGGTGCCACGCTGGATGCCGTGCAGCGCTACCGCGAGACGGTCTGCGCTGATGCGCCGTGGCTGCCCAACAATGTCGACTTCATCCAGCGCATCAACGGCCTGGCGCATCGCGACGACGTGCGGGACATTGCGTTCGCCGCGCGCTATCTGGTGCTGGGGTTGGGCGACGTCTACCTTGGCGCGCCTTGCGCCGTGCCGCTTGATCCGCGCCACCGGCTGCTCACCTCCAAGTACAGCCCCGCGCGCACCTTCACCGCGGAAGGCACGGTCGGCATCGGCGGGGTCTATATGTGCATCTATGGCATGGACTCCCCGGGCGGTTACCAGTTGATCGGGCGGACGCTGCCGATCTGGAACAAGTTCCTCAAGAACCCGCTGTTCGCGCGCGGCGCGCCGTGGCTGTTGCGCTTCTTTGACCAGGTGCAGTTCTACCCGGTGTCAGAGGCGGAGCTGGACCGGCTGCGCGAGGATTTCCGCGAAGGACGCGCCACGGTGCGCATCGAGCACGATGTCTTCGACTATGCCGCGTACCGGCAGTCGCTCGTGGACAGCGCGCACAGCATTGCCGCCTTCCAGGCGCGGCAGCAGGCGGCTTTCAGCGCGGAGGTGGCGCACTGGAAAGCCCATGAGGCCAACGCCGCGCCCATCGAAGTGCCGGCCGCCTTGCGCCATGACGAGCACGACGGCCATGCCGTGATGGCGGAGATGAGCGGCAGCGTGTGGAAGGTGCTGGTTCAGCCCGGCGAGCAGGTGCGGGCCGGGCAGCCGCTGCTGGTGGTCGAGGCCATGAAGATGGAGCTGACCGTGCTGGCCCCGGTGGCGGGCACGCTGCTGGCCATGCGCTGCCGCGCGGGCTCGGCGATCAAGGTGGGCGACCGCCTGGCGTCGATCGCCTGACAAGCGTGGAGCGTGCCTCAGCGCGGCTTGATGAACTTCAGCGTCATGCGGTCCGATTCGCCGATGGCCATGAAGCTCACACGGTCGCGCTCGCCGCCGCGTAACGTCGGCGGCAACGACCACACGCCATCGGGATGGTCGTGGTTGTCGCGGGGGTTGGCATTGATCTCGCTGCGCCCGGCAAGCGCAAAGCCGGCCGCGCGGGCGTGGTCGATGACGTAGTCTTCGGTGACGTAGCCGGTGGCGATCATCTGCTCCAGCGAGGTGCCGGGCGTGGCCCAGTGCTCCTCCACGCCCAGCACGCCGCCGGGTTTGAGCACGGCGTAGAAGGCGCGCAGGCTGTCGTCCAGGTGGCCGTCCTTGATCCAGTTGTGGATGTTGCGAAAGGTCAGCACCAGGTCGGCGCCGCCCGGCGGGGCGATATCGGTAAAGGCGCGCACCGGCAGCGTGCCGACCGTGACCTTGCCGTAGTTGCCCGGATCTTGCGCCAGTTTCTTCTCGAAGTTCGCCCTTGAGCGCTTGCCTTCCTCGCTGGCATCCGCGGCGCTCACATCATAGTGCGCGGCGTATAGCTTGCCGTGGTCGCGCAGCACCGGTGCCAGGATCTCCGTGTACCAGCCGCCGCCCGGCGCGATTTCGATCACTGCCTGATCCGGCTGCAAGCCGAAGAACCGCAGCGTTTGCAACGGATGGCGGTACACGTCGCGGGCCTTGTTGGCGGCACTGCGCTGCGGACCTGCGATGGCGGCGGCGAGGGCTTCGTCTGCCGCGGCAGGCGCTGCGCTTGCCGCGCTGGCCAACATGCCGGCGCCGGCCAGCAGCAGGGCGTGCCGCACGAAACGGCGCCGGGCAGGGGAGGGAGTCATGGCATTCCTTGCTGCAGGTGAGCGGTGAACGATGCGCGGTGAACTGTGGTTATCCATAGCCGCCCCTGAATCTGGACGCAGCCAGGCAGGTTTGTCAAGCCGGCTCATGCCTTTCCCGCGTTGGCCCGTGCCGCCCTCGAGGAAGCGTCTTAGGAAATGCGTTTTTATTCGTTCTCAATCCGGCAGCGTCATTTCATAGTTGAGCCGTGATGGCTATAGGCGGTTGCCGTCAACGACAAAGCGTGCATCGGGCAGGCCCGGCTTAGCCCGCACGCGGACAACATGCTGCAAGGAGAGCGTTTCATGACAGTCGCATCGGAAGACAAGATCAAGCATCCCGTGCTGGAAGCCGCTCGCGGCGTGGCACGTTCCTCCGGCCTGCCCTATGCCGGCCGCGTGACGCCGCAGCAGGCCTGGGCGCTGTTCAGCGCCGGCGATGCGGTGCTGGTCGACGTACGCACAGCGGAAGAGCGCAAGTTCGTCGGCTATGTGCCCGATACCCTGCACGTGCCCTGGGCCACCGGCACCAGCCTGACCCGCAACCCGCGCTTTGCGCGCGAGCTCGAAGCCAAGACCGGCAAGGACGCCGTGGTGCTGCTGCTGTGCCGCAGCGGCAACCGCTCCGCGCTGGCTGCCGAAGCCGCCACCAAGGCGGGGATCGCGCATGTGTTCAACGTGCTCGAAGGCTTCGAAGGTGAGATCGACGAGCGGCAACGGCGCGGCAAGCGCGGCGGCTGGCGCTTTCACGATCTGCCGTGGATCCAGGACTGAGCCGCGGCTGGCGCAAGCAATCGATCCATAGAGATCAACGAGCATAGCGCTCAACAAGCCGCGCGAGCCATCACGCGGACAACGCAGAACGGGGAGTACCACAGTGGCTGACTTCGAGATCGGCGAGATCGTGCTCGCCTTGCAGCAGGTGCGCCAGCAATGGAGAGAAGGCCAGCAACGCTTGCTGGAGCCGGGTGGGCGCGACCTGCCTTCGCGCGATGCGCTGGCGCAGGTGGTCGCCACGCTCAAGGGGGTGCTGTTTCCCATGCGGCTGGGGCCGCCCGATTTGCGCCAGGAGAGCGAGAACCTCTATATCGCGCATTCATTGGACGCGGCGCTGCACGGGCTGCTGGCCCAGGCAAGGTTGGAGTTCCACTACGCCGCGCGCTATGCCGAACGCGATGAAGCCGCGCTAAAGGCGCGCGCGCTGACGGCCGTGCATGCGTTCGCCGCCGAGCTGCCGCGCATCCGCGGCCTGCTCGACAGCGACGTGCTCGCGGCCTTCCATGGCGACCCCGCGGCCGGCAGCGTGGATGA
This sequence comes from Cupriavidus basilensis, assembly GCF_008801925.2. Taxonomy (NCBI): domain Bacteria; kingdom Pseudomonadati; phylum Pseudomonadota; class Betaproteobacteria; order Burkholderiales; family Burkholderiaceae; genus Cupriavidus; species Cupriavidus basilensis. The sequence continues at coordinate 2,277,886 of NZ_CP062804.1, read as the reverse complement.
GGTCCTGCTCTGCTATCCCGGCATCCTGGCGATGATCCATCACCGCATCGCCCACGCGCTCTATGGCCTCGGGCTGCCGCTGCTGGCGCGCATCGTGGCGGAGCTGGCGCATGCTGAGACTGGCATCGACATCCATCCCGGCGCGCAGATCGGCGGCGGCTTCTTTATCGATCACGGCACGGGCGTGGTAATTGGCGAGACCACCATCATCGGCGAGCGCGTGCGGCTGTACCAGGCGGTGACGCTCGGCGCCAAGCGCTTTCCGCGCGATGCCACGGGCAAGCTGGAGAAGGGCCTGCTGCGGCACCCCATCGTCGAGGACGATGTGGTGATCTACGCCGGCGCCACCATCCTTGGCCGCGTCACGCTGGGCCGCGGCGCGGTGATCGGCGGCAATGTGTGGGTCACGCAGGATGTCGCCGCCGGCGCCCATGTGACGCAGGCCGTATCGCGCAACGAGACCGCCAGGGCGCCGGGCGCAAGCGAGCTGGCGCGCGCGATCGAGGCGAGCTTGCCATGACTGACCTGGTGCGGACTTTGGGCGCCACCGTGCGCCAGTTGCGCGAGGCGCATGCGTGGTCGCAGGAGGAGCTTGCCGAGCATGCGGGCATGAACCGCTCGTATATCGGCGAGATCGAGCGTGGCAGCGCGATTGCCTCGATCGTCACGGTGGAAAAGCTGGCCGTGGCGCTGGGCGTGCCGATCTCGTGGCTGCTCGGATCGGGCGCCGCGCACGTCTCGCTGCGTGATGCGCAGGTGGTAGGCACGCGGTCCTAGCCATCGCCGCCGATGCCCACGAACCACGCGCCAATCCTTGCGCAGATCCATGCGCATTGCCGTCTATAGCATGTTGAACGGGCCGGGCCGTCTCCCGATAATCGCTGCGGTAATAACGATTCTTGTTTTTCTCATATAGCAATCAGCCATCAGCTCACAGCTCACAGCTAAACGGAGTAGCACATGTCGGTAAACGGGAGCGGCCAGACGGCGCTCGGCGATAACGCAGCACGGCAACTAGCCAATGCCACCAAGACCATCCCCCAGCTCGCGACCATCACGCCGCGCTGGCTGACGCATTTCCTGCAATGGGTGCCGGTGGAAGCCGGCATCTACCGCCTCAACAAGGTGCAGGACCCCGAGTCCGTCAAGGTCGCCTGCACCCAGCGCGACGACGAAGGCAAGCTGCCGCGCACCTTCGTCAACTACGAAGAGCAGCCGCGCGAGTATTTCCTGAACGCGGTCAGCACCGTGCTGGACGTGCATACCCGCGTCTCGGACCTGTACAGCAGCCCGCACGACCAGATCAAGGAACAGCTGCGCCTCACCATCGAGACCATCAAGGAGCATCAGGAAGGCGAGCTGATCAACAACCCGGACTACGGCCTGCTGGCCAACGTGGCCGAAGCGCAGCGCGTCTTCCCGCTGACCGGCGCGCCCACGCCGGACGACATGGACGAGTTGCTCAGCAAGGTGTGGAAGGAGCCCGCGTTCTTCCTGACCCACCCGCTGGCGATTGCCGCTTTTGGCCGCGAATGCACGCGCCGTGGCGTGCCGCCGCCCACCGTCAGCCTGTTCGGCTCGCAGTTCATCACCTGGCGCGGTATTCCGCTGATCCCGTCCGACAAGGTGCCGGTGGCTGACGGCAAGAGCAAGATCCTGCTGCTGCGCGTGGGCGACAAGCGCCAGGGCGTGGTCGGCCTGTTCCAGCCGGGCGTGGCGGGCGAGCAGGGCCCGGGCCTGTCGGTGCGCTTCATGGGCATCAACGACCAGGCTATCGCTTCGTACCTGATCTCGCTGTACTGCTCGCTGGCCGTGCACGCGCCGGATGCGCTGGCGGTTCTCGATGACGTGGAGATCGGCAAGTACCATGACTATCCTGACACCTACAAGTAATCCGGTGAATCTGCCGAATCCGCCGGCCAGCCCGTCGGCGGCGCTGCCGGGCGCGCCTTCGGTGCCGCCCGGCCTGCCGGATCCGGCGGTGCTGGCGCGCCTGGCGGGGGCGTTTTTCTCGGCCCTGCCGGGGACGTCGCCCGCCGCCGCGCAGTCGCTGCCCGTGGTGAACAACCCGGCGCCGCCTGGCTCGCCCGTGGCGGGTCCAGGCGGCACGGGCACCGGCGTGCCGGGTGCGGCGATCCCGCAGGGCCACGTGCCCGGCGCCAACCTGCTGCCCGCCGCGCCAACCCATGTGCTCTCGCTGGCTAATCGCGCGCCGGCCTTGCGGCCAACCTCGGTGGCGCAGAATAGCCTGCCCGACACGGTAGCCACGGTGGCGCCCGCGGTGGAAAGCCGCTTCGGCGGCCAGGCGCTGGGCGTGCCGCATGCGGCGTCGCCGTCGCCGCAGTCCTCGGCCGCGCCTGCTTACTACTTCCTGGAGGGCGCGGGCCGCGACCTGCATGGCGGCGCATCGAGCCTGCGCGAGATCGCCACGTTCGGCGATCCGCTTTCGCTGCATGCGCCGCAGCAAGGGCCGGGCGCTTACGGCTCTGGGCGCGAGCAAGAGCAGACGCTACCGTGGGCATCGTCTTCGGCGCGCGTGCCGTTCGACGTCAACGCCATCCGGCGCGATTTCCCGATCTTGCAGGAACGCGTCAACGGCCGCCAGCTGGTGTGGTTCGACAACGCCGCCACCACGCACAAGCCGCAGTCGGTGATTGACCGCATCTCGTACTTCTACGCGCACGAGAACTCCAACATCCACCGCGCTGCCCATGCACTGGCCGGGCGCGCCACGGATGCCTACGAGGCCGCGCGCAGCAAGGTGCAGCGTTTTATCGGCGCGTCCTCGCCCGACGAGATCATCTTCGTGCGCGGCACCACCGAGGCCATCAACCTGATCGCCAAGACCTGGGGCGTGCAGAACGTGGGCGAGGGCGACGAGATCATCGTCTCGCACCTGGAGCATCACGCCAATATCGTGCCGTGGCAGCAGCTTGCCGCGCAGACCGGGGCCAGGCTGCGGGTGATTCCGGTGGACGATTCCGGGCAGGTGCTGCTGGATGAATACCGGCGGCTGCTCAATGACCGCACCAGGATCGTGTCCGTGACGCAGGTCTCGAATGCGCTGGGCACCGTGGTGCCGGTCAGGGAGATCGTCGACCTGGCCCACAGTGCCGGCGCCCGCGCGCTGGTCGACGGCGCGCAGTCGGTCTCGCACATGCGGGTGGACGTGCAGGCCATCGACGCGGATTTCTTCGTGTTCTCGGGCCACAAGGTGTTCGGGCCCACCGGCATCGGCGTGGTCTATGGCAAGCGCGAACTGCTGGAGGCCATGCCGCCCTGGCAAGGCGGCGGCAACATGATTGCGGATGTGACCTTCGAGCGCACCGTGTTCCAGCCGCCGCCCAACCGCTTCGAGGCCGGCACCGGCAACATCGCCGACGCGGTGGGGCTGGGCGCCGCGCTGGACTACGTGGAGCGGGTCGGCATCGAGAACATCGCCCGCTACGAGCACGACCTGCTGGAGTACGCCACCCACCTGCTGCAGCCCATCCCGGGCGTGCGGCTGGTAGGCACGGCGCGCGACAAGGCCAGCGTGCTGTCCTTCGTGCTCAAGGGCTATGAAACCGAGGAAGTGGGCCGCGCGCTCAACGAGGAAGGCATCGCCGTGCGCTCCGGGCATCACTGCGCCCAGCCTATCCTGCGCCGCTTTGGCGTGGAGGCCACGGTGCGGCCGTCGCTGGCCTTCTACAACACCACGGACGAGGTGGACCGGCTGATTTCGGTGGTCAGGCGGCTTTCGGGGCGCCGTTGAGCCGGAAAACGCGGGGCGTGGGGCTGATAACCCCCCTGAAACTGCATGAATCGGGACGCGCCCTGCGTTTTCTTCTAAAATCCGCTATCTTCTCACCTTGATCGGCGCGCCTTCCAGCCTTCGGACCGGGGCCCGCCTTGTTGAACGCAACCGGCAAGCTACCGCCAAGCCTTTGGTATCAGGCCACAACAGGCCATCGACGCCGGCGCCATCCAGCGCATACAGCGCCTTATTCATGAGCAATCTCAACCAGCAAGCCATCCTCTCCGTCCACCACTGGACCGACACGCTCTTCAGCTTCACCTGCACCCGCGACCCCGGCTTCCGTTTCGAAAACGGCCAGTTCGCAATGGTTGGCCTGGAAGTGAACGGTCGTCCGCTTCTGCGTGCCTACAGCATCGCCAGTGCCAACTACGAGGAAACGCTGGAGTTCTTCAGCATCAAGGTGCCGGACGGCCCCCTGACGTCGCGCCTGCAGCACCTGAAGGAAGGCGACCAGATCTTCGTCGGCAAGAAGCCCACCGGCACGCTGCTGGTCGACAACCTGCTGCCGGGCAAGACCCTGTGGCTGCTGGCCACCGGCACCGGCCTGGCCCCGTTCCTGTCGATCATCCGCGACCCGGACGTGTACGAGCGCTATGACAAGGTCGTGCTGACCCACACCTGCCGCTTCGTCGAGGAACTGGCCTACCGCGAGCTGATCCAGGAACACCTGCCGCAGCACGAACACCTGGGCGAGCTGATCCGCGAAAAGCTGGTCTATTTCCCCACCGTGACCCGCGAAGAGTTCGACAACCAGGGCCGCATCACCGACCTGATTGCCAACGGCGAGCTGTTCGAGCGCCTGGGCGTGGAGCCGTTCTCGCTCGAGAACGACCGCATCATGCTGTGCGGCAGCCCGGACATGCTCAAGGACATCCGCGCGATGCTGACCGAGCAGCACTTCACGGAAGGCAATATGAGCGAGCCGGGCCATTTTGTGCTTGAAAAGGCATTTGTTGGCTAAGCGTTCGGCACACTGAAGGCCATTGCGCCATGACGATCGCCGGGGTTCCCCGGTGATCGCTCAATCCCGCTGGCGGGACATCATTGCTGGCGGGACATCACCCAGAAGTGAATCCCCAGGGTGGTCAGGAAGACACCCCCGAGCTGTATCCACGCCAGTTCCGTCCCCAGCGACAGATAGAGCCCCGCAGCGCCGGCGGCCGTGCCCGCACGCCCGTGCCATTTGCGCGTCCTGCCATGGTTCTCTTGCATCATGCTTGCGTTCCTTCGCCGACGAGCGCCACTCACCAGGCGCGCCATCACTAAGCCACTGCCACCACCGGCAACCCTCGTACCCGCCCCACATCCGGCACCGCGGCCATCAGCGTGCGCGTATAGCCATGCCGGGGTGCGGCAAAGACCGCATCCGCTGGCCCGATTTCAACCAATTGCCCGCGCTGCATCACGCCCACCTGGTCGCATAGCTGGCGGATCACCGCCAGGTTGTGGCTGATCAGCAGGTAGGTCAGGCCGAATTCGTCCTGCAGGTCGCGCATCAGGTTGAGTACCTGGGCTTGCACCGAGACGTCCAGCGATGACGTGGGCTCGTCGCAGATCAGGAAGGCGGGGTGGCTGACCAGGGCGCGGGCGATGGCGATGCGCTGGCGCTGGCCGCCGGAGAACTGGTGCGGATAGCGCCGGCCGGCGTCCGGCGACATGCGCACGCGGCGCAGTGCCTGCGCCACGCGTTCCGCGGTGTCTTCCGTGCTATTGCTCAGCCCCAGCGCTTGCAGCGGCTCGGCAATGATGCGGTCGATGCGCCAGCGCGGGTTGAGGCTGGCGTACGGGTCCTGGAAGATCATCTGGAAGCGCCCGGGCAGGGTGGCCGCAGCCTGGCGGTCCGCCCAGCGGTCCACGCCGTCGATCACGATGCGTCCCGCGCCGGGCCGGGTCAGGCCGGCAATCATGCGCGCCACGGTGGACTTGCCCGAGCCGGATTCGCCCACCAGCCCGAAGGTGGTGCCGCGCGGGATGGCGAAGCTGACGTCGCGCACCGCGTGCAGCACCTTGCGCGGCTGGCGCGCGAGGGTGCGCAGCAGCCAGCCGGCGGAGAGATCGAAGTCGCGCGACAGGCCCTGCACCTGCACCAGTGGCGCGGCGTCTTGGCCGGCCTCGGGGCGGGATGCCGGTGCCGGCAGCGGCGCCACGGCGCCTTCGTCCGGCACCGGCAGGCGGTGCAGCCGCTGGTGCACGGAGGGAATGGCGGCCATCAGCGTGCGCGTGTATGCCGCGCGGGGGCGGTCGAGGATGTCGCGCACCGCCCCGGTCTCCAGCACGCGGCCTTGATACATCACCAGGACGCGGTCGGCGGCCTCGGCGATCACGCCCATGTCGTGGGTGATCAGCATGGCGGCGGTGCCGCGCTCGCGGCAGACGCGGCGCAGCATTTGGATCACCTGCGCCTGCACAACCACATCGAGCGCGGTGGTCGGCTCGTCGGCAATCAGCAGTTCGGGCTCGCCGCACAGCGCCAGCGCAATGGCCACGCGCTGGCGCATGCCGCCGGAGAACTGGTGCGGGTATTGGTTGAAGCGCGTGGCGGGGTCGGGGATTTCCACGTCCGCGAGCCATGCCAGCGCGCGCTGGCGTGCCTGCGCTGGCGATAGCGGCAGGTGTGTGCGGATGGTTTCGGTGAGATGCCGGCCGATGGTGCAGACCGGGTTGAGGCTGGTCAGCGGGTCCTGGAACACCATGCCGATGTGCTTGCCGCGAATGCGGCGCATGTCTTCGCCGCGCAAGGTATCGATGCGTTCTCCGCGCAGCGTCACGCTGCCGGCGCTGATGCGCCCGGGCGGCTCGATCAGGCCGGTGACGGCATTGCCCGCCATCGATTTGCCCGCGCCGGATTCGCCCACCACACCCAGGATCTCGCCGGGGGCGATGTCGAAGGACACGTCGTCGAGCACGTTCACCGTGCCACGATAGGTGTCGAACGCCACGGACAGGCCGCGCACGCTCAGGACGGGCAGGTTCACAGGCATCTTGGTCATTGGAGCTTGGGGTTGAGTGCGTCGCGCAGCCAGTCGCCCGCGAGGTTGACCGAGAGCGCCAGCGCCAGCAGCACCAGCGCGGGGAACAGCAGGATCCACCACTCGCCGGAGAACAGGAAACCCTGGCCAATGCGGATCAGCGTGCCCAGCGAGGGCTGGGTGGGCGGCAGGCCCACGCCCAGATAGGACAGCGTGGACTCCGCCACCACCGCCAGCGCAAAGCTGATGGTGCCGATCACCAGTACCGGCGCCAGCAGGTTGGGCAGGATATGGCGCAGCAGGATGGCCGTGCGCGAGCGCCCGATGATGCGGGCCGCCAGCACGTAATCCTTGTGCTTCTCCACCATCACCGCGCCGCGCACGGTGCGCGCGTATTGCACCCACTCCGACAGGCCGATGGCGGTCACGATCACGTAGAGGGCCATCTCGTCGCGGTAGCCAGCGGGCAGGATGCCGCGCGCGATGCCAAAGATCAGCAGCGCCACCAGCAGCACCGGAAAGGTGAGCTGGACATCGGCAAGGCGCATCACCACGGTGTCGAACCAGCCGCCGGCATAGCCGGCCACCAGGCCAAGCGTGACGCCGATGGCCAGCGACAGCGCCACCGCCGCCGCGCCCACCAGCAAGGACATGCGCAAGCCGTAGAGGATGGCGGAGAAAATGTCGCGCCCCTGGTCGTCGCTGCCAAGCGGATAGAAGGCGCCGGACGCGCCATGCCCCCAAGGTGGCGTGAAGGCGTCGAGCAGTTCCAGCCCGGCGGGATCGAAGGGGTTTTGCCGCGCCAGCCAGGGCGCGAACAGGGCGGCGAGCACCAGCAGCGCCAGCAGCAGCACGGCACATTGCGTGGTGCGCGAGCGCGCCAGCGCCCGCACCACGGGAGACTCGGCATTGCGCCAGCGGGCTTGCGCCGGGGCGGCCGGGGCGGGTGGAGCGGGGGCGTTCTGCATTGAGGTCATGGAGAGGTCAGGCACGGCGCAGGCGCGGGTCAACCAGCAGGTAGACCAGGTCCACCGCCAGGTTGATGCACACGTACAGCACCGCGATCATCAGCAGGTAGGCCGCGATCACCGGCACGTCCACTGCCTGGATCGACGAGATGAACAGCAGCCCCACGCCGGGCCACTGGAACACCGTCTCGGTGACGATGGCGAAGGCGATCAGCGAGCCGATCTGCAGCCCGGTGATGGTGACCACCGGGATCAGCGTATTGCGCAGCGCGTGGCCGTAGTGGATGCGCCGCTCGGGCAGGCCGCGCGCGCGGGCAAAGCGCACGTAGTCGGTGCGCAGCGCCTCCATCATTTCCGCACGCACCAGGCGCATGATGAGTGTCAGCTTGAACAGGCCAAGCGTGGCCACTGGCAGCACCAGCGACGCCCAGCCTGAGCGCGTGAGCAGGCCCGTGTTCCACCCGCCCAAGGCTACGGTGTCGCCGCGCCCGAACGAGGGCAGCCAGCGCAGCTCCACGGCAAACAGGTAGATCAGCAGGATGCCGATCAGGAAGGTCGGCAGCGAGACGCCGACCAGCGACACCGTCATCAGCACGCGGCTGGCCCAGCCGTCGCGCTGTATCGCCGTGTAGACGCCCAGCGCCACGCCGCCCAGCACGGCCACCACCGCCGCCACCAGCGCCAGCTCCAGCGTGGCAGGCGCGCGCTCCAGGATGACTTGCGTTACCGGCCGCTTGACCCGGTAGGAGATGCCGAACTGGCCGCGCAGCACGTTGCCGAGATAGCGCGCGTACTGCACCGGCACGGGCCGGTCAAAGCCCAGTTCGGCCACCAGTGCCTGGCGATCTTCGATCGAGGCATCCTCGCCCAGCAGGCTGACCGTGGGGTCGCCGATATGGCGAAACACCAGGAAGGCGATAAAGGACACGGCCAGCAGCACCAGCAGCGACTGGCCGAGGCGGCGGAGAAGGTGGACCAGCATCAGCGCGCGCCCATTGTCACGACTTCGCCAGCTTGAACAGCTTGAAGTAGGGCGTGTTCGACGGGTTCACCGGGATGTCGAACTTGCGCGCCATGGCATAGGTCTGGATCTGGTCATGCAGCGGCAGGTAGACCAGTTCGTTCTGCACCGTGGCCCAGATACTCTTGATGGTGGCGTCGCGCTGCTTCTGGTCGCCCTCGCTTGAGAGCGAGACGATCTTCGCATCCAGCTCCGGGTTGCTGTAGCGCGTGGCATTGGTGGCGCCGCGCGCATTCTTGCCGCGCGTGTGGACCAGGTAGTCGAAGATGTAGGCGGAGTCGTAGGTCGGCACGCCCCAGCCGTACAGGTAGAAGTCCGTATCCAGGTTGTTGATGGCGGCGGTCTGGATCGCCAGCGGGCGCGAGACCACCGTGGTCTTGACGCCAATGCGGCCCAGGAAGCCGGCAGCGGCCTGGCAGATCGCCTCGTCGTTGAGGTAGCGGTCGTTGGTGCAATGCAGGGTGATGCCAAAGCCGTTGGGGTAGCCGGCTTGCGCCAGCAGCGCCTTGGCGCGCGCCACGTCGGGCTTGCCGACCACGTCGAAGGCCTTGTCATAGCCATGCACGAACGGCGGCGCGATGATATTGGTCGGCACCGACAGGCCGCGCATCACGGCCGTCTTGATGGCGTTGCGATCGATGGCGAGCTGGAACGCCTCGCGCACGCGGCGGTCGGCCAGCGGGTTGCGGTCTTTCACGTCCGAGTACTTCAAGGGCGCGTTGCCCACGTTCAGGCCGAAGAAGATCACGCGGTTTTCCGCTGCCTGGTTCACCCGCAGCCTGGGGTCGGCGCGCAGCCGCGCCGTGTCCTGGATTGGCAGGTCCTGCACGAAGTCCACCTCGCCGGAGAGCAGCGCGGCCACGCGGGTGGCGGGCGACTTGATCGGCAGGTAGACCAGCTCGTCGATCTCCAGCGGGAACTGGCCGCGGCCCCAGTACTGCGGGAAGAGCTTGAGCACCGTGCGCACGTCCTGCTCGCGCGACACCAGCGTGTACGGGCCGGTGCCGTTCACATTGCGCGTGGCGTAGGTCTCTTCCTTGGCCGAGGCGTTCTGCGGTTGCTCCACGTTGTGCGACCTGGACCATGCCGCGCTCAGGATCTGGATATTGGTCAGGTTGTCGGGCAGCAGCGGGTTGGGGCCGGCGGTCTTGATGCGGATGACGAATGGCGAAACCTTGGTCACCTCGGTAATCGAGACCAGCAGCGATTTCATGTCCGAGGTGGGCGACTTGGCGCGCAACAGAGAGAACACCGCATCGTCGGCGGTGAACACGCTGCCATCGTGGAACTTCACGCCCTTGCGCAGCTGGAACTCCCATACCGTGGGGTCGTCCGTGCGCCGCCACGAGGTGGCCAGGGTGGGCAGCAGCTTGCCATCGGCGGTGCGGATGATCAGCGGCTCGTAGACCTGATGCAGCAGGTTGTGGTTGGGCCCGTTGTTGACCGCGTGCGGGTCCAGCGTGGAGGCGTCGGCCGAACGCGCCCAGCGCAGGGTTTCGGCATGCAGCGCGGGAGCGGCCAGCAATGCGGCGGCCAGGGTGGCGGCCAGCGCCAGTCGTTGGATCATGTCTGTTGTTCTCACTTACGGTCGTTGTCTTGCAATCAGGAGTGCATGGGCTCGCCGGCAACCGCGGGAAAGCGCTGCGACAGCAAGCCAAAGAGCGCGCGCAGTCCCTGCGCCTCCCCGCCGCGCGGACGGCCCGGGCGGTCTTCCTGGTTCCAGGCGAACAGGTCCAGGTGCAGCCAGGGCGTACCGTCCGGGATAAAGCGCTGCAGGAACAGGGCGGCGGTAATGGCGCCGGCCAGCGGCGCGGCGGCGGCATTCTGCGTATCCGCGAACGACGACTTCAGCATGGTGTGATAGGGCTGCCACAGCGGCATGCGCCACAGCGGATCGGCCAGCCGCCGGGCCTGCGCAAGCAGGTCGGCGGCAAGGGCGTCGTCATTGCTGAACAGCGCGGGCAGCTCCGGCCCAAGCGCGACGCGGGCCGCGCCGGTCAGCGTGGCCAGGTCGATGGCGATGGCGGCGCTCTCCTGGCGCTCGCCCAGCGCGTGAAGCAGGGCATCGGCCAGCACCAGCCGGCCCTCCGCATCGGTGTTTTCGATTTCCACCGACGTGCCATTGGCCGCACGGAGCACATCGCCCGGGCGCAGCGCGCCGGCGCCGACGGCGTTTTCCACGGCCGGCACCACCAAGGTCAGCAGCACGGGCAGGCGCGCCTGCATCACCAGCTGCGCCAGCGCAATGGCGTGGGCCGCGCCGCCCATGTCTTTCTTCATCCAGCGCATGCCCTGCGCCGGCTTGATATCCAGCCCGCCTGAATCGAAGCACACGCCCTTGCCGATCAGCACCACGCGCGGCGCAGCCGGGTCGCCCCAATGCAGCGTGGCCACGCGCGGCGCTTCGGCAGCCGCGCGGCCCACGGCATGGACCAGCGGGAAGCCCGCATCCGGCAGGGCGTCGCCGATCCATTCCCGGAACTCGGCGCCATGCGCCTGAGCCAGTGCGCGGACTTCTTCCGACAAGCGTGCGGGGCCGAGGACGTTGGCCGGTGTGTTGACCAGCCGGCGTACCAGGCCGATGGCTGTGGCCAGTGGCTGGAGGGTTTGCTGCGTGGCCTGTGGCACGACCAGTTGCGCGAGGTCTTCGGCGCCATTCGCCGCGTCGTCCACCGTGTCGTCCCAGCTCGCCGGCAAGGCACCGATAGCCCAGCCGAGCGCGGCCAGCGGCGGTTCATTGTGCGCGGCGGTGATGGCATAGCGCCCTGGTGGCAACTGCTTCGGCAGGCCCGCCAGTTGCCACAATGGCTGGGCCGGATCGGCGCCAACGATCACGCCCGCCAGAGCGCCTTCGGCATCCGGCAGCAGCAGCATCTTGCCAGGCAACGGGACGAAGCCGGTTGCGCGTGCCCACTGTGCTTGCACCGGCGGCAATTGTTCCAGCAAGGCCGCAAGCGTTTGCGGTGCCGCCACGTGGAGCGGGATGGCGCCATCGGGCAGCGTGGAGAAGCTTTGAGGCATGGAGCAGGTAGCGGCAGGCTTGCCATGAACAAGGACTTGCTAGACTACCGGCCGGTGCGCATCGGCACAAAGAAGCATATTGCGCTTCCATATGCGCTTGTTGACGGGGCAGTGCCTGCTTGCCTTCCCAGGCTGGAACCACTCAGAAGAGAACGCGCGTTGTGAATGTGAAAATCAGGAATTACTCGTCGCTGATCGCCTTGTTGGCGCTGTATGTCCCTGCCGCACAGGCGGCGCAGGCCGGCATGCAATGCGAGCGCGCGGCGAGCAGCACGGAGATCGCGATCTGCGCCAATGAGGATCTGCGCAAGCTCGACAGCAAGCTCTCTGCCGTGTATGGCAAGCTCGCCAGCGCCCAGGCCCGGCAGCGTGCCGCGCTACGGCAAGCCCAGCTTGCGTGGCTGAAGACCCGGGATCAGTGTGGCGCGGACAAGAGCTGTATCAACGCGCAGTATGACGAGCGACTTGCGGCATTGCAGGCGCAGCTGCGCGAAGCCGCCGCCTACAAGCCGGACAGCGTGGACCGGCAGGCGCTGGAGGACCTGCGCCAAGCCGTGGAAGCCATGCGCAAGACCGAGCCGGTATTCCCGCTTGAGAAGGCCCTCGATGCGATCCGCATCAAGACGGGCGTGACGACGTTCGCCAACGTGAAAGACGGCAAGCAGACGGGCGACGACGCGCATTTCCCGGCGACGCGCCCCCCGGGCGTCACCAGCGACGAATGGCGCGCCTTGCTGGCCTCCGGCATCGAAGGCGGCGGGGAGAACGGCAACGCTTCCTACACGCTGATGGATATCGACGGCGACGGGCAGCGTGATCTCATCATCGACACCTATTCCGGTGGGACCGGGCTGTTTTCCTTCGTGAGCGCGCTGCGGCGGGAGGGCGGAAAATTCGCAGGCGCCGATGGCTCGACGGGCCGGGCCGACGCGTTCGAGGAAGGAGGCTACCTTTACTCGATCAACGGACGCGGCGCCAACCAGGCGGCGGACTGGGTCCGCCTGCGCGGACGCGTCTATGTAGCGTACTGGAACAGCTACTACGGGGTGGACAACGTTCACCTGCTGAGGCCGCTGACGGTGGTTGGCGAGGTGCCAAGGCTTGCCGTGCACTACCGCTACCAGCTCTCCATCCCCAAGGTCCAGAAGGACGAAGAGAAGGGCACGGTCGCGACGCTGGACAGCACCCTGCATGCAGCCCTGACACGCGCGCTTGCGCAGGCAAGCAGCGAGGTGGCACGCGATGCCGGCAGCATGGACAAGCCCCTTTGCCCGGTTCCGGACACGGTCAAGGGCGATGACCGTGGTGCCTACTACAGCTACGGCACGGGCCACTACACCTTTGAAATCGTGGCAGACATGCCCGTCTGGGTGGGGCGCCAGTGCTACATCGGACGACTGGTCGACTGGTTTGGCGGCTATTCACCCAAGGACGGGCTGTTCGCGCAGCTGTGGATGCGCAAGCCGGAGGACCAAGAGCAGGCGCAAACGTATTCCGTCAAGGGCTTGCGCACCGCTGTCGGGATCAAGGCGTCGATCGGCAAGATGGAGGGCGACAACGATATGTAATCCACCGCTTGCCGCCGCCCGCCGCCCCGTAGCCGGATCATTCGCTGATCTCGACCTCCATGTTGGTGATGGTCGGGAAGTGCTTGTCTTGCTTCAGGTTGACGGTAAAGGCCACCCCCTTGCGCTTGCCCGCCATGAAGCCGGTGTTGCGATCCAGGTCGGACACAGCATCCTGCAGCGGCGGCGTCAGTTGCTTGTAGAAGGCCAGCACCTGCTCGATGCTGTCGGTAGTCTGCAACCGCAGCACACGGTTGGCCTTGGCGTTGCTCAGCGCATCCTGCGCGGTGCGGTGAACGATGGCCCGCGGGTATAGCGGCACTTGCGACGAAAATCCCTTGGGGGGCTTGATCGGCTTGGCCGTGGTGTTGGCGGCATCCAGCGTGATGGTCTCCACCTTGGTGATCTTCTCGCCGGAGTCGGTCTGCAGGTCTTCGGGCACGTCCTGGCTCCACGCAACCAGCGGTTGCGCCTTGGCACGATCGAAGCCGGGCCGCAGGAAGACGGACAGCCGGCCGTGCTGGTCGTCCTGGCAGCCATCCTTGCCGCATTCGCGGTGCACCAGCGCTGCAGCCAGCACGTCACCGCGCTCGTCTACCAGCACGGCCGCGCGCTCGGCGCCATGCGATAGCTGGCGGCGCGACGACAGCACGCGCTGGCCATCGGGCAGTTCCTGCTGGACCCGGTTGGCGCGCGACTGCAGCCCCGACAGGATCTGCTCGGCGAGCAGGCCGTCCTCCCAGTAGTAAGTACCGGACGCATTGCCGGCAAACCGGGTGATGGCGAGATCCAGCGCGGGGGCTTCCCGGGTTTCCTGCTGGCGGCTGCTGTCCAGGACCAGGACGGCATCCGCGGCCAGGGCAAGGGGCGCGGCGCCGAGGGTGGAAAGCAGCAATGCCAGCGCTGCACAGGAGGCGGGACGAAATCGAAGAGCCATACGGATAGGAGAAATGGTAGGGATTGTCAGTCCGGTAAACAAGAAAACGGGCCCGGGAGGGTCCGTTTTGACGGGAGGCTGCGAAGCCTGATGTGATCGTAAGTGTACTTGGTAATGCCGGGCGACCGGCCTGAAACGGCGCCGATATCGTCCTCGCCGCGCTCAGTCGGCGATCTCCACCTCCACGTTGGTGAGGCTTGGGAAGTGTTCATTGCGCTGCGCCTCGACGGAAAACGCCACGCCCTTGCGCTTGCCGCTCACGTAGCCGCTGTTGTCATTCTTGCCGGTCTCCAGCTGCCTCATCGGCGGCGACAACCGTTTGTAGAAGGCCAGTACCTGCTCGATGCTATCGGTGGTCTGCAGCCGCACCACGCGCCTGGCCCGGGCGTCGCTCAGTGCATTCTGCCCGGTGCGATAGAGGATCGCCCTCGGGTACAGCGGCACCTGCGCCGGGAATCCCGTGGGGCGCTGGACCGGGCTGGCGCCCGTGTGGCCGGCATCCAGCGTGATGGTCTCCACCGTGGCGATCGTCTCGCCCTTGCCAAGCATCAGGTTCTTGGGCACATCCTGGCTCCACGCGACCAGCGGCTGCGCCTGGGCGCGGTCGAAGCCGGGCCGCAGGAAAACCGACAGCACGGCGTGCTGGCTGTCCTGGCAGACGGATTCCTTGCCGCACTGCCGGTGCACCAGCGCCGCGGCCAGCACGTCGCCGCGCGCGTCGACCAGCGCGGCCGCGCGCTCGGCGCCGTCGGAAAACTCCCGGCGCGACGCTAGCAGGCGCTGGCCACCGGGCAGCGCCTGCTCGAGCCTGTCCGGGCGCGATGCCAGGCCGGTCAGCAGTTGCTCGGCCAGCAGACCGTCCTCCCAATAGTAGGAGCCGGAGGCCAGGCCGGCGAATCGGGCCACGGCTGGTTCCAGCGCCGAAACCTCCCTGGTCTCCTGCTCGCTGCCAGTGATCGGGACCAGGACGTAGTCGTTGGCCAGGGCATGGGGCGAGGCGGCGACGGCGGAAAGAAGCAAGGCCGATAGAGCGCAGGGGATGGGACGAAATCGAAGAGCCATGCAGAGAGGAGGAAAAGGTAGGAGGGGGGTGTCAGTCCGATCAACAAGAAAGCGGGCCCTGAAGGGGCCGCTTTGACGGTAGGTCACGGAGCCTGATGTGACTGACAGTATACTTGGCAACGCCGGCTAATTGAAGTCGGGCACCAATGACGGGAAACGCAGAGAACCATGAACAAGAAGATGCCAGCCATCCTGATGGCCGCAAGCATGATCGTGCTTGCCGCTCCGGCGCACGCGCAAGCAGACCCGGCCGTGCTCAAGGGCATGTATGACATGTCCCGCAACGTCGCTGGCCTCACCAGCTACTGTGTCGGAAAGGGCTTCCTGAAAGCCGACAGTGTCAAGAACGCCAGGAAGATGGTCGGCCTGATCGCGGGCATCCCCGGGGTAGATACAAGTGGTGGCGAAGCCAGCGAGGCCGCCGGGCTGCGCGGCAACGTGCTGATGCCGGACGGCAAGGAACAAGGGATTGAAAGCAGCCCGCTCGGCGCCAAGCAGTGGTGCAAGGACTCGGCACAAGGCGTGTCGGATGGTTTGAAGAGCGCGGCTGCCGGCTAATCACGCGGCGTCGAAAGAAATCGCATTCGGCTGCCCGAACCAGCGCTATCGGACGATGGCGCTGGTTCGGCGCCAGCCAGGCAAGCGCTGTCCCTCATCGTGCAAAACCGCATATCTTCCCTCGTTCTTATTCCTTAAAGATCGCCTATCCACGGCGTATGTTCATGCTTTGGCGATACGGCGCGCAACTTCCGCGCAGCCGCTTCAAATCATCGCAAACCAGGAACAGGAGCCTACGATGAGCGTGGAAATCATTGGCATGATCCAGAGCCAGAAGCAGTCGGAGATCCATCCGGCCAGCGGCCCGGTGGTGGATCGAGACTATGTGCGGGCATTTGCGCAAGCGCATGAGAACGCCGGCTTCGACCGCGTGCTGGTGCCGCATCACTCCACCGGCCCGTCCGCCACGCTCACCATTGCCTACGCAGCTGCCGTGACCGAGCGCGTGCATTTCATGCTCGCACACCGGCCGGGCTTTACCGCGCCCACGCTGGCGGCCCGACAGATCGCCTCGCTTGATCAGTTCAGCGGTGGCCGGCTTGGCGTGCACTTCATCTCCGGCGGCTCCGATTCCGAGCAGCAGCGCGACGGCGATTTCCTCAGCCACGACGAGCGCTATGCGCGCACCGACGAGTACCTCGGCATCCTGCGGCGCATCTGGACACAGGACAAGCCGTTCGACCACGAAGGCAAGTATTACCGCTTCACCCAGGGCTTCTCCGAAGTGAAGCCGGCCCAGCAGCCACACGTGCCGATCTTCTTCGGTGGGGCTTCGGACGCGGCGATTGATGTCGCCGGACGTCATGCCGATGTGTACGCACTGTGGGGCGAATCGCTCGAGCAGGTCCGCGACATCACCACGCGGGTGCGCGCCGAGGCGGCCAGGCATGGGCGGCAGGTGCGCTTCTCGGTCTCGTTCCGGCCGATCCTGGCGCAAACCGAGACGGCGGCATGGGCACGCGCCAATGCCATCCTCGAACAAACGCGCCGCCTGCGCGAGGCGGCTGGCCTGGGGCAGGGCGGGCCGCAGCAAAGCGAAGGCGCGCGCCGCCTGCTGGCCGCCGCCGACAAGGGCCCGCGCGTGGACAAGCGCCTGTGGACGGAGATCGCCAAGCTCACCGGTGCGCGCTCCAACTCCACCGCGCTGGTCGGCACGCCGGAGCAAGTCGCCGACGCGCTGCTGGATTACTACGACCTTGGCGTGACCACGTTCCTGATCCGCGGCTTCGATCCGCTCGAAGATGCCGTGGACTACGGCCGCGAGCTGATCCCCCGCGTGCGCGCGCTGGTGGCGCAGCGCGAAGCCGCGGCCGGCGCTGGTTCCGGTGCTGGCCGCAAGGCAGCCTGAAGGGGATGGCGAGCGGCATCATGACGGCATCCCGAAGACAATTCCTGCGCTACGGCGCATTGGCGGCGGCCAGCTGCACCTTGCCGTTTTCCGTGTCGGCCCAGGGCCGGCCCGTGCTCAAGGCCGGCGACCAGAAGGGTGGCCTGCGCGCCTTGCTGGAGAGCGCAGGCGAGCTCAAAGGCCTGGCCTACGACATCCAGTGGACGGAGTTTCCCGCCGCCGCGCCGCTGGCCGAGGCGCTGAACGCCGGCGCGGTGGATTCCGGCCCGATCGGCGACGCGCCCGCCATCTTCGCGCTGGCCGCCGGCACGCCGATCAAGATCATCGGCGCCAACCGCTCGGACCCGTTCGGCACCGCCGTGCTGGTACGCGCCAGTTCGCCCTTGAAGACGGCGGCGGACCTGCGCGGCAAGAATATCGGCACCAACCGTGGCTCGATTGGTCACTTCGTTGCTTTGAAGGCGCTGGAATCGGCCGGCTTGAAGCCCGAGGACGCCAGCCTGCGCTTCCTGCCGCCGGCCGACGCCAAGCTGGCGCTGGTCAACGGCTCGATCGATGCATGGGCCACATGGGAGCCATACACCGCGCTGGCCGAGACCAGCGGTCATGCCCGCGTGCTGGTGAGCGGGCGCGGGCTGTGGTCCGGCCTGAGCTATCTGGCGGCGACGGACAGCGCGCTGGCCGCCAAGCGCGAGGTGCTGCGCGATTTCCTGCAGCGCGTGGTGCGCGCGCAGGTGTGGTCGTACCAGCATGTGGACGGCTTTTCAGCGGCGCTGGCACGCATCATCGGCATCCCGCCCGAAGCCGCGCGGCTGCAGTTCGAGCGGCGCCGTACGCAGTGGCGCAACATCGATGCGGCAGTGATTGCCGAGCAGCAGCGCACGGCGGATTTCTACCTGAAGGCCGGGCTGCTCAAGCAGCGGCTGGATGTGCGGACCACGTTCGATACCGGTTTTCCGCTGGCGGTGCAGGCCAACCCGGTGAGCTGACCGGGCCGCGAGCGGCCGCAGGTGGCGCCGAGCGCGCCGCGCCATGATGTGGCTTGTTTGTGGCTTGTCGTTTCGCGTGAACCTGACCGGCGCGGCGCCTCAACGCAAAGGCACCACCAGCTCGCTCTCCCGCAGACTGACGACCCGGTTACGCCCGCTGCGCTTGGCCTGATATAAGGCCTCGTCAGCGCGCGCATAGGCCTGCTCGAAGCTCGTCCCAGGGGGGCTCCAGCTCACGCCGAAACTAGCCGTCACCTGCAGCCCTGCCTTGACCGGAAACACATGCTGCTCGATCTGCAGCCGCATGCGCTCCGCCAGTTCGACAGCGGCGTCCAGCGCGCACGCAGGCAGCAGCGCAGCGAACTCTTCGCCGCCCACCCGGCCGATGACGCCCGCGCCTTGCACCGATTGCTCCAGGCAGTCGACGACGCCGCGGATCACGGTATCGCCGACAGGGTGGCCCATCGAGTCGTTGACCCGCTTGAAGTGATCGATGTCGAGCACGATCAACGACAGGCTGTCCCTGGCCAGCACCGCGCCGGCCCGCTCGATGATGGCGCCGCGGTTCAGCGCGCCGGTGAGCGTGTCGCGCGTGGCGCGGAACTCCAGCTCCCGGGCCAGGTCCTGCAGGCGGTGGTTGAGCCGGTTCATTTCGAGCTCTTCGCGGTCGCTGCGCCGTATCAGGCGCCGGGTTTCGCGCATCAGCCGCTCGTAGTAGCCGATCAGTTCGCCCAGCGTGTCGCGGTACGCCTGGGCACCGGCATCGGGATTGCCGAATACCGCCCTGGCGCGCGCCAGGACGCCGTTTTCCGACTCGAAGAGATCTGGCTCGGACATGCGCTGCTCAGCTCGCCGTGGTGGCGTGGTCGAGGAAATCGATGGCGGGGAAGTCGGCGTGCAGGTCCTGGCCGAATTCCAGGATGGTGTCGTCGTCCACGTCGTGATACCAGTGCACGATGACCCGGTTGCCCTTGTCGGCTGCGTCGTTCATGGCGTCGAACATGCTGAACAGCACCTTGGTGCTGGAGCTGTTGAAGTACGTCAGCGCCACGTGCACGGTGACTTCGGTGTCCTCGCAGGCAGCCAGGTATTTGCGCAGGCGCAGGATCACGTCACCGTAGAACAACGCGGCGTTCTCCGGATAGGACTCGCCTTTGAGGGAGAGCGTGTGCTGCTTGAAATCAAAGCTCACCTCGGGCGAGGTCGGTGTGGCGGCAATGAACAGGTTTTCCATCAGGTTCCCTTTCGATCCCGTTCAGTCATTCAGATGGTTGCGGTAAGGAAGAACATCGTCGATACCGGGTCCGCGTCGATGGGCTGGAAGCTGTACTCCAGCGGTGCGCTGGCGTCGCGGGCTACCGTCAGGAATCCCAGGCCGGCGCCCTTGCTGCCTTGTGGCGCTTCGGCGCGCATGGTTTCCTTGTAGGCCTGCTTGATCTGGTCCAGCGTCATGGTGCGCAATGGCTCCAGCGCGGCGCGCAGTTGCCCCACGCGGGTGATCGCCACCGGGTTGGAGCACATCAGCCGGTAGCGGTCATCCACCATGCAGATGCACACCGAGCCGTGGCGCAGCTGGTTGGTGTCCTGGGTGGGCGGCGTGAGCGCGTCGGACGAATAGTGGACGATGTTCTGCGCCATCTCCACGAACGAGGAGAACAGCTTGCGCCGGGTCGAGCCATCGACGCCGCTCACCGTCAGCTGCAGCCGGACCGCATCGGACATTGCCGCGATGATGTTTTGGGAAAAGTAGCCGACGTAGTAGAAGATCACGTTGCGTTCCCGGGCCATTTCAAAGAATGGCCCATATTCATGGTCAATCGAATTGCAGTTCATCTCAGTGCTATAACAGGCCATTGCAGGACTATTGAACGCGAAAGCAGAAAAAAGTAAGGTCGTCGCGGCGGCGGTGATGGCCTTGCCACGCGCGATACTGGTCCAGCACCGCTTCGTTGATCTGCGCCGCCGAGGCATGCCGGCTTGCGCGGATCGCTTCGCGGATGCGGCGCTTGCCAAAGGCGATTTCCTTGGGGCCGCCGATCTGGTCGATCAGGCCATCGGTGGTGACAAACACCACGCTGTCCGGCAGGGTCTGGACAAGGCGGTTCTGCCAGGCAAAGTTCAGGTCGGTGTCCACGTAGCCGACGCCCATGCGCTCGCCGTCCACCATCTCGCCTTCCTCCTCGCCGGGATGGAGCACGAACAAGGCGCACTTGGCGCCGGCGAACACGAGCTGGCGGCTGGCGTTGTCAAACCAGAAGAACGCCGCATCCATGCCGTCATTCGAGCCAGGCGTTTCATCATCGCCGTCGAGCTGCCCGAGCATCTGCTTGATGCCGCGGTTCACCGCCATCAGGAGCGCGCCGGGGTCGCGCGGGCCGCGCTGCTCGATGGCCTGGATCAGGATGGATGAGGAGATCAGGGTCAGGAACGCACCCGGTACGCCGTGGCCCGTGCAATCGGCCAGCGCGGCAAACCAGCCGTCCTCGAACGCGGCAAAGTGATAGAAATCTCCGCCAACCACATCGCGCGGCTCCCACACCAGGCCCGCGTCGCCGAGCGTCCTGGCCAGCGCCTCGCGCGAGGGGCGCAGCATCGAGCGCTGGATGGTGCTGGCGTAGTCGATGCTGTGCATGATCTGGCGGTTCTTCTCGGCCTGCATGTCCGCCACCACGCGCATGAGCTGCAAGCCATGCCCGATGCCAAGGAAACGGCCGTCGCGCGCGATGATGAAGCCATCGGCAAGTGCCTTCTCGCCGTACTCCACCGCCTTGAAGGTCAGGGCCTCGATGCTCATCGCGGCATCGACCACCAGCGGCTCCTTGTCCATGAAGGCGATGCAGCTCTTGCGGTTGTACAGCTCGCGGTGATAGGGCTTGCTCATCTGCGACATGAAGATCGCGCGATTGATCAGGCCGATCGGCGTGTCGTTCTCGGTCACCGGCAAGCTGGCAAGGTCCCGGTGCTTGCCGAACACATCGAGGACTTCCTGATTGTTCTGTTCCGTGGTCACCGATGGCGTGGTGACGCAGAGATCCTCGGCACAGGGCTGCCGGAAGCGGGAACGAGCCACGTGTGAGTCAACCGGAACGTCAGGCATCGCCAGGGCATTCGGACTATTGGGAAGTCACCGATTGTATGGCGCGCGCATGACGATTACGTGACATATGGCGCATGCGGCCCGTCCGGGGGTATCTCGCGGGCGCCGTCGCCAGCGCCTGAAAGCCCCCGGAAATCCCTTGGGGACACGCCGTAGGCCCTGCGGAATGCGCGGGTAAAGTCCGAGGCACTGTTGAAGCCGGCGCCATAGGCGATCTCGCCGATGCCGATGTGCGCATGGCGCAGGAGATCGTCGGCTGCCGCCCGCAACCTGCAGTTGCGGATATACGCGCCAAGGCCGCCTTCGTGCTCGAACATCCGGTACAGGGTTGGGCGCGGCAGCCCGAACGCTTGCAGGATGCTCTCGGGCGAGAGGTCCTCGTGGTGTAAGTTGGCCTGCACGTAGCGCTGCACCCGCTCCAGCATGGCGGCGCGGGCCGCCGCGCGCGCGTTGCCGGCAAGGCGCGCCTGCTTGCCGAATGCGGCAACGATCAGGTGCGCGCAGCCCTGGATGGTGCTTTCCGCATCGGCCTCGGACCGTGCCGGGAGGCTGCGGCAGAGCGCCGTCACGTGGTCGAAGATCAGGCGCGTCAGCGGCGAGGTATAGGTCACCACGCGGCCATGAATGGACTCGGCATCGGGGATGGCCGCCTCCACCGTGGCGCGCGGCACGAAGAAGGCCAGCACCCGGGCGCGCGTGGGGCGGTGCATGTGCATCGGCTGGTTCATGTCGAGCGCCAGGATGCCTGGCACGAACTGGGCGGATTTGCGCTGCCGGGAGAAGTCCGTCACCGTTTCGGCGATCCCGTCCATGGCCACATGGAACACGTAGTCGCGCACGCTGTCGGTGGAGATGCGCGCGGTGGTGCGAATCTGGCTCACCGGGTCGGTGCGGCTGTCCAGGTAGGTCAGGTCCTTGAGCACATAGGTATCGATTTCGCCCCGGAAGCCGCCGGCAACCTGCGCGCGCGACACCGGGACATCGAGTATGCGGCCGACATAGTCGCGCCAGGCCGGCAACTGCAGCGTCACCGCCTCGTTCGCGACGGTGAAATGCTGGTGCACGACTAGCGGCGGGGTTGCGGCAGCGCTGGCGGACGCAGCCGGCTGGGCATGCCTTTGCAGATGGGAAGCCAGGATCCGGCTGACGGTGTCTGAATAAGCCTGGGTCATGATGGCGTCGGGGTCAGGAAATAGCTCGCGTCCCAAGTCCGAGCCATTGTACCGGCGATGCTCAGCGGCTAGTCGGTTGCCGGTGCGCTCGCTTCTTTCAGTGCGGCCGCGTCGTACTCGCGCACAGCATCGGCAGCGCGGCCGTTTTCCAGCACGCGGAAGCTGGCCGGATCGGCGCCGTCGATTGCTACCAGGTTCACATAGCCGATGATATAGGCGTGCTTGCGGTCGCGCGCAAAGTCCGCGTCGAGGAACTCCAGTGTGGGCAGGTGCACACGCTTGGCCGAGACCGGCCGGCGCCCGAAGAACAACTGGTCTCCGGCCAGCAGGAAGCCAGGGTGCGGTACCTGCAGCGTATCGTGCGGCACGGCTACCTTGAGCGGCTTGTCGTCGCAGAACAATTGCGCGTCGTCCCATGCGTAGCAGCCTGCGATGCGCAAGGCATCCGGGTTCACGCCTTTCTTGGCCTTGCCGCGATGGAAGGCACGGCTGGCATCGCGGGCCCACGAGCCCTGCAGCACGGTAAACCCGGCGGGATCGACCTTGCGCAGGGCTTGCGGCGTTTGGTAATGGTTCGGCGCGTAGAACACGGTGACGCCGTCACTGAGATAGCCATCCCCCAGCGTTTCCAGGCTGGATATCGGCCGCGAGGAGAGCAAGGTCAGCTCGCACGGGCCGTCAGCGTACCAGTGCAGCCAGTGGATGCCATGCGCATCGCCACAGAACACGCCCATCAGGCCGTGGCCAACGGGCATTTCCCTCGCGGCAAAGGTGGCCGGATCGAGCCCGGTGAGGCGATGGCCGCCGTATTCCACTTCTTGCGCTGGCGTGGCTGGCGTGGCTGGCGTGGCTGGCGCGGCGGGCGCCTGCAGGCGGTGCCACCAATAGTCCTGCAGCGCGGGCAGGGCAGTGAAGAACTCCCGCCAGTGCTCGACCTGGCGGTGGTCGAGCGCGGTCATGCGCTGGCCGTCTTCGATGGGGCCGATCTTGTCGGTCATGCGCAGCGGGCCGTCGCCACTGGGCGCTACCACCAGGCTGGCGCGGTCGGCTTCGATGCGCTGGCCGAAGTAGTACGCATGCCCGGCATCGGCGATGTAGTTGCCCGGCAAGCCCACCACGGTGGCGCCATCCGCGCCGATCACACGCTTGCCGTTGAAGTAGGCCGACTCGGCGTCCACGGCGTAGTAGTCATGCATGCAGGTCACCGGCTCCAGCGGGCCATTCTCGGGCCAGCGCCAGTCCTGGTAGACCAGCGGCCGGAAGGCCTGCGGGCTGCGGGTGCGGATGGTCTTGCCGGTAATGAAGTAAGCCTGGCGGGCGTCGCGGGCGTAGCGCTCGTTGAGGACTTCGAAAGTGGCGATGTCGGCGTTCTCGATCCGGTAGAAGTAGTACCAGACCGCGGCGCTGCCTTGCTGGGCCTGCACGATGACGTGCTCGCCGTCGGTGAACCAGCGCCCGTCGATGCAGCGGAACGCCTGCGGATGGGCAATGGGCAGCGGGCTGCCGTCCTTGGCCCAGAGCGGCCGGTCGTTGTGCGACCAGATCACGGTGTCGCCCTCGATGAAGTACGAGGGATGGTTGGTTGGCTGGCGCGATGCGGTCATGGGAAGGCGTTGGGTGCCAGGTGGAGCAAGGCCGACATATTAAACTGTCCGCCCGGATCGGCAATGGTTGGCGAATCCTCCTTCATTGCAATTAACGGCCAAGCATTTCTGCCATCCATCCGTGGCGCGCCGGCCGCTTGCGGCCGGCGGCCGAGGCGTGCAGGATGTGGGCGGCAAGCCATACCCGAAAATGCGCAAGACAAAGTGGAGACCCTATGTCGTACATGCTGTTGATTGTCGAACCCGTTGGCCAGCGCGCCGAGCGTTCCCCGGAAGAAGGGCGCCAGGCTTACGCCAGCATGCAGCGTTTTGCCGAAGGCCTGAATGAGCGCGGGCTGCTGCTGGGTGTCAACTCGCTCACGTCGCAGGCCAATGGCGTGCGCGTGCAGGTGCGCGAAGGCCGCCGCGACCTGCTCGACGGCCCCTTTGCCGAGGCCAAGGAAATGATCGGCGGCTACTTCCTGCTCGACTGCGCCACGCAGGACGAGGCCATTGCCATCGCCGCCGAGTGCCCCGCCGCGGCATGGTGCACCGTGGAGGTCCGCGAGGTCGGGCCTTGCTTCCTGTAAAGCCGCAAGCGGATGGGGTGCGCGGCTTTACCTAGGTAGTTACCCTTGGTTTGCAGGGATATTTGTACAGGATGTCGATCTGGCGGCGCGCGGTTCGTCGTACCGGTAAGAGCCAACGAGATGGCAGCGGCGTGCCACCGCCACGGCTTACCACCGACAACCAGCAACCTCAAGCTAAGGAGAACCGCGATGCGATTCATGATCCTGGTGAAAGCCACGCAAGGCAGTGAAGCCGGCGCGATGCCGGACGAAAGCCGCTTCGCCGCGATGGCGGCATATCACGAGCAACTGGCCAAGGCGGGCGTGCTGCTCGACGCCGCCGGGCTCAAGCCCACTTCCGCCGGCTGGCGCATCCGCTATGCCGGTGGCCAGCGCACCATCATCGACGGGCCGTTTGCGCAAAGCGAGGAAATAGTGGCGGGCTACACGCTGATCCAGGTGCGCAGCCGCGAGGAAGCGATGGAATGGGCGCGGCGCTTCCCATCGCCGCATGGCGATATGGCCGACGGCGAGATCGAGGTACGGCAGCTGTTCGAGCTGGAGGACTTCGCGCCGAGTCCTGCGGTGGAGCGCTTTCGCGACCTGGACGTTGGCCAGCACTGAGCCAACGATCCCACGATCACACCCGAGCCCACCCCAACCATTGCCGGATCCCGACACCATGCTCAAGCCCATCCTGCTCGCCGCTTTCGCCGCCATCGCCCTGCTGCTGATCTACGCCGCCACGCGGCCCGATACCTTCCGGGTTGAGCGCAGCGCCAGCGTCAAGGCGCCGCCGGAGCGCGTGTTCGCGCTCATCAACGACCTCCACAACTTCAACCAGTGGAACCCCTATGAAAAGAAGGACCCGTCCCTGAAGGGCACCTACGGCGCCACACGCAGCGGGCAGGGCGCCGCCTACGCCTGGGAGAGCGACAAGGTAGGCGTGGGCAGCATGGAAATCCTCCATGCGGAGCCGGCCTCCAAGGTCACGATGCGGCTGGATTTCATCAAGCCGTTCGAGGCGCACAACACCGTCGAATTCACGCTCAGGCCGCAGGCCGATGCCACCAACGTGACCTGGTCGATGGAAGGCGGCGTGCCGTACTTTGCCAAGTTGATGCATCTCGTCTTCAAGATGGTCGGCAACGATTTCGAGCAAGGGCTGGTCAACCTGAAGACGCTAGCCGAGGCCCCGGCGGCCCTGGCCCGTTAAGCGGGGCAACCCGCCGAGCTTCCCCCCAATCACGCGAAACCGAATCCAAGGACGAATCATGCATAAGCAAATCTACCTGAACCTTCCCGTGGCCGACCTGCAGCGCTCGCAGGATTTCTTCATGGGCCTCGGGTTCACCTTCAACCCGCAGTTCACCAACGACAGCGCCGCCTGCATGATCATCGGCGAGAACATCCACGCGATGCTGCTCAAGCACGAATTCTTCAAGACTTTCACTACCCGCAAGCTGTGCGATACCTCCGAGAGCACCGAAGTGCTGATCTGCATCTCCTGCGAGAGCCGCGCCGAGGTGGACGCCCTGGTCGCCAAAGCCTTGGCCGCAGGCGCTACGGCGCCACGCGCGCCGCAGGACCACGGCTTCATGTACGGGCACGGGTTCGATGATCTTGACGGGCATATCTGGGAGTTGGTGTACATGGAGCCCTCGGCACCCGGCGCGACCAGCGCGGCCTGAAACACATGGTGACGACGACACCGACGCAGCGGGCGATCGAAGCCGTCTGGCGCATCGAATCCGCCAAGGTCATCGCCCACGTTGCGCGCGTGGTGCGCGACGTGGGCCTGGCCGAAGAACTGGCCCAGGATGCGCTCGTTGCCGCGCTGGAGCGCTGGGGCGAGACCGGCGTGCCGGACAACCCGGGCGCCTGGCTGATGACCACGGCAAAGAACCGCGCGCTCGACCATCTGCGCCAGCAGGCACTGCACGCCCGCAAGCACGAGCAGATCGGCCACGATCTCGAAGCGATGGAGGCTCACGTGGTGCCGGATTTTGTCGATGCGCTGGACGCCGCGCGCGCGGACGATATTGGCGACGACCTGCTGCGGCTGGTCTTCACCGCCTGCCACCCGGTGCTCTCCACCGATGCGCGGGTCGCCATGACGCTGCGCCTGCTGGGCGGGCTGACCACCGAGGAAATCGCGCGCGCCTTTCTCACGCCGGAGGCCGCCATCGCCCAGCGCATCGTGCGTGCCAAGCGCACCCTCGGTGCGGCCCGCGTGCCTTTCGAAGTGCCAGGCCCGCAGGCACGGGCGCCGCGCCTGGCGTCGGTGCTGGAGGTGATCTACCTGATTTTCAACGAAGGTTATTCCGCTACGGCTGGCGACGACTGGATGCGCCCGGCGCTGTGCGAGGAAGCACTGCGCCTGGGCCGCACGCTGGCCGGCCTGGCGCCGCAGGAAAGCGAGGTGCACGGACTGGTGGCGCTGATGGAGATCCAGGCCTCGCGCACGCATGCACGGGTCGATGCGCAAGGCCGCCCGGTGCTGCTGCTTGAACAGGACCGCAGCCGCTGGGACCGCCTGCTGATCCGGCGTGGGCTGGCGGCGCTGGCGCGCGCGCAAGAGCTGGGCGGCGCGCTCGGCCCCTACGCCTTGCAGGCGGCGCTGGCCGCCTGCCACGCCCGCGCCACCGCCGCCGCAGATACCGACTGGGCACAGATCGCCGCCATCTACGACGCGCTGTCGGAGGTGGCGCCATCACCCGTGGTGGAGCTGAACCGCGCGGTCGCGATCGGCATGGCTTTCGGCCCCGAGGCCGGCCTGGAACTGGTGAATGCGCTTCTCACCGAGTCCTCGCTGGCGAAGTACCACTTGCTGCCCAGCGTGCGCGGCGACTTGTTGTACAAGCTTGGCCGTTTCGCCGAGGCCCGCGCCGAGTTCGAGCGCGCCGCCGGCATGACCCGCAACACCCGCGAGCGCGAGTTCTTGCTGGGGCGGGCGCGGGATGCTGGGGCTCCCCGGCCCTGACCCGCCAGCGCGCATTGCCGCGCGTCACCACCGCCTGACTGGCAAAACGCTAATATCAGATACCGAAATAACTAAATTCCGCAATACCGGAAAGCCGACGATGATCTTAGCCGCGGGCCCGGGGGATCGATTGCTCCCGATCTCTGCACAAGCCAACCGGCCGCCGACGACCGCGGGACCGGCCGGCGATACCATCGAAGTGTTCCAGGAGACTCTAATGATTCCACGGCTACTGTCGACCGCCAGCCTGGCGCTGGTCGCATTCTTTGCATCCGGCACTGTCGGCGCGCAACAACCCGCGCCGCAACCCGCCCCCCAGGCGGCGCCGCAAGCGCCCATGAATCCAAAGGAAGCCAAGGCGAAATTCGCAGAGAAGTTCGCTGCCGCCGATACCAACCACGACGGCAAGCTGAGCCGCGAGGAAGCAGAGGCCGGCATGCCGGAGGTCTACAAGAACTTCGACAAGATCGATACGAAGAAGAAGGGCGAGATTACGCAGAAGCAGATTGGCGCGTACTTTGCGGCCAAGGCCAAGCAGAAAGCCGCGGCGCAGAATCCGGGAAGCCTGAACTGACCTGGCGCTGCCGGCAGGGCGCTTGCGAGCTGAAATGCGCCCAGGTTCCGCCGGCAGCGGACGACGGGACAGCACTGAAAATACGGGTCCCTGACGACAGAGATCCCCGGAAAACTGGCCGGATCAAAGCCAGTGCCGGGGAGCTTTAATAAAGCCTGGATTCTTTCTGGATTCTCTTTATACCTTTGATACCTGACAACGATGGAGGATCTCTGTTGTCCTTTGAGTCAGGTCAGGAGATTGAAGGCGAAGCCTAGCGCAATCGCGCCGCCGAGGGCCTCCACTGCTGCCAGCGCGAGAAGGTTCTTCAAAATGAAGCTTTCGTCCTGCTTGGTCACCATGGTGTTGTCTCCTGGAGTCGGAATCCCACGGCTGGCATGTAGTGGCAAGCTAAGCAGTGCCAATCCACGCTCCAGCCACGTCTTGATTCGCTTCCAGTAGACCGCAACCCGGGGCCGCAGAGAAGTTGGCATAAACCCCTATTCAGGCAGCCGGAGGAGCGCTGCCGCTAGTTTGGCCAGTTCGCACACTTCGTGCACGTGCGCGGTGGCCTCGATGTCGCGCGATGCGCAGCACGATGAGAAGCCCGGTCCGGCGCCCTAACGCACCAGCGCCCGCAAGCCCTCCAGCAACCTCCCGATCTCCGCCTCGGTGGTCAGGTAGCTGACCGATGCGCGGGCGATCTGGCTGAGTCCGCGGGCGTGCATATCCAGGGGCGTATAGGCGACGCCGTTGCTGCCGATCACCACGCCCTGCGCCGCCAGGCTGCGCTGCACCGAGACCGGGTCCTGGCCGGCCAGGTTGAACGCCACCAGTCCGGAGCGCTCGTGGCCCTGGTCCAGCACCGTCACGCCGGGTATGCCGGCCAGCTGCGCACGCAGCGCCTGCGCGGTGGCATCGATCCGCGCACGGATGTTCTCGAGGCCGATTTCCAGCGCTTCCTGCAAGGCGTTGGCCAGGCCGCAGCGCAGCGCCATCGATGCTTCCGCCGATTCGAAGCGGGCCGCGCCGGCCAGCAACACCGGCTCGCCGTCTGCGTTCAGCGGCGCAGAGTACGTGTCGACGAATGCCGGCGTGAGCCGGGGCAGGAAGTCCTGCCGCACATAGAGCAGGCCTGTTCCCCTTGGGCCGCGCAGTGCCTTGCGCCCTGCGCCGCTGAGCACGTCGCAGCCCAACTGGGCGACATCGATCGGCAATTGCCCCACCGCCTGCGCGGCGTCGATGAAGTAGGGGATGCCGTGGCGCCGCGCTACCTTTCCGATGGCCGCTGCGGGGTTGATCAGCCCGCCGTTGGCCGGCAGCCAGGTCAGCGCAATCAGGCGCACGCGGTCGTCCAGCATGGCCTCCAGCGCCTCGGGATCCACCGCGCCGCTGTCGTCGGACGGAATGGCTTCGATCGACGCGCCCGCGCGCTGCGCCGTGAGGCGCATGGTGGCCAGGTTGCCGCCCCATTCGTGGCGCCCGACCAGGATCCTGTCGCCGGGTTGCCAGGCTCCCAGGGCGGCGAACGCAGCGCCCCAGCCGGGCGAATTGCCCGTGGTCAGCGCGATTTCCGCCGGCTGGGCGTTGAGCAGTTGCGCGGCGAGGGTGCGCGCGCGTTCCGTTTGTTCGCGCGCCGCGACGCCGGCTTCCATCGGTCCCAGCGTGGCCTCGCGCTGCAGGTGGCTGTAGATCGCCTCGAGCGTGGCCGCTGACGGCAGGGAGGCGCCGCCGTGGTTGAAGTGCGTGGTGCCTTGCACACCCGGGGTAAGGGCGCGCAGGGCGTCGATGGCGGCAGCGGTGAGGGGGGCTGGCATGGGAGTTCCTGTGATGCGCGTTCGGTTCAGGCCGAAGTCAGCGAGATGACCGCTTCGACTTCCACGGCAACGCCGGCAGGCAGCGCGGCCACGCCCACGGCACTGCGCGCATGGCGGCCCGCATCGCCGAAGACTTGCACCATCAGGTCCGACGCACCGTTGGCGATGGCGCTCTGGCGATTGAAGTCCGGCGTACAAGCCACGAACACGCCCAGCCGCACCACACGGGCCACCCGGTCGAGCCGGTCACCCGTGGCGGCGGCGATCTGCGACAGGATGCCGAGCGCCGACAGCCGCGCCGCCCGCACGCCGTCTTCGTCCGAAATATTGTCGCCCAGGCGGCCCAGGTACGCGGCCTGGCCATGTTCGCGGGAGATCTGGCCGGAGATAAAGAGCTGGTTGCCGTCCTGCACGAACGACACATAGTTGGCAGCGGGCGCGGCCGCGGCTTCGAGGGTCAGCCCGAGTTCGGCCACGCGGGCGGAGAGGGAGAGAGTCATGGGGGTTGCGCGGGAAAGAGATTGGGAAGGCCCATCCTATCGGCTTGGCGGCCGGGAAACCAATCAATTCTTGCCCTGCCACACATGAGTAAAACTAATCCGTGGGTGATCATGTGATGCCATGCGGCGCCACGTGGCATCAGGCGCGGTCCAGCGTATCCTCGGCGGCCGCCGCCATCAGCCAGCCACGGAACGCCGACGCGGCCTCGCCCAGCGCGCCGCGCGGTGCGACCAGCCACCAGCCGATGCCGGGATCATCCAGTACCGCGTCGGGCAGGGCCTGCACCAGCGCGCCGCTGGCCAGTTGCTGGGCGATCAGGCGGTGGCGGCCCATGGCGATGCCCTGGCCGGCGAGCGCCGCTTCCACCACGATGTTGTAGTCGTGCAGATGCACGGTCTGCGCCTGGCTCAGGTCCAGGCCAAAGCGGCGCGACCAAGCGTCCCACTCGAACGGCTGCCGGGCATGCGACGATAAAAACGCAAAGCGCAGCAGGTCCTGTGGCGTGGCGGGCCGGTCCGGCCCGGCGATCAGGCCGGGCACGCAGACCACCGACAGGCGCTCCGGCATGAGTTGCTGCGCCTGCACGCCCGGCCAGGCGCCGCGCCCGTAGCGGATCGCTACGTCGACCTCGCCGCCGGCCACATCGGCCAGGCCGATATCCGGCCGCAACTGCAGGTCGATGCCGGGATGCGCCAGGTAGAACGCCTGCAAGCGCGGCGCCAGCCAGCGCGTGCCAAACGACGCCAGCAGCCCCACGGTCAGCGTCGTGCGCGCCGTGCCGGGCGTCCGTACCTGCTCCGTGCCGTCGCGCAGCAGCTCGAACGCTGCATGTACCTTGGCGTAATACACCTGCCCCGCGGGCGTCAGCACAACCGCGCGCGCGCGCCGCTCGAACAGCGTCACGCCCAGGTCGTTCTCCAGGCGCTGGATATGGTGGCTGACGGCGCTCTGTGACACAAAAAGCTCTTGCCCCGCCAGGCTAAAGCTCAGGCGCCTGGCGGCAGCTTCGAACGCGCGCAGGGTGACGAGAGGCGGCAGGGATCGCATGGAACGCATGAGGCTGGGTCAAAAGCTGGAGGCGAGCGCGACATGCTACGCCTGGTTGCGCAGGCCTGCTGGTTCCGTCGTGCCTCAAAATGAGGCCGGTCATGCACCATTTGTATCGCCTTATTTGGTGCGTGATGCGTCTGTTACTTCATTTTTCCCGCAAAAAATACATATGTTTCATGGTTATCCATGATGGAACAGTTGTTGCTCAGTGAATAGTATTCAAACGCGATGGCCCGTCGCATGTCTGCTAAACAAGGAGCGATAAATGAAAGCTGTGAAAGCCACCTGCCTCGGATTGGCAATGCTGGGAGCGATGCTTGGCGTGGGGGCGGTCCAGGCCTCGGATGTGGCTGCCAGCCCCACGCTGACCCGGATCAAGGCGTCGGGAACGATCACGATCGGGCATCGCACCACCTCGATCCCGTTTTCCTACTACGACAGCAACCAGAAGGTGATCGGCTACTCGCAGGACATCTGCGACAAGGTGGTGGCCGAGGTCAAGAAGCAGGCGGGGTTGGCCAAGCTTGATGTGCGCATGGTGCCGGTCACGTCGCAGAACCGCATATCCCTGGTCCAGAACGGCACGGTCGACCTGGAGTGCGGGGTCACCACCAACCTGAAAGCGCGCCAGCAGCAGGTGGCGTTCTCCACCACCTTCTTTGTTGCCGGCACGCGCTTGCTGGTCAAGAAGGGCGGCCCGGTGCACGACTTCCCGGACCTTGGCGGCAAGGCCGTGGTCACCAACGCGGGCACCACGTCCGAGCGGATCCTGCGCAAGCTCAACGACGACAAGAAGGCCAACATCACGATCCAGAGCGCCAAGGACTACGGCGAGTCGTTCCTGATCCTGCAATCGGGCCGCGTTTCCGCCTTCATGATGGACGACGTGCTGCTGTCGGGCGCGAAAACGCTGGCGCCGAACCCGGCGGAATGGGAAGTGGTTGGCACGCCCCAGTCGTTCGAGGCCTACGGCTTCATGATGCGCAAGGACGATCCCGAGTTCAAGAAGCTGGTCGACGGCGTGATCACCGGCCTGATGAAGAGCGGCGAGATCAAGGGCCTGTACGACAAATGGTTCAGCAAGCCGGTGCCGCCTAAGAACATCAATTTCGAGTTCCCGATGAGCGCCGCGGTCAAGAGAGCTTACGACCAGCCCAACGACGAAGCGTTTGAGTAATTTCGTACCAGGAGGAGACCAGCATGACCGTTGTCAAGAACCCCGCCACCCTGGGTGATGCGGGGCAAGCGCCCCGCGTTGAGAGCGGGCTGGACGCCGCCGCCTTCGCCAAGGTGACCAGGCGCATCGTGCCGTTCATCGTCCTTTGCTATTTCTTCAGCTACCTGGACCGGGTGAATGTTGGCTTTGCCAAGCTGCAGATGCAGCAGGCGCTGGGGCTGAGCGACGTGGTGTACGGCGTCGGGGCCGGTATCTTCTTCTGGGGCTACATGCTCTGCCAGGTGCCCAGCAGCCTGCTGATCTATCGGCTGGGCATGCGCAAGAGCATGGCCGCCATCATGATCGTGTGGGGGCTGGTTTCCGCCGCGACCATGCTGGTGAGCACGCCAGCGGAGTTCTACTTCGCCCGTTTCATGCTGGGCGTGACGGAAGCCGGCTTCTTCCCTGCCGCGGTCATGTACCTGAACAAATGGTATCCGGCGGCCCGGCAGTCGAAGATCATGTCGATCCTGTTCCTGGCGATGCCGCTGGGGATGGTGCTGGGCGGGCCGATTTCTGGCGCGCTGATGTCCGGCACGCATGACCTGCATGGCTTGCAGGGCTGGCAGTGGATGTTCCTGATCGAAGCGTTGCCGGCGATCGTGCTGGGCCTGCTCGTGCTCAAGATGCTGCCGGAGTCGCCTCAGGCCGCGCCCTGGCTGACCAAGGCGGAAGCGGCGGCGATCACCACCACGCTATCCACGGAAAACGCCCGCAAGAACACGAGCTTCGTGGCCGCGCTCAAATCCCCGGTGCTGTGGATGCTGATGGGCATTTGCCTGCTGTTCAATATCGGCAACTATGGCCTGGTGTTCTGGCTCCCGACCATCATCCAGTCCACGGGCATGCAGTCTCCCCTCGAGATTGCCTTGCTGACGGCAATCCCGTATGGCGTTGCCTGCGTGGTGATGAACCGCAACGCGGCGCATGCGCAGCGCGTGGGCGAGCGGCGCCTGCATGCCGCCGTCCCGCTCTTTGTCGCGGCCGCCGCCATGTGGGCCAGCACGCTGTTTGCGCACAATACCGTCATGGCCATGGTGTTCCTGACCATCGGCATCTCCGGCCTGATGGCGACGCTGGCGATGTTCTGGGGCCTGCCGGGCCGCGTGCTGGCCGGTACGGCCGCCGCTGGCGGCATCGCCATGATCAACAGTGCCGCCAGCCTCGCTGGCTTGATCGGCCCCGTGCTCATGGGTGGCATCAAGCAGTCCACCGGCAGCATCTCGCTGGGGGTGCTGGCACTGGCGGCCATGATGCTGATTGCTGCGGTGCTGATCCTCGCCATTCCGCGCGAGCTCATGTCCGACCGGCAGGTGTGAGATGGCGACGCAACGCATGACGCAGGCGGAACTGCGGGCTGCCGTCGATACGGCCATTGGCAAAGTCCGGCCGCCGGTTTCGGCGCAGGATATCGAGGCTGTCGTGGCGCTGGTGCAGGGCATGGAGGGCATGGCGCAGGGGCTTGCCAATGCCTTGGCAAGCGGGCCGGTGCGGAGCAGGGTGGGGGGCGGCGATGGCGGTTGATTTGCAGTCCGTCACTGGCATCGCGGCGCAGCTCCGCGGCGGGAGTCATTCCGCGCAAGACGTGGTTCGGGCCAGCCTTGCCAGGGCGGCGCAGGTGGCGCCGCTGAACTGTGTCTCCCGGCTGCTGGCGCGGGAGGCCATTGTCGGCGCGGGCGCCTGCGACACGGCCCGCCTCGCCGGCAAGGCCCCGTTTGCCCTGGCTGGCGTGCCTTTTGTCGTCAAGAACCTGCTGGACGTGGAAGGCCACGCGACTCTTGCCGGCGCCCAAGCGCGGGCGAATGAGCCGCCCGCCACCCGCAGCGCCGCCGCGGTGCAAGCATTGATGGCGGCCGGCGCGATCCCGGTGGCGCTGACACAGATGGACGAGTATGCCTGCGGCGCTACCGGCGAGAACGTGATCGGCGGACCGGTGCGCAATCCGCTGGATCCGGCCAGGATCGCGGGCGGATCGTCGGCGGGCACCGCCGCGGCGATTGCAGCCGGGATCGCACCGATTGGCATCGGGTCCGATACCAACGGATCCATTCGCGCGCCGGCGTCGTTCTGCGGCATTTGGGGCCTGCGGCCGACCACGGGCCGCATTTCGGCGCAAGGGTGCTTTCCGTATGCCGAGAGCCTGGACGCGGTGGGTCCGATGGCCTCGGATGCAACCGGACTGGCAATGGCATACCGCGCGATGCTGGGGTCCGCAGCCGAACCCGGACCCGGCGAGCCGGTGCGGCCTGCCGGCGTGTCGATGACGGGCCTGCGCGTGGGGATTCTGCAAGCCGGCTTTGGCGATTTCGCGCAGGACGAGGCCCAGGATGCCGTGCTGCGCGTTGCCTCGGCGTTTGATGCTGTACGGAAGATCGATTTACCGGAAGCCGATCTTGCGCGCGACGCCGCGTCGATCATTTCCGCGTTTGAGGTCGGGCGCAACCATGTGCAGCGCGGCTTCGCCGAGCGCCATCCTGGCTATAGCGCCTTTGTGCGCCAGCGCATGCTGGCCGGCCTGTCCATCCCCGAGGGCTGGTACCAGTTGGCCAAGGCCTACCAGGCCGTGTGGCGCGAGAAGCTGGAGGCACTGTTCGATGAGGTTGACCTGCTGCTGGCATGCACCACGCCATACGCCGCACCCCTGATCGGAGCGGAGCAGATCGCTGGCGGCAAGCGGACCTACGTGCCGCGCGCAGATGCCGGCCACCTGACTCGCCCTGTCTCGCTGGCGGGGCTGCCCGTGGTCGCCGCGCCTTGCGCCGTGGCTGGCCTGCCCCTCGGCGTACAGCTAATCGCGCCGCCGTGGCAGGAAACAAGGTGCCTGGACGTGGCGTTGTTCCTGGAAGCGCAAGGGCTTTGCCGCAATGCGCGGGCCGGCTGCGGCCAGCTCGCCTAGCCGCATGCCTGGCCTGCTAGCCCCGCCTGGCCGGGACGTAGGCGCCGGTCTGGTGCAACTGGCCTTCGGCGAGTTCGAGCGCCTTGATCGCGCCCTTGCCCTTCTTGGCCAGCAACTGCTCGACCAGGGCTTCCGCCACCGCCACGCCAGCCGTGATGGAGGGAAAGAACGACGGGCTGTCGATGGAGAACAGCAGCGTGCAATCGGCATGCAAGGCAATCGGTGCCACGGTGCTGTCGGTCAGGGCCACCACGCGGCAGCCGGCCTCGCGCGCGGCATCGGCCACGCGGATGCTTTCCTGCGAGTAGGGCGCAAAGCTCACGACCACCACGGCATCCTTGGCCGTCAGGGCGCGCAGCTCCATTTCGAGCGTGCCCGCGTCGCCACGGATCAGGTGCACCGTTGGGCGAAACAGCCGGTACACGTAGTGCAGGGTGAACGCGATGGGGTAGCACGAGCGAAAGCCCGCTACATACACATTCGGCGCGGCGCTGAGCAGCTCGGCGGCTTGCGGCATCGACTCGGCATTGTTGGCCCCGGTCAGGTCCAGGTTGCGGTGCTGGGCGTCGAGCATTTCCGTGAGCATCCGGCTTGACCCGCTCTCGCGTACCAGCTTCTTGGCACGCTTGGCGTAGGGCTGCGGGCCGCCGCGGATCGACTCGACAAAGAGCTCGCGCAGGCCCTGCCAGCCCTCGAAGCCAAGGAACTGCGCCAGGCGTACCAGGGTGGCCGGCTGGACACCTGCATTCGCGGCAATCTTGCGCATGGACAGGATGGGAATCTCCTGCGGATGATCGAGCAGGTAGCGCGCCCCGCCCTGGAACTGCGTACTGAGCGTGGCGAAGTTCTCCCGGAGATGAACGAGCAGTTCATCCAGGCTCTGCGGCGGCGTGGAGACTTCGGTAGGCATTGGGGTGTCCTGATTGTCGGATGTAACGATTGTTGCACAACTGGTCACCCGACGCACGGGGCGTGCCTCCGGCGTCGCGCGGCGCAGAGTGAATCGAGTGAATCTCATCTATTTATTAAGAAACAATTGTTGCATAACCGGGCACGCTTTCTTATACTTCACCGGTGCCCGCAGCGCTTCATTGCGCCGATCCCGCCTTGAGGGCGAAGCTCGCAGTCCCAGGCGGGCAGGCGTGGTCCAGCTTCGCGGCCCGGCAGGCCTGGAGGCCGGAAGGTGGGCGTAGGTTGTCAAACAAGCGGGAATCGAACCACAGTAAGCAGGGGAGAGACGTCATGTCGGCATTACCCATGGAGGCCGCCAGCATTGCAGATCTGCTGTTTCGGCGCGCGACGCTGGTCGATGGCACGGGCGCGCCGCGGCGGATCGCGGATGTCGCCGTCGCTGGCGGCCGGGTCGTTGCCGTCGGTGACCTGGCCGGCATGCGGGCCAGGGCAGTGATCGACGCGGCGGGCCGCGTCCTGGCGCCGGGCTTCATCGATTCCCATACGCACGACGACGGCTACCTGCTGGTGCATCCGGAGATGGAACCCAAGGTTTCGCAGGGCATCACCACGGTGGTGACAGGCAACTGCGGCATCAGCGTGGCGCCGCTGGTCACCGGCGATCCGCCGCAGCCACTGGACCTGCTGGGGCCGGCGGAACTGTTCCGGTTCGCCGAGTTCGCCGACTGGCTGGATGCCATGCGCGCCAAGCCGGCCAACGTGAACGTGGTGCCGTTGCTGGGCCACTCCACGCTGCGCGTCAAAGCCATGCCGGACGTGAGCCGCGAGGCCAATGCGCAGGAAGTGGCCGCCATGCGCGCGGAGGTGGAAAAAGCCATGCAGGCAGGCGCCTTCGGCGTCTCCACTGGCACCTTCTATCCGCCGGCCGCCGCCGCCACGGAGCAGGAGATCATCCAGATCTGCGAGCCGCTGCGGGCATTCGGGGGCATCTACTCCACCCACCTGCGCGACGAGACCGACGATATCGTGCCCGCGATCGAAGAGGCGCTCAGGATCGGCGGGGCGCTGGATTGCCGCACCGTCTTCTCGCATCACAAAGTGGCAGGCAAGCGCAATCACGGCCGCTCCGTGGAGACCCTGGCCATCCTGGAGAACGCCTCCAGGCTACAGCCGCTATGCCTGGACTGCCATCCCTATCCCGCAACCTCGACCATGCTCCGGCTGGACCGCGTACGACAATCCACGCGCACCATGATCACCTGGTCCAAAGGCTACCCGGAAGCTGGCGGCCGGGATTTTCAGGAACTCATGCAGACGCTGGGGCTGGACGAACATGGCCTGCTGGAACGGCTCAAGCCCGCCGCCGCCATCTACTTCATCATGGATGAATCAGACGTCGAGCGCATCGCCAGCTTTCCCCTGACCATCTTTGGCTCGGACGGGCTGCCGTTCGACCCACGCCCCCATCCGCGCCAGTGGGGCACGTTCCCGCGCATCCTTGCGCGGATGGTGCGCGAGTCCGGGCTGATGACGCTTGAGCAAGCCGTTCACAAGATGTCCGGGCTTGCCGCCGAGCAATACGGACTCACGGACCGCGGGCTGGTCCGGGCCGGCCAGTTCGCCGACCTGGTCCTGTTCGATGCGCAACGGGTGCAGGACCGCGCCACCTTCGAGGATCCGATCCGCCTCAGCGAAGGCATCCACGGCGTCTGGGTCAATGGCCAGCGCGTGTGGGAAGACACACACGTTATCCCGGCATTTCCCGGTCAGGTTCTGACGCACCGCCCACGTCCCTAATTCGACATTTCGTTTCCACACCAGACATCATGACCCACGTATTTCACCGCAATCCCCGCCAGACGCTTGCCGTGGCAGTCGCCGGCAAGGGCATCGAGCTCATCGACAGCAACGGCAAGCACTATATCGACGCTTCGGGCGGGGCCGCGGTGTCCTGCCTGGGCCACGGGCATCCCAAGGTGATCGAGGCGATCAAGCAGCAGGTCGATTCGCTCGCTTACGCACATACGTCGTTCTTCACCACCGAGGTGTCGGAAGAACTGGCCCGCACCTTGGCGCAAGCGGCGCCCGGCGATCTGAATCACGTCTACTTTGTCTCGGGCGGCTCGGAGGCGGTCGAGGCCGCGTTGAAGCTGGCGCGGCAGTATTTCGTGGAGATCGGGCAAACGCAGCGCCGCCACTTCATCGCGCGCCGCCAGAGCTACCACGGCAATACGCTGGGGGCGCTGGCCATCGGCGGCAATGCATGGCGCCGCGAGCCGTTCCTGCCCCTGCTGGTGCCGGCGCACCATGTGGCGCCGTGCTACGCCTACCGCGACCAGGAAGCGGGTGAAACCGACCAGCAGTACGCGCAGCGCCTGGCCGACGAGCTCGAAGCCAAGATCCTCGAGCTTGGCCCGCAGAGCGTCGCCGCGTTCGTGGCGGAGACGGTGGTGGGCGCGACCGCTGGCGCGGTGCCGCCGGTGGCGGACTATCTCAGGCGCATTCGCGCCGTCTGCGACAAGTACGGCGTGCTGTTGATCCTCGACGAAATCATGTCCGGCATGGGCCGCACCGGCTACCTGTTCGCGTGCGAGGAGGATGGCGTGGTGCCCGATATCGTGACCATCGCCAAGGGCCTGGCCGCGGGCTATCAGCCGATCGGCGCAATGCTATCGAGCAGCCGCATCTATGACGCGGTGGTGGGCGGCAGCGGCTTCTTCCAGCATGGGCATACGTATATCGGGCATGCCACGGCTTGCGCGGCGGCACTGGCCGTGCAGCGCACCATCGCCGAGGACCGTCTGCTGGAGAACGTGCTGGCGCGCGGCGAGCAACTCCGCGCCCGGCTGCGCGAAACGCTGGGCGACCACCCCAACGTTGGCGACATCCGCGGCCGCGGCCTCTTTGTCGGCGTGGAGTTCGTGGCTGACCGCGAGACCAAGGCGACACTGGACCCGGCCCTGAAGATGCATGCCCGGCTCAAGTCCACCGCCATGCACAACGGGCTGCTGATCTATCCGATGGGCGGCACCGTGGATGGCGTGCGGGGCGACCACGTGCTCTTTGCGCCGCCGTTCATCTGCACGGCGCAGGATATCGACCGCATCGTCGAGCGCTTTGCCGCGTCGGTGCAGGCCGTGATGCCGGCGACCCGCGGCGCGCTCGCCTGAGCCGGTACGCCAGGCGCAAGACGGGGCGCGGCGTAACCGGCGGTCGTATGTCGTATTGCCAGGACTATTTGCCGCCGACCGAATACGGCGGCATCTGGTAGCTCCACGTCTCGCTCAGCGTCTTGTCGCCGGACACCAGCGCCGCGCGCATTTCCACCACCTGCTTCGGATCCTTGACCTTGATCCGCAGGTTCAGCCGCCAGCCCTTGATGACGGGATTGGGTTCCACCACCCTGTCGATGATCTCGGCGTTGCTGTTCACGCTGACCTGCGCGCCGACCTGCGTGCCCGGGGGGAGGCTCGCCAGCACGGGGCCTTCGAAGTCGACCACGATGCCGGTGCTGCCATCCAGGTGGCGGATCAGGTTGGCCTGCGTGATTTCTCCCGCTGAGCGCAGCGTCTGCTTGACCGAGGCCAGGTCTTTGTCCATCAGGGCGCGCTCGTCAAGGGTCCAGTGCATCGTGTAGTCCGCCTTCAAGGGCTGGCC
Organism: Cupriavidus basilensis; assembly: GCF_008801925.2. Classification (NCBI taxonomy): domain Bacteria; kingdom Pseudomonadati; phylum Pseudomonadota; class Betaproteobacteria; order Burkholderiales; family Burkholderiaceae; genus Cupriavidus; species Cupriavidus basilensis. The sequence goes on along the minus strand of NZ_CP062804.1, from coordinate 2,237,643 downwards.
CTTGGGCGGCAACTGGTCCGGCGTCCAGAACGCGACGATGTTGTCGTTGGTCTCGTCGGGCGTGGGGATTTCCACCAGTTCGACCTTGCCCTTGCCCCAGTCGCCCTGGGGCTCGATCCAGGCGCTTGGCCGCAGGTCATAACGGTCCTTCAGGTCTTCATACGAGGAAAACTCGCGGCCCCGCTGGAGCAGGCCGAAGCCCTTGGGGTTGGTGACCTGGAAGGTGCTGATGGCGAGGTTGCGCGGATTGTTCAGCGGGCGCCACAGCCATTCGCCGCTGCCGGTATGGATGGCAAGGCCGTTGGAGTCGTGCAGGGCGGGGCGGAAGTTGTACTGGTCGCGCTGCTGGTTCGGCCCGAACAGGAACATGCTGGTCAGCGGCGCCACGCCGAGCTTGGCGACGGGGCCGCGCAGGAAAATGCGCGCCTGCACCTTGAGGACCGCGTCCTCGCCGGGATAGAGATCGAAGCGGTAGGCGCCGGTGGCACGCTGGGAATCGAGCAGCGCATAGAACACCAGGTGCTTGTCCTGGGGGGCGGGCCGCTCGATCCAGAACTCGCGGAAGGCCGGAAACTCCTCTGCGACGGGCAGCCCGGTATCGATGGCCAGGCCGCGGCTGGACAGGCCATAAACCTGGTTCTTGCCGATGACCCTGAAGTAGCTGGCCCCCAGCACGCTCATGATCTCGTCGAGCTTGTCGGCCCGGTTGATCGGGTAGAGCACCCGGAAGCCGGCATAGCCGAGGTTGCCGGTCGCGGACTTGTCCAGCTTCAGGTCGCCGAAGTCGAAGCGCGCGGGATCGTACCTGATCTCATGGACCGCGCCGCCCACGATCTCGTTGATGCGAACCGGGCTGCCGAACTGCATGCCCTGGTGGTAGAAGCCCAGGCGGAACGGCGTGCCCTGGTCCTTCCACTCCAGGTTGTCGCGCCGGGGCTGGATCTTGATGTAGTCGGCAAACTGCATCTGGCTGAACACCGGAGGCAGGTTGCTGACCGGCGCGGCATAAGGCTTGTCGGCCAGGGTCTTGGCGCGGGGCACTACGTCGTCCAGGGAGAACGCGCTGGCCTGGCTGCCCGCCAGCAGCGCCCCTGCGGCCAGCAGCGTTGGCAAGGCGATTTGCATCTTGTTACGAATCGACGCGGCGAAGGCGGCAAGAACCACGAATCTCTCCAGAAAAACAGGTTAAGCAAGGCTGCCGCGTCACATGCTGCGGCAGCAGATAGTGTAGTGGCGGTAAACTGCGCTCGCAGTGCAGAAAGATAAACGATAGCGCATTTCGCTTCGCGTGCCTGTCAGGCAGGCAGCAAACGCGCACCACCTGCGGGGCAGCTACCTTGTCGCGCCACCTGGATCACGCTCAGATGAGAATGCTCTCTGCGCTGGCCCTGTCGGCCAGCCTGGTTTGTTCGCCGGTTCTTGCCGGCACCGCGCCGGCTGCCGCCGGCGACAAGAATGCCTTCGTCGCCGATCTCATCGGACGGATGACGCTGGAGGAGAAGATCGGGCAATTGCGCCTGATCAGCATCGGCGAGGACATGCCCCAGCCCCAGTTGCTCAAGGAGATCGCGGCGGGCCGGGTAGGCGGCACGTTCAACTCGGTGACGCGCAAGGACAACCGGCCGATGCAGCAAGCGGCGGTGGAGCGCAGCCGCCTGAAGATCCCCATCTTCTTCGCCTACGATGTGGTGCACGGGCAGCGCACCATCTTCCCGATCAGCCTGGGCCTGGCATCGAGCTGGGACATGGAGACCGTGGCGCAGAGCGCGCGCGTCTCGGCCATCGAGGCCAGCGCGGACGGCCTGGACATGACCTTCGCGCCGATGGTCGACATCTCGCGCGATCCGCGCTGGGGGCGCACGTCGGAAGGGTTTGGCGAGGATCCGTACCTGGTCTCGCTGTGCGCGCAGGCCAGCGTCCGGGGCTTTCAGGGCACCTCCCTGGCCAACGCAGATAGCGTGATGGCGGTGGTCAAGCACTTCGCGCTGTACGGCGCGGTGGAAGGCGGGCGCGACTACAACACGGTCGACATGAGCCCGCTGCGCATGTACCAGGACTACCTGCCGCCGTACCGCGCCGGCGTCGATGCCGGCGCCGGCGGCGTCATGATCGCGCTGAACTCGATCAACGGCGTGCCGGCCACATCCAACACATGGTTGCTGCGGGACCTGCTGCGCAAGAGCTGGGGCTTCAAGGGCATCACCGTGAGCGACCACGGGGCCATCGACGAGCTGACCAAGCATGGCGTGGCCAAGGATGCGCGCGAGTCCGCCAAGCTCGCCATCATGGCCGGCGTCGACATGAGCATGCACGACTCCGCCTACCGGGATCACCTGCCCGAACTGGTGAAATCCGGCGAAGTGCCCATGCGCGTCATTGACGACGCGGTGCGCGAGATACTGGGCGCCAAGTACGACCTGGGACTGTTCCAGGACCCCTTCAAGCGCATCGGCACCGCCGAACAGGACCCGGCGGACGTCGACGCACCGAGCCGCCTGCATCGGGAGGCCGCACGCGCCGCCGCGCGCAAGTCGCTGGTGCTGCTCGAGAACCGCGAGCGCACGCTGCCGCTGAAGAAGTCCGGCACGGTCGCGGTCGTCGGGCCGCTGGCCGATGCGCCCATCGACACCATGGGGAGCTGGTCGGCTGCCGGCAAATCCTCGCAGACGGTGACGCTGCTGCGAGGCGTGCGCGACGCGCTCGGCGGTAATGGCCGCGTGGTCTATGCCCGCGGCGCGAACGTGACCGATGACGCTGGCGTGGTCGGGTACCTGAACTTCATGAACTGGGACAAGCCCGAGATTGTCCAGGACAAGCGCGCCCCGGGGGACATGATTGCCGAAGCCGTGGCGGCAGCGCGCGGCGCCGACGTGATCGTGGTGGCCGTGGGCGAGTCGCGCGGCATGTCGCACGAAGCCTCGAGTCGCACCAGCTTGTCGCTGCCGGGCAGCCAGGAGACCCTGCTCAAGGCGCTCAAGACCACCGGCAAGCCGATGGTGGTGGTGCTGATGAACGGCCGCCCGCTCACCATCAACTGGGTGAAGGACAACGCCGACGCCGTGCTCGAGACCTGGTACGCCGGCACCGAAGGCGGCCATGCCATTGCCGACGTGCTGTTTGGCGACTACAGCCCTTCGGGCAAGCTGCCCGTTTCCTTCCCGCGCTCGCTCGGGCAGATCCCCACCTACTACAACCAGCTGCGTATCGGGCGCCCGTTCGTGCCGGGCCAGCCAGCAAACTACACCTCGCAATACTTCGAGGAAACGTCCGGCCCGCTGTACCCGTTCGGGTACGGACTGAGCTATACGGATTTCAACGTGTCCGGCATCTCGCTGTCGAGCCCCACCATGCCACGCGGTGGCCGTATCGAGGCGAGCGTGACGGTGAAGAACACCGGGCAGCGCGATGGCGAAACCGTGGTCCAGCTCTATATCCAGGACGTTGCCGCTTCCGTGGTGCGGCCGGTGAAGGAGCTGAAGGACTTCCACAAGCTCATGCTCAAGGCAGGCGAAGAGCGCGTGGTGCGTTTTGCCATTGACGAGGACAAGTTGAAGTTCTTCAACGCCAGGCTGGAGTACGCCGCCGAGCCAGGGGAATTCAAGGTGCAGATCGGGCTGGATTCGCAAGCGGTGCGGGAGCAGGGCCTCGTGCTGCAGTAGGGGATTGGGTTGGAGCGTTGACGGCGCGCTGTTTAAAACACGCCAGGAATGACGCGATATCGCACATTGGCCTGATACGCGCGATAGGCGGGATCCTGGCCCAGCAGTTGTTCTTCCCTGAACACACGGCCGGTTTGCAAGGCATAAAGGCCACCGTAGAGCAGTGCATTGCGCCAGCCGAAGTTGGCCAGCAGGAAGCCAAGGTCTGTCACCAGATAGCTGAGATAGATGGGATGGCGCACGAGCCGGTACGCGCCGCGCGACACCACGCCGCGATTGGCGGGCAGGATGCCGAAGGAGCCGCGCAGCGATAGCTTGGCGAATAGCTGGAACAGGATGCCGGTGATTTCCAGCGTGGCGCCGACAGTCTCGGGGACAAGGCGAACGCCGGGGTCGAGCTCGATCCCGAGGTAATAGAAGCTGCCGCCAATCGACAGCACAAAGCTCAAGGGGCGCATGTCGCGTTTTTCGGGGATGCGCGAGAACAGCGACAAGCCGACGGTCAGCACCGTGGCAACCACGAGCAGCAGCAAGGTGATGCGCTCGGGCGCCAGGCGCCACTGCGCGTAGGCGCTATAGGCGAACAGGCTCAGCAGCAGGGCGACACAGAGGCGCGCGGATACCTCCATCACCATCTCACGCACTTGTGGCCGGATGAATCTGGCAGTGAATCCACCAGCGTTGCGCGCATTGACCCCATTGGCGCTACGCGACTTTGCGTCGCTTTCGTTATGCATTCCCTGGTACCTCTATGTTTTTATAAGGCAAGCCTGCATGACCCGGGCGAGACATCATCATGCCGCTTCGGGTGGATTCAGCGTGCCAACCATGAGCAGAGATTACGCCGGGATGCGGGTGCAACCCATATCCCCCTGACGAGGGGTCAACCTTGCGCCTTGCGTGTCAGGCGGCCACGGGCCGCGCTGGAGGGTGGCGACGTCGTGCAAGGCGGCGGGCGGGATGTGCGTCGGCCTACACCTTGTAGCCCGATGCGGCCTCGCTGATGTACTCGGCGAGCCGGCTTGCCACCGGCTGACGGCTATGGCGCGGCCGCTCCACCAGGCCGATCTCGCGGTGAAAGGTATCGTCGCCAAGCGGCAAGGCTGTCACGCCGTGCGGCCACGGGCCTTGCGCCGCCGTTTGCGGAATCAGCGCCACGCCAAGGCCGCGCGCCACCAGTTGCACGATGCCCTGCAGTTCGTCCAGCTCGATGGCGTCCTGTACCGCCAGCCGCGACTGTCGCAGGAACTGGTCGACCAGCCGGCCACCGAACGAGCTGCGGTCATAGCGGATGAAAGGCGCGGATTCCAGCGCGTCGCTCCACGCCTGGCCTGCCATCGCGGCCGGCGCCAGCAGCACGAACGGCTCCATGACCAGCGTGCGCCACTCCAGCTCCGACGGCAGCGCAAAGGGCGGCCGGATCATCACCGCGATATCGATCTCGCCCGCATCCACCTGGCCAAGCAGGTTCAGGGACACGCCCGGCACTACACGGATCCTGCACCCGGGCAGCTCGGCCCGGAAGGCAGCCATGGCGTCGATCAGGAACGACACCTGGGCCGAGGCGATCGAGCCCACCCGCACCATGCCGCTGCGCTCCGTGGCGCCGCCGTGCTCGCCGATGCGCGCGTAGAGCGCCATCAGTTCCTCGGCCAGCGCCAGGGTTTCCCGGCCGGCGGCATTCAGCCGCGCCGAGCGGCCCGTGCGGTCGAACAGGGCGAAGCCAAGCTCTTGCTCGAGGCGGTGGATCTGCGCGCTGACCGCCGACTGGGTGAGCCCGATGCGCGCGCCCGCGCTGGCAAAGGTGCCGTGCCGGGCTACGGCGATAAAGGTCTTGAATTCGCGCAGCATGATCGATTCATCAATTTTCGTGTAGCTAAGGTCAAAAATATATCGCTTTTTTTAATTGGTTGCCATGCCTAGACTTTCCCTCATTGGTTCACCGGCCGGCGCGTTGCCGGCGGTGGGCCAAGACCCGACCCACACACGACACATCGATCCCCAAGCGCCATGAGCGAAATCACTCCCGTCCTCGCCCCGTTCCACCTTGCCTTCCCCGTCCACAGCATCGCCGCCGCGCGCGAGTTCTACGGCGACCTGCTGGGCTGCCCCGAAGGGCGCAGCGCGCCGGACTGGGTGGACTTCAACTTCTACGGCCACCAGATCGTGGCCCACCTGGCGCCGGAAGAAGCGGGCCACCGCCATACCAGCGCCGTGGACGGCGATGCCGTGCCGGTGCGCCACTTTGGCGTGGTGCTGCCGATGGACCAGTGGCATGTCGCCGCCGACAGGCTCAAGGCCGCCAACCTGTCGTTCATCATCGAGCCGCATATCCGCTTCAAGGGCGAGGTAGGCGAGCAGGCCACGATGTTCTTCCTCGACCCGTCGGGCAATGCGCTGGAGCTCAAGGCCTTCGCCAATATCGCTTCGCTGTTCGCCAAGTAATACCAACATCGGATCCACGCCAGATCCACGTCGGATCCACGCCAGACCAGAGTGAGACCGGCCACAAGGCCGGCCGCCGCATGCGGGGCAGGGCTTGCCCGCCCCGCATGCATCGCCCCCACGCAGTAGCTGCAAGAGTTAGTCGATATGCGAAGAATCCTGGTTGCCAACCGTGGCGAGATTGCCTGCCGCATCATCCGCGCCGCGCAGGCGCTCGGCATGGAAACCGTCGCCGTGCATTCCGCCGCCGATGCCGGCGCGTTGCACTGCGAGATGGCCGACGTTGCCGTCGCGGTAGGTCCCGCGCCGGCGGCGCAGAGCTACCTGAATGTGGAAGCGGTGCTCGCCGCGGGCACGGCGCATGGCGCCGATGGCGTGCACCCAGGCTATGGCTTCCTCTCCGAGAACACCGCGTTTGCCCGTGCGGCGCAAGCGCAAGGCATGCAGTGGATCGGTCCGTGCGTCGAGTCGATCGAGAACATGGGCGACAAGAACCGCGCCCGCGATATCGCCGCCGCGTGCGGCGTGCCGGTGCTGCCTGGCAGTATCCGCTTCCTGCCTGATGACCTGTCGCGCTTGCACGCCGAGGCCCAGCGCGTTGGCTATCCCGTGCTGGTCAAAGCCGCCGGCGGTGGTGGCGGCATCGGCATGAAGCGCGTCGACGGGCCAGACACGCTGGCGGCCACGGTGGCGTCCACCCAGGCGCTGGCCCTGAAGGCCTTTGGCGACGCCAGCATCTACCTGGAGCGCTACGTGCCGCGCGCCCGGCATATCGAGGTGCAGGTGTTTGGCTTTGGTGACGGCACGGCGGTGCACCTGTTCGAGCGCGAATGCTCGGTGCAGCGCCGCTTCCAGAAGATCATTGAAGAAAGCCCGGCGCCCAATGTGCCGGCCGCCGTGCTGGCCAGCATGAGCGCGGCGGCGGTGGCGCTGGCCGCGCACCAGCGCTACAGCGGCGCGGGCACGGTCGAGTTCATCCTCGACGCGGACAGCGGCGAGTACTTCTTCCTGGAGATGAACACGCGCATCCAGGTGGAACATGGCGTGACCGAGGCCATCACCGGCTGGGACCTGGTGCAGGCGCAGATCCGGCTCGCCGCCGGCACGCTCGCACCCAGCGCGCAGCATGATATCCGGCGGGCAGGCGCGGCCATCGAGTGCCGGCTATATGCCGAGAACCCGGCGCGCCATTTCATGCCATCGCCGGGGAAGCTGGCGCGCTTTTGCCTTCCGGCGGGCATGGCCGGGCTGCGCGTGGACACCGGGGTGCGCGAGGGCGATGCCATTACGCCGTTCTACGATCCGATGATCGCCAAGCTGATTGCCTATGGCACCGACCGCGAAGCCGCCATCGCCACCATGCAGGCGGCGCTCGGTGCAACCGAGATCGAAGGCATCCGGCACAACGCCGTGTTCCTTGGCCGCGTGCTGGACCATGCGGACTTCCGTGCCGGCTGCGTCGATACCGGTTTTGTGGAGCGCGAACTGGCGGTGCTGGTGGGCGAGTCCGCCGCGCCGGTGGCGGTGCCCGCGCCATTTGCCGTGGAGGTGCGGGCATGATCGCGCAGGACACGCAACACGCCGCACCGGCCGCACCGGCCACGCAAGCATCCTGGCGGATCGCGCCGTCCGGCGATCGCTGCCTGATTGTCGAGTTCGGCACGGTGGCGGATATCGCCATCAATCGCCAAGCCTGCGCGGCAGCGGTGCGGATCGCCGCTGCGGCCTTGCCCGGCGTGACCGACATCGTGCCCGCCCTGACGACCGTGGGCGTGCACTACCAGCCCATTGCCGTGGCCCGCGCGACGGGGACCAGCGCCCCGTTCGAGGCGCTCTCGGCCATGATCGGCGAACTCCTGCGCGAAGGGCTGTCGTCAAACGCGGGCGCGCCGCTGGTGATCGATATTCCCGTCTGCTATGGCGGCGAGCACGGCCCCGACCTGGACGATGTGGCAGCCACCTGTGGCCTGTCGCCCGAGCAGGTCATCGCGCTGCATAGCGCCGAGCCGGTGGATGTGCTGATGCTGGGCTTCGCGCCGGGGCATCCCTATGTGGGCCGCTTCGACGAGCGCCTTTCGCCGCCGCGCCGCAGCACGCCGCGTACCGCGGTGGCGGCGGGCTCGATTGGCCTGGCCAATCGGCAGACCGTGATCTATCCCATGACCTTGCCGGGCGGCTGGAACCTGATCGGGCGTACGCCCGTGGCGCTGTTCGACCCGCATCGCGCGTCGCCGTGCCTGCTGGCCGCCGGCGATCGTGTGCGCTTCGTGCCGATCTCTTCCGACGTATTTGCATCCATGCTGGCGGGCGGAGGCGTGCAACCATGAGCATCGAAGTCATCAAGCCCGGTGCGTTGAGCACCTTCCAGGATCTCGGCCGCAACGGCTACCAGCAACTCGGCGTGCCGGCCAATGGCGCCATGGACGAGCGAGCCCACCGGCTGGCGAACGCGCTGGCCGGCAACGCCGCGGCGCAAGCCACGCTGGAGATCACGCTGATGGGCCCCACGCTGCGGTTCCATGTGCCGGCCGTGATCGCCGTGTGCGGCGCGGATCTGGATGCCACGCTGGACGGCGCGCCCATGCCGATGGACCGTGCGGTGCCCGTCGCCGCAGGCGCGGTGCTGGCCTTCGGCAAGCGCCGCAGCGGCTTGCGCGCTTACCTTGCGGCGCAGGGCGGCTTTGCGCTGACGCCGGTCATGGGCAGTTGCAGCACCTTTGTGCGCGGCGGCTATGGCGGCGCGGCGGGCAAGCCGTTGCGCAAGGGCGAGCACATTGCCTTGCGTGGCGGCGTGCCCGCACCGGTCCGCGATGCCGGTTCCCCGGCGTCTCCGGCGCTTCCGGTGTTTCCAGCCGATGTCCTCACCGCGCCCGATCAGCCCCTGCGCATCGTCGCCGGGCGCGAATGGGCGCGCTTTACCGACGCCGCCAGGCACGCGCTGGTCAGCGAGCCGTTTCGCATTGGCGCGCAATCCGACCGCATGGGTTATCGCCTGGAGGGCTCGCCGCTCGCGCTGGCGGCGCCTGCCGAGATGCTGTCCGAGGCGGTGGCCTTCGGCACGATCCAGGTGCCGCCCGACGGTCAGCCCATCGTGCTGATGGCGGACCGCCAGACCACCGGCGGCTATCCCAAGATTGCCCATGTGTGCGCGGTGGACCTGCCGCGCCTGGCGCAAAAGATGCCGGGCGAGGCGGTGCGCTTTGCCTTGATCGATCTGCGCGAAGCCCAGCGCCTTGCCATGCTGCAGGACGCGGTATTCGACGCCATGGATACGGCAACGGCAGGGGAGCACGCGCATGGCTGAGATCGATTTCAACAGCGATATGGGCGAGAGCTTTGGCATCTACCGCCTTGGCGACGATGCGGCCGTGCTGCCGCATGTCACCTCCGCCAACATTGCCTGCGGTTTTCACGCGGGTGATGCGCAGACCATGGCAGCCACCGTGCGCGCCGCCATTGCGCTCGGGGTCTCGCTCGGCGCGCATCCGGGCTTTCCGGATCTGCAAGGCTTTGGACGGCGCGCCATGCAGCTTGGCCGCGAGGAGATCTACAACATCACGGTCTACCAGGTTGGCGCCCTGCAGGCGTTTGCCGCCGCGGCCGGCAGCCGGCTCGCGCATGTGAAGCCGCACGGCGCGCTGTACAACCAGGCCGCGCGCGATGGCGTCATGGCGCGCGCCTTGTGCGAGGCGGTGCGCGATGTGGATCCGTCGCTGGTGTTCTACGGCCTGGCCGGCTCCGCGCTGGTCACGGCCGCGCGCGAGACCGGGCTCGCGGTGGCGCAGGAAGTCTTTGCCGATCGCACGTATCAGGACGATGGCTCGCTGACCCCGCGCAGCCATCCCGCCGCCATGATCACCGACGTGGACGCGTCCATCGCGCAGGTATTGCGCATGGTGCGCGACGGTGTGGTGCGCTCGCTCGGCGGCGTGGATGTGCCGGTCCGGGCGGACACGCTTTGCATCCACGGCGACCAGCCAGGCGCGGCGGGGTTTGCCCGCCGCATCCGCGCCGCGCTGGAGGCAGAGGGCATCACGGTGCGCGCACCGCAATCACGATAGTTACGGAAAAATAGAATATGCCCCACACAAAATCCCCCATATCCATCGTGGCAGACACCGCCGGCACCCTCTGGAAGCGCGTGGCGCAGCCCGGCGAGATGCAGGTAAAGGATGCCACGCTGCTGATTATCGAATCCATGAAAATGGAAATACCGCTTGAGGCCGGATCGGCCGGTTATATCGAATCGTATTGCGTGGCCGAGGGTGAAGTGGTGGAAGAAGGGCAGGTATTGGGAATTTTTATTCCTGTCGCTTGAAAGCGCGCGATTGATAAAGCTGTAAATCCGCCGCTGACATTGATTTTGTGGCGTCGGCCGGGCCGCACGGCCTGGCTTTTTCTCAATGATCCCGTGGGTTGGGAGGTTAATCACCAGCCGGCTGCGAACGATGTCGGTTTCGGTGCGTTCCATGCCCCAGGCGGGACGAGAGGTTCATTGTTGTGGTGCGGCGGGGCGCATTGAATCCCCGAGTCAGATGGCTTTTTTTAGTCAGGAATCATAACGCCCGGAATTCCGTGTTTTTAACGAAATAGCCGCTGGCATACTTGTTGCAAAGTATCCGGTGTAATCGATGAAGCATGCATCCCGGTGGCCATTTAAGGCCCGTGATTCCCGGCAAGTGGTTAGCTCTCCGGAAATAAAAACAAGACGCGAGCCCGCTCTGTGCGCCAGCAGGTTTCAGGCACAGGACGGCCATCGCGGCAGGTATTCGTGCTTCAGCGCTGGTTCATCCAGGGGTTTCACCACGCCTGGACTGGATTTTCTACCCCGTTGCATCCTGGAAACTGACAATATGTCCAACGCCCCCACCTCATCCCTGCCGATGCCCGACACGGTGCCGGCATCCACCCCTGCCACGGCGCCGGCAACCGGCAATGCCGTCGCCCGCAAAGCCGCCATGGCCGCCGCCGCCGGTACCGCCATCGAGTATTACGAGTTCGGCGTGTACGGCTATATGGCCTCTACCATCGGCCCGCTGTTCTTCCCTAGCGACAGCGCCACGGCTTCGCTGCTGGCCATCCTGGCCGTGTTCGGCAGCGCCTTCCTGATGCGCCCGATCGGCGGCATCGTGCTTGGGCGCCTGGGCGACCGCGTTGGCCGCCGTGCCGTGCTGCTGGTCACCGTGATCGGCATGGGCATTGCCACCGGCATCATCGGCCTGCTGCCGGTGGCCGCCAGCGCGGGCATCGTCGCGCCGCTGCTGCTGTTGGCGATTCGCCTGGCGCAGGGCTTCTTCGCCGGCGGCGAAGTCACCGGCGCGGCCGCCTATGTGGCCGAGTCCGCGCCCAAGGGCAAGCGCGGCTTCTATGGTGCCTTCACGCCGGTGGGCGTGGCCGTGGGCGGCGCGCTGGCCGCGACCGTGTGCGGCATCACCACCGGCTTGCTGGAGCCCGCGCAAATGCAGGCGTGGGGCTGGCGCATTCCGTTCCTGATGGCGATCCCGATGGTGGTGATCTCGTCGATGGTGCGCAAGCGCGTGGAAGAGTCCGTGGCCTTCAAGCAGTTCCAGGAACACAGCGAGCCGCCCAAGGCGCCGCTCAAGGAAGTCTTCACCGCGCACATGCCCGCGGTGGTCAAAGTGGTGCTGCTGTCCTTTGGCCAGAACGTGGGCTACTGGGTGGGGCTGGTGTTCATGAACATCTACATGACCACCTATCTCAAGTACGACAAGGCAACGGTGTACTGGATCATGGCCTTCGTCAGCCTGACCATGGCCATGCTGATGCCGCTGTGGGGCGGGCTGTCCGACCGGCTCGGCCGGCGCAAGGTGCTTGCCATCGGCTTTTGCGCCTACATGGTGCTGGTATTGCCGATGATGATGCTGATGGACAACCACAGCATCGGCCTGGCCTTCCTCGCCATGATGGTGGTCGCGCTGCCCATGCCCATCGTGCAGTCCGTCGGCTACCCGACCTATGCCGAGCAGTTCCCGACCCGCGTGCGCTACACCGGCATGGCGTTCAGCTTCAACATCGGCGCCATCCTCGGCGGCGGGCTCACGCCCTATGTGGCCACCGCGCTGATCGGCAGCACCGGCAACCTGCTCAGCCCGGCCTACTTGCTCATGGGTGGCGCGGCAGTCAGCCTGCTGGCCCTGCTGGGCGTGAAGGAAACCGCCCGCCAGGCCCTCGACTGACGACGGACCGCAACCGGAGCATGGAGATGGAAAGAAGCATCCACGCCGCGGCCGGGCTCGCCCCCGGTTGGGCCGCCACGCCGGCCGGCGCCCGCGCCGGCATCCGCAGTGGCCGGTACAACGGCAATACCAGCGGTATGGCGCCCGGCCATGGGCAGGGCAACCTGATGATCCTGCCCAAGGCCTGGGCCGGGGATTTCCTCGGGTACTGCCGGGCCAACCCGGTGCCATGCCCGCTGATCGGCATGACCGAAGCGGGCAGCCCCGCGGTGCCGATGCTCGGCAGCGATATCGACCTGCGCACCGACGTGCCGCGCTACCGCGTGTGGCGCCATGGCGAACTGGTGGAGGAGCGCGACGATATCAGCGCGCTCTGGCAGGACGATTTCGTGGGCTTTGTGCTGGGCTGTTCGCTGTCGTTCGAGGACGCGCTGGAGCGCGCCGGCTTGCGCGTGCGGCACGTTGACGAAGGCAAGATCGTGCCGATGTACCGCACCAGCATCCAGACCACGCGCGTCGGCGCCTTCCATGGGCCGATGGTGGTGTCGATGCGGCCCTACACGCCGGAAGAGGCGGCCATCGCCTCGGCCGTGTGCGCCCGGTTGCCGGGGGCGCACGGGGCACCGGTGCATATGGGCGACCCCGCCGCGATCGGCATCGCGGACGTCGGCCGCCCGGACGAAGGCGAGCCGACCGCGATCCTGGCCGGGGAGATTCCGGTGTTCTGGGGGTGTGGGGTCACGCCGCAGGCGGCGGCCATGATGGCGCGTCCGCCGCTCTGCATCACCCATGCGCCGGGGCATATGCTGGTGTGCGATGTGCCTGCCGACGCGTTGAAGCTAGTGTAGGGCGATCGTTGCGATGGGTGCGGCGACCAGCAGCGGCGCGGGCGGCATCGGCGCTGCCCAGCGGTAGACCAGCAGGCGGCCCTTGTAGGCATCAATGCCGGGCGCGGCCACGCGGTCGAGCTTTTCCTCGCGCATCGCGAAACCCTGCTCGGCCATCTGCCGGTTGAAGGCGGGCCGGTTGCCGCGGTCGGGGTCGATGATCCAGATCTCGACCGTGGGGCTGGCATGGCGCCCGATAAAGTGGGCGAGGTTGGCATTGGCATCGCGCTCGTAGAGCAGGTCGCTGCCGATGATCAGGTCGAAATGGCCGTGGACGCCGGTGGGGGAGGGGTTGGCGCCAGCAGGGGCATCTTGCTCGTGCTCCGCGGCGCTCCAGTGCCCGTGCCGGTACTTCATTGGCGCGAGGTCATTCAGGCGTACGTTCTCCGCGAGGAAGGCGGCGGCCATCGGATGGCAGTCGCTGGCGGTCACGTCGGCACCCCTGCGGTGCCCCACCAGGCTGGCCAGCCCCAGCCCGCAGCCGATTTCCAGCACCCGCTCGGCGGGGTCCACCGGCCGCAGCGCCATGCGCGCGGCCAGGTGCGCGCCGGACGGCCACAGCAGCCCGAACAGCGGCCACATGGCGGACGAAATGCCCATGCGTTCGGCTTCGCCGAGGGGGTCGGAGTACTGCTGCTTGTCCAGCAAGGAGCGAATGACCAGGTCGGCGACGCCGGTCACGGCGATGCTCTCTTGCTTGGTTTGGTAGCCGGGCATCAAGGGGGGAAGCCAGGACGCCGGCTTCGCAATAGGAGGGAATCGGCCATTATGCCCGAAAACCCCTTCGCAAGCCCGGAATCTGAGGCTAAATGCGTTGAAATGAAGCGAAACCACCAGGAAGAAGGCTTGGGCAGGCGCCGCCGCGGGCAGGAAGTGCGGCATCCGCCTGACGCGGCGCTCCGTTCTTGTCGCCACCCGCGCCGTGCGAGAATTCGCGATAAGTAAAATAGCGGAAATCTCGATCCGCCTATTCTCGGAGATTATCGCGGTGAGCATTCCATCCATCCCATCCAGCGCATCCATCCGCAAGCGCCTTCGCATGCGGCACCTGCAACTGATGCTGGCGCTCTCGGAGTCGCCCTCGCTGCGCCAGGCGGCCGAAGGGCTGGCCCTGACCCAGCCGGCCGCGACCAAATCCCTTCAGGAACTGGAAGACGTGCTCGGCGTATCGCTCTTTACACGCCACGCGCGCGGGCTGGACCCGACGGTATCGGGCAAGGCGGTGATGCGCTACGCGCGGGTGGTCTTTGCCGACATGGATGAACTGCGCGAGGAGCTTGTCGCCATCCAGGCCGGCGATGTAGGCAAGGTGCGCGTGGGCGCGGTGATGGCGCCGGCGCCGGACCTGCTCACCCACGTGATCGTCAAGCTCAAGCAAGCGCATCCGCGCTTGCACATCATCGTGCAGATCGATACCAGCGACGTGCTGGTGCACGCGCTGCAGCAGGACCAGATCGATATCGTGCTGGGCCGCATCCCCGATGGCTGGCCGTCGGAGGAGTTGTCGTTCGAGACACTGGGGGAAGAGGCGCTGTCGATCGTCACCCGCGTGGGGCATCCGGCGGCGGAGCGCGGCAAGCTGAAGCTGGCCGCGCTGACGGAGTACGCGTGGATCATCCAGCCGCACCCCAGCCCGATGCGCCAGATCATCGACCAGACCTTCCGCGAGAATCGCGTGCCGCCGCCGGTGAGCACGGTGGAGACCTCGTCGATCCTCACCACGCTGTCCGTGCTGCGCGAATCCGACATGCTCGCCGTGCTGCCCACCTCGGTGGCCCGCTACTACGAAGACCTGAACATGATCGCCACGCTGCCGGTCGCGTTGCATGGCCGGCTTGCGCCTTACGGGCTGGTGCTGCGCAAGAGCCGTCCGCCCACGCCCGCCATGCAGCTTGTCATCGACATGCTGCGCGCGGGCGGAGCGACGGCGACGGGCGGCATGGAAGGCAAGGGCGGGGTGGCCACCGTCAAGCCTTAGTCCACCCCTGTCCCGCGCCTTCAATCCCGCGCCCTCAATCGGCGGAGATCCTGGCCTTGCGGACCACTTCGCCGTAACGCACCATCCGTTCGGCCATCATGCGTTCAAAGGCGGCCGGTGCCATCTCCTCGGGCGGGAACACGCCGCGCGCGCGCAGCGCCGTCTGCATGGCGGGGTCGCTGGCGGCCTGGCGCACTGCCTGGTAGAGCTTCTGCACCACCGGCTCGGGCGTGCCCGCAGGTGCGGCGATGCCTGTCCAGGAACTCAGGTTGAGCTGCGGATAGCCCAGCTCGGCCATGGTCGGCACGTCGGGCAGCTGCGGCAGGCGCTGCTCGGAAGCCACCGCCAGCGCACGCACCTTTCCTTCCTTGATGTAGGGCAGCATGATGACCAGGTTGTCGAGGATGAACTGGACCTCATTGCTCAGCACGGCCGTGATCAGGTGCGTGCCGCCGCGATAGGGGATGTGCGTGGCGTAGATGCCGGTGCTGGCCTTGAGCATTTCCACATTCAGCTGGCCCATGCTGCCAACGCCGCCGCTGCCGTAGTCGAGCTTGCCCGGGTTCTTCTTCGCGTAGGCCAGGAACTCCGCGAAAGTCCGCACCGGCAGGCTTGAATGCACCACCAGGGCGTTGGGCTGGCGGCCCAGGATGGCGATGTTCTCGAAATCCTTGATCGGGTCATAGCCCAGCTTTGGCTGGGTCAGCGGGTTGGCCAGGTGGCTGCTCTGGGAGGACACCACCAGCGTATAGCCATCGGGCTTGCTGCGCGCCACGGATTGCGTGGCGACCGAGCCGCCCGCGCCCGGGCGGTTGTCGACGACCACCGGCACGCCGAGGATGCGCGACAGCGGCTCCGAGTACTGGCGGGCCATGATGTCCACCGAACCACCGGGCGGGAAGGGCACCACCAGCGTGATGGGGCGCGACGGATAGGCACCCTGCGCTTGCGCGGCCAGCGGCGCGGCACACGCGAGCGCGGCTACGCTGAGGCCGGTGCGCAGGAAATGGCGGCGAGAGAATGGCACGTTCGGCATGGCAGTGAGTTGAAGGTAGTTAAAAATCGGGTGCGGGGGCAGTGCGCCGGCTCAGCGCAGGGCGAGGATGGCCAGCGCCACCGCCTGCGCGCGCGGCACGAAGGTGGCAAGCTCGGAGTACTCGCGCACGGTGTGCGCATGGCCGCCCACCGGGCCGGTGCCGCACAGCGTGGGCGTACCGACCGAGGACGTGAGCCCGCTATCGGCCGCGCCGCCGGTGAATTCGCCGTCCACCGTGAAGCCCAGGTGCTGCGCGCCGCGCTGGTACAGCGCCAGCAGGTCCGCGGGCGTCTGGGTCATCGGCCGGGTGCGGCGCATCTCGGTGATCCGGCCCTTGGTGCGCGGCAGCGATTCGGCCTCGATGATCGCGCGCACCTGCTCGACCAGCGCTTCGATGTCCGTGTCGGCGGTAAAGCGCACGTCGAGCTCGGCCTGCGCCAGTGGCGCCACCATATTGGGCACGATGCCGCCCTTCACGCAGCCCACATTGGTGGTGATGCCCTGCTCGGCGTCGGTCAGCGCATGCAGCGCCAGGATCTTGCGTGCGAGCGCGTCGATCGCGCTGGCGCCCTGGGCATGGTTGACCCCGGCGTGCGCGGCCACGCCCTCCACCTCGAACTCCACCACCATCGACCCCTTGCGCCCTGTGACCAGGTTGCCGCTGACGCGGCCGGGCTCGGCGTTGAACACGGCGCGCGCGCCGCGCGCCACGTCCATGATCCGTTCGCGGGTGGCGCCGGAACCGATCTCCTCGTCGCAGGAAAAGAACAGGCGCACCGGCAAGGCGTTGCCGCCGCAGCGCGCCAGGGCCTCGGCCACGAACACATTCATCACCAGGCCGGATTTCATGTCGGCCACGCCGGGCCCGTAGGCAAGCCCATCCTCCACGCGGAACGGGCGGCGCGCCGCCGTGCCGGCCGGGAACACGGTGTCCATATGGCCCATCAGCAGGATGGGCGCGCCATCGCCGGCACCAGGCACCAGCGCATCCAGGCACACGCCATAGCCGGGCACGGCATGCAGCGTGACCGCAATGCCGGCGGCCTCCAGGTGCGCGCGCAGGACCTCTGCCACGGCCGTCACGCCGGCTTCCTGCCGGCTGCCGCTGTCGATGTCGACAATGCGCTGCAGGAGCGCCTGCATTTCAGCCTGCTGGCCACCCAGCCAATCGATCACCCCGCTTGCCGCCTGGGCATGCATGTCGCTATCCGCTGCGTTGTCCGCCATATACCGCTTGCTCCTTGCTTGGTGTGGGGCTGAATCGTGCATTGCAAAAGTGATATGATCATGCAATACGCATTGCAACGTGTCAACACCATGAAACATGCCCCGGAGACTCCCTCACGTGACGCTACCTTGCTCGAGCGCCTTGCGCGAGAGGCGGCCACGCTGACAGCCCGCGAGCGCACGTTGGCCGATGCGCTGGGCCGCGACTATCCGCATGCACTGCTGGAATCGGCCACCGCGCTGGCTGCCCAGCACGGCACGAGCGCTTCCACGGTGGTGCGGCTGTTCGCCAAGCTGGGCTATGCCAGCTATGGCGATGCCCAGCGCGAGGCACGGGCCAGCGTGACGGCGCTCCTGCCCACCGCCGGCCAGCGCGCGCCGGCCACGATCGGTGGCAAGCGCACCCTGCGCGCTTGCGTGGACGACGCGCTGCTGCACGACCAGCACAACCTGGCGGCCACCCACGAAGGGCTGGACATGGCCGCCTTCGAGGCAATTGCGCGCCTGCTGGCCGAGCCGCGCGGCCGGCTGTTCGTGCTGGCGCAAAAAAACAGCGCGCCCGTGGGCGCATGGCTGGCGCTGCATCTGAATATGTGCCGGCCACAAGTCCAGGAACTGGGCGCGGGCGCGGTGACGGCCACGGATGCCATGCTGTGGGTGGAGCCGGAGGATGTGCTGCTGACTTTCAGTATCCGGCGGTATTCCAGCGCACCGGTGAGCATCGCGCGCGCCTTCCGCGAACGCGCTGCGCGCGTGATCGCGATTTGCGACAGTCCGGCCGCGCCGCTTGTGCCGCTGTCGGATCACCATCTGTTGGTGCGCACGGCCAATGCGTCGCCTTTCGACTCTTATACGGCGGCTTTCTTCCTGTGCAATGCGCTGGTCTCGGCGGTCGCGCAATTGCGGCATCCAGCGGTCATCAAGGCGTTGCAGCGGCGCGATGCGCTGTGGGAGGCTTTTGAGGCGGATCCTGTTGAGGGGTTGAGGCGGGGGTAGGGGTTTAGGTCTGGGTACGATATTGCTGCTTTGTAGCCCCGCTGGCGCGGGGGCATGCGTTTTTTGGGTGGGGTTTTCTTGCTTCTAGCTGCTGTCGCGGCTGTACGGTGTTGGCCGTTTTAGAACGTGTGAGATGTCACTTCTCTTTACTCGTAAAGAGAAGTAACCAAGAGAAAGCGATCCTTGCAGGAGGCTGGCTTGTCGGGGTTGCGTAGCCCGGTAGTTTCGTCGTCAGGCCCCGGGTTTTAATAGCCTCGTGCCGTTACCGGTTTGAATGGCCACGATCCTGCGGATGGCGCTGGTTTCGTGGTGAGGCTGCTCGGTAGCGGCATCCCTGCTCATTCATCCATCTGCCGGTACCGGCGCGAAGTGTCACGATATATCACGCCGTGATGGTTTCGTGGTGGGGTGGGCGCGGTGAGGAATTCCTGCTGCTATCAATGCAGTGCCACCGCGCCCACGACGAAAACGGGACGCTCGCAGCTTCGTGGCCGCCCGCACCGCGAGCGACAGACGGCTTGAAATTCGTGGTGGTGGCTACCGGTGGGGGTCACCACGAAACCCTGGGCACTAGCAAGGTCGTGGTGGTCTAAACTGGTAACGGCACGAGTCCATTAGCACCCAGGAAGAGTTCTTCGACCTATCCATTCGGTGCCACCGTGCCCACGACGAAAACGGGACGCTTGCAACTTCGTGGCCGGTCACCCCGCGAGCGACAGACGGCTTGAAATTCGTGGTGGTGGCTACCGGTGGGGGCCACCACGAAACCCTGGGCACTAGCAAGGTCGTGGTGGTCTAAACTGGTAACGGCACGAGTCCATCAGCACCCGGGGCCGTACGACGAAACCATTGGGGCTCCCAATGACGCCACGCCAGCCTCCTGCAAGGATCGCTTTCTTTTGGTTACTTTTCTTTACGAGTAAAGAAAAGTGACATCTCACACGTGCGTAAACGGCCAACACCGTACAGCCGCGCCAGCAGCTAGAAGCAGTAAAACCCCGCCCACAAGAGACACCCCCGCGTCAGCGGGGCCACAAACTGCCGCCCCCGCCCCAAAAATCCCGCATTCCCTCAAACCACCCCATCTTCCAACGTAACCAACTGCGCCCCATCCTGCACCTGGTCGCCGATCCCATAAAGCACCTCCTGCACCACGCCGTCGGCCGGCGCGGTCAGGGTGTGTTCCATTTTCATGGCTTCCATCACGATCAGCGGATCGCCCTTGCCAATGACCGTGCCGGCCTTGACCATTACCGCGATGATGCGGCCCGGCATCGGCGCCACCAGCTTGCCGCCCTCGGCATCGGCGCTGCCCGCATGGGCCAGGGGGTCGATGACTTCCAGCCGGGTCTGCTGCTTGCCGCTGAATACGTAGAGCGCGTCGCCGTCGAGATGCGTGCTGCCCTTGACGGTGCGCTCGCCCAGGTCCAGCGCGTGGTTGCCGGCCAGGCTGGTGGCGCGGAAGGGCAGGGTTTGCTCGCCTACCGTCAGCCATTGCTTGCCGCCATCGCTGCGCAGGCTGGCTAGCGTTTCGCCTTCGCCGGTGCGCAGGCGGAACTGGCTGGTGGCGTCTGCGTTCAGGCGCCATGCGCCGGCGTTCTGCCAGGGCGAGTGCGCGTCGGCCGGGTCCACGCGGCGCGCGCGGGTTTGTGCATCCACCAGCGCCGCCACGGCCAGCGCAATGGCGTCGGTGCCTACCTTCGCGGGCGGCGGGAATAGTGCTGACTGGTTGCGCTCGATCAGGCCGGTGTCGAGGTCCGCCGTGCGGAACGCCTGGGAGGTCACCAGCCGCTGCAGGAAGGCGATATTGGTCGACAGGCCCACCACGTGATACTCGGCCAGCGCCTGTGCCATGCGTGCCAGTGCTTCCTCGCGGTCGCGGCCCCACACGATCAGCTTGGCGATCATGGGGTCGTAATACGGGCTGATGGTGTCGCCCTCGCGCACGCCGGAGTCGATGCGCACGCCAGCCGGGCCGTTGCCGTCCTGGCCCAGCGCGAACGTGACCGCTGCCGGTGTGCGCAGGTAGCGCAGCGTGCCGGTGGAAGGCAGGAAGCCCTTGTCGGGGTTTTCGGCGTAGACGCGCGCTTCCAGTGCATGGCCGTGGATCTGAAGCTGATCCTGCCTGAGCGGCAGCGGCTCGCCCGAGGCCACGCGCAGCTGCCACTCCACCAGGTCCTGCCCGGTGATCATCTCGGTGACCGGGTGCTCCACCTGCAGGCGGGTGTTCATCTCCATGAAGTAGAACGAGCCGTCCTGGTTGGCGATGAACTCCACCGTGCCGGCGCCGACGTAGCCCACGGCCTGAGCCGCGGCAACGGCGGCTTCGCCCATCGCGCGCCGGCGTTCCTCGCTCATGCCGGGGGCCGGCGCTTCTTCCAGCACCTTCTGGTGGCGGCGCTGCACCGAGCAGTCGCGCTCGAACAGGTAGACGCAGTTGCCGTGCGTGTCGGCAAAGACCTGGATTTCGATATGGCGGGGGCGGGTCAGGTATTTTTCGACCAGCACGCGGTCGTCGCCGAAGCTGGCGCTGGCCTCGCGCTGCACGGACGCCAGTGCGGCTTCGAAGCCTTCGCTGGCTTCCACCACGCGCATGCCTTTGCCGCCGCCGCCGGCGCTGGCCTTGAGCAGCACGGGGTAGCCGATGCGGTCGGCTTCGCGGCGCAGCAGGGCGGCATCCTGATTCTCGCCGTGGTAGCCGGGCACCAGCGGCACCGCGGCCGCCTCCATCAGGCGCTTGGCCGCGCTCTTGCTGCCCATGGCGCGGATGCTGGATGCCGGCGGCCCGATAAAGACGAGGCCGGCTTCGGCGCAAGCTTGCGCGAAGCCGTCGTTCTCGGAAAGGAAGCCGTAGCCGGGATGGATGGCCTGCGCGCCGGTGGCCTTGGCCATCTCGATGATGTGGTCGCCGCGCAGGTAGCTGTCGCGCGCTGCCGCGCCGCCAATATGCACGGCCTCGTCGCACAGCGCCACGTGGCGCGCGTTGGCGTCGGCGTCGGAGTAGACGGCTACCGTGCGGATGCCCAGGCGGCGGCAGGTGGCTGCCACGCGGCAGGCGATTTCGCCGCGATTGGCGATCAGGATCTTGTTGAACATGACTGTTCCTAGTTTTCTGGTTCTGGCGGCGCGGCTGCGGTGGCCGCGCGGCGGATGCGCAGGATTGGCTGGGTGCCTTGGCTCAGGCAGGACGCCAGGACGGCGAGCGCTTCTCCAGGAAGGAGCGCACCCCTTCGCGGCCTTCGTCCGACGCGCGGATCGCGGCGATGCGCTCGGCGGTGTCGGCCAGCAGCGCATCGTCGATGGCGCGGCCGGACACTTCCTGCACCAGCCGCTTGCTCTCGCGCACGGCATTGGGGCTGTTGGCCACCAGCGCGGCGGCGATCTCGCTCACCTTGGCATCCAGCGTGTCGCCCGGCACCACCTCATGCACAAAGCCCAGCCGCAGCGCCTCGGCCGCGCCGAAGCGCTCGGCCGTGATGAAGTAGCGGCGTGCCGCCTGCTCGCCCATGGCGCGGATCA
This sequence comes from Cupriavidus basilensis, assembly GCF_008801925.2. NCBI lineage: Bacteria > Pseudomonadati > Pseudomonadota > Betaproteobacteria > Burkholderiales > Burkholderiaceae > Cupriavidus > Cupriavidus basilensis. Next base: position 2,215,699 of record NZ_CP062804.1, on the reverse strand, counting down.
CGTAGGGGCTGATGGTGGCGGGCAGCAAGCCCAGGCGTGCCTCCGACAGGCAGAAATTCACCGTCTCCGCAGCCACGGCGATGTCGCAGGCGGCAACCAGGCCCACGCCGCCCGCATAGGTGTCGCCGTGGATGCGCGCGATCACCGGCTTGGGGCAGGCCCAGATGGTGTGCAGCATCTGCGCCAGCTTGAGCGCGTCAGACCGGTTCTCGTCGTGCGAGTAGCCGGCCATCTTCTTCATCCAGTTCAGGTCGGCGCCGGCGCAGAAGGCCGGGCCATTGCCAGCCAGCACGATGGCGCGCACCGTGGGCTCGCTGCCGAGCGCGCGGAACGCGCCGGTGAGCTCGGCGATCACGGTTTCATTGAAGGCGTTGCGCACGTCCGGCCGGTTCAGCGTGACGGTGGCCACGTGCTGCGCGGCCGTGACGGTAAGCGTGGTGAATTCCATGTTGGTGTCCTGTACGGTGCGGTGCGATCTGTTATCCGGGGCGCTTGCCATCACATGCGGAACACGCCGAACTTCATCTCGCCGATGGGCGCGTTGAGGCTCGCCGACAGGCCCAGGCCCAGCACCGTGCGGGTTTGCGCGGGGTCGATCACGCCGTCGTCCCACAGCCGCGCGCTGGCGTAATACGGGTGGCCCTGATGCTCGTACTGGTCGCGGATCGGTTGCTTGAACTTGTCCTCGTCTTCCGCGCTCCAGCTGCCGCCCTTGGCCTCGATGCCGTCGCGGCGCACGGTGGCCAGCACGCTGGCTGCCTGCTCGCCGCCCATGACCGAGATCCGTGCGTTCGGCCACATCCACAGGAAGCGCGGCGAGTAAGCGCGCCCGCACATGCCGTAGTTGCCAGCGCCAAACGAGCCGCCGATGATCACCGTGAACTTGGGCACCTGCGCGGTCGCCACCGCCGTCACCATCTTGGCGCCATTGCGCGCAATGCCTTCGTTCTCGTACTTGCGGCCCACCATGAAGCCGGTGATGTTCTGCAGGAACACCAGCGGGATCTTGCGCTGGCAGCACAGTTCGATAAAGTGCGCGCCCTTGAGCGCCGACTCCGAGAACAGGATGCCGTTGTTGGCGATGATGCCCACCGGATAGCCCCAGATCCGCGCAAAGCCGCACACCAGCGTGGTGCCGTAGCGCGCCTTGAACTCGTCGAAATCCGAGTCGTCCACGATGCGCGCAATGACCTCGCGCACGTCATAGGGCTTGCGCGTGTCGGTCGGGATCACGCCGTACAACTCCTCCACCGGATAGCGCGGGGGCAGCGGCTCGTGCAGGCGGATCTGGTCCGGCTTGCGGCGGTTCAGGTGCTGCACGATATTGCGCGCCAGCGACAGCGCATGCGCGTCGTTCTGCGCAAAGTAATCGGCCACGCCCGACAGGCGCGTGTGCACATCGGCGCCGCCCAGGTCTTCGGCGGTGACCTCCTCGCCGGTGGCGGCCTTCACCAGCGGCGGGCCGCCCAGGAAGATGGTGCCCTGGTTCTTGACGATGATCGATTCATCGCTCATGGCCGGCACATAGGCGCCGCCGGCCGTGCACGAACCCATCACCACCGCGATCTGCGGAATGCCTTGCTTGGACAGGTTGGCCTGGTTGTAGAAGATGCGGCCAAAGTGGTCGCGGTCCGGGAACACGTCGTCCTGGTTAGGGAGGTTGGCGCCGCCCGAGTCCACCAGGTAGATGCAGGGGAGGTTGTTCTGCTCTGCGATTTCTTGCGCGCGCAGGTGCTTGCGCACCGTGAGCGGGTAGTAGGTGCCGCCCTTGACGGTCGCGTCGTTGCAGACGATCACGCATTCCTGCCCGGCCACGCTGCCGATGCCGGTGATGATGCCTGCGCCGGGCGCCGCATTGTCGTACATGTCGTACGCGGCGAGCTGCGACAGCTCCAGGAACGGTGTGCCCGGATCCAGCAGTTGCTGCACACGCTCGCGCGGCAGCAGCTTGCCGCGCCCAAGGTGCTTGGCGCGGGCTTCCTCGCCGCCGCCTTGCGCCAGCTTGGCGATCTTCGCCTTGAGGTCGGCGACCAGCGCCTGCATGGCGTCGGCATTGGCGCGGAAGGATTCCGAGCGCGCATTGAGTTTGGTTTCGAGCGTGGGCATAAGGTGTCGGATCTCGGGTCTTTGTTCTTGTGGCTAGTGCTGCGGGCGCGGGGGCGTCGGCTGGATGCTCAGGCCGTTTCGGCGTAGAGCTCGCGCCCGATCAGCATGCGGCGGATTTCCGAGGTGCCGGCGCCGATCTCGTACAGCTTGGCGTCGCGCCACAGGCGGCCCACCGGGTACTCGTTGATATAGCCGTTGCCGCCCAGGATCTGCACGGATTCGCCGGCCATCCAGGTGGCCTTCTCGGCGGTATAGAGAATCACCGCGGCGCAGTCCTTGCGCACCTGGCGCACGTGCTCGGTGCCGAGCGAATCCAGGTTCTTGCCCACCGTGTACAGGTAGCTGCGTGCTGCCTGCAAGGTGGTGTACATGTCGGCCACCTTGCCCTGTATCAGCTGGAACTCGCCGATGCTCTGGCCGAACTGCTTGCGGTCGTGGATATAGGGGGTGATGACATCCATGCACGCTTGCATGATGCCCACCGGGCCACCGGAGAGCACGGCGCGCTCATAGTCCAGGCCGCTCATCAGCACCTTGGCGCCCAGGTTCTCGCCGCCGAGGATGTTCTCCACCGGCACTTCGACATCCTGGAACACCAGCTCGCCCGTGTGCGAGCCGCGCATGCCGAGCTTGTCCAGCTTCTGCGCCACCGAGAAGCCCTTCATGCCCTTCTCGACGATAAAGGCGGTCATGCCGCGCGCGCCAAGGTCCGGCTCGGTCTTGGCGTAGACCACCAGCACATCGCAATCCGGGCCGTTGGTGATCCACATCTTGGTGCCGTTGAGCACGTAGTGGTCGCCCTTGAAGTCCGCGCGCAGCTTCATGCTCACCACGTCGGAGCCGGCGTTGGGCTCGCTCATGGCCAGTGCGCCGATCCAGTCGCCGGAGACCAGCTTGGGCAGGTATCTGGCCTTTTGCGCGGTGGTGCCGTTGCGGTGGATCTGGTTGACGCACAGGTTGGAGTGCGCGCCGTACGACAAGCCGACCGATGCCGAGGCGCGGCTGATTTCTTCCATGGCGATCATGTGGGCCAGGTAGCCCATATTGGCGCCGCCGTATTCCTCCGCCACCGTGATGCCGAGCACGCCAAGGTCGCCCATCTTCTTCCAGGCGTCCATCGGGAACTGGTCGGTGCGGTCGATCTCTGCGGCGCGCGGCGCCAGTTCGGCCTGCGCCCAGTTGCGCACGGTCTCGCGCAGCATGTCGATGTCTTCGCCGAGGTGGAAATTGAGGCCGGGGAGTTCGTTCATGGTTGAGTGCTCGCTATCTAGTGGAGTACGGCCGCGGCAGACGGCGGCCCGATGTCAGATGGGATTCGGTTGGGTCGTCACGTGGTCTTGTCGCCAAGCCCCAGTTCCAGCGTCATGCGCTCGCGCATCACGAACTTCTGCACCTTGCCGGTAATGGTCATGGGCATTTCGTCGACAAAGCGGATGTAGCGCGGAATCTTGTAATGCGCGATCTGGTCGCGGCAGAAGGCGCGGATATCGTCCTCGGTGGCCGTATCGCCCGGCTTGAGCACGATCCACGCGCAGACTTCCTCGCCGTACTTGGGGTCCGGCACGCCAAACACCTGCACCGCCTGCACCTTCGGGTGGCGGAACAGGAATTCCTCGATTTCGCGGGGATAGACGTTCTCGCCGCCGCGTATCAGCATGTCCTTCACGCGGCCGACGATATTGCAGTAACCCTCGGCGTCGATGGTGGCGAGGTCGCCCGTGTGCATCCAGCCATCGCGGATCGCCTCGCGGGTGCGCGGCTCGTCGTCCCAATAGCCTTGCATCACCGAGTAGCCGCGCGTGCACAGTTCACCCTTTTCGCCAACGGGCACGATTTCGCCGGTGCCGTCCACCAGCTTGACCTCAAGATGCGGCTGGATCAGCCCCACGGTGGTCACGCGCTTGTCGAGCGGGTCGGTGGTGGAGCTTTGGAAGGAAACCGGGCTGGTCTCGGTCATGCCATAGGCGATCGTCACTTCCGCCATGTGCATCTGCGAGATCACGCGTTTCATTGTCTCGATGGGGCAGGGCGAGCCCGCCATGATCCCGGTGCGCAGCGTGGAGAAGTTGTACTTGGCAAAATCCGGATGATCCAGCTGGGCGATAAACATGGTCGGCACGCCGTGCAAGGCCGTGCAGCGCTCCTCGCTGACCGCCGCCATGGTTGCCGCCGGCTCGAACGCCTCACCGGGGAACACCATGCAGGCACCGGTGGATACGCAGGCCAGCACGGCCAGCACCATGCCGAAGCAGTGGTAGAACGGCACCGGGATGCACAGCTTGTCCTGCTCGGAGAAGCGCATCGCCATGGCGATGAAGCGTGCGTTATTGACGATGTTCCGGTGCGTCAGCGTGGCGCCCTTGGGTGCGCCGGTGGTGCCGCTGGTGAACTGGATATTGATCGGGTCGTAGCGGTCCAGTTGCGCGGTGAGCGCGTCCAGTTCGCCGGTGAGGGCATGCGTGCCATGGGCGAGCAGCGCATCGTAGTTCAGCATGCCCGGCGTGCGCTCGCCGCCCATGCGGATCACCCAGCGCAGCGCGGGCAGGCGCGCTGCCTGCAGCGCGCCCGGCTCGCAGCTTTGCAACTCCGGCGCCAGCGTCTGCAGCATTTCCAGGTAGCGCGACGTCTTGAACGACTCCGCCGCCACGATCGCCTTGCAGCCCACCTTGTTCAGCGCGTATTCCAGCTCCGCCAGGCGGTAAGCCGGATTGATGTTCACCAGCACCAGCCCAAGGCGTGCGGTGGCGAACTGCGTTACCAGCCACTCCACCCGGTTCGGCGACCAGATGCCGATGCGGTCCCCGCGCTCCAGGCCCAGCAGGCGCAAGCCCCCGGCCATGGCGTCCACCACCTGTGCAAATTCCCGCCAGCTCCAGCGGATGCCTTGCTCGCGAAACACCACCGCCTCGCGATCCGGGAAACGCGCTACGGTTTCGGTTAGCAGCGCCGGCACCGTCAGCTCGGACAAGGGAATGTCGGTACTGCCCCTGACGTGGGAGAGCCCGCCAATGGGCAAGATCGTTGGGCTAGCCGCACCCTGCATCGTCATACTCGTCTCCAAAGCGCTGTCGCAATATTGTCCGTATCCCGGTTTCTTGAGGTTTGTTCAACTTTGTTGAGTGTGGCTCAAGTCGGGGAGTGCGCATATATTCTGGCCCTCGTCCCGTCTTAGCTAGCATCGGGGCTGTGGCGTTGACTGGAAAAGTACACGCAGACCCGAAAAATTGCAACCATGAGTTGAGTAAAGATCAATTACAATCCCGTGACGGGGGCGAGCAGCGCCCCAAGGCGTGCCCGGGCATCTGTTTTATGCTGCGCCGCACTATAATCGCCGGCTTCCGGCAAGCGAGGTAACACGTCGATGGACGACATCATGGTGCGGCGCCGCGTCCCCGCGAGCGCCAAGGCGGAGCAACGCATCCGCGACATCCTGCGCGTGGCCCGCGAAGTCTTTGCCGAGATGGGCTACGAGCGCGCCACCACCACCGAGATCGCTCAGCGCCTGGGCATCTCCGAAGCCACGGTGTTCACCTATTTCCACGGCAAGCGCGAGCTTTGCGTGCGGGTGATCGAAGACTGGTACGACGAGATCATCGCGGCGGTGGAAGAAGGCATGCCGCGCGGCCAGAGCACCAAGGCGCAGCTCGAGTTCTTCGTGCGCACGCACCTTCGGCTGTTCCTGATCCAGGGCACCGGGCTATGCGCGCTGGTGCTTTCCGAAGGCCGCGCCAGGGGGCCGGGGCTGGGCGAGGTGTTCGTGCCGCTGCAGCGGCGCTACACCGCGCCGCTGATGGATATGCTGGCGCGCGCGCGGGAGAGTGGGGAGATCCGGGCCGACCTGCCGCTGAGCTTGCTGCGCTCGGCGATCTTCGGGCCGATGGAACACATTCTCTGGGACGCAATCGCCAGGCAGCGGCCGGTGGATATCGAGCGGACCGCCAAGGATATCGTGGCGCTGCTCTGGCCGGCACTATTGCCGCCGGACCTGGAGGTAGCGGCGCTGCGGGAGTTTTATGGGGAAGTGGGGGCGGCGTTGCGGCGAGTGGACGGGCGCACGGAATAGGGCGCGCGGAATAAGGCACGCGAAGCAGAGCGCTCCGTCGTGCCGCGGCGTGTGCGCGTACTTGGACTATGCTGGAAGGGTTCCTGGCCCGAGAACACCACCCGGGCCAACGATGGAGAATGGTCATGCAATATCGCTTAGCCAGATGGATGGGGGCTGCCGCCGCCGCACTCGCGCTGTGTGCCTGCGCCTTCCTGCAGCCGGTGGAGACCGCGCAAAAAATGATCGGCAGCCCGCAGAGCGCCGTGCGCGACACCTTTGGCAAGCCCACGGAGACCTACCAGCTTGCCGGCGGCACCAGCCGCTGGATCTACTCAAAGCAGCCGCTCGGGTTCGAAGTCTACGCGGCGGATTTCGATGCCAGCGGAAACCTCACCAGTTTCCGCCAGATGCTGACCGAGAAGGAGATCTATGAGGCGCGCCCGGGTACCTGGACCAAGCAGGACGTGGCCGAACGCTTCGGCCTGCCGCGCGAGCCGGTCGAGTACTACCCGCTGATGAAGCGTGAGGCGTGGTCGTACCGGCTCTACGTCGGCGCTTACCAGCCGGCCCACTTCAGCGCCTACTTTGACAATCGCGGGGTGCTGGACCGCACCATGATCATTGTCGATCCGCTTGGTGGCGACGACCACTCCAGCAGCAAGTGATTGCTGCCTTGGAAACCCGCTATGCGGCGGGTGCAAAGGCGAGGCGCGCAACGGCCTAGGGGTTCGCTCCGGAGATGCGCAAGGCATCCTTTGCCATTAACGTTCCAGCCGCGCCTCGATCCCCCCGATCAACCGCTCAACCCAGATCCGCAGCAAGCCATTGGACGGCGCCATCAACGCCGAATACCCCACAATCCGATACACCTCGCTGCGTCGTATCTTGGACACCTTCGCCGGATCCAGCCAATCGTCATTGCCCGCAAGCAGCAGCAGCGTCTCCAGCCCGATAAGCACTGGCCACAAACACGCCAGGCGCAATCGCACAGAGAACGCCGGAATCGCAAACGTGTAATCCACCGCCTCACGGAAATGATCCAGCGTCGTGCGGATCAGCGCGAACAGAAGTGGTTTCGCGCGCGCCGCATTGCCTGGCAACAGCAAGTCTTGTGGCGTCAGTCCATACTGGTCCAGCATGGTCTCGGGCAGGTAGCAACGCCCGATCCGCAGGTCCTTGGCGCAGTCCCGCAGCACATTGGTCATCTGCAGCGCCTTGCCAAAGCGCACGCCTCGCAGCAGCATCGCCTCGGAGTCTGCCTTGAGCGTCCCGGGCATATGGGCGTAGGTCATCTTGGTCCAGAACTCTCCCACGCATCCCGCGACCAGGTAGGTGTACCGGTCCAGCTCTTCCCATTCGCGCAGCACGCCGATCTGCCCGGAGTGTTCGTCGGGGAACGTGCGCAGGTCAAATTCCATGCCGGAAGCCAGGGTCGACACGATCTCGCGAACCGCCGTCCGATCGGCCGCGCTTAGCTGGGACAGCACTGTCAGCGCCGGGCCGAGCGATTCGAGCAGAACCTTCTCGTCCGATAGCGCTTGCTGCCCGGCGACCTCTGCCGCCAGCCGCCGCATGAGCGTGCCATCGTCCGTGGCGCCGTTGACCTGATCACGCAGCGATAGCAGCAGTTCCAGCCGTTGCTGCGGTGAAATCAGCGAGGTGTCCGCAATGGTGTCCGCGGCGCGCGCCAGCAGATAAGCCAGGCCGATCGGATCGCGCATCCCGGCGGGCAGCACCCGCAGGGTGAGATAGAAGGAGCGTGAAACGCCTTTGAGCAGCGGGCCAAGAAGGAAGGCCCGGGTAGGGTTAGGCATGGATGGGGTCGGGTCGTGATGGACGGTCGTGATTGACAAGTCGGCGCTGCCGGATTGTATCCGCATCCGGCGCGATGACCGCGTGCCCGGGCGCTGCCTTGCCAGACTGAACCAACCAGCGCTGGCCGAGGCGCTTGCAAAGATCGTGACAAGCTGGTGGGGTTGCAGAGGCCGCAACGCAAGTGATGGCCGCGATGCGGCCGTGCAGCATCAAGGAAGGCGGCGCAGCCGAATCACGCCATTCTCATACAGGACCACGCCGGCGACATGCCCGGCCGCATCGCGCTCGAACTGGAGCTGGCTGCGGCCGTTTTCGTAGGCGAACCGATCCGGTTTGCCGGCGACGGGGAACACGGGGCGGCGAAACCAGTTTCCGGCGCGCACGCCAAGTTGCCCGTTCTCCGCGCGAACATCAAGGTCCAGGTCCGTGCGAATGATGCGGCGGGCGCGGTAGTGGCCGGCGTAGTCCAGTTGCGTGTCGAGCGACACTACGGCAACCGGCGGCGCGGCTTCCTTCGTGCGTAGCCCCGCGACGCCGCTAAAGCTGCTAAAGCCGCCAAAGCCGCTATCACCCAGGTAGTAGTCGACCCGCACGATCTCGCCGGCCTCGCGGCTGAACACGTACCGCGCGCCGGCATCGGCGTCGACAAAGGTGTCTGGCCCGCCGGGCGAGAGCGCGCGAAACCCTGTGCCCGTTGAGCGGCGATAGAGCTTGCCGTCCTGCGCCACGAAGGTGAAGCTGGTGTCCTTGTCTGCCTGGTAGACGCCGCCGTACTCGGCCAATGCGGCCGGTGCTGGCGCCATTTGGGTAGCCGGGGCGATCGGGTAGCGGCTGGCCGTAATGCCTGTCAGAACCTTAACCGGGCTGGCGTGCGAATTACTGGCCAGTATCGCCACGGCTTCCTGTGTATCAGGTGCAAATGCCAGCAGTGTCCGGTAGCCCCCGGTAAGCCCGTCGTGGTGATACGTTCGATGCCCGGCCGGCCCACGGATCAGGATGGCATAGCCGATCTCATCTCCACGGAAGTAGCCCAGGGGGGTGAGCGCCCGTTCTGCCGCCGGGCCAAGCGGACCGGCCCGGCCAGCCATGAGGGCGCGCGCCAGCAGGAGCAGGTCGGGGGCCGTCGAGCGCAGTGCGCCGGCGCCAGACAGCGCATCGAAATCCCATGGTCCCTGGAGCGCCTCGTGCTGATAGCCGGTGGCCAGCCGGCTGGCCTGCCGGCCTAGGTATTGCATCGTGTCGCGCATGCCCAGCGGCCCGGTGATGTTCTCGCGCACCAGCACATCCCATGGCTTTGCGTAGTGGTCCGAGAGCAGTTGGCCGACGAGGCCCATGCCCAGGTTGCTGTACGCCGCGCCGCACGGTGGCGCATGCTCAAGCGTCATGCCGGAAAGACCGGCGTAGATTTTCCAGCGGTCGTGCCGGGAGAAGGGGTTTGGCGTGCCGTAGCCGGGAAAGTCCTGTGGCTCGCGGGGCAGGCAGGCGCTGTGCGTCACCAGCTGGCGCAGGGTGATGGCGGCGGTTTCGGGCTTCAAGGTGGCCTTTGCCTCGAGCAGCTTGCCCAGCGTGTCGTCCAGGGACAGGTCGCCGCGCTCCACGGCCTGCGCGAGCAGCAGGCCGGTGAATACCTTGCTGATGGAGCCGATCTCGAAGAGCGGCTGTGCGTGCGCGCTGTCGTCCTCCACAACCTCGCCGACGCTACCTACTGGATTGCGTTGCAGCGCGAAGCGGCCTTGCTGGTTCCGCCAGATGCCCACCGCCACGGTGCCGGGTTCATCGTCGAGCACGGCCTTGGCGATTTCGGCGGGGGGCGACGCGAACGTAAGCGGTGCGGCCGCAACCGGCGGGAGATAGGAAAGGCCGGCTAGCGCCGCCAGCGCGGTAGCCAGGTCACCGGACCGCTTTGTTTTTCCCGGCATGAGAATCCTTGAGTGGTCTCAGGCGTCGATTCTATTTTGTTTTCCGCGCGTCAGTGCCGTGGTTTGGTGTGGTAGAGCGCACAGGTCGCACGGCCTGGGCAGGCTCAAGCAGGCGCCATCCCGCGCTCATGGGCTGCCGCCATGCGTGAACCTGGGTGCGCCGGGGAAGTCGCGCCGCTGCGCCGGCTCAGAGCGCGCCCGTCAGCCTGCGCCGCACAAAGACGATATGCTCGCGCAGCACATAGAACTGGTCGGCGTAGGCGAGCGGCATCTTCATCTTGTTGACCGCGTCTTCGATGTGGTCAAGGCGCTGGGCCAGAGCGGCTTTTTCTTCCTCGGAGGGGTTTACCAGCGCCACGCGCTCGATTTCGATCAGGATGCCGTACCAGCGATAGATGCGGGACTTGACTCGCCACCTGTAGAGCGAAGGCACCAGCCGGAACGCCGGGATCAGGATCACGATCACCGGCACAAGCACCAGTGCGCGGGAGAGCAGGCTCGCCAGCCAGAAGGGCAGGTGGCGGTAAAGGAAGCCCTTGCCCGAGGCGTAATAGCGCGTGGCGTCGTCGCTCAGCGGGAACTCATGCGCGGTGGCCGAGGGAAACTGCCCGGCGCTCTGCAGCAGCCCGGCCTTGCCATGGACCTCGCGCGCGGCCTCGATCAGCAGGTCGGACAGCGCGGGATGCAGCGAGTCGCGCGCCACCAGCTCCACCGTCGGGCCGATCAGGCGGATCGGATGTGCCGGGAGATTCTTGCCCAGGTCGAATACACCGGCGGGCAACACCAGCTCCTGCAGATAGAGAAAGCGCCGCGTGTAAGCACTGGCCTGGGCGAAATCCAGCAGGCGGATGCCCGGCATGCGAAACAGCTTGCGCATGACCGGGCCGGTGGCGGAATCGCCGGTCAGCATGGCCACGTCGATCTTGCCGTCGACCAGCGCCTGGGCGGCGTCGTCGCCATCGAACGCGATAAGCTCGGCGCTGCCGCCCGGCTCGATGCCGTTCGCCTTGAGCAGCGTCAGCGCCAGCGCGCGGGCACCGCTGCCTTCGCGCCCGATGGCGATGCGCGACTTGCGGAAGTCGGACAGCTTGTGCTGTTCCTTGCCGCGGTACAGCACCGTGATGGGCGCGTAGAACACGCTGCCCAGCGAGACCAGCCCCTCGGTGTCCACATCGCCGGAGACGCCGCCCTGGACCAGCGCCAGGTCAACGTCCTGCTTGCGATCGGCCAGCCGCTCCACGTTCTGGCGCGAGCCTTCGGAAGCCAGCACATTCAGTGTGATGCCATTGCGTGCGAGGATCTTTGCGTACTTCTCGGCGGCGTTGTAGAAGGAACTGCCCTTGGGGCCCGCGCTGATGGAGATGGTGCTCGGCGGCGCCGGCTGCACCAGCCATACGGCGAGCCAGATGGCGGCCAGGGCAAGGGCCAGCACGGGGCCGAAGGACACGGCCAGGTCGCGCCAGGAAATGGCGACAAAGCGGGCGCGCAGGCGGCGGATATCAGGCAGCGCGTTGGCGGCAGTGGGCTTGTCTGGTGCGGGGTCCGGCGGCATCGGCGCGATTGGGGAGGGTAGGGCCGTTGGATGATAGCACCGCGGTGTGCCGCATTTTTGCGCGCGTGCTATCCGGCTACGTCATTGCGTCCAACGGCTTCCTGGCGCTAGTCGTGCTCCCGGTTATCGCCGTTGCGCTCCGTGCCATACGCCTGTCCGCGATCGCCGGAGCGGTGGTCGTTGTTCCATTCGTTGCCCGGATGGCCGTCATGCCGGTCTTCACCGCGATAGCCGCCATCGCCACCGGTGCGGCCTTCGCCACCGGGTACCCACAGGCACCCTGTTTGGGCGAGTGCGAGCGCAGCAGCGCAAATCATAAGACGAGTTCGCATGACATGCTCCTATCACTACCACGCCGCAGGCGTGATGCGCTGCGGCGGTCATCCGCAGTGCTTCATGCCCACCGGAAACCTGGCATGACGTCACTGTGTTCCTCAACGCTTACGCCACCCAGTTCATGGATCATGCGCTTGACGGAATCCTTCGCGTCCGCGGCGCAGCTTGCGACCAGCAGCATCTCGCCTTGCGCGAGCTGCGCGCGCTCGCGGGCAACCTTGCCGCGCGGGATGCGTGCGCCAAGCTGGCCCGCGAGCCAGGCGCCGCACAAGCCGCCGAGCGCCCCGCTTGCCACGCAGGCCAGGACGCTGGCAAAGGTGCCCGCCGAGGTGCCGAGATGCAGCGTCGCGGCAACGGCCGATATGGCGCCGATCACCGTGCCCGCTATCGCCCATTCCTGGCGATACGTGGTTTGCCTGGACGCGGCCCGGGGCAACCCTTCCATGGGCTGGTCGTCGCGCTGGATGAACCAGGGCCCATCGATATGGACAGGGGCAACAGGCAGCGCCTGCAACGAAGATTGCATGCTTCTCGCGGCAGCGATGCCGCTAAGCCGGAAATACAGGACGCTGCGCATGATGTCACCTCGGGATCTATCGCATGGCGCGCTACATGGCGAAGGGCCGCAATGCGGCGCCGCGACAGGCTGAGACTGACATGGATCGGCTGCGAAGTCGGTACGATGGCGGACACGGAATCCAACGCGGCGCATGGTGCAAAAAAAGCCCCCGGCCCGAAGGCCGAGGGCATGAAAGGAATGACGTTCAGCGTTGGCTTGCGTTTGCCGCCATCGCCGGTCGGCCGCATGAACCCTGCCCGGTCGCAGCCGCGTCTACTGCCTGGCAGTTCCCTGCGCTTCCGCGACTTGGGATACCCGTTCCCCATTGCCCAGGATCATCAGCGCGCTGTCATCCATTTCCGGCGACGGCTCGACCAACTCAAGCACCGGAATCTCCGGGAATAACACCACCACCAACTCCCTGACGAGCTTGTGCGATTGGAATGGCCCAAAGCGGTAGACAGCTTTCCTGTCGATCTCCGCGAAGTACCATCCACCGACCATGTCGGGATAGACGATCACACTGTGACCATTAGCTTGGGCTTGCATGTGCCCTCCAGAACGTTTCCCCTGCCAAGTGGTTCGAGCGCCACTAGCTACCGCATGCCCCAAGGGGAGGGGGAGGCATGCCTTGGCTATGATGCGGCCCCGCAGCCCTATGGCATCCGGTCGATCGACATCTGGGGGCATCTTAGGCGGGGGCTTATGGCAAGTCGGTACGCTAGCGTGCAAGTTGGGTTCTCTTTCTATGGCGCAGTGTCTGGCGGCTTCGATAAGCGCGTCATGCGGCTGGTTTAGACTGTGGATCAGATGGCGGTCCTGACCCTGATTTGCCATGGCAGATGCCGGCAAGAGGCAGGTCCTGAACCTACGAGGCACACCCATGCAGACACAGGAAGACGCCAGAGCCAATCATCTGTTGGCGGTGTTGCCGGAAGAAGAATGGGCGCGCCTGGCGCCGCAGCTGGTGCTGGTGGATTTGCCGCTGGGGCAGGTGATCTATGAGTCTGGGGACCGGCTCAATCATGTGTATTTTCCGACCACGTCGATCATATCTTTGCTCTACGTGATGGAAAACGGCGCATCGGCCGAGATCGCCATCGTTGGCAACGAGGGCATGGTCGGGATCGCGCTGTTCATGGGGGGCGAGACCACGCCAAGCCGTGCCATCGTCCAGAGCGCCGGCACGGCCTATCGGCTTGACAGCGCCACGGTGAAGGCGGAATTCAATCGCGCCGGCCCCATGCAGCGGTTGCTGCTGCGCTATACGCAAGCGCTGATCACGCAAATGGCGCAGACGGCCGTATGCAACCGGCATCACTCCATCGAGCAGCAGCTGTGCCGCTGGCTGCTGCTCAGCATGGACCGCTTGCCAACCAACAAATTGAAGATGACGCAAGAGCTGATTGCCAACATGCTTGGCGCGCGGCGTTCCGGCGTGACGGAGGCAGCGCTGAAATTGCAGAACGCCGGCCTGATTCGCTATCATCACGGGCAAATCGAAGTGCTCGACCGGCCAGGGCTGGAGCGGCGCGTGTGTGAGTGCTATGCCGTGGTCAAGCGCGAGTGCGATCGCCTGCTGCCCGACCTGCGGGCGATCTGAGCGGGGATCAGGCCGTCTTGCTTGCCTCGTCCGCCAGGATCGAAATCAGCTCCGGCACCGTCGGCTGCGGCCGGGCGGTGTGGCTGGCGCGCTCGTAGGTATCCCGCACCGCCTGCGCCGTGGCCCGCGCGGCGCCCAGCTCCTGCGCCATCGTGGTGTAGTAGCCCATGTCCTTGAGCGCGTTGGCAATCGAGAAGCGGAAGCCGGACTTGTCCTGCGACTCGATGTAAGGGCGCATGCGGTTGAGGATCACGCCGTCTGCGCCGCCCTTGGCCAGCACTTCCACCAGCACGCCCGGGTCCACGTCTGCGCGCTCAGCGCAGGCGGCGGCCTCGGCCAGCACGGCGGAGAAGCCCAGCGAGACAAAGTTGTGCAGCAGCTTGAGCCGGTGGCCCGAGCCGGCTGGCCCGGCGTGCACGATGTTTTCCGCGAAGCAGGACAGCAATGGCCGGCATTGCTCGAACAAGGCGCGGTCGCCGCCGACGATCAGGTTGAGGCGGCCTTCCTCGGCTTCCTTGGGCGTGCGCGTCATGGGCGCGTCAAGGAAGCGTGCGCCGGCCTTGGCCACCGCTGCGGCAATGCGCTCCGTGGACGAGGGAATGGCGGTGGAGCAGTCGATCACCACGGCGCCCTGGCGCAGGCCGGCAAGCACGCCGTCCGGGCGAAACAGCACGTCCTCCACCTCAGGCGTGCCTGTGACGCACAGGATCACGATATCGACCGCGCGCGCAAGCTCGGCCGGGGTGGCGGCCGCGGTGGCGCCAGCCGCCAGCAGCTTGTCCAACGGCTGGTTGCCGGGATGGTCGAGCAGCACCAGCGGGTGGCCGTGCCTGGCGATGTTGGTGGCGATGCCATGGCCCATCATGCCAATGCCGATCATGCCGATTCTCTTCATGTTGTCTCCGTTCTTGTGTTTTCTGCCAGGCGCTGCCGGCTCCGATTTTATTGATTCCAGGTCATCCTCGATCCCGTATTTTGGGCGCTCGGAGCCAACGCCGGGCTTCTTGTCGCCGCCAAACGGCGCCACCGCGGTGGAGATGATGCCTGGATTCAGGCGATGATGGCGTAATCCGGCGCATCGGTCACGCGCCAGGCGCGGGCGTGGCTGATGGTATGGCGGTGCGCGCTCAGGCCGAATGGCGTGTTGTTTGCCATGGCGACGGCATGGGGGATACGCGGTCCGGCGGCCGCGCGGATGGCACGTCAGGCTTTTGGCGGCGGTGCGAAGGCTGCGGCCTGCCCCGGCTTGCGCAGCATCTTGTCGACCTCGCCGGCATGCAGTTCCTCGATCTGGATCATCTGGCGCGCGAATTCCTCCAGTGCCACGGAGCGATCCTCCACCAGCGCCAGCAGCTCGCGATATAGCTTGAGGGCAGCGTTTTCCGCATCCAGCGACTCACGCAGCATGGCGGCGGTATCGAAGGTGTGGCTGTCGAGCAGCTTGCCGATGGCCAGCGACGGATACGCGCCCAGCGTGGTAATCCATTCCCCCGCCTGCTGGGCATGCAGCAGTGATTCGTTGGCCTGCTCGCGCAGCCAGGAAACGATCGGGATGCGGCCGAAGCCAAACACAAGCAGCGAGTAATGGGTATAGCGCACCACCCCCGCAAGCTCGGCTTCGAGGATCCGGTTCAGCACGCTGACCACTTCTTCTGTTTCGATCTCAGCCATGGCATGTTCCCTCCGACGGGTTGGCGTTGCTACGTCATTGGCGGGTCGCAATCATCATGGAGTCGGGCCCGGTGAGCGGTTCCACCCGCGCTTGCGCAAAGCCCACTTGCCTGGCCCAGGCGCAGCACTGCGCCCCGGTGTAATCGAAGCCGCCCGGGGTTTCGATCAGCATGTTCAGGCTCATCAGCAAGCCAAACACGTTCTGTTTGCGCGCATCGTCGATCATTGCGTCATAGACGATCAGGCGGCCGCCGGATGGCAGCGCGGCGTGGCATTTCTCCAGCAGGTATAGCTTCTGCTCGAGATCCCAGTCGTGCAGGATATGCCCCATGACCAGCACGTCTGCCTGCGGGCAGGGGTCGTTGAAGAAATCGCCGGGATAAAAGCGCAGCCGATCCTGCAGGCCATGCGCGGCGACATACTCCTCGAAGACCGGGCCAACGGCGGGCAGGTCGAAGCCGCCGCCACGCAGGTGCGGGTGGGCCAGCGCGATCTGCACCGGCAGGGCCCCTTGCGCCGTGCCGATGTCGATAAAGGTCTCGCACTGCGCCCAAGGGAATTTGCGCGCCATCGCCTGGGCGGCGGCCAGGCTGACGCCGGTCATGGCTTGCAGGAAGCCGCGCAGGCCTTGTTCGTCCCGATAGATGGCGGCGAAGAGGTCGCCATGCTCGTCGGCCTGGGTCTGCGGCAGGCCGGAGCGCAGGGAATCGGTCAGCGACGCCCAACTGGGGTACAGGCGCGCATTGGCCATCTCCAGCAGGCCGCCTACGTAGCTGGGCTTGGCCTTGTCCAGGAAGAGGTCCGTGTCGGGCGTGTTGCTGTACCGGCTGGGTGCCTCGGCGTCTTCGCGCTCGAGCAGGTGCAGGGCCACCAGCGCGTCGAGGAAATCCACCGCGCCGCGTGGATGCAGGCCAAGGGCGGCGGCCAGGGGGCCGGCCGGCTGTGGCGCCTTCGCCAGTTGCGTGAACACGCCAAGCTCCACTGCGCTGAGCAGGGTCTTGGAGGCCCAGAAGCCCATCCCGAGCTGCAACACCCGCTCCGGTGTCAGGTCCGGCACCTGCCACGGGCTGGCGGGCATGGGGCCGCGGGCGACGTCTTTTCCGTTCTGCATAAGTCACCTCGTCGCCGCCGCCGGCGCACACCTGGATACCCGGGCGCCGGGGCGTAGGGAAGGATGCTGGTAACTCTAGATGCCGGAAGAGGCGAAATCCAGCCGATTCTGGCGCGGCAGCCCTGGCACTCCCATCCTGCCGGGCGACGCCCCCGAATGCCCTTTCGCCTGCGGGGTCTACTGGGACGCGGCCAGCCGCCGCCCGCGACAAAGATGGGTGACAAGCAGCGCAAGGCCGAGCAGGCAGCCCAGGCACCAGGCAAAGGCGCTGCCGTAGCCATGTGCCGTGCCGGCGCCTTCCAGCCGCGCATAGAACAGGTTCCCGACCAGCGCCACGCCAACCGAATTGCCCACCTGCTGCACCGTGGCCAGCACACCGGCGGCCACGCCGGCATGGTGTTGCGCCGTCCCCGCCAGCACGGTGGAGGCCAGCGGCGCCATCACCATGCCGATGCCCGCGCCCTCGACCACCAGCAGGATCAGCATCACGGTCATCAAGCCTGTGCCTTGCGCCTGCCATGGCAGCAGCGTGTTCGCCAGTTGCAGCCAGTGTCCAGCCGCGAGCAGCATCGCGCCATAGGCGATGGACGAGCGCCCCAGGCGGGCGGCAATGCGCGGCGCGGCCAGTGCGGTGGCGAAGAAGCCCAGCGCCAGCATCGTGAACGCGCCGCCGCCTTGCAGCGGGCTCAGGCCAAGGCCGTCTTGCAGGTAGAGCGCCAGCACGAAGTAGAACGAGGCGTTGCCGGCGTAGAAGGCGACCGTCACGGCCAGCCCGCGCGCAAAGCCTGGTGCGGCGAACAGCGCCGGGCTCATCAGCGGCTGCCCGCCGTGCGCATGCAGCCAGCGCTGATGCCAGGCGAACACGGCAAGCAACACGGGCGCCATGGCTAGCGTAAGCAGGGCGGCGGGCGGCCAGCCTTGCTGCCTGCCTTCCACCAGTGGCCACACCAGCGCACCCAGTGCTGCCGCCAACAGCGCCATGCCAGGCACGTCCGGCTTGCTGCCGCTGATGGGCGGCGATACGCGCAACACGCGTGGCGCCAGCAGCAGCGCAATGATTGCCACGGGCACGTTGATCAGGAAGCAAGTGCGCCAGCCCAGCCCGCCCAGGTCGGCCCGGATCAGCGCGCCGCCTGCCAGTTGGCCGAGCAGCGCCGCCAGGCCCAGTGTGAGACCGTACGCGGCGAAAGCCCGAGCCCGCGCGGGGCCGGTGTAGGTGAGCGAGAGCATGGCCAGCACCTGCGGCTGGAGCAGCGCGCCCGCCAGGCCCTGCGCCACGCGTGCCGCGACCAGTGCGGGCGCGGACGGGGCAAGCCCGCAAGCGGCGGAGGCGAGCGCGAACAGCGACAGGCCCAGCATGAACATGCGGCGCCGCCCGAGCATGTCGCCCAGCCGCCCGCCGGTGATCAGCCCGGTGGCGTTGGCCAGGCCGTAGCCCGCCACCACGAACTGCAGCGCGCCGGCACTGGCGTGTAATTCGCGCTGGATGGCCGGCAGCGCCACATTCACGATAAAGAAATCCATCACCACCATGAAGGTGCCGCTCAGCATCACCAACAGGGCCAGGCGGTCCATGGGGGTCGGGGACGATGCGGCGGCGTGGTGCGGGACGGGCGCGCTCTCGGCGCGGTTCAGGCTCGAGGAGGTCATGGCTGGCGTCCTTGGCAAGGGGTTTAGCCGAGTTCGCGCACGAACGCCAGGATGTCCGCGCCAAGCCGCTGCGCATGCGTGAACGGCAGGCCGTGCGGCGCGCCAGCGTAGACGGCGAGGCGGGCGTCGGGCAGCAGGGCCGCCGTGCGCTCGGCGGTCAGCACATGGCCGGGCCGTGTGGAATGGAGCCGGGCGGGGTTTGAGGCGCCGGGATGGCGCAGGGACGGGGCGGAATGGGTACTGGCGGCGGCAGGCATGAGGCAGCTCCGGTGGCGGTTACCTGGCGAGTCCAGGCAAGCTCAGTGTGGGAGCTGGGGAGCTGCGCGCCAATTACGCGACAGGTAATCAAGGTGCCCATGACGACCGCGGCAGGGGCCAGGAGCCAGGAGGATCACGGCGCCGGCTATGACCGGTGCGCCGGTCGCGCCGGCTCTGGACGCCGGCGAACGGGAACAAGGGAGAAAGGGAGGAAGGGAGGAAGGAAGGGAGAAAGTTACCGCCTGCGATGGCTTCGCGGCGCCCGCGGCGTCCCGCTCCGAATCGATTCTTCGAGCAAATCCGCGAGGGCCCGCGTCCGGCGTTCCGCGATCTGCTGCACCGTTGCCAGAGCGCCAGGCATCCCCGTATCCGTGAGCGCATCGGCGCCCAACTCCTTCACGGCTTCGCCGCGGCGGGCCGGATCGATCTGTGGTTTCGCGTCATTTAGCATGGGATTCGAGGCCTGCGGTTGCTGTTTCAGGCCGGATTGTGCACCCATCTCGGGTGGGGACGATCCCCCCTTGTTGGGGTAATCGTGAAGGACTATTGACGGCGGAAAAGCGCCTGTGCCGACGCCCGGCGATCCGCCATCGGGATGATGCGGATGAGCGCCATAGGCCATTGTGGCGAGGACGTTTCGCGCGGGACCCGATGTTTCGGGTGTACACGCGCGAATCACGCAACTCAGCCTGCAAGAAGCGCCGCGAAACGGTCAATGTCCACATTCCCGCCGCTAACGATGATGCCCACGCGCTTGCCCTTCAGTTCGGCCTTCATGCCGCGTGCGGCGGCGAGGCCCAGGCAGCCGGTTGGCTCCACGACCAGCTTCATGCGTGACGCAAAGAAGCGCATGCCATCGACCAGCTCGTCGTCACTGGCGGTAAGGATATCGTCGACATCACGGCGAATGATCTCGAACGTGTGACGGCCCAGGTGCTGCGCTTGCGCGCCGTCGGCGATGGTCTTCGGCGTATCGATATGCACGATCGCGCCGGAGCGCAACGATTGCTGGCCATCGTTACCGGTGGCGGGCTCTACGCCGTAGATCTTGCACCGCGGCGCCAGTGCGCGCGCGGACAGTGCGGAGCCGGCGAGCAAGCCACCGCCGCCCAGGCAGACGAACAGCGCGTCGAGCTCGCCCGTTTCCTCGAACAATTCCTTGGCGGCGGTTCCCTGGCCGGCAATCACGTCCGGCTGGTCATAGGACCCGATCAGCGTCAGGCCCTGTTCCTCCGCCAGCCTGTGGCAGATTGCCTCGCGGTCGTCGGTGTACCGATCATAGAGCACCACCTTGCCACCGTAGCCCTTGGTCGCCGCCACCTTGGCAGCCGGCGCATCGTGCGGCATGAGGATCGTCGAAGGTATTCCCAGCAACGCCGCCGACAGTGCGATGCCCTGCGCGTGGTTGCCGCCGGAGAAGGCAAGAGCGCCCCGGCGACGCTGCGCGGCATCGAAGCGCGCCAGCGCATTGAATGCACCACGAAACTTGAAGGCGCCAGTGCGCTGCAGGTTCTCGCACTTGAAGAACAAAGCGGCGCCCAGTTCCTTGTCGGCGGTCGTGGAGCGCATCACGGGCGTCCGGTGGGCAAAGCCTTCAATCCGGCGCGCGGCCGCTACCACGTCATCGAAGGTTGGAAGATTCAGCATCATCGTTAAGTCTTGTTAGATTGAAGGCGTTGTCAGGGCCGATGGATTCCGGGCCCCCTGAGCATCGATAGCGCGCCGCAGGGCAGGCGTGCCATCGTCATGGCCTGCGGCGCCATGTCGTCAGATTGCAACTGGTGTGAAAGTCTCAATCAAACCGTGGGCCGCTTTCCCTTTCCTGTTCCTGCTCGAACAGCTCTTGCTGCTTGCAGGGACTCAGAGGTGCGATCAATCTGTACAGTTTATCTATATTTGGATAATTTGTAAATTCGTGGCCAAAGGACGGCAAGGCAAAAAAAATGCCCACCGGGTAAACGGAGGGCATGAAGAAGTGACATTGGGCGAGACGCTTTTCTCGCCCGCCCGCAGTGTCGCACCGTGGGCGCTGGGCATCTGCCCCAATAGCGTGGGGATTGTGCTCCATCACTCACTTGACTTGGATCAACATTCGAAGCTAGGAGATGTGATCTCCGCTCCCTGCGGGGCAGTGGCACCGGATGGCCCCCGCGGCCTGCTTACTGCTCGCGCGGCACAAACCGCCAGCCGCCGGCTTCGAGCGCAAAGGCAAAACCGGTGACGCGCTGGTCGGGCTTGCCGCCGGTGGAGATCAGGGCAGAGCAGCGCACGTTGCCGCTATCGTGGCTCAGACTGCACTCGTTGAGTTGCTTGACCGTCAGCGATGTGGCCATTGCGGTCAGTTCCGCGACGGCCTCCGCATCCGTCTGGGTCTTCAATTGCCCACGGGCGAATTCGCGCATCGAGGCGGTGGCTTGCGCGGCGTCCGGGCCACTGATGGCGGGTTCTTCACGCCGCACCAGCACCCACGGCTCCGGGTTGCCGCCGAAGGCCAGTGCACGGTAGCCGTCGCGGCGGCCGGCCTTGACCCCGACGATGCAGACGATCTCGCCGCCGCTGGCGGGCAGGCAGCCCTTGACCGTATGCGCCTTGATGGAAGCCATGATCCCCGCCACCAACGGCGAGCGCGCACGCTCGGCCGCGGCCGGGTCAGTCTGCTCCAGTTGCTTCAGGCGCTCGGCTTCCGATTGCTGGATGGCGGCGGTGACCTGGTCGGGCGTGGGCGCGGGTGGGGCCTCGGCGGCGATGACACCGGCGCTGGCGGATGCCAGGCAGACTGAAAGGAGTGCAGCTCGGGTAGCGAGGCGGGAAATGCGCATGGATAGGGTGCAATGGCCGGATAAGAAGGGCGGCCAGTTTAGCACCGGGGCAGGTAACCATGAGCAGCAAGGGCCGCTTTGTCGGGGCGCTCGCTTTCCATTTTGCGTTGCGGGGACCACGCCCGGCGTCCGGTGCCAGTCACCGGCATGAAACAGCCCGCCAATCGGCGGGCTGGGCGGCCAGGTCAGGCCTTGCGGGGTCCAAGCGCCAAGCGCCAAGCGCCTTAGCTGGCTTTCTCTTTCTTCTGGTGATGGACGATCCGGTCCCACCAGTAATGGAACGGATGGGCATGTTCCGGATAGAGCACCGACTTGTGGAAAAAGCCTGCGCGAATGACGAAGGCATAGAGCAGGACGACTGCCCCGAGGAAGAGCATATAGACGATCATGGCGGTTCCCTTTTATGGTGGCCATGATTCATTGTAGGCGTCGTGCGCCTGGCGTGCCGGGCGCTGGCGGCTACGTTTTCCTGGCCTACCGCGCGGCGAACGGCATCGCCGGCCAGGTCATGTAGATCCATGGCGCAAACATCGGAAACATTGTGAACGGCTGAGCCGATGCCGCAAGCGCCTCTCAGGCGCGGACTGCGGCGCAGGCTTGCCAATCACCGCACCGGGACGGAGCCCCGCCATGCCACTTATTCAGAGCGATATCCCCGCCCGGCTGGATCGCCTGCCGTGGTCGCGCTGGCACTGGCGGGTGGTGATCGCGCTGGGGGTGGCATGGGTGCTCGACGGGCTCGAGGTGACGCTGGTGGGTTCGCTGGGCGGCGTGCTCGAGCGCCCGGATGGGCTGGGCCTCGATGCGGCGCAGGTAGGGTGGCTAGGGTCGCTGTACATCGCTGGCGCGGTATTGGGCGCGCTGGCGTTCGGCCGCCTTGCGGACCGCCTTGGCCGCAAGGCCTTGTTCCTGGTGACGCTGGCGGTGTACATGGCGGCGACATTGGCCACCGCTTTTTCCACGGGTTTCGTCTTCTTCGCGGTGTGCCGCTTCCTGACGGGCCTTGGCATCGGGGGCGAGTACGCGGCGATCAACTCGGCCATCGATGAACTGATCCCGGCGCGCGTGCGCGGACGCGTCAGCCTGGCCATCAACGGCAGCTTCTGGTTCGGTGCCGCGCTTGGCGCGGGCCTGAGCCTGGTGCTGCTGGATCCGCGCGTGTTGGGCCCGGCCCTGGGCTGGCGCGTGGCGTTCCTGCTCGGCGCGGTGCTGGCGCTAGCCATCTTGCTGGTGCGCCGGGACGTGCCGGAGAGCCCGCGCTGGCTGCTCACGCATGGGCGTGGCGAGCAAGCCGGGCGCATCGTCGCCGCCATCGAGGCGCAGGTGGTGGCCCAGTACGGCGCGTTGCCGCCGGCCACGGGCACAATCTTGCTTTCCAGGCGCGCGGCCCCCACGCTTGGCGAGGTCGTGCATGTGCTGTTCAAGCGCTACCGGCTGCGCAGCGCGGTAGCCCTGGCGCTGATGGTCTCGCAAGCGTTCTTCTATAACGCAATCTTCTTTACCTATGCGCTCGTGCTCACGCGCTTTCACGGCGTGCCCGATAACCGCGTGGGGCTATACATCTTTCCCTTTGCGCTGGGCAATGTGCTGGGGCCGCTGCTGCTGGGGCCACTGTTCGACCACGTCGGGCGGCGCCGCATGATCGGTCTGACCTATGTGCTCTCCGGCGTGGGACTGGCCATGACCGGGTGGGCCTTCGAGCAGGGCTGGCTTGACGCGCGCAGCCAGGCGCTGTGCTGGTCGGCTGTGTTTTTCCTGGCCTCGGCGGCGGCCAGTTCCGCTTACCTGACGGTGAGCGAGGTCTTTCCCATCGAGACGCGCGCCCTCGCCATCTCTGTGTTCTACGCCGTGGGGACGGGCACCGGGGGCTTTATCGGGCCGTTGCTGTTTGGCGCGCTGATCGACAGCGGCAGCCGCGCCGCGGTGGCTGTTGGCTATGGCATAGGCGCGGCGCTGGTGATCGTCGCGGGCTTGTTTGCCCTGCGCTATGCGGTCAATGCGGAAAGGCGCCCGCTGGAAGAGATCGCGCCGCCGCTGTCGTCGCGCGATTAGCTCGCCTTGCATGGCGCCCTGCCATCACGGGCGCAGGTCTAGTCTGCCCGGACCGGATCCTTCCTGCGGAATGCGGCCTGCGCGGTGGCGATCAGCCGGCCTTGGCTGTCGGTGACCTCGGCGTTGGAGAAAAATACCCGGCGGCCACCGCCCACGCGCCGGCCAACCACCAGCAGCGTCTCCACTTGCGCGGACGAGACATAGTTGACGTTCAGCGAGATGGTAGTGGCGGCGCGGCGCACGCCATTCTCGGGAAACAGGCCGGCGTAGCCGCCCGCCGCGTCCAGCAGCGTGGCCAGGATGCCGCCTTGCACGACGCCCGTGTTGTTGAGGTGCGCAGCCTGCGGCATCAGCGACATGCGCACCAGGTCCGGCTGCCACTCCACGATGACGAGATTCAGCGATTCGAGAAACGGGTTCTCCAGTGCGTATGGCTGGCTTGCGGGGGTGTTGTCAGGCATGGCGAGCGAAGGACTGTGCCAGTGAGTTGGAATGGCCGTCATGATAGCCGCTGGCGGGCCCGCGGCAATCCAGTCGGCGTCGTCGTCACGCTCTGCGGCGCGACGGGCGAGATGCGTTTGCCGCGCGCCTGATCCTGTTCGCAGGCACCAGGGATGGCTAGGCGGGCATCGCGCCCATCATCAGCAGCCCGCATCCGCCCAGCAAGCCCGCCCAGCGGGCGGCGCGTACCGCGATGGCCGGCGCGTAGCCGAGCAACAGCACCAGCACGAGCGCGCCGAGCGTCAGCGTGCCGATCCATGAGACGCTGCCCATCGGCCAGCCTTGCTGCTGCACGCAAGCCGCCAGGGCAAGGGCCAGCGCGGCCCAGCCGAGTACCTGCAGGCGCAGGCGCTCGGCGGGCGAAGGCGTGGCGCCGCGGCCGTGGCGATCGGCATAGTGGCGGTCCAGCGTCTGGCTGAGCGCGGTGAAGCCGCTATACGTGAAGGCCAGCGCGGTGAAGAAACCCAGGCTTGCGCTCATGCGGCTCCCTTCGCATCGCTGGATGGCATGCCGATGTCTTTGGCCGGCACCGGGCGCCGCGCGGGCACGCGCGCCTTGGCGCGCCGCCCCAGGATATGCGCTGCCGCACCCAGCGCAATGCCCAGCGCCAGCACCGTCAGGTCGAACCCCGCCACGGCGGCAGGCCCCTGGCCTTGCAGCAGCGTCACGCCCAGGTGGGTCTGCGTGGTGAAGGCGTTGAGCACCGGAATGGCAGCGAGCATCAGCGCACCGGCCCACAGCTGCACGCGCCACATGGTGCGCGTCGGCCGCACCTGCGCCAGCACGGCTGCCGCGCCCCAGGCGATGAAAAAGGCATGGATCTCCGCGTCGGGACGGTGCGGCATGCCCACGGGCAGCAAGCGGTTTGCCCAGAAGTACGTAGCAAACGCGATCGGCAGGCCGGCAATGGCGCCGAGGTTGAGCGCGTCCACCAGCCGCAGCCCAAAGCTCGGGCGCGCGCCGGCCGCCAGTGCCTTGGCCTGGCCCTGGCGTGTCTTCACGCCCCACAGCAGCGCGCCGGTGGCCACCATGGCGCAGCCCGCCAGCCCGCTCACGAAGAACAGCGCGCGCAGCAAGGGCCCGGCGAAATGCGCCTCGTGCAGGCCCACCATCACGCCGCGCGTCTGGTTGGCCGCGCCGGGCGCGTCGCCCGTGACCGCGACCAGCGCGCCGGTGACGCCGTTAAAGCGCATCGACGGCGCATTGGCGGACAACGAGCCATCGGTGCCGCGCGACACCGTGATGGTGGCGTTGGCATCGCCCGCCAGCATGATGGCGACGCGGCTGGGCTGCGCGCCATGCCAATGGCGCATGGCTTGCTCCACCAGCGGGGCGACCGGCGTCAGCGGCGCCGCCTGCCCACTTGGCTTGCCTTGCGGCGCGCGGCCGAAGGCCTCGTTGATGAAAGCCTGCTGGTTGCCCTGGTACGCAGTCTGGATGCCCCACGGCATGTACATGAACATCAGTGTGACCAGCCCGGTGTAGGTGATCATCAGGTGGAAGGGCAGGGCCAGCACCGCGGTGGCATTGTGCGCATCGAGCCAGGAGCGCTGGCCCTTGCGCGGGCGGAAGGTAAAGAAGTCCTGGAAGATGCGCCGGTGCGTGATGATGCCGCTGAGAATGGCCACCAGCATGAACATGGCGCACAAGCCGATGATCCAGCGCGCCCAGATCGCCTGCATGAAGTAC
The DNA here is from genome assembly GCF_008801925.2 of Cupriavidus basilensis. Classification (NCBI taxonomy): domain Bacteria; kingdom Pseudomonadati; phylum Pseudomonadota; class Betaproteobacteria; order Burkholderiales; family Burkholderiaceae; genus Cupriavidus; species Cupriavidus basilensis. The sequence continues at coordinate 2,190,013 of NZ_CP062804.1, read as the reverse complement.
AGGTCGAAGTGCAGGCGGTAGAGGAACTCGCCGCCGCGCGTGCTGCGCACGGTCTGCAGGAAGGCGCCGGTGGCCGGATCCAGCGTGCGGCTCTCGAAGCGGCCGCGGCCGCCCCCGATGCCTGAAGCCGGCGCGCCGGGTGGGCGCGTCCATAGTACGCTCACCGCAGGGTTGCGCGCATCCGGCAGGTCGATGAACCAGCGGGGCGAGTCCGCGGCGTTGCGCTGCAAGTACGCTACCGCACGGCTGGCGGCCTCGGCGCTGGACACTGGCGTGGCGGCCGAGCGGTGCAGCTCGGGCTGCATCCACAGGGTGATCTCGTCCTTGAAGTAGCTGGCGGTGCCGGCGCAGAACACCAGCAGCAGCACCCAGCACACCAGCAGCCCGGACCAGCTATGCAGCCAGGCCATCGATTGACGCAGCCCGGCCTTCATGGCGCGCTCCGCAAGACAGCCAGCAAGAGGCCGAGCACCACGGCAGGCACCGCCACGCCGGCCCAGGCGCGCCACGCGCTGCCGGCGGCGAACACCCACAGCACCGCGCACGCGTAGAGCGAGAACGACAGCAGCGTGGCGGTCATCACCGCCTCGGCTGGCGGCATGGGCATCACCACGGCCAGCAGCCCGGTGGCCACGGCCGCGAGCACATAGCCGCCCCCGATGGCGGCCACCACGCGCGAGGCAACGCCAAGGCGATAGCGGCCGGTCTGGCTCAATCCCATGACAAGCGCTCCCTTACTTGTTGGGCGTGGCTGCCGGCACTGCGGGTACCGCGGGCAGGCCATCGCCCTGCGTCAGCGACAGGGTGGTGACGTAGCTGGCGATGTCGTATGGCTTGCCATTGCGCTCGCCGGCGGTCTTGTCGACGTGGTGCACCTCCAGCACGTAGGTGCCTTGCCACGGCTGCGCCAGGCGCACGATGCCTTGCTCGTCGGTGCGCAGTTCGCGGCCCCAGCCGGACTGCACGGCCACGCCTACCTTGGCCTTGGGCAGTGGGCGGCCGGCATAGACCACCTGGTACTCGCCGGCGCGGCCGGTCGGCACAATGTCCAGCGCGAGCTTGGGCGCTACCGCGCTTGTGGAGCCGGCACCCAGCAAGCGAGCCGCCGGCGTCCAGGCGGTACGGATCACCTTGTCGCCGTCCTTGCGCTCCAGCAGCGGATAGCCCGTGTCCTGCGCGACAATGGTCTCGCCCGCGCCTGCGCGCCCTGAGAGTACGAAGCCGTTGGTCGTCTTGTCGGCCTTGAGGGGCTGCTCACCCCTGGCCGTTACCAGCACGGCGGTGGGCTGCACGAACCGGTCCAGCAGTCCCGGCGAAACTTCGCGCAGGTTCTCGTTGAATTCGCCAAAATACAGTTGGGCGGTCGCCGGCGTTTGTTCCAGCCAGACCTGATGGGCTTGAGCGGTGCCGCTCAGTGCGGCGCCGCAAAGCAGGGCGGAGGTGATGAGGCGATTCATGGGCTATGCATCCTTTCAAGACGGGGGGCTGGCAGTGCCGTGTTGCGCACAGGCCGTTGGCCGGGACGGCCAGGAAATCGTGACCGTGAAGTCGCATATGATAATCGTTCTCATTTAACTTGTGTGGGTTTTGCATGATGGCGCAGGGTTGGGGGCAGGACATGGACGCAGGCCGGCCGATGCCCCACGGAGGCGGATTTGCGGTCATTGATGGGGTGCAGGAGAGGGGCCTTTGGCCCGGCTTTTGCGTCCGGATTCAAGGCTCGGCGGGGGCGGGTCCCGCGCTCGGCTATCATGTGCGATCCTCAGGATCTCCAGTGTGCGGCCAGCGCCGCATCCGCGACCGTTTCCCCGCCCTTTCTACCTGCATTTATTGTGTCTTTTGCCATGCCTTCTTCTGATCCCGCCGACGTCAAGAAAGTCGCCGCCATTGTCTGGATCCGCGTCCAGATGGAGCGGCTCGGCATCTCCATGGATGAACTGGAGGCGGCAGGTTGTTTTGACTGGGAGGCGGCGCCCGCCAGGGCGCCGATCGAGGAGCCCATCGAAAAGGAAAATGAAATGGATGTAGATGTCGCCCAGGCACTGTTGCCCGCAGGACCGATCACGGCACCGCCCGCGCTGTTGCCTGCCGGGCCGATCACCGCACCGCCTGTCGTGGCACCTGCGCCATTGCGCAAGGCCGTAGCGCGCAAACGCGTTGCTGCCCCTGTCAGGCAATCAGCGCCGCCTGCTGTGCCGGTCGCAACGCCGGCCGCATTGCCGCAGGCCACGCCTGTCGCAGATGCGGTGGCGGTTGCCGAGGCCGTACCCGCGGAAAAGCCGGCCGCCGTATTGCTTGCCGAGCCGGCGGCAACCCCGGCCGCCGCGCCCGCGCCTGCACGGGTGACCATGTCCGTGCCCACGCAGAAAGCGGGAGCCGTGAAACCGGCGGCACCAGCAGCGGCACCAGCAGCGGCGCCGGCACAGGCAGCCGAGGCCGCCGCCGCGCCGGCCGCGGCCGCACCTGCGCCCGCACTGCCGCAGGCGAGCGCGCCCGCACGCCGCTACCGCAATGCCGAGGGACAGGTCTGGGATGGCGTGGGACCCATGCCCGCATGGCTGCTGCGCGCAGTCAACGCGGGCCAGTCGGTGGAGCATTTCCGGGTGAATTGACGACAGCGGCCGATGGCCGCTGTCCTGGTCGCTGCCGGCGAGGCAGCGACGGCGCCGCGCTGCCGTTCAGGCCAGCGGGTTAATGATGGTGCGGCAGCGGATAAACGTCGTTTCCGCATCCAGCGCGGCGGCCAGCGTTGGCGAGGGCACCTTGTCGAGGTCGGTCACCACGTAGCCCATCTGGCCATGCGTCTGCAGGTGCTGGGCCACGATGTTGACCCCGTCGCGCGCCAGCAGCGTGTTGAGCGCGGCGAGCGCGCCCGGCGCGTTGCCGTGCACGTTGAGCAGCCGCGCCGGCGACGTTAGCGGGCCGGGGCTCACCTCGGGGAAATTCACCGCGCCAATCGTGTCGCCCGTCCTGAGGAAGGCAATCAGCTTGGTGGCGACTTCCGTGCCGATATTTTCCTGCGCCTCCTCCGTGCTGCCGCCGATATGCGGCGTCAGGATCGCGTTGGGCACGCCTTGCAGCGGGCTGGTGAAGCGGTCAGCGTTGGTCTTGGGCTCTTCCGGGAAGACGTCGATCGCCAGGCCGGCGATATGGTTGTCATCGCACGCCGCGCGCAGCGCGTCGATATCCACCACGGTGCCGCGCGACGCATTGATCAGGATGGCGCCGCGCCGGAACTGCCGGAGCACGTCGGCATCGATCATCTTCTTGGTCTGCGCGGTGGCCGGCACGTGCAGCGTCACGATGTCGGCCTGCGACACGGCATCCGCCAGCGAGCGCGCCGCGCGCGCCGAGCCCAGCGAAAGCTTGGCCTGCACATCGTAGTACACCACGCGCATCCCCATGGCCTCTGCCAGCACGCCAACCTGCGAGCCGATATTGCCGTAGCCGATGATGGCGATGGTCTTGCCGCGCGCCTCGAACGACCCGCTTGCGCCCTTGGCCCATTTGCCGGCATGCGCCAGCGCGTTTTTCTCCGGAACGCGGCGCAGCAGCAGGATCGCCTCCGCGATAACCAGCTCGGCCACGGAACGCGTATTGGAGAACGGCGCGTTGAACACCGGCATGCCGGCGCGGGCCGCGGCGTCGAGGTCTACCTGCGAGGTGCCGATGCAAAAGCAGCCAATGGCCACGAGGTGCCTTGCGGCTTCGATTTCAGCGGCGCCAAGGTGCGTGGCGGAGCGAATGCCGAGAATCTGGTGGGCCGCGGGAGCGCGATGCAGTTCGTCGCCAGCGAGCGCGCCAGTGCGGCGCTCGACGGTGACATGCGCTTCCTTGAAGCGCTCGACGGCGGTGTCATGGATGTTTTCAAGCAGCAGTGCTGAGGTCATGGCGATTGGGTGATGGCGGCGAAGGCGCGAGGTGGGTGCGGCAGCGCGAGGGCATGCGCAAGGTGAAACGTACGCTGCCATGGTAACGCAGGCGGCGCTGCCCCGCCGAACACCCACATCGCCGCCAATGGCAAATCCGTCCCGCCCGGGACGAGGCTCGCCAGGGAAAGCCCCCGGATTGACCGGCGAATCAACGGCTCCTAAAATTAATCGGAATATTATTCCGTCTAATAGAACATTGGACGCAACAACTCCGGAAGAACGACCCGCCACCAAGAGCAGGCCAAGAGCAAGCGTGAGCCACGAATAGCGAACACCGGACATCAGTCAGGCATCAATGGAGACAGCCATGTACCACCGCCTTTGCGCCAGCCTTGCCCTGGCAACCCTCAGTGTGGCCACTACCTATGCCCAGCCTGGGCTGCGTGTGGGTGCTGAGCAAGCGTGGCGAGCCCGAGGCGATCCTCGCCAGCCCGGCGGGCGCAACCACCACCAACGTGGCGTTTTAGCCCGCCGTTGAGCCGGGGCGGCCGCGCAAGGTGTTTGTGACCGAATCGGAAACGGGCACGATCCTGTTCGCGGATCTGGACGAGGCCGGGCTGGGCGTTTGATCCCGTTGCGGCCCGCGCCGGTCACTTCGGTGGCAGCAGGTCTTGCAGATCCCGCAGGGTTGCCGCGGTAGCGGGGCCCGCGGGCGCGGAGACGGAGGGCGCCGGGCGGGCCTGGCTGATCGGATTCGTGCTGCCGGCCGGGCCATTGCTGCCGCCGGCAGCGACATGCGGCACGGCAGCCGGGTCGAGCCGGCCATTCTGGCCCAGCGCGATCTGCCCGCAGCCGGTGAGGAAGCGGTCCTTCTTCAGGCTGTTGGTGATGTCGATCGCCAGGACTGCAGCGCGTTCCTCGATCGGGATGATGGTGCCGCCGCGGCTGAACGTGTATTTGCCTTTCCACACCGCGCGGTTCTGCCTGACATCCGTCAGGGTCGTGCCATATTCGATCGACAGGCGGCCGCCGGACGCATTGACCACACCCCCGCCGTTGGCGATGGTCAGCACCGTATCGGCGCCGAACGTGCGCATCCTGCCGGTCAGCGCGGTCGAGTCCAGCTCCAGCCCCGAGATCTCGTCGTATGCCGATTCCACGCCGCACTGCCGGGTCACCTCGCGGAACTTGGCCGCGAATGCCGCGGAGAAGTCGCTGTTCCACCCCATGCCGGTAGTGCCCAGCACATACATGCGGGTGGGCTTGCCGGTGTAGTCGCTGGCGCGGCTGGTCACGCCGACGGTGGTCGGCGCGCAGCCGCCGAGCAGCATCGACGCTACGGCCAGCGCGACGGGGGCGCTATTTCGATATCGGTTTCCCATGTCTTGTGCCCAGAGAGAAATGGCGAGGCGAGCGGCTGCGGCCGGCGCCCGCTCACTACTTCGTGTATGAAAAGTAATAGGGACTGGTGGCGGATCGCATGACATAGCGTCCGTCGGCCTCGGTCAGCCGATAGCACGTTTGCATCGCGCTGAAATTCGGGTTGGCCATCTCCAGGCAGACCTGGCTGGTTTCCGGCTCGATGCGGTAGCGCCCGGACGAATAGCCGCGGCTGACGGAGTTTGTCACGTCCAGGCTGCCGCTTTCCCGGACCTGCATCCAGAGCGTAACGCCGGACGGCGCGATGGCGTTGATCCTGCCTAGATGCGTGAAATGGCTGGTCAGCTCGGCCCCGGTCAGTTGCCTGCCCGGCGCGCCGGCAGCGGGCCGGGCCGGGGCGTAGGCCGTGGCGCCCTGGCTGGGCTGCCCGGGCTGGCCAGGCGGGAGCGCCATGGCAGGCGGGGCGGCGGATGCCGTCTCGCTACGGAATTTCTGCAGCGCCAGCGCGGACCGCGCCGGCACCTCGCTGATCCATTGCGCGGGAATGGCAAAGTTGATGTTCTGCGCGTCGGTTCGCATCAGGTAGGTAATGCCGACGAGTTGCCCGTCCGTGTTGAACAGGCCGCCACCGCTGGAGCCCGGGGAGATCGGGGCGGTGGTCTGCAGGCGGACGATGCGGTCGCGCTCGTCCTTGTTCAGCGAGGAGAGCAGGCCATCGCTCAGCGTCAGCTCGTAGCCGCGCGGCGCGCCGATGGCGTAGACCTTCTGCCCCACCTTGAGCGCGGCCAGCGGCGCGATCTTTACCGCCGGGGCGGTGAGGCCCTTGGCGCGCAGGATGCAGAGGTCGCGCTCGACATCGGCGTGCACCAGGCTGGCGCCATACGTGACCTTCTCGCGCCGGATGCTGATGGACTTGCCGCTCTTGAGCACATGGCAGTTGGTGACCAGTTCCTCCGGCCCGATCACCACCGAGCTGCCCAGGCCAAACCGCGTGCCCTGCGCGTCAAAGACGGATACCACCCAGATGCTGGGCGATTCCCGCTCATAGAGTTCGGCCGAGTCCAGCGCCAGGCAATCCGTCGAGATGCCAAAAGCCAAACACGAAATAGCGACGCTTCCCGCAATGTTTTGCGCCCGACCCATGATGTTCATTCTGGTGACTGGTTTCGCCGGATTCAGCCGCTATCCTGACGATGCGGGCTGTCCGGTCTTTCCCGGCCAAAGCGGCCGGGCTGCTTATGATAAACGTTCCGGATGCCAAGCGGGCGGCCCGCTATTGCGGCCGCCGCGCTAAAGATTCCCGGTTGGTGGCCGACAACATGGATGCTGGGAGGTGCGCCTTCCCGCTGGCTTCAATGCCAATCGTAGCTTCAACCGTAGCTTCGAACGTCGCTTCAATCTCAACCTCAATTTCAACCTGGAAGACCCTTCAATGGATATTTCCCTCGTCAGTGCGGCTAGCAACTCGGGCGGCGATCCGGTGCCCACCATGATGCTGCGCAAGTCGCTGGACCTGCAGGCCCAGAGCGTGGCAACCCTGCTGGGCTCGATGCCGCAAGTCAGCGTTCCGGCCAGCAATCCCCCTCACCTTGGCCAGAACATCGACGTCAAGGTCTGATTCCGGCAATCCGGTAACGGAGCTGCCCGCGCCCGGGTTGACATCAAACGGGCGCGGGGGGCTAATCGGCGCAGCCGGGTGGCTGCGGCGCCAGTGCAAACGTCAGCCGCACGGTCGTTCCTTGCGCCGAAGAGCGCAGGTCCAGCGCCGCCCCGATGGCCTCGGCACGCCGGCGCATATTTCCCAATCCCCGTCCGTGCGCGGCAGCCTCGGGCGTAAAGCCGCGGCCATTGTCGTGGATCTCGATGACCAGCGCTTGCTGGCAGGCATCATGGCGCGCCGAGACCCGGATAGCGCTGCCGCCCGCATGCTGCATGGCATTGGAAAACACCTCCAGCAACAGATAGTGCAGCTCACGCACCCGCTGCGGCGTCAGGTCGTGCAGCGCCGGCAGGCGCGCTACCTGCCAGTCCACCCGTAATCCCGCCGCCTCCAGCCGCGGGCCAAGCCGGTAGCGCAGGTTGCCGAGCACGGTGGCCAGGTCGCCGCCGGTGTCCTGCAGCGCGTCGACGGATAGTTTCAAGGCATCCAGCGCATGCTGCAGTTGTTGCTGCAATGTGTGCATGGAAGGGCCGCCGGAGCGCAGCATGGCGAGCATGCCCACCAGCTGGCTGCCAAGCCCGTCATGGATGTCGCGCATGATTCTGCCACGCTCCTGCAGGGTGGCCTGCTCGCGCTCCATCTCGCGGGAGTGGAGGTATAGCGCATGCAGTTCCTGCTCCTTGCGCGAGACCGCGCTGTCGAGCTTCTTGTTCAGGGCAGCCAGCATGTGTGTGGCGCGCGTGTAGCGGTCGACCAGCAGCCAGCCCATGGTCAGGCTGAAAATCAGCGACACGTAGCGGGTGACGGAGGAGTCCCAGTAGTCATCCCCGATCCACCAGACATGGATCAAATCCAGCACCGAGATGAGCAGGGTGAGGCCAAGGGCGGCGGCAATCGCCGTGCGCTCACGCTCCGGACGCGTCACGGCGGCGCGGATCAGAACGGCCACGATCGACAATGCCATCGCAACATTGACGACCACATTGGCCAGCACCATGGCGTGGGTGCTATGGGCCGTCACCATCAGTGCGATCAGCGGAAGCTTGACGCTCAGGTAAAGCAGCATCCCGCGGCGCAGCCAGCGCGCCTCCAGGCCCGTCACAAGGATGGCGAACCTGGCGGTCGCGTACATGAAGACCGCCCGCCCGGCCAGCACCAAGGCGAGCCACACATCGGGCGCGCCGGTGTCGTCGGCAACGAAGTACTCGGCCAGCCCGAAAGACCAGCCAAGCTCGGCGATGGCATATAACCCGAACAGGGGATCCCGCTGCCGCCACCACACCAGCGCCGCCAGGCAAGCCAGCAGCACACTGGCCGCTGCGATGACCACCGGGCCGATGACCTTGAACCAGAGCGCCCGCTGGTAGTGCGCCTCCACGAGTGCCGGCGCGCCAAACTCCACGCGTGACAGGCCGCCGCGCGAGCTGGCGCTGGCACCGATCGTGACAAGCAGTTCGTTCTCCGGGCGCAGCAGGTCAGCCGGCACCGGGATCAGCAACGGCTGCTGGCCGGCATAGGGCACCGGGGCCGACAGGCTGCCAGCGCTGGCAAGGCGGCTGCCGTTGAGCCGCACCTCATAGCTATTGGCGGCCCGCTCGATGTACAGCGCGGCCATGCCCTGGCGGCCCGGCAGATCCGGGAAGCGCAGGAGAAATCGCGCGCCGCCCGTCTGGCCAGGACGGGACCGGTCCCAGTAGTAAGGCAGGCTGACGGTGGCCGGCGTGCCGTCGGCGGTGATCATGGCGGCCTCGCCAAGGATTTGCAACTGCCCGGCGGCAAGCGGTGATGAACCGGGCAAGGTGAGCAGCAGCCAGAGCACAAGCGCTAGCAGTGGCTTTGCGGTGAGCAGGGATTGGGGCGACAGGATGCGCGCCATCCGCAAGGGGGCGGTAGCCGGCGTGCCGGGGGCGCTGGCCGCCGCGTGGGGTATCACCATGAGCTGGTCTGGGGCTTGGCGCAAGGGTGCGGGATGATGCCGCGCCCATCGTAGCGTTGCGCCGGAGTTCGGTCAATCGCGCCGGCTGAGCGGCCCATCGCCGTGCCTTCAGGCGGGATGGGCCGGGCCTCACCCCACCTCGGCCGGCGCGGTCGCGGCGGGCCGGGAACGGGTGCCGCCCGCAGGCGAAGACACCTGTTTCAGGCGTGGAGCGTGTGCCGCCTCGGCATGGCTGCCCACGACCTCCAGGCGCAGCAGGATGATGGGCACGGACGCCAGGGCGCGTTCCAGCGTGACCAGCAACTGCCCGGCCCGCATTTGCGGCATCCGGATCTCGAAGCTCAGCATGCACTTGATTGGCGGCAGGCCGAGCGGCATCTGCCGCTCGTTGGACGGGTACTGGCCGCAGTCGCTGGTGGCGCAGCGCATGGCCACGCGCACGTCGGGCACATCGTCCAGCCGCGCGATCACGCTCAGGCGATACAGGCGCCACCGCTGGATGGGCGGCGCAAGATTGACGGCTTTCATGGCAGGTCTCCTTTGTCTTTCGACTCGAGGCAATCGAAGCGTTTGGTGCGCCCGGCCGTGGCCGGGGCGCACCGGGCCTTTAAAGCGCGGGCCGCAAGCCGGTGGAAAGTTGCAGCTCCACCGTGGCGCCCGCCAGGTCCGCCTGGGCCTGGAGGTAGTCGAGGTAGGTCTCGTCCGCGGTGCGTTGCGCATCGAGCAGTTCCAGCAGCGAGGCAGAGCCCTGGCGGTACGACTGGCGCATGCCGTCCAGCACCCGGTCGGCATCGGCGATCACCGAGTCGCGGTAGCGTTGCAGGTTGTCCCGCGCAGCCTGGAACGCGGTGAGCGCGTTGCGCACGTCGACCTCGGTTTTCAGCTCGGCCTCGCGCAGGGCCAGCATGGCCTGCGTGACCTCCGACTCCGCCTGGATCAACTCGCCGCGCTGCAGCCGCGACAAGGGCAGGGGAATCGATACCGACACGCCCAGCATGCGCGAGCGCGCCGTGCCGTCGCCATTGGGCTGGCCCTCGTCGTCCGTGGTGCCGCGCACGCCGGGGGTCATGGTCATTGCGAAGCTCACGCTGGGATCCACCCAGCGGTTGGCGCGCGCCAGCCCTGACTTGTCGCGGGCATTCTCCAGCGTGGCGCGGGCGATCCGCACCTCGTCGCGCGCTTCCATCGCCTGGGCGATCAGCGCGCCGCTGTCGGTGCCAGGATCGTAGGGCTGGAACTCGCAAGCCAGCGGCGCGTTGCCGAAGGCCTCGGCCACGCGCACGCCAAGCTGGATGGACAGCTTTTGCATGGCAGCCTGCGCGGCGGCGCGCGCCGATTTCACCTCGGCGGTGAAGCGGTCACGCTCGACCCGCGACTGCGACAGCTCCAGGCCACCGATGTCGCCCGCCTTGCGGCGGATCTCGTTGGCGCGCACCACATTGGACAGGGCGGATAGCGTCGATTCCTGCCGGACCAGGGCTTCGCGGCTGCGGCAGGCTTCGACAAAGGCGGTGGCGGATTCCTGGTACAGCGCGTGCTTGAAGCCCTGCAGGTTCGCCTCGGTCAGGCGCAGGTTGCTCTCGGCGGCGCGGATGCGCGCGCCGCGCTTGCCGCCCAGCTCGATGGGGATCTCGATTTCGAACTCATGCGTGCGCGGCGGCTTGGGCGACACCGCGCGGCTGGTCTCGATGTTGCCACGGCCGTACTTGAGCACCGGGTCCGGGCGCACGCCGGCGATCGAGATCTCGGCTTGGGCGCCGCGGATGGTTTCCTGCTGCGCGGACAGGCCGATGTTGTGCCGCTCCACCGTGTCGAGATAGGAGGCGAAGCGGACCGGTGCGCGGGCCGTGGCGGCGGGCGCGTCCTGCGCGTCCTGCGCCCAGGATGCGGATGCCGCCAGCATCGATGTTGCCAGGGCGAGGTGGCGCAGGGCGGGTGCCGCTGGCAAGTTCTTGTCTTTGATTTGCATGGGATTCTCCTCAGGCCTGGCCGGCGGCGCTGGTCGCTGGTGCGTTGCCTTCGGCATCGGTTTCCGATTCCCCGGCCGCTTGCGCCGCGCGCTCGGCGCGGGCCTCGACCAGGTAGTAAAGGGCGGGCAGCAACAGCAGGGTCAGCAAGGTGGCGGTAAAGAGCCCGCCTACCACCACGGTGGCCAACGGCCGCTGCACATCGCTGCCCAGGCCTCGCGCCAGCATTGCCGGGGTGAGCCCGATGGCGGCCACGGTGGCGGTCATCAGCACCGGACGCATGCGGCTTGCCGCGCCTTCGATCACGGCTTCGCGCAGGCGCAAGCCGTTCTGCGCGCGCAGCCGGTTGATCTGCGAGATCATCAACACGCCGTTGAGCACGGCGACGCCAAACAGGGCGATAAAGCCCACCGCGCTGGACACGTTCAGCGTCATGCCGCGCAGATGCAGCGCAGCCAGGCCGCCGATGGTAGCCAGGGGCACTGCCAGCAGCACCAGCGCCGGCTGGCGCAGGTTGCGGAATTCGGCAAAGAGCAGCACGAACATCAGCGCCAGCGTCATCGGCAGGATGATGGCGAGGCGCGCCTGCGCGCGTTCCAGGTTCTCGAACTGGCCGCCCCATTCGATCTGGATGCGCTTGTGGTCGTAGGACACGGCGCGCTCGATGGCGGGCTGGGCCTCCTTGAGGAAGCTGGACAGGTCGCGGTCGCGCACGTTCAGGCGCACGATGATGTGGCGGCGCGCCATCTCGCGCACGATCACGCTTTCGCCGGACACGGTGGTGATGCGTGCGACCTGCGCCAGCGGCACCTTGGCGCCATTGGCCGCGGTCAGCATCAGGTCGCCCACGCCGGATGCGCTGGCACGCACGGCCGGCGGGAAGCGCACCGTCATGTCGTAGCTCTTCTCACCCACATAGAGCTGGCCAACCGGCGATCCGCCGATGCCGGTGGAGATCAGCTCGGCCACGTCGGCCGCGTTGATGCCGTAGCGCGCGGCGGCGGCGCGGTCCAGGTCGATCTTCAGGTTGGGCAGCGGAGGCTCCACGTCGATTGCCACATCCGCGGCGCCGGGCACGCCGCGTAGCGCTGTGGCCACTCCGCCGGCAATGCGGCGCACGTCGCCCAGGTTCTCGCCGAACACCTTGACCACCAGGTCGCTATGGGCGCCGGACAGCTTGTCCTGTACCCCGTCGATCATCGGCTGCATGAAGCCCACCGAGTAGCCTGGCATCTGCGCGTAGCGCGCCGCCAGCTTGTCGATCAGCTGCTGCTTGGTCATGCCCGAGGCCCACGTCTTGTATGGATGCAGGCCGACGCTGGCCTCGATATGCGAGGGCGTCCAGTAGTCGGTGCCGTCATCGTTGCGGCCGGTCTGCGTCACCACGTAGGCGACTTCCGGGAACTCGCGGGTCACCCGGCGCAGCTCGCTTGCCATGTCGGAGGCACGCTCCAGGGTGATGCCGGGCGGCATCTGCACCTGCAGCCATAGCGAGCCTTCGTCCAGGTACGGCAGGAAGTCGCGACCGATGGTGGCACCCAGCGCCAGCACGCAGGCGAGCGCCAGCGCGCAGCTGGCGGCCACCCAGCGGATGCGTCCAATGCCGCGCTCCAGCGCGGCGCGGTAGCGCACGCCGAGCCAGTCCAGCACAGGATTGTGGAACACGCGGCGCGGCTTGCACATGGCAATCCAGGCCAGCCCCGGCACCAGCGCCAGCGCAACGATCAAGGCGCCGATCAACGCCGCGCCAACGGCGAACGCCATCGGCGAGAACAGCTTGTACTCGATGCGCTCGAAGGAGAACAAGGGCAGGTAGGCCGCAACGATCACCAGCATGCCGAAGAACATTGGCCGTGCCACCTGCAAGGTGGCCTCGATGGCGTCGCGCGGGGTGAGCGCGCGGTCCTTGTCCTGCTCGCGCCGGCGCAGGATGTTCTCCACCAGCACCACCGCGCCATCCACCAGGATGCCGAAGTCGATCGCCCCCAGGCTCAGCAGGTTGGCCGGGATGCGCAGGTGATACATGAAGACAAAGGCGATCAGCAGCGAGAGCGGAATCGTCAGCGCCACGATCAGCGCCGCGCGCGGGCTGCCCAGGAACAGCAGCAGCACGACGCCTACCAGCAGCATGCCTTCGGTCAGCGTGAAGCCTACCGTGCGCATGGTGGCGTCGATCAGCGAGGTGCGGTCGAGGTAGGCGACCACCTTCACGTCCTTGGGCAGCAGGTTGTCGTTCAGGTCCCGCACCGCCTCGTGCACGCCTGCAAGTGCTTCCGATGCGTTGAAATCCTTGAGCAGCAGCGTGATGCCGGAGATCGTGTCGGGGTTGTCGTCCTTGCCCAGGATGCCGCGCCGCTCCACGTTGCCGTAGCGCAGCTTGCCGAGATCCTTGACCAGCACGGGGGTACCGTCCTTGCTCGTGACCACCACGTTGCCCATGTCGTCGAGCGAGCGCAGCAGGCCCACGCCACGCACCACGTACGATTGTTCGCCGCGGTCGATGACGCTGCCGCCCGCATTGACGTTGTTGGCGTTGAGCGCCTCGGTGACCTGCGTCAGCGTCAGGTGGTACTGCGTCAGCCGCGCCGGGTCGAGTTCCAGCATGAACTGCGTGGTGAGCCCGCCGAAATTGGTCACGTCGACCACGCCGCGCACCTTCTTCAGGCGCGGGATCACGGTCCAGGTCTGCAGTTCGGATAGCTCGCGCAGGTCGCGCGTGCTGGACTCCAGCGTGTAGCGGTAGAACTCCCCGGTCGGCGAGGTGTACGGGTCCAGCCCCGGCTTGGCGCCGTAGGGCAGGTCGACCTCGTTCAGTCGTTCCTGCAGGCGCTGGCGCGCCCAGTAGCCGTCGGTGCCATCCTCGAACACCACGGTGATGAGCGACAGCGCAAACAGGCTGCGGGTGCGCAGCACATGCATGCCGGGGGTGGCCAGCAGCGTGCGCTCCAGCGGGATGGTGATCTGCTGCTCGATTTCCTCCGCGCCGAGCCCTGGCACCTGGGTCACGATCTGCGACGTAACGTCGGCAATGTCCGGATAGGCCTCCACGGGCAGTTGCTTCCAGCTGTAGGCGCCGTACAGCGCCACCAGCGCGAAGACCAGCCAGACGATGGCGCGCCGGTTGAAGCATAGGGTGACGAGGCGGTCAATCATGTAGCAGCACTCCGTTTTTCACGACGATGCGTTCACCGGCCTTGAGGCCGGCCAGGATCTCGACTTGCCCGTCGGCATGCGCGCCCGTGGTGACCACGCGCGGCTCGAAGCGCAGCGGGGCCTTCTCCACCAGCACGCGCGTGTAGAGCCCGCTTTGCAGCAGCGCGCTGGGCGGCACCAGCAGTGCCGCGTGCTTTTCGCCCGCGAAGGTCACCTTGGCAAAGAGGCCGGGGCGATAGCGTCCGTCCGCGTTGTCGATGGCCACGCGGACTTTCACGGTGCGGGTGTCGGGGTCGAGGATCTCGCCGATGTAGCGGACCTTGCCGGTCACGGGCTTGCCGGGGTAGGCGTTGAGCAGGATCTCGGCGGGCTGGCCGACGAAGATCGAGGCGATGTCTTTCTCCGACACGCTGGCCGCGAGGTAGACCGTGGACAGGTCGGCCACCGTCATGACCGGCGCGCCGTTGTCGTTCCAGAAGCCGCCCTGCGCGCCTTCGAGCTCGATCACCCGGCCGGCCAGCGGCGCGTGCATGGTGTACTGGCGGTGCGATTGCGGCGCGGTGCCGGCGCCAAGCTGCGCGAGCCGGGCGGCCGTGGTCACGGCGTCGCTGTTGGCTTGCGCGTAGGCCAGCTGGGCTTGTTCATAATCCTTGCGTGCTGCGATTTCCGCTTCGAACAGGGTGCGTTGGCGGTCCAGGTTGAGCTTGGCTTCAAGCAGCGCCGCGCGCGCCTTGCTGGCCTCACCCTGCGCCGCGCTCAGCTCGGCGGAGTCCAGCGTGAGAAGCGGGTCTCCCTTGCGTACGGTGTCGCCCAGGGCAGCGTGCAGGCGGACGGTGCGCCCGGGCATGGGCGGCACGATCTTGACCAGCTTGGCGGCATCGGGCTCGATCGAGCCCGGTACCTCGATGGGGCGCTCCAGCGCTTGCTCGACGAGTGTCTGCACCTGCAACTGGGTGCGCAATGGCGATGCCTCGGGCACCGTGATGAAGTTGCCCTCGTGCACCGGCTCGGTACTGTGCTTGGGCGTGTTGGCGGTGGCGCCGGACAGGCTGGCGCCATCGCAGCCGGCCAGCGCGAGACATGCCGCGCAGACGGCGGCTAGCGCAAGGCCTGGCTGCCGGCGCAGCGGCAAACGTAGGCGGGTGATGGGCGTTTGCATGGTTTTTTTTCTCCTCGGTCGGTGCACTTGCCGTGGCGGCAGCCAGGACAGGGGCACCGCTTGTTGCCGGTGCGTCGTCGGTGGCATCGCAAAGCGCAATGCGCAATCGCAGGTTCAGGATCCACGGGCGACAGGATTCGACAGGCGTGACGCATCCCCGGCGCTGCGGGCTGGCAAATGCACGCAGGTAACCGGTGATGGGCGAAAGCGCCCGCTTTGCTAACGGGGGGAGGCGGCGCGAAAGGCGGGGCGGGTCCGGCGCGCACGCGGCCGGGACGGCGCGAAACGCAATGGGAGCCTGGCGGGTCCAGGTAGCCTGCCGCGGCTCCGGCAGGAGGCCGGAAGCGGAATCAGGCCAGCTGGAACACGCCGTGCCTTCGGCGCTGCCTACTAGAAGGGTCTGGGTCCATGTCTTTCCTCAGGCAATCAAGGTGGATCTTGGCGGGCGGGCCTTGCGCTCAGGCAGCGGCTAACGCGCGCTCGGGCTGCGGCACGGTCTCCCAGCGCACGGCGCGAACCAGCGGCTCCAGGCCAAGGCGCTGCACCAGCTTGACCATGCCGGGCCTGCCGCCCGGCTGGCAATGCACCAGCACGCGCATCTCGACCAGCTCGCGGCGCTCGCACTGCCGGGTGCGCAGGCGCTGCAGCGAGAGTTCGCGCGCGGCCAGCTCCTGGCGGACCTGCTGCTCCAGCCGGGCGCCATAGTCGTCCTTGCAGAGCAGCACCACCTGGAACAGCTGGGCGGCTGTGCCGCGGCTCGCCTTGGCGGCGCGGCGGTTGGGGGCCTGGGGGAGCATCCAGTTGAACAAACGCATATCCAGCTCCTTTCCTTCTCCTTGGGGTTATTCGAGCGCGCCGGCCGGAATGGCCCAGCGCACGAGGGAAACGCTCTTTTCCATGCTGATGCGGCTGACGATCTGCTCCAGCTTGCCTTCATTGCCGGGCGCGGCCAGCACATCGGCGCGCACTTCTATGTGCCCGCCAGCGGCGGTGTCCTCGCTGTGCAGCGACTGCAGCAGCAGGGCGGGCATTTCGGTCAGCGCATGCAGCAGCAAGCCGCGCACACGGATTTCTTCCTGGGCCGTGCATACCGTGGTGATGCGATAGACCATCTCCACTTCCTGCGCGGTGGCCGTACCGTTGCGATTGATGCGCTGGCCCAGCATGCGCAGGCCAAAGTTGGCGCACAGGATGCAGGCGGTGCCGATGGCGGCTTCCAGCGCATGGCCAAGGCCGGCGAGCACGCCGACGGCGGCGGAGCACCACAGCGTGGCAGCGGTATTCAGGCCGCGCACGTTCAGGCCGTCGCGCATGATCACGCCGGCGCCGAGAAAGCCGATGCCCGAGACGACCTGCGCGGCAATGCGCGCATGCCCCTGCGGATCAAACGTAAAAGCGGAAACCGAAACAAACAAGGCCGCGCCGGCGGCAACCAGCGCGTTCGTGCGCAGCCCCGCCATGCGCTGGCGCAACTGCCGTTCGGTACCGATGCAAGCGCCCAGCGCTAGCGCTTCGAGCAAGCGCAGGGCAAATTCGTGCCACACCATGAGAACTCCCGTATTGAGCAGGAAGCACCGGTGAGCCTTGTGCAAATCGCGGGCAAGCGCAGGCAGCGGCGTGCTGCAACGCAGGCGCGATCAGAAGAATGAAGCCGTATTCAAGAAGAGAGGCGGGACAGGACGTCCGGCCTCGAAAGCACCGTGCCGCAAGCGGGGCACGGTCGCTAGGGATACCGTGGCCCGTCAGGCGGAGGTGCCGATCCTGGATCGACTACTGTCGTCGGAACAAGTGCTCACTGGGTAGCCCTGGAATTAAGAACCCGCGTACTGTAGCGGCGCAAATTGAATGGGTCAAGCACAAAACGGCGGATGCCTGCGATTCATCGATATTGACGGTCGAATGCATGTAGATCGCCTGAAAATCAATCGGACAAGTCTGAAAATAGATCAGGAAATTCCCGAATCAATGCATCGCATCGGAATATCTCGCGGCCTGATCTGGCGTGCCGCGAGATTGGCGCGTTGCGATAGTCAGTGCGTCGGCGCCGGCGCCGGCACGGCGGTGCGCCGCGACCGCGCCGCCAGCACCTGGCTCAGGCCCAGCCCGCCCAGCGCCGCCACGGCCGAGAACAGGAACACCGAGCCATAGCCGGCATGGCTGGCGATCACGCCGGCCACCGGGCCGGTCAGCCCCAGCGCCAGGTCCAGGAACAACGCATAGGCGCCAAGCGCCGAGCCGCGGTTGCTCTGGGGCACCAGCTTGACCGCCTCCATGCCCAGCGACGGGAACACCAGGGCAAAGCCGAAGCCGGTGACGGCGGCGCCGATCAGCGCCTGCGTGGGCGTCGGCGCAAGCCAGATCAGGGCCAGGCCGGCGGCTTCCACGGCAAACGAGCACAGCGCCACCCGATAGCCGCCAAAGCGGCCGATGCTATCGGCCAGCAGCAGGCGTGCCACCACAAAGCTCACGCCCAGGCTGGTCAGCGCCAGCGCGGCATGGTCCCAGCCGTGGCTGGCGTAGTACAGCGTGACAAAGGCCGTGATGGCGCCAAAGCCCACCGAGCCCAGCGCCAGGCACAGGCCAAACGGCGTCATGTGGCGGAACACGGTGCGAAACGGCATGCGCGCGCCCTTTACCGTGGGCACCGCTGCCTTGCGCCGGGCCAGCATGAACGCGGCCAGGGCCATGACGGTGGTGACGATGCCCAGCGAGGCAAAGCCCCAGCGTGCATCCAGCAGCACGCCAACCGGCGCGCCCAGCGCCAGCGCGCCGTAGGTGGTCATGCCATTCCACGAGATCACCTTGCCGGTATGGCGGGCGCCCACGTCGCCAATACCCCAGGCAATGGTGCCGGTGGTCACCAGGCTCTCGCCCGCGCCCAGCATCAGCCGCCCGGCAAACAGCCACGCCAGGCTAAGCCAGCCGATCGGCACGAACAGGCTGGACACCACCGCCAGCAACCCGCTGGCGGCAACCAGCGTGAGCCCGAGCGTGACGGATTTCTTGGGGCCCTGCAGGTCGCACAGGTTGCCCGCGTAGGCGCGGCTCAGCAGCGTGGCCAGGTACTGGATGCTGACCGCCAGCCCGGCCACGACCGTGCCATAGCCAAGATCGCCGTGGACAAAGCCGGGTATCACCGCCAGCGGCAGGCCGACCGTCAGGTAGGCAATGAAGTTGAAGAAGACGATGGCGACGATGCGCCGGTTGATGCTGCCTTGCTGGTGTTCCCCGGATTCCGGGGCGGCGAGGGTCGTGCTGTTTGCGGACATGGCGATGCGAAGGCGAGTGTCTTGGCGCTGAAAGCGCAGAGCCCGGACAACGAACCGTGGCGCGCCATGTTTTGGGCGCGCGGGAGCGGGTGGTCTTGGGGCGAATGCGAAGCGGGTAGCGAAGGTGTGATGCGGGCGCTACTCGCGGCGGCGGATGAATACGGCGGGGCGCAGGCGGTGGGCTGGCAGCATGAGCAGGGACATGGCTAGGGGGCGGTTAGCCGGCCTGTGTCCCCAGAATCTGGCCGGTGAAATCGGAGCCGCCCGGTCGTATGCAAGTCCGCCGCTGCTGGCTGGGCAATTTTAAGCGGCTGTTTAGTTGGTGTAAATCCGGGTTGCGGAATTTAGCCCCCCGAGTGCGCCCGAGCGCGTGCCAGGTCTGGCTGAAGTGCGCTAAGTGGCACGTTCACGGGGCGGCGGGGCCTGTGCAAGTGCGCTCGGAGAGGTAGACAATGCCTCGTGGCAGCAGCAGGGTTCGCCACCAGTTTCGTCACCAGTTTCATCACCAATGACTTAGTGAGAGGACCGGATATGCAACTCGGAATCATAGGACTCGGGCGCATGGGCGCGAACATCGCAAGGCGGCTGCTGCGCGCGCAGCACGAAGTGGTGGTGTACAACCGCAGCGCAGACAAGGTGCAGGCCCTGACGGCGGACGGTGCCGTCGGCGTTACCAGCATCGAGGCGCTGGTCGGCAAGCTGGCCGCCCCGCGCGCGATCTGGGTCATGTTGCCGGCGGGCGACACCACCGAGCAGATGATCGCCGCGCTGGCGGACCTGCTCGAGCCTGGCGACGTCATCATCGACGGCGGCAACACCTTCTACAAGGACGATATCCGGCGCGCTGGCGAACTGGCGGCGCGCCAGCTGCATTATGTGGACGTGGGCACCTCGGGCGGGGTCTGGGGCCTGGAGCGCGGCTATTGCCTGATGATCGGCGGCAAGCAGGAGGTCGTAGGCCGGCTCGATCCGCTGTTCGATACGCTGGCGCCAGGTTATGGCGACATCCCGCGCACGCCGGGGCGCAACCCCGCGAACGACCGCGCCGAGCGCGGCTACATCCACGCCGGGCCAGCGGGCGCGGGCCACTTTGTGAAGATGGTCCACAACGGCATCGAGTATGGCCTGATGCAGGCCTATGCCGAGGGTTTCGACATCCTCAAGACCAAGGCCGCCGAAAGCCTGCCCGAGGCCGAGCGCTTCCAGCTCGACCTGGCGGATATCGCCGAGGTATGGCGGCGCGGCAGCGTGGTGTCCTCGTGGCTGCTCGATCTCACCGCGCAGGCGCTTGCCAGCGACGTCAAGCTCTCGCGTTTCTCCGGCGAAGTCGCTGACAGCGGGGAGGGGCGCTGGACGATCGATGCGGCTGTCGAGCAGGCAGTGTCGGTGCCGGTGCTGGCCAGCGCCTTGTTTGCGCGGTTCCGCTCGCGGCAGGATCACACCTATGGCGAGCGGCTGCTCTCGGCCATGCGCTTTGGATTTGGCGGGCATGTGGAAGAGCGTGGCGGCGGGGAGTCCGGTGTGGCGCACGCCGGCCGCCCCGCCGGCCTGCCTGATTCCGCACTTTAGTAGGGTGGGGCGCGAATTCGTCAGTCCTTTGCCGCGTTGCCGCTAAATTTCCCCAAAGATTGGCCGTTAGCCGGAGCAGTGGCCCGTCATTGCAGCGCGCCGCTCCGGCGCCAAGCATCGCTGGAGCCACGCGGCGATGCCGGGCCCCGGGGAAACGATCAACACCGCGCAGCGAGCCCGCGCCTTGCGGGGACAAAGGAAGCGTATGAGCAGCTCGATGAGAGACATCGACGAACGGACCAACCTGACTAACAACAACCAGTTCGAGTTGCTGTTGTTCCGCCTGGGCGAGTCGGACCAGTCCGCGCAGAGCGAACTGTTCGGCATCAACGTCTTCAAGGTCCGCGAAATCCTGGTAATGCCCCAGGTCACCACCGTGGTCGGCGGCGGCCCGGCCATGCTCGGCATGGCCGATATCCGCGGCCAGGTGATTCCTGTGATCGACCTGCCCAAGATGGTGGGATGCACGCCGCGCAGTGGCCTGAACATCCTGCTGGTGACCGAATACGCGCGCTCCACGCAAGGCTTTGCCGTGGAAGCCGTGGAAGAAATCGTGCGCCTGGAGTGGAACCAGGTGGTCTCGGCCGAGACCAGCGTCCGGGGCGATATGGTGACCAGCATCGCCAAGCTCCATAACGAGGCCGATCCCGCGAACCCGCGCCTGGTCCAGGTGCTGGACGTGGAGCAGATCCTGCGCGACGTGCTGCCGACCCGCCAGCCGGAAGTGGACCCCAAGACGGTCGGGCCGCAACTGCAGCTGCGCCCCGGCACCAAGATCCTGGCTGCCGACGATTCCGCTTTTGCGCGCAGCCTGATCGAGCAAGGCCTCAAGGCCATGGGCGTGCCGGTGCTGATGACCAAGACCGGCCAGGAAGCCTGGCAGCAACTGGGCGAGATCGCCGATCACGCCGCCGCCAACGGGCGCACGGTGCAGGACGAGATCGCGCTGGTGCTGACCGACCTGGAAATGCCCGAGATGGACGGTTTCACGCTAACCCGCAAGATCAAGGCGGACTCGCGCTTCAAGTCGATCCCGGTGGTGATCCACTCCTCGCTGTCCGGGACGGCCAGCGAAGACCACGTGCGCAAGGTGGGGGCCGATGCTTACGTGTCGAAGTTCCTGGCGAAGGACCTGGCGGATACGATCCGGGGCGTGCTGGCACGCTGATTCTTTGTCCCCTGGTTTGCTGTCTCTCCCGCTCCCACGTGTGGGAGCGGGAGAGACAGCCGTCGTCATGGCGCGCGGCTTTGGCCCGTTCGGCGGCTTCGGCGGCTTCGGCGAATGCGCTCAGGCCGCCATTCCCAGGAACTGCTGCAGCTCCGGCGTAGCCGGATTGCTGAACAGCTGCTCCGGCGGCCCGATCTCATGCACGCGTCCCTGATGCATGAACACCACCCGATTGCACACTTCGCGCGCAAAGCGCATTTCGTGCGTCACCATCAGCAGCGTCATGCCCTCCCTGGCCAGCTGGCGCACCACGTTCAGCACCTCCACCACCAGCTCCGGGTCCAGCGCCGAGGTAATCTCGTCGCATAGCAGCGCCCGTGGCTGCATGGCCAGCGCGCGCGCAATCGCCACCCGCTGCTGCTGCCCGCCGGAGAGCTGGTCGGGATAGCTGTCGAACTTCTCGCCCAGCGCCACCTTGGCCAGGCACTCGCGCGCGCGGGCCAATGCTTCCGGCTCCTTGACGCCGGCCGCCACGGTGGGCGCGAGCATCACGTTGCGCCCCGCGCTCAGGTGCGGGAACAGGTTGAACTGCTGGAAGATCATGCCGACCTTGCGCCGCAGCGCGCGCAGCTCCAGCTCGCTGCTGCCGAGCTTGGCGCCTGCCACGGTGATGTTGCCTTCGTCGATGCTCTCCAGGCCGTTGATACAGCGCAGCAAGGTGCTCTTGCCCGAGCCGCTCTTGCCGATGATGGCGATCACCTCGCCGGCCTCCACCTTCAGGTCGATGCCCTTGAGCACTTCGTTGGCGCCAAAGCGCTTCTTTACGTTTTCAATGGCGATGAGCGACATTGAGCTTCCTTTCCAGGTGACGGCTGTAGCGGGATAGCGGCCAGCACAGCGCAAAGTAGATCAGCGCGACCAGCGCGTAGACGGTAAAGGGGCTGAAGGTGGCGTTGGTGATGACCGTACCCGCCTTGGACAGCTCGACAAAGCCGATGATGGACGCCAGCGCCGTGCCCTTGATGATCTGCACCACGAACCCCACCGTGGGCGCAATGGCAATGCGCAGCGCCTGCGGCAGGATCACGTAGCGCATCTGCTGCAGGTGGCCTAGCGAGAGGCAGCCGGCGGCTTCCCACTGGCCCTTGGGGATGGCCTCGACGCAGCCGCGCCAGATCTCCGCCAGGTAGGCGCCGGACCACAGCGACAACGCCAGGCCAGCGGCCAGCCAGGCCGGGATCTCCACGCCGAACAGCGCCAGGCCGAAGAAGGCCAGGAACAGCTGCATCAACAGCGGTGTGCCCTGGAACACTTCGATAAAGGCCCACGCCGCGCGGCGCAGCGGCGCGCGCCGGCTGATGCGCATCAGCAGCACCAGCAGCCCGACGGCGGCACCGCCGGCAAAGGCCACCAGCGACAGCACCACGGTCCAGCGCACCGCCATCAGCAGGTTGCGCAGGATGTCCCAGGTTGAAAAATCGGTCATGACGCCCTCCGGAACAGCATGCCGCCAATGCCGCGCAGCACCTGGCGCAGCCCGATGGCAAGCAGCAGGTAGATGGCGGTGGTCAGCAGGTAGACCTCGAACGCGCGGAAATTCCGGCCCTGGACGAAGTTGGCGGCAAAGGTCAGGTCCTCGACCGCGATCTGCGAGCACACCGCCGAGCCCAGCATGACGATCACCACCTGGCTGGACAGCGCCGGCCATATCTTTTTCAGGGCGGGGCGCAGCACCACGTGGCGAAATACCTGGAAGGGCGACATCGCCAGGCTGGCACCCGCTTCAAGCTGGCCGCGCGGCACCGCTGCGATGCCTGCGCGCACAATTTCCGCGCTGTAGGCGCCAAGGTTGATCACCATGGCCAGGATGGCGGCCTGCATTTCTCCCAGTTGCACGCCCGCGCTGGGCAGGCCGAAGAAAATAAAGAACAGCTGGATCAGGAACGGCGTATTGCGGATCAGCTCCACATAGCCGCCGGCGATGGCCGCCAGCCAGGCCGGGCCCTGGGTGCGCGCCCAGGCGCAGGCGATGCCGAGGGTCACCCCCAGCACGCCGCCCATGGCGGTGAGTTCAGCCGTGACTTTGATGCCGTGCGCGAACACGCCGGCGTAGTCAAAGGCTGAAAGGAAATCGAATTGGTAGGACATGCGGTAGCGATCGGTGGAGGCGCCCGGCTGGGGCGCTCATGAGCGCGGAGCTGGCGCAGTACGCCATGCCGCGGCGGCTGGCCGCCGGGCACGGCTTCCCGTGGCTTGGGCCGTCAGTGCATCAAGGCATCAACGCATCAACGCATCAAAGCGTGGCCGGCAGCGGCATGCCCAGCCACTTCACCGTGATCGCATTGAGCTCGCCGTCCTTTTTCACTTCCGCCAGGATGGCGTTGACCTTGGCTTGCAGCTTGGGCTCGCCCTTGTTCAGGCCGATGAAGCAGGGCGAGTTCTTGATCAGGAACTTCGGCTCTGGCTTCTTGGGCGGGTTCTTGGCGAGGATGGCGGCTGCCACCACGTTGCCCGTCGCCACCAGTTGCACCTGGCCGGACAGGAACGCGCTGATGGTGCCGTTGTTGTCTTCGTAGCGCTTGATGGTGGCCGTCGCCGGGGCGATCTTGGTCAGCTCCAGGTCTTCCACCGCGCCGCGCGTCACGCCGATGGTCTTGCCGGCCAGTTCGGCGGCACCGGTCACTTTCTGGTCGGCAGGGCCAAACACGCCGTTATAGAACGGTGCGTAAGCCTCGCTGAAATCGATGGCCTTCTCGCGCTCGGCGTTCTTGCCCATGCTGGAGATCACCAGGTCCACCTTCCTGGTCTGCAGGTAGGGCACGCGGTTGGTGCTGGTCACGGGCACCAGTTCCAGCTTCACGCCCATCTTCTTGGCAATCAGCGCGGCCACGTCGATGTCCAGCCCCTGGGGCTTCATCTCGGCGTTGACCGAGCCGAACGGCGGAAAGTCCTGCGGCACCGCGACCTTGAGCACGCCGGCCTTGACCACATCGTCCAGCGCTTCGGCGCCGGCGGTTTGCATCGAGAAGGCGAGGGCAGCGGCACCGAGGCCGAGGAGGAGTTTGGAGAGCTTCATAAGGGTCCTTGCTAGCTTGCCGTTGGGGTGGAAATTCAAAGAATCGAAATCGAAATCAAAGAAGCGGGTCGTTGCTATCTACCGGTTGCCCGCGCGCTCAGGCCGCATGGCCCAGCGGGCTCAGCGCCTGGCGCAGCGGATCGGGCGGGTCGGCCGGTGTGGCGGCGCTCAGGCCCGCCTCGACATGGCACAGGTGGGCGTCCATCAGTGCGATGGCGCGCTCGGTATCGCCAGCGGCCAGCGCCGCCACGATCAGTACATGCTCGGCGCAGGACTCGTTGGCCTGGTGGCTGGACTGGTAGCGCATGGCAATCAGCGTGGTGCGCGCCGTCAGGTCGCGCAGCGTGTCGGCCAGCAGCACATTGCCCACGCATTCGCCCAGGCACACATGGAAGTCGCCCAGCAGGTAGCTGCGCAGGGCGGCGTCGTCAGCGCTCAGCGCGCGCTGCTCCTGCGCCACGTGCTCCTGCAACCGGCTGATGGCAGCAGCGGAGACCGGCGCCGCATAGCGCAGCAAGCCAAGCTCGATCGCGCGACGGGCGGCAAACGCCTGCCGGGCCTCCTGGCGCGAGGGCTCGATCACAAACCAGCCGCGCCGGGCGGACACCGTGACAATGCCGCGCGCCGCCAGCCGGGTCAGGGCTTCACGCACCAGCGTGCGGCTGACGCTGAACAGCCCGGCCAGCGCCTGCTCGCCCAGCCGCGTGCCGGGCGCCAGGCGCTGGGCCAGGATCGATTGCGTGATGCGTTCGGCAATCTCGGCGGAAGTGCTGCCGCGGACGTGGCCGGTGGCATCGCTGAAGACTGGCATGGAGGGGGTGGCGAAAGTCATGCCAGCCTTAGACGCAAGAGGTATGCCAGACTGATATACAAGCGTGATGTGCAGTTTTTGTACGCAAAACAGCCTTGGCCCGGATTGGGCGCGCACCAGTTGGGCGCGGCTTATGCCACCGGCGAGTGCGGGTGCACGGCAGTGGTGCGGCGAGCGCTGCCGGCAAAGTCCCCAGGCTGCGTGTGGGAGACGTCACCAGCCGTCCGGATAGGGCACAATGCTGCGCAGAATTCCGGCTCGCGGTGGCCTGGAAGCACGCTAAGCATCGGAATCATGAGAAGCACGGGGAGAGGGAATCGGGCATGAAAGGCATCGTCTTCAATCTGCTGGAAGAAGTCGTGATCCGCCATCACGGGGAAGACGCCTGGGACAACCTGCTGGAGCAGGCGGGGCTCGGCGGGGCCTATACCTCGCTTGGCAGCTACCCGGACGAAGATGCCCACCGGCTGGTGGGCGTGGCCGCACAGGCGCTCGGCATGGCACCGTTCGATGTGCTGCGCTGGTTCGGGCGCGAGGCCATGCCCTCGCTGGCCAGCCGCTATCCGGCTTACTTCGCCGCGCATTCGGCCACGCGGCCGTTCGTGCTCAGCGTCAACGACATCATCCATCCCGAAGTCCGCAAGGTGTATCCGGGCGCCGATGTGCCCACCTTCGGCTTTCGCGACGAGCCCGACGGCACGCTGCTGATGCGCTACAGCTCGCCCCGGCGCCTGTGCGCGCTAGCCCAAGGATTTGTGGAAGGTGCGGCCGATCACTTTGGCGAGGCGCTGAGCTTCGAACATGTCGAGTGCATGCATGACGGTGATGCAAGCTGTGTGTGCCGCATCGGCTTTCTCGGGCCCAGGCAAGCCTGAGCGCGCATGGACACGAACCCGCTGCTGGAGGCCGCGAAGGCCGAGAACCTGAAGCTGCGCCGCAGGCTGGAGCGCGAGCGCCAGGCGCGCGTGGAGGCCGAGGCCATTGCCGAGAAAGGGCTGCGCGAGCTCTATGAGAAACAGCAGCAGCTGCAGCTCCTGGAGGCCGTGGCGGGCGCGGCCAACCAGGCCATCTCGGTGGCCGACGCGCTCCAGTTTGCCGTGCGCATGGTGTGCCGCTACACCGGCTGGCAGCTGGGCCATGCCTACCTGACCGATGTGGCCTGCGCGCAGCCGCGCCTGCTGTCCACTTCCATCTGGCACGGCGTGGACGGCGATGGCGGCCAGCGCTTCCACGAGTTTTATCAATGCACCGAGGCCGTGGCGTTTCTCGCGGGGGTCGGGTTGCCCGGGCGGGTGCTGGCCGCCTCGGCACCGGCCTGGGTGGGCGATATCGCGCTGGATGCGAACTTCCCCCGAGCCGGCGCGGCGCAGCGGGCCGGGCTGCACGCGGCTTTCGCCTTTCCCGTCTTGCTGGGCAGCGAAGTCACCGCGGTGCTGGAGTTCTTCGCGGACCGCGTGGCGGAGCCGGACGAAACGCTGCTGCACCTGATGACGCAGATCGGCAACCAGTTGGGCCGGGTTGTCGAGCGCAAGCGTGCCGAAGACCAGCTGATTCACGATGCTTTCCACGATCCGTTGACCGGGCTGCCCAACCGCGCCCTGTTCGCGGACCGGCTGGCGCGCGCCGTGGCGCGCGCCAGCCGCCATCGCGAGCAGCCATTTGCGGTGCTCTTCATCGACCTGGACCGCTTCAAGCTGGTCAACGACAGCCTCGGCCACCTCGCGGGCGATGCGCTGATCGTGCAGGTGGCGGTGCGCCTGGGAGATTGCCTGCGCGTGGACGACACGCTGGCCCGCATGGGTGGCGATGAGTTCACCATCCTGCTCGACAGCATCGACGATGTGAACGAGGCGGTGCGCATCACCGAGCGGCTGATGCATGCGCTTGAAACCCCGTTCGTGATCGAAGGCGAGCAGCTCTACGCCAGCGCCAGCATCGGCATTGCCACCAGCCCGCTTGGCTACGAATCGGCCGAGGAAATGCTGCGCCACGCGGACCTGGCCATGTACCGGGCCAAGACGCTGGGCAAGGGGCGCTACGAGATCTACGACGCCACCATGCACGAGCGGGCCGTGAGCCGCCTTGCGCTGGAGTCCAGCCTGCGGCGCGCATTGCACAACGGCGAATTCGTGCTGCATTACCAACCGGTGGTCATGCTGGAGACCGAGGGCATCGTCGGCGTGGAGGCACTGGTGCGCTGGCGCAAGTCCGAGTCGGAACTGGTCTACCCCGCCGAGTTCATTGGCGTGGCGGAAGAGACCGGCATGATCCTGTTCCTTGGCATGTGGGTGCTGCGCGAGGCCTGTGCCACGATGGCGCGCTGGCACAAGGAGTTCCCGCGCAGCCCGGCACTGACCGTCAGCGTCAATGTCTCGGCGCGCCAGTTTGCCCAGCACGACTTCGTGCAGCATGTGGGCCGTGTGCTTGCCGACACCGGCATCGCGCCGGAAACGGTGCGGCTGGAGATTACCGAGAGCATCACCATGGTGGACTCCGAGCGCACCGTTGCCGTGCTCGGCCAGCTCCGCGACCTGGGCGTGCGCATCAGCATTGACGATTTCGGCACGGGCTACTCATCGCTGAGCTACCTGCACCGGTTCCCGCTCGATATCCTGAAGATCGACCGCTCCTTTATCGCGCAACTCGACCGCGGCGAGGAGGGCCTGCAGATCGTGCAGACCATCATGAGCCTGGCGCGCAACCTTGGCATCGAGGTGGTGGCCGAGGGCACGGAGACCTCGCGGCACGTTGAGCACCTGCGGGCCCTGGGCTGCGATTTCGGGCAGGGCTATTTTTTCTCCCGGCCGCTCGCGTCGGAGGACGTTTCCGCCTTGCTGAGGGAACGGGTTCCCGCGCCAAGCCTGGCCTGATCTGGCCTGATCCGGTCACCACCCACCGCCCAGCGCGCGGAACGTCGCCACCGCGGCGCGCGCGTTGTCGGCGTGCACGCGGGCCTGCTGGTCGCGCGCGGCCAGCAACTGGCGCTCCTCATCCAACACCTCGAACAGGCTGACGGCCCCGCCCTTGTACGCATCTTCGGAAGCGCCGCGCGCGCGTTCGTGGGCGTCGATCTCGGTGCTCAGCTCCTTGCCTTGCGATTCCAGCTCGGTCAGCGTGACGATGGCGTTCTCCACGTCTTCGGTGGCGCGCAGCATGGCCTTGCGGTAGTTGACCAGTGCCTCGGCGTTGGCGCCTTTGGCCTGCGCCACCTCGGCATCCACGCGGCCGAAATCGAACAGGCGCCAGCGCAAGCCCGCTGCCGCCACCGGCTGGAACGCGGCAGCGGAAAACAGCTTGCCGCCGCTCAGGGTCTCAAAGCCGAGCAGCGCGGACAAGGACAGCTTGGGGTAGTACTCGGCGGTGGCCGCGCCGATGCGCGCGCTGCTGGCGGCCAGCCTGCGCTCGGCCGCGATCACGTCGGGGCGGCGGCGCAGCAGGTCGGCGGGACCCTGGGCCACGGAGATGGCCGGCACGGCCACGCCGCTCGGCAGGGGGCCAAGCTCGGCCGCGTAGGTGCCCGGCTGCGCGCCCATCAGCACATCGAGCCGGTTCAACTGGGTTTGCAGCTCGATGCGCAGCGGTGGAATGGTGACGCGCGCCTGCGCCACCAGCGCTTGCGCCTGGGCTACCTCGCGGCTCGATGCAAGCCCGTCGCGCAAGCGCAATTGCACCAGGTCCAGCAGCTTGCCGTTGTTCGCCACCTGCTCCTGCGCAATGGCAATGCGCTGCTGCGCGCCGCGCACGCGGAAGTAGGCATCGGCGGCCTCGGCCGCCACCGAGATGCGCGCGCCGAGCTGGTCGGCCTGCGCGGCCTGCGCCTCGGCGTCGGCCGCCTCTGCGCCACGCCGCAGGCCGCCGAACAGGTCGATCTCCCAGCTCGCCCCCGCGCCCAAATCGTATAGCGCGGCATTGCGGTCGTAGCCAGGGAACTTGCTCGCGATCTTGCCTAGCGGGCTTTCCAGCGACTGATGCACCTTGGCCGCCTGCGCCGAAAAACTGCCTTGGGGCAGCAGTTGCGCACCGGCCTCGGCGGCGGCGGCCCGTGCCTGCTGCACGCGGGCAAACGCGGCGGCCAGGTCCAGGTTCTGGTCCAGCGCGCGCTGGACGATGCGCGTAAGCGCGGGATCGTCGAATCCCGTCCACCAGGTATCCAGCGCAGGCGCAGGCTGGCGCGTGGCGCGTGCGGCCAGCGCATCGGCATGCGGGTAGCTGGCCGCGGTGTCGATCGCGGGCGCCCTGTAGTCCGGGCCTACCGCGGCGCAAGCCGCCAGGCCAAGCGCCGTCAGCGCTGCCGCGGCGAGCGCGGTGGCCCGCGCCGCGTGCCGGCGCAGGTGCTGGTACGGCTGCGGCTGCGGCTCTTGAGGCGCGAGTCCGGGGCGGGGCGGGGTACGGCGCATGTCCATCTCCTTCGGGGATTCAGGGATTCAGCGAAATCAGGAAGCGGCTTGATCGCCGCCCCACTGGCTTTCTTCAACAAGTTACTTGCATGATGATATTTACAACTCTATACTAACTTTCATCTTGATAGCAACCTGATTTCCCGGAGGTCGCGAACATGCAGAAAAAGCCGCTCGACAATGCGCCTTGTCCCATTGCCCGCAGCCTGGCGCGGGTGGGTGAGCCGTGGAGCATCCTGATCCTGCGCGAGGCGTTCTACGGCAACAGCCGCTTCGACGAATTCCAGAAGCAGCTGGGCATCGCGCCCAACATGCTGGCGCGCCGCCTCGAAACCCTGGTGCGCGAGGGCCTGCTTGCGCGGCGCCAGTACTGCGAGCGGCCGCCGCGTTTCGAATACCTGCTGACTGACCGGGGCCGCGAATTCCGCCCGGTGATGCTGGCGCTGCTGGCCTGGGGTAACCGTCACTTCTCGCCCGAGGGCGAGAGCGTGCTGCTGGTGGACCGCCAGACCGGCGCCACCGTTGTCCCGATCCTGGTGGATGCGCAGACCGGGCATCCCATTACCGATGCCGATCACGTGGTCGTGGCCGGCCCGGCCGCCAGCGAAGGCGTCCGCGCCAAGCTTGAAAAGTCGACGCGGGCACGCGTGGCCACCATCCCCGATGTCCCGCAAGCAGCGGTCCAAATCTGAAAGCGCTACAGCGCTGCAGCGAAAGTTCGAGCGAAAACCAGAGGAAGCGTCATGACAAGCGATATCACCGCCGAGCGTGCAGGCCCGGCGCCCATCCCCGTTACCAGCAAGCCTCGCATCAGCCGCAAGCGGCTGATCGTGACCGGCGCGCTCATCGCCGCCGGCCTTGGCGCCGCGGCCTATGGCCAGCACTGGTGGACGCACGGCCGCTTCCTGCAAAGCACCGACGATGCTTATGTCGGCGGCGAAGTCACGGTGATTGCACCGAAGGTGCCGGGCTACCTGGCGCAGGTGCTGGTGACCGACAATCAGCAGGTGCACGCCGGCGACTTGCTGGCCCGCATCGATGACCGCGACTACCGCGCCGCGCTGGCCAAGGCGGAAGGGGCGGTGGCCGCCCAGCAGGCGTTGCTGGCCAATCTGGATGCCACCCGCTCCTTGCAGGAAGCCGTGATCGGCCAGGCCCGGGCGGCGGTCACCGCGGTGAATGCCGACACCCAGCGCTCGCGCGACGACCAGGCTCGTTACCAGAGCCTGGCGGCCAAATCGGCCGTATCGGTCCAGAGCTCGCAGAAGGCCGACTCGGACTACAAGCAAGCTCTGGCCAACACGCAGAAGGCCCAGGCCAGCCTGCTCGCCGCGCAGCGCCAGATCGACGTGATCGCCACGCAGAAGCTGCAAGCGCAGGCGGCGCTCGCGCAGGCCGTGGCCGAGCGCGATATCGCCAAATTGAACCTGGGCTACACGGAGTTGCGCGCGCCCATCGACGGCACCATCGGCAACCGCCGCGCCCGCGTGGGCGCCTACGCCGCGGGCGGCGCGCAGCTACTGTCCGTGGTGCCGGCACGCGGCCTGTGGGTCGATGCGAATTTCAAGGAAGGGCAGCTTGCGCATCTGCGCCCGGGCATGCGTGCCACGGTGGAGGCCGACGTGTTGCCTGGCCGCGTGTTCCACGGCCGCGTACTCAGCCTGGCGCCGGCCACGGGGGCACAGTTCAGCGTGCTGCCCCCGGAGAACGCCACCGGCAACTTCACCAAGATCGTCCAGCGCGTGCCGGTGCGCATCATGCTGGATGACAACGAGGCCGCGCTGGCCATGCTGCGGCCCGGCTTGTCGGTGCTGGCGCAAGTCGATTCCCGTGCCGACGCGCAGGTGCAACCATGAGCAGCAGCGTCCTGGCCGGCCCCGGGCAGGCCACGCAGCCAGCCGAGCCCGCGCAGCCGCCCGCGCCGGCGTATTCCGCGGCCTCCATGAGCACGGGCGCCAAGGTGCTGGCCTTCGCCACCATGTGCGTGGGCATGTTCATCGCCTTGCTGGATATCCAGATCGTCTCGGCCTCGCTGCGCGACATCGGCGGCGGGCTGTCGGCGGGCACCGATGAAACCGTGTGGGTGCAGACCAGCTACCTGATCGCCGAGATCATCGTGATTCCGCTGTCGGGCTGGCTGTCGCGCGTGATGTCCACGCGCTGGCTGTTTGCCGTTTCGGCGGCAGGATTTACGCTAACCAGCCTGCTGTGCGGCCTCGCCTGGAACATCCAGAGCATGATCGCCTTTCGCGCCATGCAGGGCTTCCTGGGTGGCTCGATGATTCCGTTGGTGTTCACCACGGCTTTCGCCTTCTTCGGCGGCAAGCAGCGCGTGATTGCCGCGGCCACCATCGGCGCGCTGGCCTCGCTGGCGCCCACGCTCGGGCCCACCGTGGGTGGCTGGATCACCGACAACTACTCCTGGCATTGGCTGTTCTTCATCAACCTGGTGCCGGGCATCTTCATCGCGGTGGCGGTGCCGCTGCTGGTGCGCGTGGACCAGCCCAACTGGTCGCTGGTGCGCGGCGCCGACTATCTCGGCATGACGCTGATGGCGCTGTTCCTCGGCTGCCTGCAGTACACGCTGGAAGAAGGCCCGCGCTGGGACTGGTTTGGCGACGATGTGATTCTCACCACGGCCTGGATCTCGGGCATGGCGGGCGTCGGCTTTGTCTGGCGCAGCCTGACCTACGCCCATCCGGTGGTGGACCTGCGCGCGCTCAAGGACCGCAACTTCGCACTCGGCTGCTTCTTCTCGTTCGTCACCGGCGTGGGCATCTTCGCCACCATCTATCTCACGCCGCTGTTCCTGGGCCACGTGCGTGGCTTCAGCGCGCTGCAGATCGGGCTGGCGGTGTTCTCCACGGGGGTGTTCCAGGTCATGTCGATCCCCGTCTATGCCTTCTTCGCCAATCGGGTGGACCTGCGCTGGCTGATGATGTTCGGGCTGGGCTGCTTTGCCTTCTCGATGTGGCAGTTCGCG
The DNA here is from genome assembly GCF_008801925.2 of Cupriavidus basilensis. Classification (NCBI taxonomy): domain Bacteria; kingdom Pseudomonadati; phylum Pseudomonadota; class Betaproteobacteria; order Burkholderiales; family Burkholderiaceae; genus Cupriavidus; species Cupriavidus basilensis. The sequence continues at coordinate 2,157,613 of NZ_CP062804.1, read as the reverse complement.
CCCATCACGCATGACTGGGGCGCGCAGGAGCTGTTGCTGCCGCAGGCGTTCCGCGGTATGGCGCAGCAGTTCTCGGTGGCGCCGGCGGTCACGCTCACGTTGGGGTCGCTGGCGCCGGAGCGGCTCAAGCTGGCGTCCGGGCTGTTCAACCTGATGCGCAACCTGGGCGGCGCGATCGGCATCGCCAGTTGCGCGACTATCCTGAACGACCGCACCAACTTGCATTTCCAGCGTCTGGCGGAGCACCTGAACTACAGCAACGAGGCCATGGGCGCGCTGCTGCAGGCAGTGGGCAGCAATATGGCCGCGCTGGGGCACGACGTCGCCGATGCGCAGTCCGCCGCGCTCAGGCAACTGTGGGCACTGACCTGGCGCGAGGCGCAGACGCAGACGTTTGGCGATGCCTTCCTGGTCATCATGGTGTGCTTTGTCATCGCCACCGCCATGGTGCCGCTGCTGCGCAAGGCGGGGCCGCCCATGGCGCCATCGGCCGATGCGCATTGAGGCCTTCCACACCCGGGAGATGGATCATGAACACCCGTTTAGCTAGCGCGCTGGCCTGTGCCACGCTGTTTGCCGCCATGGCGGCCCAAACCATCCACGCCGGCACGGAGCGCCCACGCGACTCCGGCGTGGGATGCGCCCGCGCCGACAACCGTTACTGCAAGGCGCCGCAGGGTGCGGCAGCTGGCGATGCGCAAGCGCAATGGCCGGCCGCCGCGCGGCCGGCTTCGTCCACCACCCCAAGGAGCCTGTGATGAAAACCAGGGAAGTTGTGTTATGCCACCCCGTTCGCACCGCCATCGGCGCCTATAACGGTTCGCTCAAGGCCACGCCGGCGACCGAACTGGGCGCGGCGGTCATCCGCGAGACGGTGCGCCGCTCAGGCGTCGATCCGGAGCGCATCGGCAGCGTGGTGTTCGGCAATGTGATCCAGGCGGGCAACAGGATGAATCCCGCCCGGCAGGCGGCCATCGGCGCGGGCCTGCCGGTTTCGCTGCCGGCGATGACGGTCAACCGCGTATGCGGGTCCGGCGCGCAGGCCATCGCCAGCGCCGCCGATGAAGTCTGGCTTGGCCATGTCGACGTGGCGATTGCCGGTGGCATGGAGAACATGGACCAGGCGCCTTACCTGATGCCTGCCGCCCGCTGGGGCAGCCGCATGGGCGACGCGGCACTGCAGGACAGCATGCTGCGCGATGGCTTGGTGGATGCATTCTCGGGCGAGCACTCCGGCTGGCATACCGAGGACCTGGTGACGCGTAACAAGATCGGCCGCGACGAACAGGACCGGTGGGCCGAACGCTCGCAAAGCCGTTTTGCCCGCGCGCAGGAGCAAGGCCGTTTTGTGGAGCAGATCATCGGTGTGCCCGTGAAGGCAAAGGGCGGCACGTCCACGTTCAATGTGGATGAAGCGAACCGGCCGGATACCACCTTCGAGATTCTCAGCAAGCTGCGTCCGGCGTTTCGCAAGGACGGCACCATCACCGCGGGCAATGCACCGGGGCTCAACAGCGGCGCGGCCGCCATGCTGGTCGCCGAACGATCGCTGGCCGAGAGCCTTGGGCTGGCACCGATGGCCCGGCTGGTGGCCTATGGCGTAGGCGCCGTCGAGCCGGGCTTGTTTGGCCTTGGGCCCGTTCCGGCCGTGCGCCAGGCGCTGCAGCGCGCGCAATGGGCGCTGGGCGATGTCGAGTGGCTAGAGATCAATGAGGCCTTCGCGGCGGTGCCCCTGGCCGTGGCGGGCGAACTCGGATTGCCGCTCGACATCATCAATGTGGAGGGCGGCGCGATCGCGCATGGCCATCCCATCGGCGCAACCGGGGCGGTGCTCACCACACGCCTGCTGTACGCGATGCGGGCGCATGGGCTACGCCGGGGCATCGTGACGCTGTGCATCGGGGGCGGGCAGGGCATTGCGCTGGCCCTCGAAGCCCTGGATTAGACGGCACCGGCGGGGACGGCATCGCGGCGTTTCAATCCAGCTATCATGTTGAAAGTATCAAGATGCCGAAGCGGAGTCCTCGACCATGCAAAGAAAAACCTTCAGGAACATGCAATGCCCCATCGCCCGCGGGCTGGAGCGCGTTGGCGAGTGGTGGAGCATGCTGCTGATGCGCGAGGCGTTCTATGGCGCGCGGCGTTTTGACGATTTCCAGAAGAACCTGGACATCGCGCCCAATATGCTCACGCGCCGCCTCACCGCGCTGGTGGAGGAAGGCCTGCTGGAGCGCCAGCAGTACTCGGAAAAGCCGCCGCGCTATGAGTATGTGCTGACGCAATGCGGGCGGGATTTCCTGCCCGTGCTGCTGGCCATGCTGGCCTGGGGCAACAAGCACTTCGCGCCGGAAGGCCCCAGCGTGGAATTGCGCGACAAGGAAACCGGCAAGGTGGTCGATCCCGTGCTGGTGGACGCCGGCACGGGCGAGCGGCTGAGTTTCAAGCGGCATGCCCTGGTAGCGGGCCCGGCCGCCGCGGACGGCATGCGCCGGCGCCTGGCATCCGCCGCCGGCTTCCTGGGGGGCGCAGAGCAAGCCGGGGAGGCGGGCGACGCGGTGCTCGCTGGCGACCTGCCGTAGGCGCTCTGCACTGTTAATCACCATTAACCAAGTCGGATATCGAAGCGGGAAACGTCATGAAGATTCTGGTCCTGGGCGCTGGCGCCATGGGTGGTTACTACGGCGCTCGCCTGATGCAGGCGGGGGCGGATGTCACGTTCCTGGTGCGGCCACGGCGCGCCCAAGCGCTGGCGAGAGACGGCCTGACCGTGCGCAGCGAGCTTGGCGATTTCCGCGCCGCCGTGAAGACGGTGCTGGCCGAGCACGTCAAGGCGGACTACGACCTGGTCCTGCTGGCATGCAAGACCTATGACCTGGACAGCGCGATGGCCGCGCTGGGCCCGGCGCTTTCTGCCAGCGGGAGCAAGCGCGCGGCGATCCTGCCGCTGCTCAACGGGTTGCGTGCGTATGAGACGCTGGACGCGCGCTACGGCCGCGACAGGGTACTTGGCGGCGTGTCGTACATTGCCACCACGCTGGACGCCGCTGGTGCGGTGGTGCATCAAGGCGCGGTCGACAGGCTCATCGTGGGCGCGCGTGCCGAGTCGGCGCAGGGCCTGGCCAGCGCCTTCCATGCGCTTGCCGCCAGCACGCCCGGCACGCGCGAGTTGTCACCGGCCATCGACCAGGCGCTATGGAACAAGTGGGTGATGATCTCGGCCGGCGCGCTGATGACCTGCCTGATGCGTGGCACCGTCGGCGAGATCGTGCGGACGGTGGACGGCCGCGCGCTGATGCAGCAGGCCATGGACGAATGCGCGGCGGTGGCGCGTTTGTCCGGGCACGCCTTGCCCGAGCCGGTGACCCAGGCCATGGCCGCTCGCCTGCTGGATGAGAACTCGGCCTGGGCCGCCTCCATGATGCGCGATATCGCGCAGGGCGCGCCCCGCCTGGAGGCATACGACATCGTCGGCGACATGGCGCAGCGTGCCGCGCGCATGGGGCATGCGGTGCCGCTGGTGCGCATCGCCTATAGCCACCTGCAGGTCTACGAAGCGCAGCGCGCCGCGGCCTAACGCGCCGAGGCCGCCTGCGCGGCGGCGGCCGTGCGGCGCTCCCGCGCCGCACGCCGGAACATGCCCGGCCCCACACCAAAGTGCGCTTTGAAGGCGCGCCCGAAGGCGGCCTCGGAGGCATAGCCGCAATGCTCGCCGATGCTGGCTGCGGAGCCGCGGTCCAGCGTCAGCAGGCGGGCGGCCATCTCCATGCGCAAGGTGGTCACGAACTGCAGCGGCGTCTCGCCGCTAAGCTGGGCGAAGCGCCGCGCGAACGTGGCGCGCGACACATGGCACGCCGCCGCCAGCGATGCCACCGACCACGGCTCGGCCGGCGCGCGCAGCACCGCATCGATCGCCTTGGACAGCCGCGCATCGCCCATCAGCGCCAGCAGGCTATGCGTGACGCCGCCCTGCGCGATCAGCGCGCGCAACACCAGGGTCAGCAACGCGGTGGAGAGCTGCCCGATGACCGCCGCGCCACCTGGCTCGGGCGCCTGCGCCTCGTTGCGCATCATGTCGATCAGCGCATGCAGCCAGGCGCAATCGGCGCGCTGCGCGGTGGCCACACGCAGCACCGGCGGCAGGTTGCGCAAGAGCACCGTGCCCGGCAAGCCCAGCACGAACGTGCCGCACAGCATGTCCAGCGGATGCGCGTCGCCGGGCATCGTCACCTCGGTCAGCAAGCCATTGAAGCGCGTCGTCCGGGCCGGCATGGCGGCGTGTGCGCCGGCGGCACTTTCGGTCTCCTCGGTCCCCTCGGGCAGGCTGCGCAGCGTGTGCGCGCTGCCATGCGGGAACAGCAGCACGTCGCCCGTATCGAGCGAGATGGCCTCCTGCGCCACCAGCGCGCGCGCCTGCCCCTTCAGGATGATGTGATACGGCAGATGGCCGGCCGGCGCCGCCGCATTGTCCACCCGCCAGTTGCCGGCGAAGTGGCAGTGCAGGTCGACGGTGCCGGCTGGCGAAAGCATGCGCACAAGTTCGGTCAGGCTATCCATGGTGGGAACGTTAGCATTGAGACGGATATGTGTGTTGAGACGATTGGGCAAGATAATGCGACGATTGTGTGCGGTAAGTCTTGCCTGGTGCGCCTAGACTTCAGTCCATGGAAGCAGCGCAACAAACACAGCGCGGGTCCATCAACCAACCGCAAAGGAGTGCCATCATGTCCCGTCTTCACACCATCAATCCCTCCGAAGCCACTGGCCAGGCCGCCCAGCTGTTTGCCGCCATCAAGGGCGCCGTGGGCAAGGTGCCCAACGCTTACGCGGTGATCGGCAGCAATGCCCCCGAGGTGCTGGCCCATGCGCTGCAAACCGGCGCGCTGCTCAAGAATGGTACGCTCAGCGCCCGTGAGCTCGAAACGATCAACCTTGCCGTCAGCGAAGCGTCGGGTTGTGACTATTGCGTGGCCGCGCACACCATGACCGGCAAGATGGCTGGCTATACCGCGGAACAAACGCGAGAGCTGCGCGCCGGCGAGTACCCGCAAGACAGCAAGATCGACGCCCTGGTCCGCTTCGCACTGGCCGTGGCCACGACTTCCGGCACGGTCCCTGCCAGCGTCGTCGCCAATGTGCGCGAAGCCGGTTACACCGATCGGCAGATCGTCGAGAGCATCCAGGCCATCAGCGCGATCCTGTTCACCAATATGATCAACCGCGTCAACGATACGGTGATCGATTTCCCGAAGGTGGCGTGAGAGGCGGCGGGAGGCGAGCTGATCGTGCCCCGCGCTGGCCGACACCGCCGTCCTTAACGCCGGCTACGACGTCACCCGCGCGCGGTATCGTGAGATCAAACCCGGTGTTGTCGCTAGCTGGAAGCAGGCGAGTGGGGAGCGCCGGCTGTAAGCCAGGCGCAGGCGGCGGGTGAGTCCCGCCGCCTGCTTGCGGATGGCGTATCCGTTACGGCTTCGGGCTCAGGCCGTTCAGGTGCTTGACCAGCTTGCCCAGCGTGGTGGCCTGGATCAGCAGGCTGAACACCACCACCAGGTAAGTCACGCCGATCAGCATCTCGCGGCCGGGGAACTCCGGCAGCGATAGCGCCAGTGCAATCGAGATGCCGCCGCGCAGGCCGCCCCAGGTCATGATGGTGGCCGAGTGCGGATTAAGCCGGCGGAAATTCTGCAGCGCCAGCAGCGGGATGGCCACGCTGATGCCGCGCGCAATCAGCACCACGGGAATCGCCGCCAGCCCCAGCCAGACAATATGCAGCTGCAGCGACAGCGCGATGATCTCCAACCCGATCAGGCCAAACAGCACCAGGTTGAGCAACTCGTCCAGCAGGCCCCAGAAATTGAACAAGTGTTCGCGGGTCTTCTCCGACATCGACTTGCTGGTGCTATGGTTGCCGATCACCAGGCCCATGATGACCACGGACAGCGGCGCGGACACGTGCACCGCTTCGGCCAGGCTGTAGCCGCCGGTGGCGAGCGCCAGCGTGATCAGGATCTCGACCGGATAGCTGTCGATCCCGCGCAGCAGCACCGACGCCACATAGCCCACCACAATGCCCAGCACCACGGCGCCCAGCACTTCGCGCACCAGCGCGAGCGCCACGTGCGAAGCGGAGAACTCGGTGGCGCCGGTAGCGAGTCCCACCAGGGTCAGGAATGCCACCACCGCGGTGCCATCGTTGAACAGCGACTCGCCCGCAATCTTGGTTTCCAGGCTTTCCGATGCGCCCGCGTTCTTGAGCACGCTGAGCACGGCGATCGGGTCGGTAGGGGAAATCAGCGCACCGAACACCAGGCACCACAGCAGGCTGACCGGGTGGCCCAGCCACTGTGCGACATAGAAGAAGCCGAACCCGACCGCGGCGGTCGAGATCACCACGCCGATCGTGGCCAGCATGACCACGGCCCGGCGCTGGCGGCGCATGCGCGAGAGGTCGACGTGCAGGGCGCCGGCGAACAGCAGCAGGCTGAGCAGGCCGTGGAAGACCACGTCGGAGAAATCGATCTGGGCCACGAGCTTGCGGGCCTGCGCGACCATTTCAGGGTGGTTGAAGCCGAGGATGGACACGCTCAGGCAGGTCACCAGCCCGACGGCGGTGATGCCCAGGGTGTCGGGCAGCTTGATGAAGCGGTGGTTGATGACGCCGAAGATGGCGATGAGGGTGAAAAGGGCGCCAGTCCCTTGGAATACAGTCATGCGGGGAGTTCTCCTTGCCGATGGGCGTTGCGGGTGTTTCAAGAATGACAGGCAGTGCAGGTACTGCAGGCACCGCCGGCATTGCGCGTCGGGTGCGACGCTATGTGGATTTTGTGCCACATCAACCATATCAGCAATTGGGAAATTTCTTCAATTGGCGCCCGCCTGACGAAAAAAAGGGTTCAGCCGCCGCTGAACCCCCCTTGCTTACCTGGCTCGCCGCTGCGTCAGCGGTTCAAGCCCCGAACCCCGTCGCGCCGCCATGCGCCCTGGCCAGGCGGAACTGGCCGACCGCATCGGCCAGCTTGTTGGCTTGCTCATGCAGGAAACCGGCGGCCGCCGAGGCTTGCTCGACCAGCGCCGCATTCTGCTGCGTCGTCCCGTCGAGCTGGCTCACGGCCTGGTTGACCTGCGTGATGCCTACGCTTTGCTCGCTGCCGGCACTCGAGATTTCGCGCAGCACCTGCTCGACCTGCTTCACGCTGGCCACGATGCTGTTCATGGTCTCGCCGGCGTCTCGTACCAGCTCCGCGCCCGAGTCCACCTTGGCCACCGATTTGCTGATCAGTCCTTTGATTTCCTTGGCGGCCTGGGCGCTGCGCTGGGCCAGCGTGCGGACTTCGCCAGCCACGACGGCGAATCCGCGTCCTTGTTCGCCGGCGCGGGCGGCTTCCACGGCAGCGTTGAGCGCCAGGATGTTGGTCTGGAAGGCGATGCCGTCGATGACCCCGATGATGTCGTGGATCTTGGCGGAGGCGGTCGAGATTTCCTGCATGGTGGTCACCACGCGAGAGACGGCATCGCCCCCTCGGTTGGCGACCTGGGAGGCCGCCGCCGCCAGCTCGCCGGCGCGCACCGCGGCCTCGGCCGAGTTTTGCACGGTGCCGGTGAGCTCGTCCATGGCCGCCGCTGTCTGCTCCAGGCTGGCCGCGGCTTGCTCGGTTCGCGAGGACAGGTCGATATTGCCCTGCGAGATTTCGGCGGTTGCCGTGCGAACCGATTCGCTGCTGTCCCGGATATCGATCAGCACCGTGGTGAGCTTGTCGGCAAACTGGTTGAACGCGCGGGCGATCTGCGCGACCTCGTCATTGCCGTCGGCGGGCAGGCGCTTGGTCAGGTCGCCTTGTCCGGAGCCGATTTCATCCATCGCCTCGCGCACCTGGGACAGTCGCCGGAACGCAGAGGCAGTCATGACCGAGCCGACTCCCGCGGCGAGGAAGGCCACCGCCACCAGGGTCATGAACATGGCTTGCAGCACATTGCGCAGGCCGGCCAGCGCTTCGTCCTCATCCATGGCAACCACCACTTCCCAGTCGGAGTTCTTGACCGGCTCCGCATGCAGCAGCTTGGTGGCGCCGGCGATCTTGACCGCGAGGGGCTGCTCGGGATCCGACAGGCTGGCCAGGGCGTTCGCCGTCAGGTCGGCGGACAGATCGGTGGCCGGCTTGAGGTTGAGCTTGGCATCCGGATGCGCCACGATGCGCCCGCTCTTGTCTGCCAGGAAGGCAAAGCTGGCGGGGGTGGGATGGATGCCGTTCACGGTGGAGGTCACGGCGTCCAGGTTCACATCGGCGGCCACCACGGCCTTCAACTGGCCATTGGCCAGCACAGGCAGGGCCAGCGTCACCACGAGCTTCTTGCTTGCGACATCTTCATACGGCTGCGTGATGACCAGCTTGCCGGCGCTGACGGCGGCCTGGTACCACGGGCGGCCCGTGGGATCGTAGTCGGCCGGGATGCCGAGATCGCGGGAAAACACCGCGTGCTTGTCCGGGTAGCCCGCATAGGCCACGATAAAGCCGCCGGATTTTTCCAGCTGCGTGACCGCGGCCATGGGATCGGTGGAAAGGCTCTCCGGCGAAACGGCTTGCACCATGGCGGCCCGCGCGTTTAGCCACTCGGTGATGGCTTGCGCGTTGCCTTGGGTGATGGTGGCGAGGTTTTGCCGCAGCGTGCGTTCGTCGCTGCGCTTCGTGACAACGTAGGTGATGCCGGTGGACGCCGACAAGGCGGTGACAACGATGGCGACACAGGTCGCCGTAATGCGTGTACGGAGCGAGAGATGCATGCGCGTTGGGTAGGGGGCGGTGGTTAAAAAAAGGCCTCCGACAATTTTGTTGTCGGCCAGCATGCCCCGGCTAACGGAAGGCTGGAGGGGAACTGTAGGGCTGAAACGGCAATGTGCAGACATTTCACCGCGATCGTGCATGGTGGCGCCCCGCGGCGTGGTGAATACGCCGCTATTGCGCAGCGGGACTCAGTTTCCGCCCCCTCCTTGCCTTAGCCGCCAACCTCAAAAAATGCCAGGAACCGACGCATGATCGGTGACAGCGCGCCGGTGCGATGCGCCACCAGCACCCGGCTGGTGGCATCCTGGCCAGCCAGTGGCCGGTACGTCACGCCGGGGATGCCGGTGCGCGCGTAGATCTCCGGCAGCACCGACACGCCGGCGCCGCTCGCCACCAATCCAATGATGGTGGTCGCCTCGCGCGCCTCCTGGCCGATGCGCGGGGCAAAGCCCGCCCGGTTGCACAGCGTGGTGACGTGGTCGAACAGCCCGCAGCCCAGCCCGCGGGGGAACAGCAGGAAAGCCTGTGCGGACAGCGCGCCGATATCGATCCCGGCGTCGTCCACCGCGTTTGCCAATGCGTGCCAGGCAGGCAGCACGGCGACCAGGCGGTCGGCCAGCACTTCGTGCACGGTGATGCTGGCGGGCGGGTAGAACTGGGGCGACGGCCGCAGGAAGCCAATGTCGATCTCGCCTTTCTCCAGTCCTTGCAACTGCTGGCCGGTGGACATATGCACCAGCTCCAGCATGGCGCGCGGGTGGTCCACGCGGAACTGCTGCACCGCGCGCGGAAATGCATCCTGCATCGGCACCGAGGCGGTGAAGGCCACGCGGATCTCGCCTGCCTCGCCGGCGGCCACCTGCCTGACCACCTCGCGGGCCTGCTCCAGGTTGGCCAGCGCCGCCCTGGCCTTGTCCAGGAACAATGTGCCCGCCGGCGTCAGCGCCACATGATGGCGGGAGCGGTCCAGCAGCGGGCTGCCGAGCTCGTCCTCCAGCGCCTTGATCTGGATGCTCAGCGGCGGCTGGCTGATATGGAGCTTGCGCGCGGCCTCGCTGAAGCTCAGCGCTTCGGCCACGGCGACGAAATAGCGGAGTTGGCGGAAATCCATTGCTTATATCGAAGTGCAATAACAAGGGGTTTGAAAACGTATTGGACAGTATCACGGCAGCTGCCCAGAATGCACGTAAACGGCCTTGAGCCGCACCTCAAATTGCACCATCAGGAGACAACCATGCTGCGCCGCCCCTACCTTGCCGGCTTCCTGGCCGCCGCGCTGTCGCTGGCCGCCAGCGCCGCCAGCGCCCAGGCCTACCCGGCCAAGCCCATCCGGCTGGTCGTGCCCTATGCCGCCGGTGGCGCGGTGGACATCGTGGCGCGCTCGGTCGGGCAGAAGATGAGCGTGCTGCTCAAGCAGCCCATCATCGTCGACAACCGCCCGGGCGCCAGCACCAATATCGGGATGGAGGCCGTGGCCAAGGCCGCGCCGGACGGCTACACCATCATGATGGCGTCCAACAGCCTGGCCACCAATGCCGCGCTGTTCGCCAAGCTGCCGTTCGACCCGGCACGGGATTTCACGCCGGTGGCGCGCGTGGGGCAGGCCTCGCTGGTGCTGGTGGTGCCGGCAAAATCCAGCGTGGCGTCGCTCAAGGGCCTGGTCTCCCAGGCACAGGCCCAGCCGGGCAAGCTCAGCTATGCCTCGGCCGGCAACGGCAGCTCGGGCCATCTCGCCGGCGAGCTGTTCAAGGAAGCGGCGCATATCGACGTGCTGCATGTGCCTTACAAGGGCGGCGCGCCCGCGATCACCGACCTGCTGGGCGAGCGTATCTCGTTCATGCCGATCAACCCGCTCGAAGTCATCACCCATATCCGCGCCGGCACGCTGCGCGCCATCGCGGTGGCAAGCGACCAGCGCACGCCGCTGCTGCCGGACGTGCCGACCTCGCGCGAGCAAGGCTTGCCAGGCTTCACCGCCTCGGTCTGGTGGGGGCTGGTGGCGCCGGCCAAGACGCCGCCGGCCGTGGTCCATGAACTCAACACCGCCGCCAACGCCGCGCTCGCCGACCCCGATGTGCGCAAGCAGCTCGCGCAACTGGGCGTGACCATTCTGCCGGGCACACCTGAAGCGTTCGGCCAGTTCGTGCGCGGCGAAGCGACCGCCTGGAACGGCGTCATCCGCAAGGCAGGCATCACGGCCGACTGACGCCTCACGCGCATCCGCCGACCCAACACGATCCATTACGATCCGCCACGATCCAAGAGAATCCCCCATGTCCGACATCCAAGCCCAAGCCCAGCCGGACGCGCAGCGTCCCTCGATCCTGGTGGTCAGCGCGCACGCCGCCGATTTTGTCTGGCGTGCCGGCGGCGCCATCGCGCTCTACGCCGAGCGCGGCTACAACGTCAAGATCGTCTGCCTGTCCTTTGGCGAGCGCGGCGAGTCCGCCAAGATGTGGCGCCAGCCGGGCATGACCATCGAGCGCGTCAAGGCGGCCCGGCATGAAGAAGCCCAGCAGGCCGCCGACATCCTGGGCGCGACGCTGGAGTGCTTCGACCTGGGCGACTACCCCATGCGCGTGACCGACGCGGCGCTGCTGCGCCTGGCCGATCTCTACCGCGCGCTGCGGCCCGAACTGGTGCTGAGCCACTCGCGCGAGGACATCTACAACTTTGACCATCCGCTCGCCACGCACGTCGCGCAGGAGGCGCGGGTCATCGCCCAGGCGCATGGCTACAAGCCCGAGGTGCCCGTGATCGGCGCGCCGCCGGTGTTTCTGTTCGAGCCGCACCAGCCCGAGCAATGCAACTGGAAGCCCGACGTGCTGCTCGATATCTCCTCGGTATGGGAAAAGAAGCAGCGTGCCTTCGCCACCATGGCGGCCCAGGAGCACCTGTGGGAGTACTACACCCGCGTGGCGCTGCAGCGCGGTGCGCAGGCCGCGCGCAACTCCGATCGCAAGGTGAAGTACGGCGAAGGGTATGCGCGCGTGTTCCCGCAAGTTGCACAGAGCCTGTCATGAAGACCATCGCCTATCGCAACATCCTGCGCGCGGCCGCCGCGGACATCGACGTACTGGGCGCCGCCGGTGTCGCCACGGTGCACGAGGCGCAGCGCCGCACCGGGCTGATGAAGCCCTACATGCGGCCCATTCAGCCCCGTGCCGCCATTGCCGGCAGCGCCGTGACGGTGCTGATGCATCCCGGCGACAACTGGATGATCCACGTCGCGGTGGAACTGGTGCAGCCCGGCGACGTGCTGGTGGTGGCGCTGGTCAGCGACTGCACCGATGGCTTGTTCGGCGACCTGCTGGCCACCTCGCTCAAGGCGCGCGGCGCGCGCGGCCTGGTGATCGACGGCGGCGTGCGCGATGTGGCCACGCTCAATGCCATGGGCTTCCCGGTCTGGTCGCGGGCGGTTTCGGCGCAGGGCGCGGTCAAGGAAACCGTGGGCGCGGTCAATGTGCCGGTGGTCTGCGCCGGCGCCCACGTGCGGCCCGGCGACGTGATCGTGGCCGACGACGATGGCGTGGTGGTGGTGCCGCGCCCGCTCGCTGCCGAGACCGCGCGCCGTGCCGCCGAGCGCGGTGCCATGGAGGAGGGCAAGCGCGCCACGCTGGCCGCTGGGGTGCTGGGGCTGGACATGTACCAGATGCGCGAGGCGCTGGCGGCCAAGGGCCTGGTGTACGCCGACCAGACCGTGGACTGGTACAGCGGCTTCGACGAGGCCTGACCGGGCGGCCACCGCCGGTTCGCGATCTGGTATAAGCGTCGCACACACGAATCCAGACACGAATCCAGGCCGGGGAACCCCATGGAACTGCGCCAGCTTCAGTATTTTGTCCGCGTGGTGGAGCTTGGCAGCATGAGCCGCGCCGCGCTCGACCTCGATATGGTGCAATCCGCCATGAGCCAGCAGATCAGCCGGCTGGAGAGCGAGCTGGCCACCCGGCTGCTGCGCCGGACCACGCGCGGCGTGACGCCCACCGAGGCCGGGCTGGCCTTCTTCCGCGAGGCGCAATTGGCGCTGCGCCATGCCGAGCAGGCCAAGCGCGCCGCCCACCATGCGCGGCTTTCCGGCACGGTCAGCGTGGGGCTGGCGCCCACCACGGCTTCGGTCATCGGCGTGCCGCTGATGCGCGCCATGCGCGAGCGCTATCCGGATGTGCGCCTGCACATGGTGGAGAGCCTGTCAGGCCACCTCAGCGCCATGCTCAACGCCCGCCAGCTCGACCTGGCCGTGCTGTTCGACACCGTTGTGGCGCGCCGCTGGAGCGTGACGCCACTGCTTGAGGAAACCCTGTTCCTGATCCGCTCGCGCCGCGCGCTGCCGGCCGAGGACGACGCCGAGGCGCCACCGCGGCTGCGCATGGCGCAGTTGCGGGACGTGCCGCTGATCATGCCCACCGGCCTGCATGGGCTGCGCAGCACGCTCGATGCCGCCTTCGCCCGCGTGAAGATCGTGCCGCAGGTGGTGCAGGAGGTGGATTCCCTGGCCATGCTGATGGACGCCGTCGACCTCGGGTTTGGCGCCACCCTGCAGCCCTGGGCCGCGGTGGGGCGCTATGCCGATGCGCAGGCGCGTTTCCACCTGGCCGAGATCGCGGACCCCAAGGTGCGGCGCCAGAACGTGCTGTGCAGCCTCTCAGACGACGAACTATCGCCCGCCGCGCTGGCCTTGCGCGTGGTGCTGGCCGATTGCGCCCGCGAACTGGTGCGCTCCGGCGCCTGGCGGGGTGCCCGGTTGCTTGGGCCGGAGGGATGATGGACGTGCCCCGGGGGGGGTATCACGATTCGTGATGCCCCCATGCGATCCGGGGGCTTAGCAGGGCGCCGGCGGGCCGCTACAGTGCGGGCATCCCAACCGGAACCCTCATCGTGCTGTCCACTATTCAAATCCGGGAGCCGTCCCTGCCGGCTATCCCTAGCCTTGCCCGAGGCGCACGCCCATGATCGACGTCCTGGTCATCGGCGGCGGCAATGCCGCCCTGTGCGCGGCCCTGATGGCGCGCGAAGCCGGCGCCAGCGTGCTGCTGCTGGAAGCCGCCCCGCGCGAGTGGCGCGGTGGGAACTCCCAGCACACCCGCAACCTGCGCTGCATGCACGACGCGCCACAAGACGTGCTGGTCGAGGCCTATCCCGAAGAGGAATACTGGCAAGACCTGCTCAAGGTCACCGGCGGCCTGACCGACGAGCGCCTGGCTCGCCTGGCCATCCGCGCCTCGTCGACCTGCCGCGACTGGATGCGCAGCCACGGCGTGCACTTCCAGCCACCGCTGTCAGGCGCGCTGCATGTGGCGCGCACCAATGCCTTCTTCATGGGCGGCGGCAAGGCGCTGGTCAACGCGTACTTCCGCAGCGCCGAAGCCCTTGGCGTCAAGGTGCGCTACAACGCCCCGGTGGACGCCATCGAACTGGACGGCGACCGCTTCAAGGCCGCCCGCATCGGCAGCGAGCGCATCGAGGCGCGCAGCTGCGTGCTGGCCGCCGGCGGCTTCGAGTCCAACCGCGCATGGCTGCGCGAGGCCTGGGGCCAGAACGCCGACGGTGACTGGCCGGCCGATAATTTCCTGATCCGCGGCACGCGCTTCAACATGGGCGTGCTGCTCAAGTTCATGATCGAAGCCGGGGCGGACGCCATCGGCGACCCCTCCCAATCGCACTGCGTGGCCATCGACGCGCGCGCGCCGCTGTATGACGGCGGCATCTGCACCCGGGTGGACTGCGTCTCGCTGGGCGTGATGCTCAACCGCAATGCCGAGCGCTTCTACGACGAAGGCGAGGATTTCTGGCCCAAGCGCTACGCCATCTGGGGGCGGCTGGTCGCGCAGCAGCCCGGGCAGATCGGCTATTCGATCATCGACGCCAAGGCCGTGGGCCGCTTCATGCCGCCGGTATTCCCGGGCGTGCGCGCCAACACGCTGCCGGAACTGGCGCGCCAGCTCGGTCTGGACGAGGCCACCTTCATGCGCACCATCGGGGACTACAACGCGGCGTGCCGCGTCGGCACCTTCGACCACACCGTGCTGGACGATTGCCACACCGAGGGCATTGCCCCGGCCAAGACCCACTGGGCGCGGCCGATCGATACCGCACCGTTCTTCGGCTATGCCCTGCGCCCCGGCATCACCTTTACCTACCTCGGCCTCAAGGTGAACGAGCACGCCGCCGTGCACTTCGGCGGCAAGCCCAGCGCCAACCTGTTCGTGGCTGGCGAGATGATGGCCGGCAACGTGCTCGGCAAGGGCTATACGGCAGGTGTCGGCATGGCCATCGGCACCGCCTTCGGGCGTATCGCCGGCACCCAGGCCGCCGCCGCCGCGCTTGGGCGGCCCGGTCACAACGTATTCCAGGAAAAACAGCATGCAACATCTTGAAGCGCTGACGCGCGAAGCGGCGGCGCTGGCCCAGGGCGTGCTGCCGCTCACCGGGGACGAGGCCGAGGTAGGCCGCGTCATGCAGATCTGCAATGCCTGCCGTTATTGCGAGGGCTTTTGCGCGGTGTTTCCCGCCATGACGCGCCGGCTGGAGTTCGGCAAGGCCGATATCCACTACCTGTCCAACCTGTGCCACAACTGCGGCGCTTGCTACCACGCCTGCCAGTACGCGCCGCCGCACGAGTTTGCGGTCAACGTGCCGCAGGCCATGGCCAAGGTGCGTGTTCAGACATACTCCGACTACGCCTGGCCCGCCGCCCTCGGTGGCCTGTACCGCCGCGCCGGCCTGGCCACCGCGCTGGCGCTGGCAGCCGGGCTGGCGTTGTTCCTGGTGATGGTGCTTGCCATGCGTGGCAGCCTGCTGCACGCACCGCTGGCCGGCAACTTCTACGCCATCTTCCCGCACAACCTGCTGGCGGCGATGTTCGGCCTGGTGTTCGGCTGCGCGGTGCTGGCGCTGGGCGTGGGCGTGACGCGTTTCTGGCGCAGGGTCTCGCCCGGCGAGCTGCAGGGCGAGGCGCGCGGCCCGGCCATCGGCGGCGCGGCGCACGATGCATTGCGGCTGCGCTACCTGGGCGGCGGCCACGGCCAGGGCTGCAACAACGGGGACGACGCGTTCACCCTGTGGCGCCGGCGCTTCCACCATTTCACGTTCTATGGCTTCATGCTGTGCTTTGCCGCCACGGCGGTCGCCACCTTGTACCACTACCTGCTGGGGCTGCACGCACCGTATGCGCCCACCAGCCTGCCGGTGCTGCTGGGCACGGCCGGCGGCATCGGCTTGCTGGTCGGCCCGGCGGGCCTGCTCTGGCTCAACCTGAAGCGCGACCCGCGCACCGGCGATGCCGCCCAGAAGCCGATGGACCGCGGCTTTATCGCGCTGCTGTTTTTCACCAGCCTGACGGGGCTGGCGCTGCTGGCCTGGCGCGACACCGCGGCCATGGCGCTGCTGCTGGCGGTGCACCTGGGCGTGGTGATGGCGTTGTTCCTGACGTTGCCTTACGGCAAGTTCGCACACGGCATCTATCGCAGCGCGGCGCTGCTCAAGTGGAATATTGAAAAACGCCGGCCCGATTGAGGTGTTGTGGGCTGGACGTCAAAAGCAACTGCGGTTTCGCCACCCCTGCGGGGCAGACCTACTTTCTTGCTTGCCAAGAAAGTAGGCAAAGAAGGCGCCCCATACGGCCTCTGAACACCTCCACGGCTCGCTGCGCATCGCGTGTGGGTGTTTCCCGCCCCTTCGGGCGGGAAACACGGCTACCACAGTGGTTGATCTTGCCGCCGGTTGGCTCCCCTCTCCCACTTGTGGGAGAGGGGTCGGGGGAGAGGGCGGGCGCTCGCCATTGCGATGTCCCTCGCGCTCCTGTTTGCTTTAGCCTGCGCTCACCGGCGTGAACGTCGGCACCGGCGGCCCGTCGTCCGTCGGCGTGAACGTCAGTTTCACTTCCTGCCCGATGCGCACGGTATCCAGGTCGCAATCCACGATGTTGGTCATCATGGTCACGCCTTCTTCCAGCGTCACATAGGCAATGCAGAAGGGCGTGGGGCCGGCACGGCGGGTGACGCTGAACGAGTAGATGGTGCCCCGTCCCGAGGCCTGCTTCCATTCGGTCTCGCCCATGCAGAACGGGCACAGCGTGCGCGGGTACCAGTGGGGCTTGCCGCAGGATTTGCAGTGCTTGACCAGCAGGCGGCCTGCGCGGGCGGCTTCCCAGAACTCGGTGTTGTCCGGGGCAACCTGCGGCGCTTTGAGGGGAGTGGCTGTGTAAGGTGTGCTCATCTTATTACTCCCGTTCCAGGATGACGGTGGCGCTGCCGTGGCGCGAGCCGAGGTAGCCGCCGGTGCCTTGGGCCAGGGCCAGGTCGCAGTTCTTGACCTGCACGGCGGGATGGGCTTCGCCGCGCAGCTGGCGCACCGCTTCGATCACCTTGGTGATGCCGCCGCGGTTGGCCGGGTGGTTGTTGCACAGGCCACCGCCGTCGGTGTTGAAGGGCAGCTTGCCCACGCCGGAGATCAGGTTGCCGTCGGCCACGAACTTGCCGCCTTCGCCCTTCTTGCAGAAACCCAGGTCTTCCAGCTGCATCAGCACGGTGATGGTGAAACTGTCGTAGATCGAGGCGTACTTGATGTCGGACGGGCGGATGCCGGCCTCTTCAAACGCGATCGGGCCGGAGATGGCGGCGCCCGACCAGCTCAGGTCGACCATGCCGCCGAGCTGGCCCTTGACGGCTTCACCGGCGCCACGGATCTTCACCATGGGGCGCTTGAGCTTGGCCGCGATTTCCGGGCGGGCGACGATCAGCGCGCCGCCGCCGTCGGACACCACGCAGCAGTCGAGCTTGCGCAGCGGATCCGAGATCATTGGCGAATTCAATACGTCCTCCACCGTCACCACATCGCGCAGCATGGCGTGGGGATTGTGCTGCGCGTGGTGCGAGGCCGCCACCTTGATCCAGGCAAGCTGTTCGGCGGTGGTGCCGTACTGGAACATATGGCGCATCGCCACCATCGCGTACAGGTTCACGGTCACCGGGCTGAACGGCGCCTCGAACGGCTGGTCGGGCAGGTTGGCGCCCCAGTTGCGCGCCTGCGTGCCGCTCGAGCCTTCCGAGCGCGGGCGGCCTGCCAGCGTGATCAGCGCCACATTGCACTTGCCGGCGGCGATGGCCTGCGCGGCGTGCGAGACGTGGACGATATACGCCGAGCCACCGGTATCGGTGGAGTCGACATGGCGCACCTTCAGGCCGAGGTAATCGACCATATTGAGCGCGCCAAGGCCAGGCGCGTCACCCGCGCAGAAGTAGCCGTCCACGTCCTGCAGGGTGAGGCCGGCGTCCTCCAGCGCGCCCTTGGCGGATTCGGCGTGCAGTTGCGCGACGGATTTGTCCGGTGCCTTGCGGGTCGGGTGCTCGTAGGCCCCGACGATATAAGCTTTGCCGTTGATGCTCATGGGTCTCCCTGGTTGTTGTCCCGGATATGTTGGTGTGCGTTGATGGCTATGGACTATGGATATAGCCGAAGTCTTGAGTTCTTGCTTGGTGCCGCGAGTGTCAAGGTGCGCGCCCGTATTGCTCGCGCAGATCGCGCTTGAGCACCTTGCCGATGGCGTTGCGCGGTAGTTCCTGCGACAGCTCCAGCGCGGCCAGGCGCTGCATTTTCTCCAGCCGGCCATTCACCCAGTCCAGCAGCGCGGCGGCTTG
This sequence comes from Cupriavidus basilensis, assembly GCF_008801925.2. Lineage (NCBI taxonomy): Bacteria > Pseudomonadati > Pseudomonadota > Betaproteobacteria > Burkholderiales > Burkholderiaceae > Cupriavidus > Cupriavidus basilensis. The sequence continues at coordinate 2,139,195 of NZ_CP062804.1, read as the reverse complement.
GGCGGTGGCGCCGGGCCGCAGCACCACGAAGGCGACGGGTGTCTCGCCCCAGCGTTCCGAGGGCACGCCGACCACCGCCGCGTCCGCGATGTCGGGATGCCCGAGCAGCACCGCCTCGATGTCGCTCGGGTAGATGTTGAAGCCGCCCGAGATGACCATGTCCTTCTTGCGGTCCATCAGGATGAGGAAGCCGTCGGCATCGAAGTAGCCTACGTCGCCGGTGCGGATGAAGCGCTTGCCGGTGGCGTCGAACCACTCGGCCTCGGCGGTCTTCGCTGGATGATTGTGGTAGCCGGACATCATCGCGGGGGAATGCCCGACGATCTCGCCCGGGGTGTTGCGCGGCGCGTCGGTGGGGAGCTCGCGGCCGTGATCGTCCAGCAGGCGCATATCGGTGTCAGGCGAGGGACGCCCGACCGTATGCAGCTTGTCCGGGTGCTCATGCGTGCGAAGCTCGCAGCGCCCGCCGCCCTCGGTCATGCCGTAGTACTCGATCAGCGCGCCCGGCCAGCGTGCCAGCACCTGGGCCTTGAGCGCTGCGGCAAAGGGCGCGCTGGTGCAGAACTTATAGCGGAACGATGACAGATCGGTGCTGGCAAAGTCGGGGTGGGCCAGGATGCGCTGGTATTGCACCGGCACCAGCATGGTATGGGTCACGCGGTGCCGCGCGGCCAGCGCCAGGTACTGGCCGGCATCGAACTTGCGCATCAGCACCACGGTGCCACCCAGCGACAAGGTGGGGAACAGGCTGACCAGTGTGGTGTTGGAGTACAGCGGCGTGGACAGCAGCGCCACGGTGTCCGGGCCGTAGCCGCCCTGGGTGGCGCGCTGCACATGCGACGAGCGCATGCCGAACGGCTGGATGATGCCCTTGGGCACGCCGGTGGTGCCGGATGAATAGATCAGGTTGAAAGCCCAGTCGGGCTGCACGTCGACCGGAGCCGGCCGGGCATCTTCGGGGGCCAGCCATTGACCAAAGGCAAGGCCCGCGTGGCTGTCGTCCAGCGCGATGCAGGGAATGCCAAGCTCGGCCTCCAGCCCATGCAGGGCCTGGTGCGTGCTGGCATCGATCAACAGCCGGCGCGCCCCCGAGTCCTGCACCATGCCACGCAGCGTCTGCGGGTTGAGCGAGGGCGACAGCGGTGCCACCGCCACGCCCGCCCGCAGGCAGCCGAGGAAGGCGGCGACGTATTCGATCGACGTCGCGGCGCAGATGGCGACGGCGCCTTGCGCCGGCACACCGTCTCGCTGCAGCGCGGCGGCAACGCGGTCGGCAAGCCGGTTGAGGCTGGCGAAATCTACGCTGCGTTCGTCCAACACCACGGCCGGATGCCGTGGCCGGAGCGCGGCTTGGGCGTCGACGAGGGCGGCTAGAGGGGTGAAGTCAGTGCTTGTCGGTGACATAGGGCTGCCATTGGGCGCTTGGGGTGTGCTTGGGTGTCTCATTCATGGCCGGCCTGCCGTGGCTGTGAAAGAGTGTCGCCCCTTGTGCCGGGTTCGACAATTTGGCTTTTTGGAAGAGGGGCTTGCCGGGAATCGTTGTTGCGGCGCACAAGATGGCGCGGAAGGGGCAAGCGAGGGGAGGGACGAGGGGGCGAGGGGCGCTGCGCAGGGAGACGGAGGAAAAACCAACTTGCAGGGTGGCCCTCGATGGAGCCACCCTATGGCGGAATCAGCCCATGGCCAAGGCCGCCGCGCTCATCTGCTGCTCGGGCGTGGTCTTTTCCATGGACTTGGCCAGCGCGCCACTGGCGCTGGATATGGCACCGGTAAGCGAACTCATGGCCTGGTTCAGCGCTGCCAGGCGGACCTGCTTCTGGTCGGCAGAAAGGTTCTGGGCCGAGGCCACGGCTTGCAGCTCCTGCTGCTTGCGGGCCAGTTCGTCGCGCAATTCACGGATTCGCTTGAGCAGGTCCTTGGCCGTATCCGGCAGGTTGCTGTTGTCGATATCACTGTTTCGGCCGCTGGAGCCGGCCGGCTTGCCTGACGCCAGCGTGCGGCCAGCCGATGAAAGATCGACATGGATGCCATCGGACGGCTTGCCGCCGCCCGACTGGCTGGCGGGCGTTGCCTGGCTGGCGGTGGCAAGGCTGGCTGCGCCGGCCAGGGCCGTGGCGGCGGCAAACTGGCCGCTGGTGGAGGACGCCGGATCGATCGTGCTCATCGGATTTGTTCCTTCGGGTAGTGCGCGAACGCGCGGGAGGCGGCCGCGCGCGGCGCACCTGGGTACCCGGAATTAACGAACTCGTGAAGCGGATCTGTAGGGCAATACAGGTAATTTTGTGATGCTGGCGGCGCCAAATACAGCAATAAGTGGATGATGAAGCTCAAAAAGCCGATGCTACCGGACGCGCCTTGCGATAAAGGATGAGGGTGGCCAGCAGCCCGCATGCCGCGGCAAAACTCATCCAGTAGCCCGGCGCGGCCTTGTCGCCGGTCACCTCGATCAGGTAGGTCGAGACCGCCGGCGTAAAGCCGCCAAACACCGCTGTGGCAAGGCTGTAAGCCAGCGAGAAGCCGGCCACGCGCACCTCCACCGGCATCACCTCGGTCAGGGCCACCACCATGGCGCCGTTGTACATGCCAAAGAGGAAGGACAGCCACAGCAGCACGATCAGCATGCGCTCGAAGCTCGGCGCGCCCGCCAGCCACGACAACGCGGGATAGGCGGTAACCAGCGCGATGGCCGAAATGGCCAGCAGGATAGGGCGGCGGCCAATGCGGTCGGACAGGGCACCGCCGATGGGCAGCCAGATAAAGTTGGAAATGCCGACACAGAGCGTGACGGCAAGGCTGTCGGCCGTGCTGAGCTTGAGCACCGTCTTGCCGAACGTGGGCGTATAGACGGTGATCAGGTAGAAGGTGGTGGTGGTCATTGCCACTAGCAGCATGCCGGCCAGCACCGTGCGCCAGTTGCGCAGCATGGAGTCGAATACCTCGCGCGTGCTCGGATGGTGCCGGCGGGTACGGAACTCTTCGGTCTCCTGCAGCGAGCGGCGCAGCACGAAGAGGAACGGCACGATCAGGCAGCCGATAAAGAACGGAATGCGCCAGCCCCATGCGCCCAGCTCGTCGGTCGTCAGCCAGTAGTTGAGCCCGAAGCCGAGCCCGGCTGCCACCACGATGGCGATCTGCTGGCTGGCCGACTGCCAGGCGGTATAAAAGCCCTTATGGCCCGGCGTGGCCATTTCAGCCAGGTAGACCGATACGCCGCCCAGTTCCGCGCCCGCCGAGAAGCCCTGCAGCAGCCGGCCGGTCAGCACCAGCAGCGGCGCCAGCACGCCGATGCTGGCATAGCCCGGCACCAGGGCGATCAGGATGGTCCCGCTGGCCATGAGCGACAGCGTCACGATCAGGCCCTTGCGGCGTCCCACCTTGTCGATGTAGGCGCCCAGCAAGATCGCGCCGAGCGGGCGCATCAGGAAGCCCGCGCCAAACACGGCGAAGGTCAGCATCAGCGAGGCGAACTCGCTGTTTGACGGAAAGAAGGTGTGGGCGATGTAGGTGGCGTAGAAGCCGAACAGGAAGAAGTCGAACTGTTCGAGGAAGTTGCCGCTGGTAACCCGCAGGACCGCGCCCAGCTTTGAGGATCCAGGCACTGCCGCGCCTGCCATTTCCGCTTGCATCGCCAGTCTCCTTCGCCGCGCCGTCCCGGCTATCCGCCGCCTTTTGCAAAAGGTCGGCTAGCCTGTGCGGGCGCGCTTGTGCTGGTCAATATATGCCTTGCAAGCCGCCAGCGCCAGTCCCCCATGCGGGAGGCGCGAGCCGCCAGCAACACCCCCCCTGTGCCTCGCCCGATACTCAGGCGCCGCGAAACGTGGCCGGACGCTTCTCCACGAAAGCGCTGCTGCCTTCCCGCGCGTCTTGCGAGGCCGCGGCGATCATGAACTGCATCGCTTCCACCGCCAGCCCCTCATCGATGGGCAGGTTGATGCCGCGCGTGACCGCGCGCAGCGACGCGGTCACTGCAATCGCCGAATGCCGCGCGATCCGCTCGGCCAGCCGCAGGCAGGCGGGCAGCAGGTCGGCGGCGCTCACCACCGCATTGAGCAGGCCGAACCGCAATGCGCTGTCGGCATCGATTGCGTCGCCGGCCAGGATCATTTCGTTGGCCCGCTTGCGGCCCACGTGGCGCGGCAAGCGCTGCGTGCCGCCAAACGTGGGCGGGAAGCCCAGCTTGATCTCAGGCTTGGCAAACGTGGCATGTCCGGCCGCGATGGCCAGGCTGCAAGCCTCCACGATCTCGCAGCCACCGCCGAAAGCCAGGCCATTGACCGCCGCGATGACCGGTTTCGGGAACGTTTCGATGCGCCGCGTCATGGCTTGTCCCCGCAGCAGGAAACGGCGCTGCGCCTGCTCAGGGGAGGCCGCGATGTCAGGCGCGAAGCCGGCGATGTCGGCCCCCGCGCTGAAGGCCCGCGAGCCGCGGCCCGTCAGAATCACGCAGCGCACCGCGGGATCTGCCTCAATCGCATCGAGCCGGGCCATCAGCGCGTCGATCAGCGCATAGCTCAGGGCATTGAGCTTGTCGGGGCGGTTCAGCACCAGCAGGGCATGCTGGCCGGATTGTTCGTAGCACACCAGATCGTTTGCGTTGGTCATGTCGGGTAGGTTGTTCATCTTCAGCGGGTCCTGGTTGTCTTGTTGTTTTGTTGTTTTGTTGTTTTGTTGTCCTGATGGGTTGCAAGGCTTGCCGGTGCGGTCAGGCGATTGTCCGAACGGCGATGCGCGCCGTGCGGCCGCGAAAACCGGAGACAAAGACCACGGCCTCCTGCCTGGCGCAAAAGCACTCGCCGCTCACTAGTACCGTGTCGCGGCAAGCCGCATCCAGCATGGCTGACTGCTGCGTGAGCCACACGATGCCTTCCACGCAGATCAGGTAAGATCCCAAGCCGAGCGGGATCCGCAGCGCATCCGGGCCGAGGATCCAATTGCCTTGTCTTGTGCGCATGATCGCCTCCTGGCTAGCCCGCCAATTTCTGCAACGGTGCTTGCATTCTTGCGGGGAACAGCAAACGCTGCCCGGAAGCCTTTTCATGAAGGGTATGCCTGGCTGTCATGTCAATCCTGAGCCGAGCCTCCGCCAACGCGCTGCGCGCCATGTCGCTTGAAGCCCTGCGCGGCTTCGAATCCGCCGCGCGCCATCTCAGCTTCACCGCCGCCGCCGAAGAACTCTTCATCACCCAGTCCGCCGTCAGCAAACAGATCAAGAGCCTGGAAGACGTGCTTGGCACCGCGCTCTTCCTGCGCGGCGGCAAAGGCCTGAGCCTGACCCCGGAAGGCCGCCAGCTCTACGAGGCGGCGCGCCTGTCCATCGGCCAGCTCGGCGCGGCCATCGACCGCCTGCTCGCCGTTGACCGCATCTCCATCGCCGTCACCACCACGCCGTCCTTCGCGTCGCTCTGGCTGGTGCCCAAGCTCGCCCGCTTCCAGGCCGCCGAGCCCGGCATCGACGTGCGCATCGACGCATCCGAGCCCATGGTCAACCTGGAGCGCGACGGCATCGACCTTGCCATCCGGCTCAACACACAGCCCCCCGACCCCGACCCTGATGGCCCGCGCCCGCTGCTGCAGGAGCGCCTGATGCTGGTCGCCGCACCTGCCGTGGCCGCGCGCATTGCCGACGCCAGGCAGATACTCGATACGCCGCTGCTGGTGTTCCATGACCCCGGCGCCCGCTTTGACTGGATGTCATGGACGCAGTGGTATCAGCGCCTCGGGCTCATGCGCTCGTCCAAGCAGGCATGCTTGTACTTCTCGCAGTACGCGCACGTGCTGAATGCCGCCGCGCAGCAGGCGGGCATTGCGATAGGGCGTACGCCAATGGTGTTGCCGATGCTCAAGAGCGGGCAGTTGCAGGTGGTGCTGCCGGAGCATGTGGCTGACGGGCCGACCTATCAGATCGTGACGTCCAGCGTGGTGCGGCCCGGGGTGGAGCGGTTGCGGACCTGGCTGGAGACGGAGCTGGCGGGGGAGGTGATTGGGTGAGGGCTGCCGCAAGAACTGGCGACCTCTTCCTAGGGTAATCCCCAATATGCCGTATCATCACGCCCGGGCGTCGCGCCGCCGGGCGTTTTGCCGTCCTCGGGCCGCGAGCATGCCCCATCGCACTTTTTCAGGAAATCCGGGACAAAGCCAAGGTGCGCCGGCAGCCTGCCGGGCGCCAGATCACCGCCCATGGGTGCGGATTTGCTCACATTGAATAAACGGGGGCCACTGGTAAGTGGCCTCGGAGACATCCAGGCGCTTTGTCGGAGCACCCGGATTGCCAGGTATTGCAGGAGTTGCTTTTGTCCTTGAACGAAACCCAGCGCAGAACTGAAGTTGACCTGATTCGCGGCATCGCGCTGATTTTCATCGTGGTTGACCATGTGAACGGCAGCGTGCTGGCCGATTACACCATCCGCAATTTCGCGTTCTTCGATGCGGCGGAGATCTTTGTCTTCCTGGCCGGTTATTCGGCAGGGGCGGCCTACGTCGCCATGGAGGCGCGCCACGGCGCCTCTGCCGCGCAGAACCGCCTGATCCGCCGTAGCTGGGAGATCTACAAGGCGTTCGTGCTGACCGGCGTGCTGATGCTGGTGTTCGGCCTGTTGCTGGCGCTGGCCAAGGTGCCGGCGCCCGCGATCCGGTCCACCGAGGCGCCGATCTTCATGGCGCATCCGATCAGCACGCTGATCGAGGTCTTCAGCGTGGCGCGGCAGCCCTTTGTGTCGGATGTGCTGCCGATGTACGCGGTCTTCATCCTGTTTGCGCCGCTGGCGATCCGCATGGCGCGCGCGATGCCACTGACGTTTGTCGGCGCCAGCGGGCTGCTGTGGCTGATGGCGCCGATGCTCACGCCACTGCTGCCTAGCAGCGATGGCAACGGCTGGAGCTTCAACCCCTTCGCGTGGCAACTGCTGTTTGGGCTGGGCCTGATGGCGCGCCTGCGCCCCGATGTGATCCTGCCGCGCCAGGCGCTGGTGCGCTGGGTGGTGACGGTGCTCGCCGTGGCGGTGACGCTGGCCGGCGTGCTGCTGGCTTACCTGTGGATGCGTCCGCATGTGTACGAGCCATGGCTGCCGACCTGGCTGCCGGCCATGGTCTTTCCGCTGCCCAAGAAGAGCCTGGCGGCGCTGCGCATCGTGAGCTTCCTCGGGCTGGCCTGGCTGTGCTACCTGGCTGTCCGCGCGGGCTGGGTGGCGCGGCTGGCGTCGGTGATGGGGCCGGTGGTGCAGATCGGCCGCCACAGCTTGTTCTGCTTTGTCTTTGGCGCGGTGGTGTCGGTGGTGATCGAGGGCTTTACCTATGGCATTGCCGGCGGCCGGCCGTCGCGGCCGATCGCGCTGGGCGGCGATATCGTGGCCGTGGCGCTGTTGCTGGTGATTGGTGGCTGGTATGGGCGGCGCAAGGAGGGGCGAAAGGAAGCGCGCAAGCAAGAGAGCAGGGAAGAGGGAAGGGAAGAAAGAAAGGCAGTGCAAAAGGCTGCTGCTTAGGCAGCCTTCGCCGGCTTGCGATTGTGCTTGTGTGCGATTACGCCGTCATTCCTTGATATCCGAGCCTGTCCGTCTTCCTGTGTGCCATAGGTGGCAAGGCTCACTCCCCCAGCGCGATGCCATCCTTGCGCTTGTCCGACGCGCCAAGCAGGTCGCCGCACGCACTGCGCATGACGATCTGGGCGCCGCCGAAATCGCTGCGCCCGCCCAGTTCGCCAAGGCCGGCGGGATCGCTGTAGCCAGCATCGCGCAGGGCTTGCACGATGGCCGGCGGCATGCCGGCTTCGATGGCCAGGGCGGTGTCGGATTCCAGCCGCCAGCGTGGGGCATCCAGCGCAGCTTGCAGGGGTTGCTGCCAGGCGGCCAGCCTTACCAGCAACTGTAACTGGCCTTGCGGCTGCATCAGCCCGCCCACCACGCCGAAGCCCGCGTGGAAGCGCCCGTCGCGCAGGGCCGCGCCAGGTACCACGGTGTGATACGGGCGCTTGGCCGGAGCGGGGCTGTTGATATGGCCCGGCCCGGCAAAGCCGAAGCCGCGGTTCTGCAGCACGAAGCCACAGCCGGGCACGGCGATGCCCGAGCCGAAGCGCTTGAAGATGCTGGTCATCAGCGTGACCGCCAGGCCGTCGCGGTCCACCACCACGGTGCATACGGTGTTGCCGGCCGGGTCTGCCACGGTTTCCTTGGCATACTGCATGGCGCGGCCCATGGCTCGCACCGTGCGCAGCACGGCTGCGGGATCGTCCTCGGCCAGCATGGCAGGATCGAGTTCGCCGAGTTCGTCCAGCGCGTGCAGGATGGCCACGCCGTGCGTATTGGGCGGGCATTCCAGCACCGTCAGTCCGCGGAAATCCGTGGATATGGGCGTGCAGAAATCGCCCCGGTGGGCGGCGAAGTCGGCGGCAGCCAGCGCGCCGCCCGCGTTGCGGCTGGCTGTTTCGGCGGCCTGGGCGGGCTGGCCGAGGTAGTACGCATCGGCACCCTCGGCGGCGATGGCGGACAACGTGGCGGCCAGCTCCGGATTGCTGAAGGTTTCGCCGGCCGCAGGTGGGCGGCCGGCGCGATAGAGCGCGGCGCAGACCGGGTCGTGGTGCAGCACGCGGTCGAACAGCGCCCATTCCCGCGCCGCTACCGGCGCGACCGCAAAGCCGTCGCGCGCTAGCGCAATGGCGGGCGTGAACAGCCGTTTCCATTCCAGCCGGCCGTAGCGGCGATGCAGGTCCTCCCAGCCACGCACCGCGCCGGGAGTGGTCAGCGAGAGGGCGTGGCGCTCGGGGATGCGCTGCCCGGGCAGGGCCGCCAGCGCGTGCATGGGGAACGCGCCCGGCGCGCGCCCGGTGCCGTTGTAACTGACCGCGTGGCCGTCGGGCTCGACGATCATGGCCAGCATGTCGCCGCCGATGCCCGTTGCCATCGGCTCCACCACGCCCAGGATGGCATCGGCCGCGAGCGCCGCGTCAATGGCGCTGCCACCTTCGCGCAGCACCTGCAGCGCGGCCTCGGCAGCGAGCGGGTGGCCGGTGGCGACCATGCAGTGCGGCGCGCGCACGCCGTCGACTGTGTTGGCACGGCTGGCGCTAGCTGTGGTTGTCATGCGTGGCGCTCCAGGAGAATCAGATCAATCGGGTTTGACGCAATGGCGGGCGTGAGCGGCAACGCAGCGCCGCGGACCTATTCGGCCGCCGTTCCGGCGACTGTCCCGGCGACCGGAACGGCGGCCTTGGCCGGGCTTGCCTGGGCTTCCCAGGACACGGCGATGTTGCCGGTGACGAAGGTCTGGCAGGCCATGCGGTAGCCCTCGCCAAATTGCGCCTCCGACAGGTGCTTGCGCTCTTTTGGCTTGATGGCGTCGGTGAACTCGAGCCCGCGCTCGATCTTGCACTTGCAGGTGCCGCACAGGCCGCCGCCGCACTTGAAGGGGATGCCGCCTTTCTCGCGCAGGGAAACGCGCAGCAGGTTGCTGTTCTCGGGGGCGCTGACGACCTTGCCGTCGTTGCTGACAAAGGTGATTTCAATCATGGAAACGGTCCGATGCGATGAGGGGGCTGCCCGGCGCTGTGCCGGTCTTACTCGGTGGATTCAGTCGGTCGCTTGCCAGTCATGCGCATGGACGTCCCGCTTGACCAGCGTGATGTCCATGCTGCCGAAGGTGGCCAGGCGCGTGAGCTCGTCGCGTGCGCCCTGCAGCGTGTCGAACTGCTCGAGGAACTTGGAGGGCACGTAGTTGATGGTGGGGGCCGGGCGGCTCGCGGCATCGACGTCTTCGCCGAACTCCTCCACAACCTTTACCTTCACCGGGTGCGCTATTTCGGCGATGACGAAGTGCGCCGTCCTGCGGCCGTAGAAGAGATAGTCGTAAGCCTCGACGGCCAACAGCCCCTCTACCAGTTCGGTGCGAAACTGCCCCGGCTTGCTGCTGAGTATGACGTACATGACTGCGCTGCCTGGTGGATGCTGATGGATTACTGCGCGTTGCCGGGGACGCTGGCTTGCAGGACATTGGCCCCGCCGCTGGCGGTGGACGTGCTTTGCACTGGCAGTTCGTCCTGGATCAGCTCGATGTCATGCTCCAGCCAGATCTGGCAGGTCAGGCGATAGCCTTGCTCCAGCCGTTCTCCGAGCTGCTTCTTTTCCTTCCAGTTCGGCGGCGGCAGGTGCTCGGCGCCGGCGATCACGCGGCACGCGCATTTGGAGCACTTGCCCATGCCGCACTCGTAGCGCAGGTTCGGATACGGAAACTGCTTGATCCCGGCGCGCACCACCAGGTTGGTGCTGGGCTTGACCTCGTCCTCGAAGGTCTGGCCGTTCTTGTGAAATACGACTTTAGGCATACAACGTTTCCGCAAGCGGTCTGGTGTGTCAGGGGCGGCCGGGCGGATGCGCACCGGCCGCGCGTCATCGCACGATCTGGCGGCTGCTTCAGGCCGCCATGTCCAGTTCAGGCAGGGGGATTTCCTGCGCGACATAGTCGTGATAGAGGGCGGTGGTGTAGAGCAGGCGCATCTGGGCACCGATCTCGCAGATCTTGAGGCAGCGCTGCTGCAGCTCCGGGGTGTTGGCGTGTTCCAGCACGATCTGGTAGCCACGCTCGCCGTGGATTTCATCGGAGACGATATGCAGGTCGAAGAATTCGACCTCTTCGTCGGTGAAGTTGTACTTGTCGCGCAGGGTGGGGGTCTGCTTGCGGTAGATCGAAGGCACCTGGGACTCCAGGCCAACGACCAGTCCGGCAACGGCCACGACGGGGTCTTCGCGCATGGCTACGGCGTAGCACCAGCTTTGCAGGCCACGGGTGGTGGGCGACATGTTGTCGGGGTCGAGCACGCGCTCGCGGGTGGTGCCGCAGGCTTCGGCAAAGCGGATCAGCAGGTCGGTGTGGCGGTCGCCGCCGATTTCTTCCTCATACATATTGGCCAGCAGGAAGTCCTTGGCTTCGGTGAAGCGGTCGGGGGTGCGGGCGTAGATGTAGGCGAGGTAGTCGGCGAAGGGGCCGACGTAGTGATAGTGGTTCTCGGCCCAGCGGGCGAGGTGGTCGCGGGAGAGTTTGCCGCTGGCCCAGGCCACGCTGAAGGGGGCTTTGTTGGCGCTCTTGCCCTTGATGGCGTTTTCAAGGGCGGCACGGAAATCATCACGGTTCATCAGTTCGGCCATCGGGGGCTCCTGGGGGAACGGGTTCAAGGTTGTGAGGGACTGCGTGGCAGCTTCCGGAAGCGATTTGCTTGACCGGTCATCGTTTCAGTAATTGTATACTATCTACAATTAGAAGAAAGGGGTAGTGGTTGATAGGGCAAATACGAAGGCCGTGTGCAGGTCGCATGCAGGCTGCATCACGTAGTGTGAATCAAGCGGCTCTGGCTTCACCCGCTGCCTCGATCTGCCGATAGGCGAAGCCCGCCAGCGCCACATCCTCCAGCCCCACGCCCACGGACTTGTAGATCAGGATGTCCGTGTCATTGCCGCGCGGCTTCACGCTGCCGGTCACCACATCGGCTAGCTCGATGACCTTGTCGGCCGGCAGCACGGCGGGATCCGCCAGCACGATGTCCCCGGCCTCGCGCATGGATTGCGGGCGCCACTCCACTACCAGCCGGGCCGCGCGGGAGAGCGCCACGTCGTCCAGCTCGCGGGTGTGCGGCAGGCTCGACCCGATGGCCGCGACGAAGGCGCCGGGCTTGAGGGAATGGCCGGAGAACAACGGCGTGGTGGAGCGCGAGGCGGTGACCACGATGTCGGCCTGGGCCACGGCCTGGTCCGGCTCGGCAAGGTCGACCGGAATGCCGCACTGCCGCGCCAGGCGCTCGGGCATGGCGGCATCGGCATACGGGTCTGACAGCAGGATGCGCTTGAGCGGCAGGGCCGCGGCGAGCTGCCGGGCATGCTGCACGCCTTGCGTGCCGGCGCCGAACAGCGCCAGCACTTCGGCTCCCGGCCGCGCCAGGTGCCGGGCCGCCAGCACCGAGCAGGCAGCCGTGCGCAGCCGGGTGATCGCGCCTGCATCGAACGATGCCAGCGGCCGGCCGTCCTCGGTGGAGAAGATCAGGATGACAAAGGAAAACTGTCCCTTGATGGTGGTGTAGACCTTGGCGCCGGCCACCTGCTGCTCGGGAATCACCGCGCCCAGCGTGGACAGCTTGACGCCGCCAGCCTCGGTGCGGATACGCTCCTGCATGGCGGCCTTGCCTTGGCCGAAGCTGCGGAAAGCGTCCAGCATCACTTGCTGGGCATCAGCGGGGCTGACGTGGCGGTCGATCATCTCATCGGTGATATGCAGCATGGTCTGTTTCCTGGCGTAGCGGGAATGGAAGGGAGCGTAGGGTCTGAGGTGAGGCGAGGGGAGGCGAGGGGAGGCGTCAAGCGGGCAGGGCGAGCTTGACCAGCACGCCAATGGCGCCGGCCGTGCACAGCGCCAGCAGCAGCTTGCGCACGGCCTTGGCCGAAAAGCGGTTCTTGAGGCGATTGGACACGGCAAAGCCGACCAGCAGCATGGGCGACAGGCTCAGGCTGAGCCACAGGTCCACCAGCCCGAAGCGGCCGGCGGCAGCCAGCATGGCCAGCGAAAACGCCGCGCCGGCACACAGGATGCAGCCGATGGTGGCGCGCAATTGCGGCGGCGGCAGGTGCTGCATGACGATGGCAAAGGGCGGCGCGCCCGCCGAGGTGACCGTGCCCATGAAGCCGGAGGCGGCACCCGCCACCGCCATGTTCAGGCCGGATGCCTGCACCCGCCAGCCCAGCAGGCTCAGCGCCACCGCGGCCAGGATCGACAACGCGAACACCAGCGCCAGCACTTCGGCCGGCAATTGCGTCATCGCCGCCACCGCCACCACCGTGCCCGCCGCACGGCCAGCCAGGGCATTGCCCGCCGTGCGCCAGGCAATGGCACGGAACTCGCGTATCGCACCCAGCAACGAGACCAGCCCGCCCATGGCCAGCAAGGGGCCCGGGGCCAGTTGCGGAAAGAACAGCACGGCCACCGGCGCCGACACCATCGAGAAGCCGATCCCGCCCACGCCTTGCAGGCAGGCGCCGCACAGGATCAGCGCACCCATCAGGCCGAATTGCCAGGCGGTGGTGCCGGCGGGAAGAAGGGTGGAAAGTGTCATGGCGGCTTGGATTGATGTCAGGGATCGCACTCCGCGCCATCGGTGATGACATCCTGATGATGCGATAAATTGGTATACAGTCTACATAAAATTCAAATGAAAGACATCTGGAATCGGCAGGACGAGCGCTGCTGGCTCACAAAAGGTGCCTGCTATCCCCGTTCCGGCGCGAAAATATAGGATTTGCACCAGATTGGGTGGATTCCCTAGTCCCGGTAGATTTCGCTTGTTTTGATGTATATCAAGAATATAGTATACGTTCATGGGGCAGCCATAGCCCCGCAAGACAAAAACGATGGTCTCTACAGATAAAGATCCAAGGGGAATACATGCAACACGAAGTGGTGATTGGCGCAGCACACTGGATCTACCTGGCGGGCGTGGCGGTGATCGTCCTGACCATGATCCTGCGAGCCAATGTGGTCGTGCCGTCGATTCTGGGTACGTTCCTGGTGGTGTTCGCGCTGACCGGTAGCCCGGTCTCGGCGCTGGGAGGCATTTTTTCGGCCAGCCTGGTGGCGGCCAAGGAGTTGTTCAACATCTTCCTGGTCATCGCTTTCATGACGGCGCTGCTCAACTCGCTGAAGACGCTGCGCTCGGATATCCGCATGGTGGAGCCGTTCCGGGTGGTGATGAAGAACGGCCATTCCGCGTTCTTCATCCTGGCCGGCATTACCTACGTGATTTCGCTGTTCTTCTGGCCCACGCCGGCGGTGCCGCTGGTCTCGGCCATCTTGCTGCCGGCAGCGATCGCGGCGGGCCTGCCGCCGCTGGCGGGCGCCATGGCCATCGCGATTGCGGGGCAGGGCATGGCGCTGTCGTCCGACTATGTGATTGGCGTGGCGCCCGGGATCAGCGCCAAGGCCGCCGGCGCCGCGGTCAGTGCGGTGGTGGTTGCCGATCGCGCGCTGGTGCTGTCGATCATTACCGGCGCCATCGCGCTGACCCTGGCCTATCTGTCGATGCGCAAGCACATCGTGCCCGCCAGCGGCACCTTGCTGACCCATTGGCAAGCGCGCGCGGGCGGCGCCGTGGAAAAGGCCGAGCACGCGGGCACCTTCGACAAGGCCGAGATCGCGCGCGGCACCGAGCACGACGAGCCGCTCGTCACCGATGCCAATATCGAGCGCAGCCTGGCCATGGTGGCGCTGCGCCGCGTCAAGTGGTCGAAGTGCTTCGCGGTGGTGACGCCGCTGGCCTTCCTGGCGGTGGTGGCCGTGATGGTGCTGCCGAAGATGGGTTCGGCCCTGCCGGAGTTGAAGGGCGGCGATGCGGCCGCGCTGGTTGGCGGCGTCGCGGCGCTGCTGATGATGCTGGCCACGCTGGCGGCGGAAGGCCCGCGCAAGATGCTCGATGTGTGCCCCGAGCACATCACCGATGGCTTTGTCTTCGCCTTCAAGGCCATGGGCTCGGTGCTGCCAATCGCCGGCTTCTTCTTTGTCGGCGCCGGCGAGACCGCGGCGCACATCCTGGGCGTCAGCGCCGACAAGGCGCCCAGCCTGCTGTTCGAGCTGATCCAGGCTTACCAGCACATGATTCCGGACAACCATGTGCTGGTGGCGTTTGGCGTGCTGCTGGTGGGCATGATCACTGGCATCGACGGCTCGGGTTTTGCCGGCCTGCCGCTGACCGGCACGCTGGCCGGCGCGCTGGGCCCGGTGGTGGGCTTCGATTCCGCCACGCTGGCGGCAATCGGGCAGATGGGCGCGGTATGGACGGGCGGCGGCACGCTGATCGCATGGTCCTCCCTGATTGCGGTGGCCGGATTTGCCCGGGTGCCGGTGCTCGATGCGGTGCGCGCCTTGCTGTTGCCGGTGCTGATCGGGCTGTGCGTATCCACCGTTTGCGCCATGTTCCTCTGGCGCTGAACCTGTCGCATTGAGCCGCAAGGAGCGAGGCCATCCGTGCCTCGCTTTTTTATTCCTGAGGCGCGAATACACTCTTCACAAAAACAGTAGATAGTATACAATCTACATCAAGGTATCGGGTGGCACGGATAAAGCCACCCGGACCACGCCACGCAGTCCCCCACAACCTTGAACTCGTTCCCCCAGGAGCCCCCGATGGCCGAACTGATGAACCGTGATGATTTCCGTGCCGCCCTTGAAAACGCCATCAAGGGCAAAAGCGCCAACAAAGCCCCCTTCAGCGTGGCCTGGGCCAGCGGCAAGCTCTCCCGCGACCACCTCGCCCGCTGGGCCGAGAACCACTATCACTACGTCGGCCCCTTCGCCGACTACCTCGCCTACATCTACGCCCGCACCCCCGACCGCTTCACCGAAGCCAAGGACTTCCTGCTGGCCAATATGTATGAGGAAGAAATCGGCGGCGACCGCCACACCGACCTGCTGATCCGCTTTGCCGAAGCCTGCGGCACCACCCGCGAGCGCGTGCTCGACCCCGACAACATGTCGCCCACCACCCGTGGCCTGCAAAGCTGGTGCTACGCCGTAGCCATGCGCGAAGACCCCGTCGTGGCCGTTGCCGGACTGGTCGTTGGCCTGGAGTCCCAGGTGCCTTCGATCTACCGCAAGCAGACCCCCACCCTGCGCGACAAGTACAACTTCACCGACGAAGAGGTCGAATTCTTCGACCTGCATATCGTCTCCGATGAAATCCACGGCGAGCGTGGCTACCAGATCGTGCTGGAACACGCCAACACCCCGGAGCTGCAGCAGCGCTGCCTCAAGATCTGCGAGATCGGCGCCCAGATGCGCCTGCTCTACACCACCGCCCTCTATCACGACTATGTCGCGCAGGAAATCCCCCTGCCTGAACTGGACATGGCGGCCTGAGCCTGCCCTGGGCGGCATCGCGCAATCGTGGCATCGCATTGGCATTGACGGCCCCGCCCGGGGCCTGACCGGACGAAAGGCTTGGACATCATGGCAGTGGCAAAGACAGACGAATTCAACAACTACATCAACGGCGAATGGTCGAAGAGCGCCAGCGGGCGCACCTTCGACAACGTCAACCCGGCCGATACCGGCGATATCGTCGGCCGCTTCCAGGCCTCGACCGCGGCTGACGCGCAGGCCGCCGTGGCCGCTGCCGCGGCCGCGTTCGAGGCGTGGAAGAAGACCCCCATCTCGAAGCGCGCCAAGATCCTCAACGGCGCCGCCGATTACCTGGAAGCCAACGCCGAACAGATCGCCGAGGAACTGACCCGCGAAGAAGGCAAGGCACTCAACCTGAGCAAGGATGAAGTGCTGCGCTCGGCGCAGACCATCCGCTTCTATGCCGTGGAAGGGCAGTCCTTCTCCGGCGAGACCTATCCCCAGGACGATCCCGACATGATCGTCTACAGCCAGCGCGAGCCGCTGGGCGTGGTGACCGTGATCTCGCCGTGGAATTTTCCGGTGTCGATCCCGGCGCGCAAGATTGCCCCGGCGCTGATCGCGGGCAACACCGTGGTGTTCAAGCCCTCGTCTGACGCGCCGCTGAGCGGCTACCGGCTGGCGCAGGCGTTCGTCGAAGCCGGCATCCCCAAGGGCGTGCTCAACTTCATCACCGGCCGTGCCGGCGACGTGGGCGCGGCCATTACCGAAGCACCGGCGGTGCGTGCGATCTCCTTTACCGGCTCCACGGCGGCTGGCCAGCATATCCATCGCTCGGTGTCGCTGAGCACACGCACGCAGATGGAGCTCGGCGGCAAGAACCCGCTGATCGTGATGGAAGACGCCGACCTGGACCGCGCGGTGGACCTCACCATCAAGGGCGGCTTGTCGCTCAGCGGCCAGGCCTGCACCGGCACCAGCCGCGTGCTGGTGATGGCTTCGGTCAAGGCCGCCTATACGGAGAAATTGCTGGCCAAGGTCAAGACCCTGAAGATCGGCAGCGGCATGACGCCCGGCATGGACGTGGGCCCGCTCGCCACCCGCAAGCAGCTCGAAACGGTGCTCGGCTATGTGGAAGCGGGCAAGGCCGAAGCCACGCACCTGTGCGGTGGCGAGCGCCTGGGCGGCGAGCCATACGACAAGGGCTTCTATGTCTCGCCGGCCGTCTTTACCGGCGTTACCCAGCAGATGCGCATTGCCCGCGAGGAAATCTTCGGGCCGGTGATCGCCATTATCGAGGTGAGCAGCTACGCCGACGCCATCGCCAAGGCCAACGACACCGAGTACGGCTTGTCGGCCGCCATCGTGACCAGCAACCCACGCTATGCGCACGACTTCGCGCATGACATCCAGTCGGGCACGGTCAAGATCAACCGCACCACCACGGGCAACCTGATCAACGCGCCGTTCGGCGGCCTCAAGCAATCCAGCACTTCCACCTTCCGCGAGTCGGGCCGGGCAGGGCTGGAGTTCTACACGCAGATCAAGACCGTCTACCGCGGCTGCTGAACCAGCACGCCCGCAAACCAACCGGCATTCACGCAGCATTCACGTATCGCGCAGGAGCAGGACATGAGAAGAGCCATCAAGCTGGAACTGAAGGAAGCCCGTCACATGGTGGCGGCAGCCATCCGCAAGTCCGAGGAAATCGGCGTGCTGGAATCGATCTGCGTGGTCGACGACGGCGGCTACCCGCTGGTGCTGGAGCGCATGGACGGCGCGCGCATCACCGGCCCGCAGATCGCCTGGAACAAGGCCTTCACCGCCGCGGGCCACAAGCGCTCCACCCACCTGTTCAACCAGGCCCCCAACGGCCCCGCGCTGCCCGGCAATGAAGCCTTCGGCATCCAGTGGAGCTTCGAAGGCAAGTTCGCCGTGTTCGTCGGCGGTTTCCCGATCGTGGTCAACGGCGAAGTCATCGGCGGCATCGGCCTGAGCGGCGGCAACGGCGAACAGGACACCGCCGCAGGCGTGGCAGCGCTGCAGGCCCTGCAGGAACTGCTGGCCGGCGACGACCTGGAGGTGCTGGCAGAGGCCGATATCAAGAAGTAAATCCAGGATCCAGCGACATCCGGCAAATCGCGCGACGCGAAGCGAGCCCCCACGCGATGCGAAGCGAGCCGTCAAGGTGTACCAGGCCGTATGGGGCGCAAGGGAAGTCGCCCCATCCGGCGCGCCTTCTTTGCCTACTTTCTTGGCAAGACAAGAAAGTAGGTCGCCGCCCCGCAGGGGTGGTGAAACTGCAGTTGCTTTTGACTTTAGGTTCTAGATCCAGAAGCCCATCCCCCCGCATTCCGAGTCCACCATGTCCTACCGCATCCATCTCCTCGAATCCCAGCAATCGTTCGAAACCAGCGCCGGTGAAACGGTACTGGACGGCGCCCTGCGCGCCAATGTGCAGATGGCGCACGACTGCCGCTTCGGCGGCTGCGCTACGTGCCGCGTCAGGCTGGTCGAAGGCGCGGTGGCCTATGAGGAGTACCACATGGGCCTGACCCCGGAAGAAGAAGCCGAAGGCTTTGCGCTGGCGTGCCAGGCGCGGCCCACCAGCGACCTGGTGATCAGCACCGCGCGCCCGGGCGAGCCATGCGCCGAGCCTGCGCGCCACACCGCGGTGATCCGCAAGATCGCGCCGCTCAGCGCCGACGTGGTGCACCTGACGCTGGAGCTGCCGCAGGCGCAGGCGCTTGACTACCGTCCCGGCCAGTACCTCAAGATCTTCACTGGGGACGGCATCGCGCGCAGTTTCTCGATGGCGTCGGTACCCAAGGACCGCACGGTGGACCTGCACGTGCGCCGTATTCCCGGCGGCTACTTCACCGAGCGCTTGCTGGCGGGTCTGCGCTCCGATGACCAGCTCGACGTGGAGCTGCCGCTGGGCGGCTTCTATTTCCGCAAGGACGACTATCGCCCGCTGGTGATGGTGGCCACGGGCACCGGGCTGGCGCCGATCAAGAGCATCCTCGAATCGCTGATGGACGATCCCGATTGCCCGCCGGTCTCGCTGTACTGGGGCATGCGCACCCAGGCGGACCTGTACCTGCACGAACAGATCCAGGCGTGGGGCGCGCGGCTCTACGATTTCCAGTACGTGCCGGTGCTCTCGCGTGCCGACGGCGCATGGAGCGGCCGGCGCGGCCACGTGCAGCACGCCGTTGCCGCCGACCTGCCGGACCTGTCCGAGCATGCCATCTACCTGTGCGGCTCGCCCGACATGATCCGCGACGCCCGCGAGACCTTTCTGGGGCTAGGCGCCAGCGGCGCGCATATCTACGCCGACAGCTTCACATTCCAGCGCAGTTGAACCAGCGCGCGCGGGCTGGCCAAGGCCGGCCCGCGCGCCCACAAGACGAACATGTCCGACGACCACGGCAGTGTTCCACCCGCCCACCCGGCGGGCCATCCCGGTGCCAGCCTCGGCGCGCGCCATTCGCCGCTGTTTTCGCAGGTGACCGATACCTTGCGCCAGCGCATTGTCGGTGGCGTGTACCGCCAGGGCGAGCGCCTGGTGGAACACACGCTGTCGGCCGAACTGGGCGTGTCGCGCGTGCCGGTGCGCGAGGCGCTGCGCGCGCTGGCGGCCGAGGGGCTGGTTCGCATCGAGCCGCGCCGGGGCGCGTCGGTGGCGTGCCTGTCGGAGCATGTGGCCCGGGAGATGGTGGAGGTGCGCGCCACGCTGGAAGGTCTGAACGCCAAGCTGGCCGCGCAACGGCGTGATCCCCGGCTGGTCGCCGAGTTGCAGGAGGTCTTGCGCCAGGGCAGCGCGGCGGCATGCGGCGGCGAGGATGCGCGCCTGCTCACGCTCAATTTCCGCTTTCACGAAGTGCTGGGCAATATCGCCGCCAACAGCGTGCTGCAGGAGATGATGCGCTCCTTGCGCGAGCGCACCGGACTGGTGTTTGCGCCCGCGCACCGGCAGCGCGCGCAGCAGAACTGGGACGAGCACGCGCAGATCCTGCGGGCGGTGATTGCCGGCGACGCCGACCTTGCGTCACTGCTCGCCGCGCGCCACGTGTACAGCGCGGCGGAGGCGGCCACGCCTGTTGGCCCGCAAGCCTAGGCCCCCAGCCCCTCAGTGACGCAGCGCCACGGCAATGGCATGATCCAGGTGTTCGATGCCGAAGGTCACGTCCTGTATTTCCCCATTGACGAAGAATGCCGGCGTGCTGCGCACATGGCTGGCGATGCCGCTTTGCTGGTGCTCGCGCACGCGCTGCAGGTAGGTGTGGGACTTCATGTCGTAGTCATAACGTTCCAGGTCCAGTTCCAGCGCAGCGGCGTACTCCCGCAGCATCGCCGGCTTGAGGCCGTGATGTTGCTCGAAGAGCTGCTGGTGCATCGGCCAGAACTTGTGCTGGGCCGCCGCGGCCTCGGCAGCCTCCGCGGCGCCTTGCGCCAGCGGGTGCCAGGCCGTCAGCGGGAAATGGCGGTACACAAAGCGCACGCGGTCGTGGTAGCGGGCAAGCAGGATCTTCACGCCGCCGTAGGCCAGGCGGCAATACTGGCATTCGTAGTCGCCGTACTCGACCACGGTGACTTGGGCCGAGGCCGGCCCCAGTACATGGTCGGTCTTTTCAACGGGTGTCGACAGCATGACATTCTCCTTGCAGGATTGGCGCATGGGGGTCGGCTTGCGCGAGCGCCGGGCGCCGGGCACCCCTCAAGGAATGAACAGCTTGTCGATATAGCACCAGCGCCAGGTTTCGCCCGGCTCGAACGACTGGATCACCGGATGCTCCGTGGCCAGGAAATGCCGGGTGGCGTGCTGGTTGGGCGAGTCGTCGCAGCAACCGACATGGCCGCAACACAGGCACAAGCGCAGGTGCACCCATTCGTCGCCGCTGCGCAGGCATTCCTCGCAGCCTTCCGCGCTGGGTGTGACGGGATGGCTCAATGCAAGGTGCGCACACGTCGTTGTCATTGCGGTACTCCATCATTGGCCCCGGCAGGGCGGGCCCGTGCCGCGCGGATGAGCCAGGATCTTTCATTGTAGGCGGCGAAGATGCGAAGGGAAGCGCGGCAGTCACCGCGCGGCGCGCTTGCGTCGCCTAGACTCAACGGATGGCCTGTTGCGGCCTGAAGTCCCGATTTCGTATTTCGTCATTTCGTCATTTCGTCATTACGTATTTGGCATTGCACTCAGGAGAATGTCATGACCTGCAAGATCCAGGTGGTCTTCTACAGCATGTATGGGCACGTCTACAAAATGGCGGAGGCCGTGGCGGCGGGCGCGCGAGAAGTCGATGGCGCCGAGGTGACGTTGCTCCAGGTGCCGGAACTGGTGCCCGACGCCGTGCTGGAAAAGAGTGGCGCCAAGGCCGCTCGGGCGGCTTTTGCCCATGTGCCGGTGGCGGAGCCGGACAAACTGGCCGACGCCGATGCCATCCTGTTCGGCACCCCCACACGGTTTGGCAATATGTGCGCGCAGATGCGCAACTTTCTCGACCAGACCGGCGGGCTGTGGATGAGCGGCGGGCTGGTGGGCAAGGTCGGCAGTGTCTTTACCAGCACCGCCACCCAGCACGGTGGCCAGGAGACCACGATTACCAGCTTCCACACCACGCTGCTGCACCAGGGCATGGTGATTGTCGGCGTGCCCTACGCCGAAGCGCGGCTGCTGGACATGAGCCAGATCACGGGGGGCACGCCCTATGGCGCCTCCACCCTGACGGCCGCCGACGGCTCGCGCCAGCCGAGCGAGAACGAACTGGCGATCGCAAAGTATCAGGGCCGGCACGTGGCCGGCATCGCCGCCAAGCTCGCGGCGCGTTAGCCGGGCTGTCGACCGGATGGCGGGCGGGTTCAGCTTCGGGTTCAGCTTCGGGCCACTCGCTCGCTCTCCACCTCGGCCAGCACCGCGTCCAGGGTGTCGGCCAGCAGGTCGGCGTGCGCTTCGGTGAACACCATCGGCGGGCGGATCTTCAGGATGTTGGCCGCTTCGCCGGTGGCGCCAACCAGCACGTGGCGCCGCCGCAGGCCGTTGACGATGCGCGCCGTGCGCGCGGTCGCGGGCCGCGCGGCATCGCCGTCGTCGACAAACTCCAACGCGACGAACAGCCCGGCCCCGCGGATATCGCCGATCAGTGGATGCCGCGCCGCCACGCCTGCCAGCCGCTCGCGCAAGTACTTGCCCACGCGCCGCACCTGCGCCATGAGCTGGGTCTGCTCGATGACGTCAAGCACCGCCATGCCGGCGGCGACAGACACCGGGTTGCCGCCGAAGGTGTTGAAGTAACGGCACTCGCGCCCAAACGCCGCCAGCACTTCGGGGCGCACGGCCAGGCCGGCCAGCGGATGCCCGTTGCCCATTGGCTTGCCCATGGTGACGATGTCCGGCACCACGCCATGCCGCTGGAATCCCCAGAACGCCTCGCCGGTGCGTCCCAGGCCGGGCTGCACCTCGTCGGCAATGAACACGCCCCCGGCCGCGCGGATGGCGGCGACCGCATCTTTCAGGAAGCCGGGCGGATCGGTGAAGATGCCGTCGCTGGAGAACACGGTGTCGACCAGCAGCGCGGCGGGGCGGATGCCATGCGCGCGCAGGTCCTCGATGGCGTGGCGCACACCGTCGGCAAAGACAGCACCGAGCTGCGCCGGCGCAACGCGGTAGCTGTCCGGCGCCGGCACGGTACGCACGTTGTCGCCGAGCTTCACGTAGCGCCCGAGCGAGGGCGATGCCTCGGCAATGGACGCGGTCACGCCGTGGTAGGCAAAGCGCGTGATGATCAGCCCTTGTGCGCCGGTGTGGGCGCGCGCGATGCGCATCGCCAGGTCGTTGGCCTCGCTGCCGGTGCAGGTGAGCATGGCATGGCCCAGCGCGTCCGGCATGGTGGCCAGCAGGCGCTCCGCGTAATCCAGGATGCCCTCGTGCAGGTAGCGCGTGTGCGTGTTGAGCTGCGCCGCCTGGCGGGCAATGGCTTGCACCACCTGTGGATGGCAATGGCCGACCGATGCCACATTGTTATACGCATCGAGGTAGCGCTCGCCGTTGGCGTCGTAAAGCCAGACGCCATCGCCGCGCACGATGTGCAGCGGCTCCTCGTAGAACAGGCGGTACGCCGGGCCGAGCACGCGGGCGCGCCGCTCGGTCAGCGCTGCAACGCTTGGGGTGGCTGCTGCCATGGTCATCGGATTCCTTGGAGTCGTGGTCACGCTACCGCGCAGGCACGGCGCAGGACGGAGCGTGCTTGTTCGGTGGGGATCGCGTCGCAGGCCGCCAGCCGGTCCCAGGAGACCGCGTTGTTGCGCAGCAGGTAAGGCGCGTTTTCCGGATGCCGCGCGGCGCGCCAGCCGCTGATGGCTACCACCATCACCAGCCGGGCCTGCACCAGGTCGAACAGCACGTCGACCTCATCGGCTTGCAGCGGCAGTACCGCGTGATAGGTGGCGGCAAAGTCCGCCAGCGTGGCCATGGTGTCGCCGGCGGGGTCAACCTGATAGGCGGCGGCAACGGCCAGGTCGTCGATCAGGGGCGCATGGACCATGTCGCCAAAATCCAGCACGCCCGCAATGCGCGCATGGTCTTGCGGGTCGACCAGCACGTTATAGATATTGAAGTCGTTGTGGATCGGCTGGGCCCGCAGGTGCGCCAGCCGGGGCTGCACATTGGCGGCAAAGCGATCCAGCGCGCGGTTTGCCAGCGCGCGGCGCGCCACGTCCGGGACGCTGTCGAGCAGGCCGCGCACGCGGTCGGCGCGCTGGATGTCCCACGGCAGCTCGAGTTCGCCGGCGGGATGGCGCAAGTCGCGCAGCGCCAGGTCGAGCCGGGCCAGCGTGCGCGCCAGCTCCCGTGCCTGCGCTTGCGAGCGCTGCGCCTTGGGCAGCGGCACGCCAGGCAGGTAGGTGAACAGGCGCACCACGCGCGCTTCGCCACCGGGTGGCTGGGCGATCAGCGATGGCTGGCCCGCCAGGGTTGGCACGATGCGCTGCACGGGCAGGGCGGGGTCGGCCGCCGCGATGTGCAGCAGCGCCTGGGTCTGGAAGTCCGCCACCAGCGGTAGCTCGGCCGGGTGGGATACCTTGAGCATGTAGCTTGCCGCCGGCGTTTCCAGCAGGAAGTTCCGGTCGCGTTCGCCGCTCAGCGGAGAGAGCCGGCCCGCCAGCCCGTAGTGCTGCGTGAGCAGCGCCATCGCCCACGTCACAGGGACTTCGGGCGAGCCTTCGCTAAGCACATCGGCGGCCACCAGTGCCGCGCTTGCCGGCCCGTTCATGCCGCGCTCGCGAAGCCGCGCAGCGCGCTGGACAGGTTGGGCCCGAGATCGTCGGAGAGATAGCCGCCTTCCTGCACCAGCACCGTCGGCAAGCCCAGCCGCGCGATTTCTGCCGTGATGAGGGCGAAGCCGGGCGTGGTGACGGCCAGTGCCTGGTACGGGTCGCGCTCGTGCGCGTCCAGCCCCAGCGCCACCACCAGCGCCCCGGGCGCGAAGGCGCGGATGCTCTGGCACACATCGCGCAGCGCCGCCAGGTAGGCCTCGTCGCCGGTGCCGCGCGCCAGCGGGCGGTTGATGTTGTAGCCGAGGCCCTTGGCCTCGCCGCGCTCGTGCGCGTGTCCGGTGAAGAAGGGCGTGAACAGCATCGGGTCGCCATGCAGCGACACGGTCAGCACATCGTTGCGCTGGTAGAAGATGCCCTGGGTGCCGTTGCCGTGGTGCATGTCGATGTCGAGGATGGCGACACGGTCATGGTGGCGGCGCAGGTGCTGCGCGGCAATGGCGGTGTTGTTCAGGTAGCAAAAGCCGTTGGCGCGGTCCGCATAGGCGTGGTGGCCCGGCGGGCGGCACAGCGCATAGGCGGCGCGTTCGCCGTCGGCGACCAGTTGCGCGGCGTGGGTGGCCACGTCGGCCGAGCCGACCGCCGCACGCCAGGTGTTGGGCCCGATGGAGCAGGCGGCGTCGCCCATGTGGAAGCCCGCCTGGCCGACCACGCTGTCGGGATAGGTGCAGGGCTGCCCGGGGAAGGGATGGATGTTGGGCAAGACCTCTTCGGAGGCGTCGGGCAGCAGTTGCCAGCGGTCGTACGCGGTTTCCAGGAAGCGCAGGTATTCCGGCGTGTGGATCGCGGCGCGCGGGCCGGGGCCGTGATCGGCGGGGGCAATCACGTCGTGGCCATCGGCGCGCACCGCTGCCAGGAGGCGCAGGGCGCGCTCGGGCTGCTCGTTGCTGCGTTTCATCTTGCCGCGCACCATGAACGCGTGCGGGTCGTGGTCGAGATGCAGATCGCTGTAGACGACTTTCATAGGACGGACTCCATCGGGGGCGCCTCGGCGGCGCCCTGTTTTTGCATGAACACCGCCCGGACATGGACCCAGGCGTCATCGATATGAAAGCGCACCGCGGCTTGCGCGGCGGCCTCGTCGCGCCGCGCAATCGCCTCGGCAATGGGGCGATGGGTCTCGGCCACGGCCTTCGGGTCGTGGTACACGCTGTCGATCAGCGCCACGATCATGCGGATCTCCGTTTGCATCATGGAGAACATGCGATGCAGGTAGGCATTGCCGGACAGCTCGCAGATAGCCGTGTGGAACGCCAGGTCGCGCGCCACGCGCTCGATCTGCGGCAGCGATTCGGCCTCCTGCACCATGCGGTCGACCATGGCCACGAGCTGCTTCAGCCCGGCCTGCGGCGCCTGCTTGCAGGCGAGCGATGCGGCCATCAGTTCCAGGTTCAGCCGTACCTGGAACAGGTCGTCGATCTCGCGCACCGTCACCGTGCGCACGGCAAAGCCATGGCGCGGGCGCGAGACCAGCACACCCTGGCGCTCCAGCCGCCGCGCCGCCTCGCGCACCGGCGCGCGGCTGACATTCATGCGGCGGGCGATGTCGGCCTCGACGATGCGGCTGCCGGGCGGGAGGCGGCCTTCGACGATGGCCTGGGTGAGTTGCGCCTCCACCGCCGCCACCAGGTCGGAGACTTCGATGGAGGCAAAGGGCGAGGATTCGTCGAATGCGGAATCAGACATGGGCTTAGTCCTTGGGTCGGGCTACGACCGGCTTTACCTGCGGAGCGGGCGGCGCCTGCCGCCCGCGCAATGCGAGGTAGCCGCCCGACAGCATGATCAGCACGATGCCCGCCAGCGCGATGCCATCGGGCGGGCGCTGGAAGACAAAGGTACTGATCAGCACGGCGAGCAGCAGTTGAAAGTAATTGAGCGGCGCGAGCGTGGAGGCGGCAACGCGCCGGAAGGCGGCCAGCAGCAGCAACTGGGCCAGGCCGCTGCAGGCGCCACCGGCCATCATCAGCAAGATGTCGGGCGCGGGCGGCATGACCTCAGGCAGCGTCGCCAGCGCCGGCACGCCGGTCACCACCAGGCAGATCAGCGCGGTCCAGGCATAGAGCACCGGCCCGGCGACCACGCCCGCCAGCCGGCGCGTCAGCAGCTGGAAGGCCGCGTAGCATACGGCCGAGACCATCATCAGCACCGTGCCGACAAGCGGCAGGTCGCCGCCGGGCCGCACGATCAGCAGCATGCCGCCAAAGCCGGCCAGCACCGCCGCCCACTGCGCGCGTCCCACCCGCTCGCCCAGCACCGCCGGCGACAGCGCCACCATGATCAGCGGCGCGGTGAAGTAGATGGCGGTGGCCTCTGCCAGCGGCATGTGCACCAGCGCCGCCATGAAGCAGCTTGCCACGATGCCAAGCGCCAGCCCGCGTGCCAGCAGCAGCCATTTGCAGGGCGTGCGCCACAGCTTCAGGCCGCCTTCGCGCAGCAGCCACACCAGCGCGATGACGCTTACCGACACATAGCGGGTGAGGTTCATCATGGGCGCCGAGTGGTCGCGCAGCATCCATTTGCAGAAGGCGTCGTAGCTGGCAAACGCCACCAGCGCGCAGAAGAACAGCGCGATGCCATCGCGGCGCGCACTCGCCGTGGTGAGCCGTAGCGAAGGATTGGCCGGGCCGGTCATCAGGCCGCAACCTTGTCGCCGTCATTGCCAGCATTGCCGCCCTTGCTGCCGGCCGGGAGCTCACGCTCCAGCGCCACCATGGCGCGCTCGAACCGCGTGAACAGCTCGTCGATCTGCGCCTCGGTGATGATCAGCGGCGGGCAGAACGCAATGGTGTCGCCCATGGCGCGCACGATCAGGCCGTGCTCCTGCGCCAGCTGAGCCAGGCGCGGGCCTGCCTTCAGGGCCGGGTCGAAGGCGCGCCGCGCCGCCGGATCCGCCGCCAGCTCGACCGCGCCCAGCAGGCCAACCCCGCGCACCTCGCCCACCAGGGCTCGCCCGGCATAGGCACGCAGCGCTTGCTGGAAGCGGGGCGCGATGGCGTTCACATGATCCAGGATGTGGTCATCCTCATAGACGCGCAGCGTCTCCAGCGCCACCGCCGTGGTGACCGGATGGCCCGAGTAGGTGAAGCCGTGGCCGAAGGTGCCGATCTTGCCGCTGTTGGCGGCAATGGCCGCGTGCACTTTCTCCGACACCATCACCGCCGAAATCGGCATGTAGCCGGAAGACAACGCCTTGGCGCAGGTGAGGATATCGGGCCGCATGCCGTAAGTGGTGGAGCCGAACATCGCGCCGGTCCGGCCAAAGCCGCAGATCACCTCGTCGGCGATCAGCAGGATGTCATTGCGGCGCAGCACGGCCTGGATCTCGGCAAAGTAGGTGGCTGGCGGCACGATCACGCCGCCCGCGCCCATCACCGGCTCGGCGATGAAGGCGCCGATGGTGTCCGGGCCTTCCGCCTGGATCAGTGCCTCGAGCTCCTGCGCCAGGCGGCTGGCGAACACCGCCTCGCTCTCGCCCGGCGCGCCATAGCGGTAGTGGTGCGGGCAGCCGGCGCGCAGGATGCGGTCGATGGGCAGGTCGAAATCGCGGTGATTGGCCTGCAGGCCGCTCAGGCTCGCCGCCGCCACGGTGACGCCGTGATAGGCGTTGGTGCGCGCGATGATCTTCTTCTTGTCCGGCTTGCCGATGGCGTTGTGGTAGTACCAGACCAGCTTGACGGCGGTGTCGTTGGCCTCCGAGCCGGAGTTGGCGAAGAACACCTTGGACATCGGCACCGGCGCCATTGCCACCAGCTTCTCGGCCAGCATGATGGCCGCCGGGTTGGAGCGATGGTTGAACGTGTGATAGTAGGGCAGCGTGCGCATGGCCTGCACGCCGGCCTCGATCACGCGCGCATGGCTAAACCCGAGCGCGCTGCACCACAGGCCGGACATCCCCTCCAGGTAGCGCTTGCCCTGGTCGTCCTCCACATAGATGCCGTCGCCTTTGGTGATGACGAGCGGGCCGACGCCGGGGTGGGCGGCCAGGTTGGTAAAGGGGTGCAGGTGGGCCGCGATATCGTCTGCGGCAAGGGCGGCGTGAGAGGGCAAGGCGACGGTCATGTCAGTGACGTCCTGTTGTTGGTATCGGGTGTGTCGGAGCGCTGGGGCAGCGGCATGCCAAGGTCGAACGCGTCAATATCAATATCAATATCCCTGTGCCGGGTCGACTGCCACGGCAGGTCGCTGCCCGCGGCGCAGCTGGGCCAGATTATCCAGCGTCTGGCGCGCGATCGTCGCCGGATCGGTGCGGGCCGCCACGTGCGGCGTGACGTTGATGCGCGGATGCCGCCAGAACGGATGCCCGGATGGCAGCGGCTCGTGCTGGAAGGCATCCAGCGTGGCCGCGCCCAGCGTGCCGTCGTCCAGCGCGCGCAGCAGGTCAGCCTCGACCAGGTGGCCGCCCCGGCCTACGTTGATCAGGTGCGCGCCGCGCGGCAGGCGGGCGAACAGGTCCGCGCACAGGAACCCCTGCGTCTGCGCGGTGAGCGGCAGCAGGCAAACCAGCGCGTCGCAGCCTGCCAGGAAGGCATCCAGCCCTTCCTGGCCGTGGAAGGCTGCCACGCCTTCGGGCAGGCCCGCCTTGGGGCTGCGGCTCCAGCCGCGCACCGCATAGCCCACCGCCTGCAGCGCGCGGGCGCTGGCAATGCCCAGCGTGCCCAGCCCCGCAATGCCCACGCGGTGCCGTGACGGCGCCACGATGGCCTGCTCCTGCCACTGCCCGGCCGCCGCGCTGGCCAGATAGGCGCCCATGCTGCGCTGGTGCTGGATCACGGCCCACGTCACGTAGGCCGTCATGGTGCCGGCCATGGCGGTATCCACGATGCGGCAGACGGTTGGCCCGGACGGCAGGTCCGGATCGCTGCGCAGGTGGTCGATGCCGGCGCCCAGCGACTGCACCAGGCGCAGCCTGGGCATGGCCGCCAGCAAGCCGGGCGGGGGCGCCCAGCAGACCGCGGCATCGATGTCGCCAAGCGCGCCCAGGTCGGGCCCCACGCGCAGGTCCAGCCCGGGCGCCGCCGCGCGGAAGGCGGGTACCAGGTAGTGCATGTCGAGCACGCTGCTGAGCAGCGCCACGCAGGGGGGCTTGGTTGTCGTCATGTCCATCTTGTTGCGTGTCCCGGCCAGATTGTCGAGGTCGGTGCGGGTCATGCGTAGCCCCCGACCGCTTGCAGGCGGGCTGGCTCTGGTGTCTCGGGTGCCTGCGCTGCGTCCTGCACCCGGGTCAGGCGTGGGATGGCTTCGATCAGCTTGCGCGTGTAGGGATGCTCGGGCGCGCTCAGCACGCGGGCCGTCTCGCCGTATTCGACCACCTCGCCGCGCTGCATGACGGCGATCTTGTCGCACATCTGCGCGGCCACGCGCAGGTCGTGGGTGATGAAGACCATGGCCAGCTTGAACTGCTCGCGCACCTTGGCGAACAGCTCCAGCACCTGCGCCTGCACCGACACATCCAGCGCGGAGACGGGCTCGTCCGCCACCAGCAATTCCGGCTGCATCGCTAGCGCTCGGGCAATGCCGATGCGCTGGCGCTGCCCGCCGGAGAACTCATGCGGGTAGCGCTCGGCCACCTCCGGCCCCAGGCCGACCAGCCCGAGCAGCTCCAGCGTGCGCGCCTGTGCCTCCTGGCGCGATACGCCTTGCGCGATGGGGCCGGCAGCGATGGCCGCACCGATCCGATGCCGGGGATTGAGCGAGGCGTAAGGGTCCTGGAACACCATCTGCAGCTTGCCGCCCGCGCGCTGCAGCAGCCCGCCGCCTTGCGACAGGTTGCGCCCGTTGATCACGATGCGGCCGCTGTCGAACGGCGCCAGGCCAACGATGCAGCGGCCCACCGTCGATTTGCCCGAGCCCGATTCACCCACCAGCCCGAGCGTTTGCCCGCGCAGCAGCTCGAAGTTCACGTTGCGCGCGGCTTGCACCTCGCGCCCGCGCCGCAGCAGGCCGCCGCCGGTGCGGTAGGTCTTGCACAGGTCCTGCACCTGCAGCACGCGGTTGACCTCTGCCTGCACCGGTGGCTGGCGCAGATGCCCGCCGGGAATGGCGCTGATCAGCTTGCGGGTATAGGGATGCTGCGGATCGGTCAGCACGCGCGCGGCCGGCCCGGCCTCGACGATGGTGCCGGTCTGCATCACCACCACCTGGTCTGCGATCTCCGACACCACGCCGAAATCGTGCGTGATGAACAGCACGGCCATGCCGCGCCGCTTTTGCAGCTCGCGGATCAGTTGCAGGATCTGCGCCTGCGTGGTGACGTCGAGCGCGGTGGTGGGCTCGTCGGCGATCAGCAGGCGCGGCTCCAGCGCCATGGCGCACGCGATCATCACGCGCTGGCGTTGCCCGCCCGACAGGCGGAAGGGGTAGCTGTCGTACAGCAGCTCCGGATCGGGCAGGCCCACATCGGCCAGCGCCGCCACGATGCGCTTGCGTTTCTCGGCCGCGCCCAGCCGCTGGTGCGCATCGAACACCTCGGCGATCTGGTCGCCGATGCGCATGACGGGGTTGAGCGCCGTCATGGGTTCCTGGAACACCATGCCGATCTTCTGCCCGCGCAGCTCGCGCATGGCGTCGTCATCCAGCTGCAGCAGGTCCTGGCCCTCGAACAGGATGCGCCCGGCCACCGGCTCCACATGGGGCCGCGGCAGCAGGCCCATCACCGCATTGGCGATCATGGACTTGCCGGAGCCGGACTCGCCCACCACGCACAGCGTCTGGCCCGCTGCCAGCGTCAGCGAGGCTGCCTGCACCGCCAGCGCGCGGTCGCCGCCGGCAGGCAGGCGGATGCTCAGTTCCTGGATATCTAGTACCGGTGTGCTCATCGTCCGCTCCCGCCAAGGCGCGCATTGAGCGCGTCGTTCAGGCCTTCGCCCACCATATTGAGCGCCAGCACCGTCAGCAGGATGGCCGTGCCGGGAAACACCGCCATCCACCAGGCCTGGCGTAGCACGGTGCGCGCCGAGCCCACCATATAGCCCCAGCTCATGTGGTTCGGGTCGCCCAGACCCAGGAAGCTCAGGCTGGATTCGAGCAGGATGGCGGTCGCCACCATCAGCGAGGCCATCACGACGATGGGCGCGCTGGCATTGGGCAGGATCTGCGACAGGATGATGCGCGGTGTCGATTGTCCGGCCAGCTTCGCGGCCTGGACAAAATCGCGCTGGCGCAGCGTGAGGAACTCGCTGCGCACCAGGCGCGCCACCGGCGGCCAGGACACGATGGCGATCGCCGCCACGATGGAGCCGATGGACGGCTCGAAGATCGCCACCAGCACCAGCGCCAGCGCAAAGCTCGGCACTGCCTGGAACAACTCGGTAAAGCGCATCAGCGCCGCATCGATCCACCCGCCGAAGTAGCCGGAAATGGCGCCCAGCGTCACGCCGATCAAGAGCGAGACCACCGTGGACACCACGCCGATCAGCAGCGAGATGCGCGCGCCGTGGATCACGCCCGCCAGGATGTCGCGCCCCATGGTGTCGGTGCCCATGGCAAAACCGGGTTCCTGCATCGGTTGCAGGAATGGCTGCTGCACCATGTCCCAGGGATCGTGTCCGGCCATCCACGGCCCGAACAGTGCAAGCACGGCAAAGCCCGCCAGTACCACCAAGCCGAGCACGGCTGCCTTGTTGCGGCAGAACCGCCGCCAGAAAGTGTTTTTCATTGCATCTCGATCCGCGGGTCGACCAGCGTGTAGACAAAGTCGGTCAACAGGTTGAACAACACGGCCATGGCCGCGGTGACCAGGAAGCAGCCCAGCAGCAGGTTGTAGTCACGCTGCAGCAGGGCGTCGAACATCAGGCGGCCAATGCCGGGCCAGGCGAACACCGTCTCGGTCAGCACCGCGCCGCCGATCATGCCGCCGGCCTGGATGCCGGCCAGCGTCACCACCGGCAGCAGGGCGTTGCGCAGGATGTGGGCGCGCTGGATGCGCCCGGGCCGCACACCCTTGGCGCGCGCGGTCTTGACGAAATCCATCTGCGCCACTTCCAGCATCGAGGCCCGCGTCATGCGTGCATACACCGCCATGTAGAACAGCGCCAGCGTCAGCGCGGGCAGCACCAGGTGCGTGGCGATGTCGAACACCAGCGCCAGGCCATGCAGGTCCGCCCCCACGGTGAAGTAGCCAAAGCCGGGAAGCCAGTCGAGCTTGACCGAGAACAGCAGCACCGCCATCATCGCCAGCCAGTACAAGGGCGTTGCGTAGAACACCAGGGCGAACAGGGTGATGGCGTTGTCCACCCAGCTCCCCGCGCGCCGGCTGGCCCACGCCCCCAGTACCACGCCGAACAGCACGGAGAGCGCGAAGGCGCTGCCGGTCAGGATCAGCGTGGCGGGCAGGCGCTGCAGGATCAGGTCCAGCACCGGCTGCTGCTGGCGGTAGGAGTAGCCCAGGTCCAGGTGCACCACGTGGCCGAGGTAAGTGGCAAGCTGCTCCGGCACCGGCTTGTCCAGCCCGAACTGCGTGCGCAACTGCGCCACGAACTGCGGGTCGGAGGCCCCGGCCTCGCCAGCCATCACCGAGACAGGGTCTCCCGGCGCGGCCCGGATCAGCAGGAAGTTGACGGTCGCGATGACCAGGATCGCGATCACGCCCTGTACCACCCGGCCTAGCATGCGCTGCGTACGACTCATGGCTTTGCCCCAGAGATAAAGATGACTGCCATCACGCCAGCCAGGCGCGGCCGATGCCGTCGTTCAGGCCAATGCCGGAACTGATGGGATTGTTGATGCGGCTGCGGTACAGCGTGGGGAAGTTGAGCTCGTGCAGCCACACCACCGGCATCTCGTCGACCAGGATCTTCTGTACTTCGTGGTAGATCGCTGCACGCTTGACGGGGTCGATCTCGCGCGCGCCAGCCTGGAACAATTCGTCGACCTTGGCGTTGCGATAGCCCTCCACATTGTTGAAGGGCGAGCCTTGCGCGATGTTGTCCGAGGTGTAGTTGCGCGCCACGCCCAGCGCCGGGTCGCCATACTGGTAGACGTAGGTGAAGGCCAGGTCGTAGTCCCACTTGTTCAGCCGCTCGCCCCAGCCCGCCACGTCGGTGGGGGTCATTTCGATCTTCACGCCGGCCTGCTGCAGGTTCTGCCGCACGATCTCGGCCGAGCGGGTCCAGGTTTCGCCGTAGGGCAGGGGCAGCAGGCGCAGGGTCTCGCCCTTGTAGCCGGATTCGCTCAGCAGCTGCTTGGCGCGGGCCAGGTCGCGCGGATACTTGGCCACGTCGGTGCTGGCGTACTTGATATGGCTGTTGAAGGGGCCGGTGGCGCTCTTGGCATAGCCTTGCCATGCCACCTTGGCGATCGCGTCGCGGTCGATGGCAAAGGCCAGCGCCTGGCGGAACTTGATGTTGTCCATCGGCGCCTTGCGGTTGTTGACCCACAGCCACGAGTGCGGCGCGAAGAATTCCCAGCCCTTGGTGGTGACCTGCACGCCGGGCAGCTTGCTCAGGCGCGCCACGTCGAAGTACTCCACCGCGCCGCCGGGCACCAGGTCGACCTTGCCGGACTCGAACGCCGCGGCGCGCGCCGACGCATCGGGGATCACGTGGAAGTACACGCTGTCGACCAGCGGCACGTCGGGCTGGTGATACGCGTCGTTGCGTACCAGCTGGATGTACGAGCCGCGCACCCATTCCTTGAACTTCAGCGGGCCGGTGCCGATGGGCTTGGCGTTGGCCGGGTTGGTCAGGAAATCCGTGCCCTCGTAGATATGCTTGGGCACCATGGGCATGGTGCCCACTTCGAAGATGCCGAGAAACGGGCTGAACGGGTACTTCAGCTTGAACTCCACCGTGAGCGGGTCTACCGCGCGGATGCTCTCCACCGCCGCCAGGTTGGCGCGCAGCCGGGCGTGGGTCTTGCGCAGGAACACGTCGGCGGAGAACACCACGTCGGCCGCGGTAAACGGCTTGCCGTCGTGCCAGGTGACCTTGGGCTTGAGCTTGAACGTGTACACGGTGCCAGCCGGGTTCACCGTCCAGGAGGTCGCCAGCGCTGGCTGCGGTTCCAGCTTTTCGTCGTAGCGCAGCAAGCCCTCGTAGATGTTGCCGGAGATCAGCTGGGTGGGGCCGTTCTGGGTAATGCCGATCATCAGGCCGGAAGGCTCAGGCTGGACGAGCGCGTTGATCACGCCCCCCTTCTTGCCGGCCGCGAGGACGTGGAAAGGCACACCGGCGAGCGACAGCCCGGTGGTGGCAACACCCATTTTGATCAGTTGGCGACGATTCATTGCGGAACTCTCCTGGGGGCTAGGGATGGGTAACTGGCAAGACGGAACTGGCACGACGGAACTGGCAAGCAATGGCGAGTCAGTCGCGGAACGACGTGGCAGCGGCCGGTTCCAGCCGCTCCCGCAAGGCGCGCCATTCCCGCGCGTACGGATCGGCCGCCCCGGGCAGGCGGTTGGTGTCGCCGCTCTCGTACTGGCGCGCGGTCTTCTCGCAAATGGCTGGCGGCACCGGATTGACCCGCTGCCCGGTGGACTGGATCGCCACCTGCACGCGGCAGGCGCGCTCCAGGTTGTGCATCAGGATGAAGGCCTCCGCCACGCTGCGGCCAAGCGTGACCAGGCCGTGATTGCGCAGGATCAGGGCGCGCTTGTCCGGGCCGAGATCGGCCACCAGGCGCACGCGCTCGTCATGGTCCAGCGCAATGCCTTCGAAGTCGTGGTACGACACGCGGTCATGGAATTGCAGCGCCCACTGGTTGGAGGGCTGCAGGCCGCACGCCAGCGACGATACGGCCACGCCGGCCACGGTATGCGTATGCAGCACGCACACCGCGTCATGCCGGGCGGCATGCACCGCGCTGTGGATGGTGAAGCCGGCCGGGTTCACGTCTTGCCCCGGCGGGCCGCTGATGATGTTCCCGTCAAGGTCGATGCACACCAGCGAGGACGCGGTGATATCGCGGAACAGCATCCCGAACGGGTTGATCAGGAAGCGGTCCTCGGTGCCCGGCACCCGGGCCGAGATATGGGTGTAGATGCTGTCGTCCATGCCGTACAGGGCGACCAGGCGGTATGCGGCGGCGAGATCTTCACGCACCCGTTGCTCGGCCTCGGAGATGGCGGGAACCAGGCGGGAAGAGACGTTGTTGCCCATGTTTGTGTTTCCTTGGATTGGCGATTAGGTCACTGTAGGTCGATGGTCAGCTGTCGACAGTTGGCACTTATACCGATTACGCAAAGTTCAGGCCACGTGTTCAATTTGCAGCCGGATATGTTGCGGTGCGATGCGCAAGACGTTGATTTTCAAGGGAATGCGGGCTTGCCCTGGCATGGATGGCAGACTGCTGGGCGGCTTTGGCGGCTTGCCGGGGAATGGTGCCATGCGCAAAAAATGGGCATCGGCAGCCGGGTTTCGGGATTGACGAGCGGGAATAGGGCGCGGCGCACGGTTTGGTGGCGTGTAGAAAATCCAGCGTCGGGATAGCCGGCCAGGGTGTCCGTGTGTCTCTTTTGGCACATGGCGAGCTAGCAAGCGCGGGCTGGCTGATCGTGGCGCCGAGCATCCAGACGGCGGCTGAGTAGGGAGCTATAGGGCGGAATAGGGCGGAATGGGGCGCAATGGAGTGCATGGGATGCATCTGGCGCGCCCGGAGAAGTCTTTCCGGGAATCGCTTGACTCCTCGGGTAATAAGCTTATGATGTGTCCAATTGCTGCATTGCAGCAAAACGATGATGCCGCTCACGGAACCTTCTTCGACAGCGTTGGATCATCCCCAGGAGACTACTTCATGGCACATCCCACCCAAGCTCAATTCTTCGGCGTCCAGCAAGCTAACCTGGACCTGTTCCTGGCCTTGGTCGGTCCCCTGGCCCGTGGCGCGGAGAAAATCAACGAGCTGAACATGCAGGCCGTCAAGACCAGCCTGGCGGATACGACGAACTACGTCCGCGAATCCAGCCAGCAGCCGGTTGGCGCCGGCATGTCCGGCCTCAAGCCGGACCTGGCCAACGGGTTTGCCCAGAAGATGAACGCGTATGCCGGTCACATGAACGAGATCTTCGCCAGCACCGGCGCAGAGTTCGCGCAGGAAGCCCAGCGCCACATGAGCACCTACGCCACGCAGACCCAGGAAGCCATGGCGTCGTTCGGCCAGAACCTGATGTCGAGCGCCGGCGGCGCGTTCCCGGCTTCCGGCGCGAGCGCACCGAACTGGGTCGCGGCCTACGAAACGGCCATGAAGCCGATGCGCGACGCCTTCGAGAAGGTCATGCCCGCCACGGCTGCCAAGTAAGGCCAAGCCAGGCGGCACCGCTGGCCGCTGTGAAGCCAAAGCTAGTAGCAAGAAAACTGCGCCCATGTGGCGCAGTTTTTTTGCTGACAAAGCTGGATCTGCGTCGTCGTGCTCTGTGAGCGTGAGGGCGGCGAAACCCCAGCCATGCGACTGGGGTTGACGAAGGATTTTTTATTTTGCCTCTCTGCGAAAAACTGCTCCGCATATTAGGGCCTCACGGCGTACCGGTCAGTGTATGCGCAACGGGAAGGTATTTAGCCAAGATGCTCAGCATGGTGGCGGCCTCAGCCTTCGACACCGGGGGAAACGGTGAAACGTACGAGGTACCGTTGCGACGCTCGTGGGCCTTCGTGATGAAGGCAAATTCTTGGGAGTCCACGCCCAGCGAGGTGGACACACGCTGGATGGCTAGGTTACGGCCGGCATCTTTGGTGCGTACCTCATAGAACTCCAGTACGGCCTGGACCACCTGGAAATAGCCTTCGTAGGCCAAAGTAAACACCTGCAGATGTCGGCCGGGGCCTAGCTCCTCGGCTGTGGACCTATAGTCCGCTGCATTACGCAGGAAGCCTGCGATAGCGCCAGGCGTTGGGGCGACCGCCTCAAAGGCTTTCGTCTTGATAAGGTTTTCGTATTCAGCTGCGCGCGGCATCACAGTACCCTCAGCGTAGGGCCTTGTGCAATCTGGGCCATGATGGGGTCAGACTCTACCAGGGCAGCCCATTCAGCAGGCTCGTACAAAGAGAAGTTGACGGGGCGCAGCAGACCTTGTTCGGCCTTGTGCAAGGCCTCGGATAGCTCGAGGAGAGAGATGCTGCCGACAACAATCAGATCGATGTCGCTCTGGCCACCATCGGTGCGCTTGGCCACGGAGCCAAACACGAACGCTGAGGTGATGTGGTCGGCAAAAGGCGCGAGGGCTTCTTTCAGCGGCTCCACAACGGCAAAGGATTTGCGCGCGATACTAAGTAACTCTGGATAGAGGGTGAATTCGGTATTCGCCCGGATGCTTCGTTGCCGGCCTCGTCGGGCGTCTTCCCGAAGTACGCCGGCGGCGACCAGGCGGTCCACCTGCTTTTGAGCGCTTCCGCGCCCACTGTCCGCCAGACGCAGCAGTTCCTGTAGCGTAAAACTGCGGTCCGGCTGCAGCAGTGTGGCTCCAAGCACTCGCTGCAAGCCCGGTGTGAAGAGAAAGTCGGCAAGGCTCACTGTGAATCCTCTACATAGGGACAAGTATCCTTATTATAGGGATTGGTTGGTAAATCCTCAATAGAGGGATGTATGTCCCCGTTTTGAGGATTAAATAGAGTAGTCAACCGACGAGCCTGGTGATGCCGACACCGCCGATGTGTTCACCGAAGTCTCGCGCAGCATCGACCAATGGCTCTGGATGGCTGAGGCGCATTTCGCCGAGGCCCGGGACAAGCCCGCGTCAGCCAGCGGGTGGTGCCAGGAGGACGGCCTCCACGCGCTGGCGCAGCACCGGCAGCAAGTCCCGCGCAAACCAGTCGTTTTGCTTGAACCAGCCCTGGTTGCGCGGCGATGGGTGCGGCAGCGGAATAAAGCGCGGCCCGTGCGCGTCAAAGCCTGCCACGGTGGGTGTCACGCCACCGCGCGCCGCCGCTCCCAGGAAACGCCGCTGCGCATACTGCCCGACCAGCAAGGTCAGCTCGATCTCCGGCAGGCACGCCAGCAGCGCATCCATCCACAACGGCGCGCACTCCTTGCGCGGCGGCAGGTCGCCGCTGGGGCCACGGCCCGGATAGCAAAGGCCCATCGGGATGATGGCAATGCGCGCGGCATCGTAGAACACCGTCTTGTCCAGGCCCATCCACTCGCGCAGCCGGTCACCGCTGGGGTCGTCCCAGGGAATGCCGCTGGCATGCACGCGCGTGCCCGGCGCCTGGCCGACAATCAGGATGCGCGCGCTGGCGGCAGCTTGCACTACCGGGCGGGGACCAAGCGGGAGGTGCGCGTCGCACAGGCGGCAGGCGCGTACCTCGGTCAGCAGGGTGTCGAGGTCGGTTTTGCCCTCATTGCTCGCGGCGCAAGCAGCGACGGACGCTACGGGAGTGAGGGGAGTGACGGGAGTTTCGGGAAGGACGCGCTTCATGTCCGGCAAACGTGAATGGGATAGTCGTGCCGATGGCGCCCAGTGTATGCAGTTCGGCGAGGTTTGCCAAACAAGGCAGGTGCGCAAGGGGGCGCAATGACGACAAAAGGTCGCCGGGCGGCCACGAAGCCTTCCCTGATTGCGCAAGCGGGCCGCGCCGAAGCACAGCCCGCCTGCCTACCGCTCAATCACCGCTTCCAATCAGAAGCGGTGACGCACGCCCACGCCAAAGCTGTCGCCGTGCGACTGGTCGCTCAGCTTGTCGTAGAAGTACGCGGCATACACGTCGGTGCGCTTGGACAGGTTGTAGTCGTAAGCGAGGCCGGCCGTGTTGCGCTTGAAGTCCGCGACACTGTTCTTGGTCTTGTCGTACGCATAAGAGACCAGCACGTTGCCGTTGCCCACCGGGATCGACGCGCCAACCTGGCCGTTGGTGTGCTTGATGTCGCCCGTGACGTTGTTGACATCGCTCTTGATGTACTGGCCTTGCGCGAACAGCTTGACCACCTTGAAGTCATAACTCACGCCGACCTGCACGGCGTTCTGCTTGTCGAAGCCGGCCAGCGCCGTGGGCGCGGTCACATCGCCCGGGGTGCTGTTGAACTTGACCTGCTGGAAGGCGACGGTGGCGCCGAAGTTGCCGTTGAAGTAGAGCACGTTGCCGCCCCACTTGTTCTTGCCGACGCTGCCTGCCTGCTCGCCGAACGAGTAGATCGCATTGGCGGTCAGGCCGCTAAAGTTCGGCGTGGAGTACACCAGCGAGTTGCTCCAGCCCGAGTCGCCGATGATGCCCGGGTCATAGACGCGGCCATTGCTGGCCGAGAAGTAGGTGTGGAAGATCGCCGGCGAGAACACATAGGAGTCCACCAGCGGGTTGAACAGGATGGTCGAGATGAAGTAGGGCGTGGTGTTGCGCCCGAGCTTCACCGTGCCAAGCGTTGCACTCTGCAGGCCGACAAAGGCGTTGCGGGTAAACAGCGCATCGCCGTCGAAGCGGCCTTGCTTGCCGGTGTCCGGGCGCAGGAAGCCGTTCAGGTCGAAGATCGCCTTCAGGCCGGTGCCAAGATCCTCGCTGCCCTTGATGCCGAAGTACGAGGTTTGCATGCCGCCGCTGTTGACGCCGTAGGCGCGGTCCGCGCCGCCGGCCTTGGTAGCGCCGACATAGGCGTCAACCATCCCGTAAAGCGTGACGCTGGATTGCGCCATGGCATTGCCGCAGATCAAGGCTGCTGCCATGACCGCCAGTTTCACGACCGGCTTGAAATTGTGTTGCATAAAGACCTCCGTGGTTGACCCGTTTTCTATCGTTGCTGGCTCTGTCGCATTCACTGGGCACGACAACACCCCTCCGGGGGCAAGCCCCGGCTATCTAAAAACGCGTGCTCTTGAAATGGCTGGCGCAGGATGGCGCCGGTACGCTAGCGCCGCTGGCTCATGCTTGCTGCCAGCTCACGTGCGCGGCCACCACCTGCCAGCCTTCAGGCAGCCGTACCCAGCTCTGGCTCTGGCGGCCCAGGCGCGGCTCGCCGGCGCGGCGAAAGGCGATATTGGCGACAGCGAAATCGTTGCCGAAGGTGGTGACGCTGCGCTCGGTGATCTCGCGGGCCAGGCCTCTTGCCGGGCGTGCCGCGCGGAACGCGCGGATGGCCTCGATGCCGTAGAGGTTTTCGCCCGCGCCGTAGCGCAGCGTGTGCGGGCTTTCCCAGAACAGCCGGTCGAGCTCGGCGACGTCGTTGCCCACCAGCGCCCGTTCATAGGCGTCGAAGGCGGCTTCCACCTCGGCGAGGATGGCGGGATCGTTGATTCTCATCTTGCTTTCGTGGGTATCCGGACCAGCCCGGTAATGTTGCCTGGCATGACTGCGATGGATGCAGTTTGCGGCAATTCGATTGCATACAACCAGCACTTATTTCTTCTCATGGCGCACGCAATTTGTGTGCACTCGCTGTTGCATGCGCCGGCTCGCCATGCAAGCCCCGGCCACGCATCAGGCGGCCTCGGCCAACGGCTGGTGCAGGCCGGTCAGCGCGGCCTTCAGGTGCTCGGCAAACGCCGCCGCCGCGGGCGGCAGGCTGCGGCCCTTGCGCGCGCCCAGCACCAACCGCCCACCGCACAGCTCGGGGTCGGACAGGGGCACGGCAATCAGCGTGCCCTGACGCGTCTCGCGCAGCGTGCCAGCCTGGAACTGGAAGCAGATCGCGCCGGTCTGGCGCGCAAAGCTCTTCAGCATCTCCACCGTGGTGGCTTCCAGCATCACCCGCAGCGACAAGCGGTTGCGCGCGCAGATCGCCTCGATCAGCCGCCGGCTGCCAAAGCTCTCTGGCCCGAGGGCCACGGGATAGGGCTGGCAATCGGATAAACGCAACGTGCGCCGGCTCGCCAGCGGATGGTCCGGGCGCATCATTGCGCAGAAGGGCTGGGCAGACACCGCCAGTTCGTGCAGAAAGGTTGTCGGGGGCGGGTCGTGCGCCAGCAGCAGGTCGGCCTCGTCCTCCTTGAGCGCGGCCAGCAGGTCACCGGAGTTGCCCACCGTTACGCGAAACTGCACGCCGCGGTGGGTGGACTGGTAGCGGCCGATGACTTCAGGCAGGAAATCGGTGGCGACTGACTCAACCGTCGCCATGCGCACGGTGCCCCGCACCAGCCCGCGCAGCTGCTCCATCTGCGCGGCGGCGGAATCCAGATCCGCGAGGCTGCGGCGCACGGTAGCGATCAGCACCTCGCCGGCGGCGGTCAGCCGCACGCCGCGGGGCAGGCGCTCGAACAGCGCCGTGCCGATATCTTGCTCCACCTCCAGGATCTTCCGGTTGAGCGCGGTGGAGGCGACGTGGAGTTGCTCGGCGGCCTTGCGGATCGACCCAACGCGGGCCACGGCGTCAAGATAGAGATAAAGGCGGGGCGGGTGGAGCATGGCGGCGTGCGCTCGGGCGCTAGTGAGAACGATCCGCTCTCACTAGCAAGGATCGTGCGCGCGCCGACGCTACGCGGGCAGCCCGGTCCCCGTGACAGGGCCAAAGCCAGCGTCAACGACGGGGCCGCCGCCATGGCGGGGCAACGCGACCGAGCAGTAGAGCTGGCGCAGCGCGCCCAGCGCCGACGCCCGGTCCTGCTCCGTGGCATCGCCCAGCATGAGGCCAGCGGCGTGCGGGGCCACCGACATCACAAAGCGCAGGCGTTCAAGCCGGGCCGCCTCAAACGTCGCCAGCCAGGCGCGCGGGCTGGTCTCGCCCGCGGCCAGCGACGTGGCAATCAGCTCGGCGGCGCTGCAGGCATCCTCGATGGCTTGCGCCACGCCCTGGCCAAGCGGTGGCGCCATGGCGTGGGCGCTGTCGCCCAGGTACATCACCTGCGCATGCGGCTCGGCAAAGCGGATGCCGCACGCCTGCATGCGGTACCAGCAGATGGCATCCACATTGGCGCAGAGCGTATCGATCAGCCAGCCAGCCTGCGGCCCCGGCCTGGCGTGTGCGGGCGTGTAGGCGGCGCGCAGCGCCTGCGGGCCGATGCCCGCGTGAGACGTCTCCTGCGTCTTTTCGCCGGGCGCCAGCGGCAGGCTGCCGGCGATATTGATCCGCCCGTCCGGCAAGCGGAAAGCCAGCAGGCGGTTAGGGCCGTTGCACCATTGTTCGTAATCGTCGATCCGGCCGGCGCCGGCGTCCGGCACCAGGAGGCGGAACAGCAGGGCACCAAGCTGGTGCATCCGGGGCTGGCTGTCAAACGCGCTTCGGGTGGGCGAGTCACGGCCATCGGCCGCGATCAGCAGGTCGATGTCGTCAAGCCGGTGTTGTTGGCCATGCTGTTCCCAGACGACGTAGCTGCGTGCCGGATCCCGCGGGCTGGCGCCGCACGCCAGCAGCTTGCAACGGTAACGCACAGTGTTGCCGGCGGCCTGGCGCAGCACGCGGTACAGCGTGGCGCGCAGGATGCGCACGCCGCCATGGTCCGCCACGCGCGTGAGCGGCAGGTCCAGCAGCACCTCGCCGCTGCACAGCGACACGCGCCAGTGATCCCAGGGCAGGCCGGCCTCGCCAATGGCGCTGGCCAGCAGCGGGTCGCGCATGTGCAAGGCCTTGATGGCGTTGGGGCCGATCACCAGCCCGGCGCTTGCGTCGTCATCCAGTGCAACCTGCTCCAGGCATGTGACTTCCAGCCCGGCTTGCATGGCCAGCGCGCGGGCCATGATGCTGCCGGCCACGCCGGCGCCGACGATGACAATGCGTTTGGTGGGGATCCTGGGCGTCATGAGCGTCATGGGCGCCAGTTTGCGCAAAAGGACTGCACGCAACCAGCACCGATTTGGTCTCATGGCGAGCGCGCATTGTGTGCGCTCGGCGGGGAGAAGCCATCAGCCAGAAGCCGCCCCCGCCGAGCCTGTTCCCGGCTTAAGGCACGACCGACAAGAACAGGTACGCCGCCAGGATGACCAGGTGCACCACGCCTTGCAGCATGGTGGTTCGGCCCGAGTGCAGCGTGAGCGTGCTGACCAGCAAGGTCAGCGCAAGCAGCACGGTTTCCGTCGGGCCCAGGCCCAGCGTCAGCGGCTTGCCAACCGCGATAAAGACCGCGGCCACGGTAGGAATGGTCAGCCCGATGCTGGCCAGCGCTGAGCCCAGCGCCAGGTTCATGCTGGTCTGCAGGCGGTCGGCGCGCGCGGCGCGCAGTGCGGCCAGCCCCTCGGGCAGCAGCACCAGCGCGGCAATCACGATGCCAACCACGGCCGGCGGGGCGCCGGCACTTGCTACTGCTGCTTCCACCGTGGGTGAGAGCAGCTTGGCCAGGCCGACCACTGCCACCAGGCACACCAGCAGCATGCCGCCGCTGGCGAGCGCGATCTTCGTGGGCGGGGGCGGGGCGTGCACGCTTTCGTCGGAGGTGCCTTCCACCAGGAAGTAGTCCCGATGGCGTACGGTCTGCACAAAGACAAAGCTGCCATAGAGCACCAGCGAGGCAATGCCCGCAAAGGCCAGCTGCGACTGCGACAGCATTGGCCCGGGGATTGCGCTGGTGTAGTTAGGCAGCACCATGGTGAGCACGGCCAGCGCGGCCAGCACGGCCAGCGCGGCGG
Organism: Cupriavidus basilensis; assembly: GCF_008801925.2. NCBI lineage: Bacteria > Pseudomonadati > Pseudomonadota > Betaproteobacteria > Burkholderiales > Burkholderiaceae > Cupriavidus > Cupriavidus basilensis. The sequence goes on along the minus strand of NZ_CP062804.1, from coordinate 2,095,594 downwards.
TGGCGCCCGGCGCCTGGAAAGCCTGCTCGCGATGGCGCAGGCCACCCACCAGCAGGCAGATCCCCACGATGCCGTTGCAAACCAGCATGGCCGCGGCAAACACGGTATCGCGCGCGAGCCCGGCCTTCTCGGGGCCCGCGGACAGCATCACGGAGACGATCAGCGCCACTTCGATCACGGTCACGGCAATCGCCAGCACCAGCGTGCCAAAGGGCTCGCCCACTTTATGCGCGACCACCTCGGCATGGTGCACCGCTGCAAAGACCGAGCCCGCGAGCGCCAGGCCGGCCAGCACCAACAGCAGCGCCTGACCGGGCGCGGCCATGCCCGCCCCGAGGACGGCCCAGGCTGCCAGCGGCAGCCATAAGGTCCAGGCAGGCAATTTGTTCGACGTCAATGGCATCCGATCTCCCTTTCTTGTTGATGAAATGTGTGGATTCAGCTTTTTTGTGATTAATGCGGCGTGTCTGGGCTGACGAGAAAGTGCCGGCCTCAGTGGGCTTGCTGGCCGTTTTCCCCTTGGCGTCCTATTGTGGTTCAGCTTGGGGCGGCAGCAATCCGCTCGGGCGGCAGCGCGCATGTAAGGCAGTCGCGCCAGGGATTCAGTTCCCTGAAATTCGCTTAAATTAAGAGGAATTGAAGGTTTATATGCTGGAGTTGTCGGGGATTTTGCGGTTTTGTCCTGTGTCCGGAAGCCCCGGGCTCCGCAAGTCGTGAACCCGGCCGGCCATTCTAGCGTCGCACCATGGCAGCACAAGCGTTTCCGGACGCGCCGCAAGCGTCCCATTACCGGTGCGGCGAATGCCGTGCCTTTCCCCCTCGACGATGGAGAGTGCTCATGAAAAAGTACGGTTCGGCTAAATGGCAGGGCGGCATCAAGGACGGCCAGGGCAGCATTTCGGCAGAGAGCGGCGTGCTCAAGGATGCACCCTACGGTTTCAAGGCCCGCTTCGAAGGCGGCCCCGGCACCAACCCGGAGGAGCTCATCGGGGCGGCCCATGCGGGATGCTTCTCCATGGCGCTGTCCCTGATCCTGGGCGAGGCCAAGATGGTTGCCGAGAGCATTGCCACCAAGGCTACGGTCACGCTCGACAAGGACGGCGCCGGCTTCACCATCACCGCCGTGCACCTGGACGTAACGGTGCGCGTCCCGGGGGCCGACAAGGCGGCGGTGGAGCAATGCCTGCAAGGGGCCAAAGCCGGCTGCCCGGTGTCAAAGCTGCTAAAGGCGGAGATCACCATGGACGCCAAGGTGGAAACCTGATCCGGCCGCGGCGGGCCCCAGGCCCGGTGGCCGGTCAATATGTCGACAGGCCAGCAGGCCAACAGCCCAATAGGTCGGGCGTGGCCATCCTGGCTACCTATAATGAAGACTCGCCGTCCCGCGCCGCACCTGGCGCGGGGCCGCGCGGGCGTTCAATGGACTGAACGCGTCTCCTATATCCAGACCTTCCAAGATAAGGCAGACATCATGCATAGCAGTGAAGCAGTCCTGACTCAGGCTAGGGCGGCCATCGCCCACGTACCTTTCCACAGCCATCCCATCCATCCCACCATCCACCTGCGCCTGAGCGACGGCGCGCTGATTCTCGAAGGCGAAGTCCCCGATATTGTCGACAAGAGCCGCGTTGCCGCGTCGGTACGCCGTGTCGACGGTGTGTCCGCCGTGATCGATCACCTGCGCGTTGCCGATGGCGGCGTGGCGGTTGGCGACGGCGAACTGCGCAATGCCATCTGCGTACGGTTGCTGCAGGCGATCGATTTTCGCAATTGCCGCATCTGCGCGCATACCAAGGGGAGGATCGAACCCGTGCGCGAAGCCGTTGGCGAGTCCAGCGGAGAGATCGCCATCGAAGTCGTCGACGGCGTGGTGACCCTGCGCGGCCACGTGATCAGCCTGTCGCACATGCGCCTGGCCGGTGTGCTGGCGTGGTGGTCGCGAGGTTGCCGCTGCGTGGTCAACGAGCTGGTGGTGGCCCCGGCCGAGGCCGACCGCGACGACGAAGTCACGGAAGCGCTGAAGCTGGTGCTGGAGACCGACCAGTTCGTCGATGCTGACCGCATCCGCGTGCAGACCAAGGACCGCGTCGTCACGCTCGAAGGCTATGCCACCACCGAGGCCGGCAAACGCCAGGCGGAGCGCGATGCCTGGTACGTGCATGGGGTTGAGGACGTGGTCAACCGCATCGTGCTGAGCAACTAAGCGCCACTGCCAACATCACGTCGCGGGTTTGCAGGTTCATCGTTTCAATCGCCGGATCGGATCATGCCGTGCCCGCCGGGCGCGGCATGTCCTCCACGCGCCAGTAGCGCCGCTGCGAGCGCAGCGCAAAGCGCGCCCGGTAGCTCGACATCGACATCCCCGTTGCCCGCTGGAACAGCCGCCTGAACGCCGCCGCGTCACTGTAGCCGCAGGCTTCGGCCACCGCCTGCGAGCCATGCAGGGTCACCTCCAGCAGGGTCTTGGCACGCTCCACGCGCAGCCCGTGCAGGTATTCCAGCGGCGTCATGCCGCTGACCTGCCGGAAATGCCGCAGCAAGGTCCGCTCGCTCACGGCCGCCGCCTGTGCCACCAGCGCCAGCCGGTACGGCGCATCCACATTGGCCTGCAGCCAGCGCATGGCGCGGTAGACGGGGCTGTCGGCGGTCTTGCTGAGCCAGCGTTGCGACACCAGCTCTGGCGTGAGCTGCTGGCGCTCGGCCTGGTACAGCAGCATGCGCGAGCAGGTCTGCGCCAGGTCCGGGTCATGCAGGTGCCCCAGCACGCGCAGCATGAACTCTGTCTGCAGCGCCGGCGCCACGCAGCCAAACACGCGCTGGTGCAAGCCCATCGGCTCGCTCGCGGAAAAATCGCAGCGCGGATAGCGCTGGCTCATCCAGCTCTGGAAGGTCCACGGCGCGCCCATGCGCGCGCCATCCAGCAGGCCCAGCTCCGCGGGAAAAGCGATGCCGCTCGCGCCCGCCGCGATCCATCCGCCCGCCTGCGCGTGCCGCTCCAGCAAGCGCAGCGCCTGCCCGGCGCCGCCCACGATCTCGCCCAGGTGCGGCGCATTGCGCGCGAGCACGCCCGGCACCACCACCAGCGCATTGCCGTCTTCCGTGGCGCGCCGCCGCCGCGCGGGCTCCAGCCCCAGGGCGGGCAGGGCCAGCGCGCGGCCCGACGGGCCAATCACGGTCCAGCTCAGGTCGCGGTCCGCATCCGGGCGTTGCAGCCGGGCCACCCCGGCCGCGGCGCGCAGCACATCCAGCGCGCCGAACAGCATGCCGGGCATGGCCTCGGGCAACCACAGCAAGCGTACGTGCAGCGGCACGGGGCGCCTGGCGGAGGGTGGCTCGGGCAGGGCGGTAGTGGCAGAAGAGGGAGGCATGGCGGGATCGGCATTCCAATTGGCGGGATTGATCCTACCTTGGCGCGCCCGCAAGGGCTAGCATCGTCGCTCGGCGAACCACCGCCCTAACCACAATAACGAAGCAAGCAACAGGAGACTTCATGCAGCCATCCCTACGCCGACTCACCCATACCGCTGTGGCAGCGCTCGCGCTGGCCTTCGGGGCAGCCGGCAGCGCACGCGCCGCGGACACGCAATTGCTGGACGCCGCCCGCGCGGCCGAGCCCGCGTTGATCCAGTCGCTCAAGGACATGGTGTCGATCGAGTCCGGCAGCACCAATGCGGCCGGCCTGGCGCAAATGGCCAGCTTCACGGAAGCACGCCTCAAGGCGCTGGGCGCGAGCACCGAGCGCATCGCCGTGACGCAAGGCCCCGGCACCATGGTCAAGGGCACGCTGACCGGCACCGGCAAGCGCCGCATCATGCTGATCGCGCATATGGACACCGTCTACGGCCCCAACACGCTGGCCACCCAGCCGATCAAGCTGGACGGCAACCGCCTGTACGGCCCCGGCATCGCCGACGACAAGGGCGGCATCGCGGTCATCCTGCATACGCTGGCCATCCTCCAGGCAGCCGGGTGGAAGGACTATGCGCAGATCACCGTGCTGTTCAACCCGGATGAGGAAGTGGGCTCGCTGGGTTCCGGCGACACCATCGCCAAGCTCGCGGAGCAGCACGACGTGGTCCTGTCCTGCGAGCCGTCCGCGGGCTCGGTGGTCATGAAGGGCCAGCCGCTGCTGCTGGCCGCGGCCGGCGTCGCCACGGCCACGCTGGATGTGAAGGGCCGCGCCGCGCATGCCGGCGCCGCGCCGGAGCTGGGCCGCAACGCGCTCTATGAACTCTCGTACCAGATGCTGCAAACGCGTGACGTGGCCAAGGACGTGCCGGGCGCCGCGCTGATCTGGACCCAGGCCAATACCAACGGCCCGCTGAACCAGATCACCGAAAAGGCCAGCGCCGTGGGCGACGTGCGCCTGACCCAGCCCGACGCGCAGGACAAGCTGCAGGCCGCGCTGCAAGCCAAGGTCAGCGCAAGCAAGCTGGTCCCCGACACCGAAACCACGGTCAAAGTCATCTCCGGGCGTCCGCCCTACGTGAGCGACGCGCGCAGCCGCGCGCTAGCCGCAAAGGCCCAGGCGATCTACAAGGAGATCGACCGCGAGCTGACGCTGGTGCCGCAGACCGGGGGCGGCACCGACGCCGGCTTCGCCGTGCGCTCGGGCAAGGCCACGGTGCTGGAGAGCTTCGGCCTGGCGGGCTTCGGATACCACGCCCGCGACGAATACATCGAGATCGACTCGATCGTGCCGCGGCTCTACCTGATGTCGCGCATCCTGCAGGAAATCGGGCGCAACTAAGGCGCTCCGGCGCGGGCGGCAGCGCCCTTGCGCAGCCGCCCGCGCCCGCGCTAGCATCGCCCGGCCTGCCCTCACAACGACCCAATCCTCCACAGGAGACACCATGCATTCCTCCCTGCGCCGGCTGACCCAGGCGGCCATCGCCACCCTGATCCTCGCCACCGGCGGCGCCCACGCCGCCGACGCCCAATTGCTGGCCGCCGCACGCACCGCGGAGCCCGCGGTGATCCAGTCGCTCAAGGAGATGGTGTCGATCGAGTCCGGCAGCGCCAACGCGGCGGGCCTGGCGCAGATGGCCAGCTACACCGAAGGCCGGCTGGCGGCGCTGGGCGCCCGCACCGAGCGCATCGCGGTCACCAAGGGCCCGGGCACCATGGTCAAGGGCACGCTGACCGGCACCGGCAAGCGCCGCATCATGCTGATCGCGCATATGGATACGGTCTATCCGGCCAACATACTGGCAACGCAGCCCATCAAGCAGGACGGCAACCGCCTGTACGGCCCCGGCATCGCCGACGACAAAGGCGGCATCGCCGTGATCCTGCATTCACTGGCCATCCTCAAGGCGGCCGGCTGGAACGACTACGCCGAGCTGACCGTGCTGTTCAACCCCGACGAGGAAGTCGGCTCCATCGGCTCCGGCGAGACCATCGCCAAACTGGCCGACCAGCACGACGTCGTGCTGTCGTTCGAGCCGACCGCCGCCAAGGCCGTGGTCAAGACCGAGGCCCTGCTGATGGGCGCCAGCGGCACGGCAACCGCCGTCATGGAAGTGAAGGGGCGCGCCTCGCACGCCGGCGCCGCGCCGGAGCTGGGCCGCAATGCGCTGATCGAGCTGGCCTACCAGCTGCAGCAAACGCGCGACGTGGCCAAATCCGTGCCGGGCACCCAGCTCAACTGGACCACCGCGCAGGCGGGCGAGGTCCGCAACCAGATACCCGAGCACGCCACCGCCATCGGCGACGTGCGCACCACGGTCAAGGACGGCGCCGGCAAGCTGCAGGCCGCGCTGCAAAAGAAGGTGGACGAAGGCAAGCTCGTCCCCGACACGCAAACCACCGTGACCATGGAAACCGGCCGGCCGCCGTTTGTCGCCAACGCACGCGGCCGCGAACTGGCGCAGCGCGCGCAAGCCATCTACGCCGAGCTCGACGGCCGCCAGCTGGCACTGGCCGAAGGCACCGGCGGCGCCACCGATGCGGGCTTCGCCGGGCGCTCAGGCAAGGCGGTGGTCGTGGAAAGCTTCGGCCTGGCGGGCTTCGGATACCACGCGCGCGATGAGTACATCGAGATCGATTCCATCGTGCCGCGCCTCTACCTGCTCACGCGCATCCTGCAGGAAATCGGCCGTAGCTGACGCCGCGCCCGGCTTGCGCGCTAAAGGATCGCGGATATCTGCCGTTAATGGAGACGGTTGGAGATAGTCTGAATTCCGTTCTTAGTGAAATGTATCTATTCTGATAATTCCCATTGATTCAGGCGGCTAGGACTAGGATTAGGAATGTCTTAATCCTAGTCCTAATCTTAGGAATTGCATTTTATCCCGGCGCTGATAACACGCCGCGCGTCTGCTTTTCAATCCCCCTTCAGTAGGTCAAAGCGCGCCCTGCGCTGCGAAATCTCCCGTAATGCCGCTTGCAGCCGTCGATTGACGGTGTGCGACGGTGTGCAATGCCTGCGCTTGCGCGCTCGCAATACCCCTCGATTCGTACTTGTCCGATTGACCGCATTGCCGTCGTCATTAAACATTGTCCATACATGTAAAGAGGATGACGGTTGTCTCCAGTCATTCCGGTAACGGTGCCAGTCATCAGAAAAGCACCGCTAATCCAGGGTCTATCCAATTATGAACAAGGGCAGTTTCCGCCTGGTCTACAGCAGGCATCGCGGGATGCTGGTCGCCGTTGAAGAATCGGCCGCCAGCATCGGAAAAGGACAGCAAGGCGGCGCACGCGCGCAACGGCGCAGCCACCGCGCAGGGCAAGGCCCGGCGCCTGGCGCATCGATGGCGGCCGCGCTGCCAGTCATGCCGCGCGCGCGCTTTGCCTCGTTGGCCTCAACTGCCTCGTTGGCCTCGGCTGCCCTGCTTGGGCTGGCTGCCCCGGCCACTGCCCAGATCGTGGCGGAGCCCAATGCCGGCGCCAACCGCCCCGGCGTGATCCAGACCAGCAACGGCCTGGCGCAAGTCAACATCACGCGGCCCTCGGGCGCGGGCGTGTCCACCAACGCCTACACCCGGTTCGACGTGCCCAAGGGCGGCGCGATCCTCAACAACTCGCCCACCATCGTGTCGACCCAGCAAGCCGGTTTCGTCAACGGCAACCCCAACCTGCTGCCGGGACAGAACGCGCGCATCATCGTCAACCAGGTCACCAGCGCGCTGCCCAGCCAGTTGCGCGGCTACCTGGAAGTGGCCGGCGCCCGGGCCGAAGTGGTGGTGGCCAACCCCAACGGCATCATGGTGGACGGTGGTGGCTTCATCAACACCAGCCGCGCCACGCTGACCACCGGCGTGCCGGTGTACGGCGGCACCGGCAGCCTCGACGCCTTCCGCGTCACCGGCGGCCAGATCTCGGTGCAGGGCGCCGGGCTGAACGCCGGCAACGTCGACCAGGTCGACCTGATCGCCCGCAGCGTCACCGCCAACGCGGCCATCCATGCCAACAACCTCAACGTCATCGCCGGCGCCAGCCAGGTAGACCGCGCCACGCTGGCCGCCACGCCCATTGCCGGGACCGGTCCCGCGCCCGGCATCGGCATCGATGTCAGCCAGCTAGGCGGCATGTACGCCAACAAGATCCTGCTGGTCGGCACCGAGGCTGGCGTGGGCGTGAGCCACCGCGGCGTGCTGGCCGCGCAGGCCGGCGACCTGACGCTCAGCGCGCAGGGCCGGCTGGAACTCGCCGGCAAGACCAGCGCCACCGGCAACCTCGCCATCGCCGCGCGCGAAGGCGTGGAGAACAGCGGCACCATCTATGGCGCGCAGGCGGTCTCGCTCGATACCGCAGGCACGCTCGGCAACAGCGGCACGCTGGCGGCGCAGCAGGGCTTGCGCGTCAATGCGGGCAGCGTGGTCTCCAGCGGCACGTTGGGCGCGGGCGTCAATGGCGACGGCGCGATCGGCCGGCAGGCGGACCTGAGCGTGGTGGCGGCCGGCACGCTGTCGGCCAGCGGCAAGCACCTCGCGGGCGGCAATGCCAGCCTGCAGGGCACGGCGCTGCAGCTAGCCGGCAGCCAGAACGCGGCGCTGGGCAACCTCAGCCTCGCCGCCAGCGCGGGCGACATCAACCTCAGCGGCGCCAGCAGCCAGGCGGGTGGGGCGCTAAGCGCCAATGCCAGCGGGGCGCTCGTCAACGACCGGGGGCAGTTGACCAGCCAGGGCAGCACCACCATCACGGCCGGCAGCGTCTCCAACCAGGGCGGACAGATGCTGGCGCACGGCGCAGCCACGCTGCAGTCGGCCGGCGCCGTCAACAATCAGCAAGGTGAACTGCAGGCGGGCGGCGCGCTCGCCGTCAACGCCGGCTCGCTCGACAACGCCGCGGGCCGCATCGAAGGCGACCTGGTTGGCGTGCGCACGGCGGGCGATCTGGCCAACCGGGGCGGCGCCATTAACCAGTTCGGCAAGGCAGACACCCGCATCAGCGTGGGTGGCGTCCTGGACAACACCTCGGGCACGCTGGCCACCAACGGCAAGAACCTGACCGTGGACGCGCAGTCGCTGTCCAACGACAGCGGCCGTGTCGCGCACGCGGGCGACGGCACGCTGGCCGTGACCAGCCGTGGCGCGCTGGGCAATGCCGAGGGCACCATCCAGACCAACGGCGCGCTGGACCTGCGGGCCGCCGGCGCGGTGACCAACACGGCTGGCCGGATCGAAACCGCCGGCACGCACAGCGCAATGTCGCTTGCCGCTGCCCGTGTTGACAACACCGCCGGGCGCATCGTCAATGCGGGCGATGGCTTGACCCGGGTCCAGGCGCAGCAAGCCTTGGTCAACGCCAATGCGGGCCGGATCGGCGGCAACGGCAAGGTGGAGCTGGCAGCCGGCACGCTGGCCAATCACGCACAGATCACCGCCAAGGGCGATGCCAGCCTGGATGCACAGTCGCTGGACAACGGCCAGTGCAGCATCACGGCGGGCGCAGCGCTAACGGCCACCGTGTCGGGCGCGGCCAGCAATCGCCAGGGCACCCTGTCCGGTGGTGTCGTCGACCTGTCGGCGGCGTCGCTGGACAACGCCGCCGGCCGCATCGAAGGCGATCAGGCCGGCATCCGCACCACAGGCAATTTGTCCAACAACGGCGGCGCCATCAACCAGTTCGGCACGGCCGACACGGTCATCAACGCGGGTGGCGCCCTCGACAACACCGCGGGCACGCTGGCCACCAACGGCAAGAACCTGACGGTGGACGCGCAGTCGCTGGCCAACGACGGCGGGCGCATCGCGCACGCCGGAGACGGCGCCCTGGCGCTGACGAGCCGGGGTGCGCTGGGCAATACAGCCGGCGCCATCCAGAGCAACGGCGCACTCGCCGTGCAGGCGGCCTCGCTGGACAACACCCGGGGCAACCTGTCCGCACAAGGCGCCGCCAGTGTCACCACGGGCGCAGACCTGGTCAACCGCCAGGGCACGCTCTACGGCCAGTCCGGCCTGTCGCTCAGCAGCCAGGGCCAGGTGGACAACACCGGCGGCACGGCGCAGACCAGCGGCGATCTGTCTGTCGCAGCCGCTGGCACGCTGAGCAACGCTGGTGGCACGCTCACCGCCAACGGCGCGCACGGCAAGGCCACTGTCTCCGCATCCGGCATCGACAACCGCGGCGGGCGCCTTGCCAACGCGGGCGACGGCGCCACCACCATCACCGCCGCCGGCGCGCTGGACAACACCGGCGGCACGCTCGGCGGCAACGGCGACGTGACCCTCGCCGCCACCGATCTCGCCAACGCAAGCGGCGCGCAGATCGCCGCGGCCGGCGCGCTCACGCTGGGCGTGACCCGCAGCGTGGACAATCGCAGGGGCAGGATCTACGGCGCCGTGGGCCTGACCCTCAACCAGGCCAGCACCACGCTCGCCAATGAAGGCGGCAACGTGCTTGGCGGCACCGACGTGCAGCTCACCCATGGCCTCCATGACAAACCAGGGCGGCGCGGTACGCGCCAACCAGGACGTGGGCGTATCCAGCCGCGCCGGCACCGTCAGCGGCAGCGGCGAGATGACGGCGGGGCGCAACCTGGCGCTTAACGTAGCGGGCGACTATCTCAACGACGCTGCCAACAAGCTGCGCGCCGACGGCGACCTGCAACTCCGTGCCAGCGGCGCGGTCACCAACACCGGCACGCTGGCGGCCGGCGGCAGCCTGGCCGTGCGTGGCGCCAATGTGAACAACGCCGCCGGTGCCGGCATCAACTCGCAGGCCACCACCGTCCAGGCCGACGGCACCATCACCAACGCCGGACGCATCGAAGGCAATGCCGTCAACACCATCAGCGGCGCGCTGGACAACACCGGCGCCGTGATCGGCAACACCGTGCAGGTGCAGGCAGCGGTGTTAAGCAACACCGGCCCGGCCGCCGTCATCGCCGCCGCGCAGGACCTCAAGATCCATGCCTCAAACGCCGTCTCGAACCTGGACGGCGCGCTGATCTACAGCGCCGGCAACCTGCAGATCGCCCGCGACGGCACGCGCGACCCGGGCACCGGCATGCTGGCCAACCAGGTCGGCGTGCTCAACAACCGCTCGGCAACGATCGAGGCAGACGGCGATATCGACATCGCCGCGCGCACGGTCAACAACACGCGTACCAGCATCGTGACGGAGGCGGGCACGCCGCAGACCACGACGACGCAGACGCTCTCGCTCTGGCTCGCCGGACTGGGTGACGGAGAAACCAACGGTCACATGAGTGCCACGTTCCCCGGATGGAGGTGGCGCGCCACGGCGGCAAGCATCAGCGGGGACATGGTCAACGCGCTGCGCGCCCCGGTCACGCTCGAAGTGCCAAAGTCCAACGTGGTCAATCTCAATACCACGGCCAAGACGCTTTCCTTCACGCAGCCGCCCTTCGAGACCTACGTCGGCAACGACAACCCGATGTGCGGCGACAACGGCTGCGCCGGTGAAGGCGGACCGGGCGGGCGCCCGTTTGCCACCAACCCTACCCAGTACTACCAGGACATCCAGGACACCGGGTCCACCTACAGGATCACCTTCTGGCCTGACTGGGATCCCGCCAAGCACCTCCGCCCGGACCAGGTGCGCGTGCGCTACGACCTCGGCCCGGACGTTCACGACTACAGCGAGACTTCCCGCACCACCGTCACCACCGTCGCCACCGACCGCCTGGTCAGCGCCACCGCGGCGGCCCGGGTCCAGGCCCAGGGCTCGATCCGCATCAACAGCGACGGTGGCAGCATCCTGAACCAGTCGTCCATCATGGCCGCCGGCGGCAACCTGTCCCGGCGCGCCGCCGGTGGCGGGGTACAGGACGTCGGCACGGTGCTCCAGCAGACGGTCAGCACCACCGACACCTCCACGTTCTACTGGCACCAGAAATCCGGCGGCAACAGCGATGAGCAAACGGTGCCGTATCCGACCACGCCCCAGGCGCCCACCACGGTAGCCGCGCTGCCGGCCCTTGCCACCGCCAACCAGGCCGTGCAGACCACCGCGCAGGACATCACCGTCGGCTCCGTCAACCGCGTCGGCCAGACTGTCACTGGCAGCGGCGTGGCCGGCGGCAGCGCCTCCGGCACGCAGCTTGGCAGTGTCGCGGGCACGGCCGGCGCCGCGCCAACCCTCGGCGCCGGCCCCGTCGCGGCCGCCACCGGCACCACCAGCCGCCCGCAGACGCTCGGCACCGCCGCCGGCGGCATCCCCAACCTGACGCTGCCCGTCAACGGCCTGTTCACGCTGCGCCCGGCCCCGGCCACGCCCTACCTGATCGAGACCGACTCACGCTTCACCCAATACAAGGCCTTCCTCTCCAGCGACTACATGCTGGGCGCCCTCGGCCTGGACCCGCAGCAGGTGCAAAAGCGCCTCGGCGACGGCTTCTATGAAGAAAAGCTCATCCGCGACCAGGTCACGGCACTAACCGGCCGTACCTTCCTGGCCGGCTACACCGACCAGTTGAAGGAATACCAGGCCCTGATGAACAGCGGCGTGACCTACGCCAAAGCCTTCGGCCTGTCCCCCGGCGTAGGCCTGTCCGATGACCAGATGCGCCAGCTCACCACCGATATGGTCTGGCTGGTAGCGCAAGACGTGACGCTGCCCGACGGTACGCATCAATCGGTGCTGGTGCCCAAGGTCTACCTGGCGCAGTCCAACGCCGTCGACCTCAACAGCACCGGTGCGCTCGTCACCGGCAACAGCGTCGCGCTCAATGCCACCAGCAACGTCAACAACAGCGGCCGCATCGTTGGCGACGTCGCCACGCAGGTGCTCGGCAACAACATCGTCAATCGCGGCGCCATTGGCGACACCACCGGCACCACCGTGGTCCAGGCCCTGCAGGATGTACGCAACCTGGGCGGGCGCATCGGCGGCCAGGACGTCCTGGTGCAAGCCGGGCGCGATGTGGTCAACGAAACGCAGACCGTCACGGAAGCCCGCACGATCGGGCCCAACGGCTACAGCGCGGGCGCCACGGGCGTGGCCGCGGTGGCGGCGATTTCGGCAACCGGCAATGCCCTGGTGCTGGCCGGGCGCGACGTCACCCTCAGCGGCGCCGTGCTCGAAGCCGGCAAGGGCGCACTGATCGGCGCCGGCCGCGACCTCACCATTGGCGCGGTCACCCTCGGCACCACGCAGGACGCCGTCTCGCGCGGCGGGCAAAGCTATGCCCACGACAAGACCAGCACGGTGGCCGGCAGCACGGTGCAGGCAGGCGGCAATGTGGTGGCGGTGGCCGGGCGCGACGCCGCGCTGGCGGGGTCCAGTGTGGGGGCGGGCGGCGATGTCTCCCCGATCGCCGGGCGGGATCTCACCGTCACGGCCGCGAAAGACACCACCGCCCACAGCGAAGGCTCGCTGGGCGGCAAGGGCGCGTCCTACACGCAGTCCGCCTACGACGAAACCGTGCGCGGCAGCACCGTGCAAGGCGGCACCAGCGCCACCCTGGCAGCCGGGCAAACAACGCTGGCAGCCGGCCTGCTGGAAGCCAACGGCATCACCGCCGCGCCGGTCACAGGCAAGGGCAGCGTCACGCTGACCGGCTCGGAAGTCAGCGCCGGCAAGCCCGGCGTGAGCGGCTCCGGCGTCAGCATCGTCGCCACCCAGGACATCACCATCGGCGAAGCCCGGGAAGTGCACGACGCCAGCTACGACAGCCGCAGCAGAAGCAGCGGCCTGCTCTCGCGCAGCGCCAGCCACGACCAGACCAGCAGCCATGCCGACCTTGGCGTAGGCAGCCTGGTCAGCGGCGACACCGTGCGCGTGACCGCCGGCAACGACCTCACCGTGCGCCAGAGCGGCATCGCCGCCACCGACGGCGTAGCCCTGGCCGCCACCAAAGGCAACGTGCTGATCACCGCCGGCCAGAACACCCGGGAAGAAAGCTACGCACACGAGCAGAAATCCTCCGGGCTCTCCGCCTTTGCCGGCAAGGGCGGCATCGGCGTCTCGGCGGGCAGCAACCAGGCCAACAGCGCCGGCCACGCCGTTGCCGTCACCCAGAGCGATGCGCGCAGCACCGTGGGCGCCGCCAACGGCAATGTCACCATCAGCGCCGGGCGCGACGCCACCATCCTCGGCAGCGACCTGATCGCCGGGCGCAAGGAAGGCAACACCACCGCCGGCCATATCGATATCCAGGCGCAGAACATCGCCGTGCTGGCCGGCGTGGACCACATCACCCAGGAAAGCAGCCAGAGCAGCCGCTCCAGCGGCCTGTCCATGGCGCTCACCGGCACGCCGCTCGACACGGCGCGCAACCTCCAGGACATCCAGCGCAACCCCAGCACCGTCACCCGCGCCAAGCAAACGCTCAATGAACTCGGCGCCGCCGCCTTCACCGCGCCGCAGGTGGGCATCACCTTTGGCAGCAACCGCAGCAGCAGCCAGGTGGAGACCGAATCGATCTCCCAGCGCGGCAGCCAGCTCACCGGCGCCGGCGATATCCGCCTGCGCGCCACCGGCAACGGCGACAAGGACGCCAACGGCAAAGCCACCGACGGCAATATCCTGATCGCCGGCAGCACCGTCAGCGCCGGCGCTGCCGCCATCCTCGACGCCCAGCGCGACGTCCTGCTGCAAGCCTCCACCGACAGCTACCGCGAAGCCACCAGCTCCAGCAGCAGCGGCTGGAGCCTGAGCACCGCCGCGCCCTCGCTTGGCGATGTCGGCCGCTTTGTCGGCGGCGGTCCCAACAACGGCGGCGTCTCCATGCTGCCGTACGGCAACCAGAAAGCCAGCGCCAGCGGCGACGCCAGCGCCGCCCGGCAAAACGCCACGGTGGTCACCGGCAATACCGTCGCCGTCAAGGCCCGCAGCGGCGACATCACCATCGCCGGCAGCGGCCTGTCGGCTGAAGGCGACCTCACGCTAGCCGCGCTGCAAGGCAAGGTCGACATCCTCTCCGGCCAGGACAGCAAGACCAAGCGCAGCGACAGCAGCAGCCGCCAGATCGGCGACCTGGGCGGCACCGGCTACACCGGCACCGTCGGCATCCGTACCGAGTCCCACCACCTGGACACGGCGCAGACCACCGAAAACACCATCCGCAGCCAGGTGGTCAGCCAGAACGGCAGCGTCACCATCAGCGCCAAGGACGACCTCACCGCACGCGGCGCCGATATCGCCGCCGGGAAAGACGTCACGCTGATCGGCAAGAACGTGGTGCTTGACCCCGGCAAGGACACCGCAAACAGCCACCAGGTCGACAAAACCAGCCAGTACGGCGTCACGCTCGCCCTGTCCGGCTACGCGGTAACCGCCGCGCAAACCATCGAGAACGCCGCCCGCGGCATGGAAGACAGCAAGAACGACCGCCTGCGCGGGCTCTACGCAGCGCAGGCTGCGCTCGCGGTCGCCAACGGCGTCAGCACCGTCCGGGACCTCGCCAGCGGCGGCACCGGCGGCACCGCGCTGATCAAAGCCACCGTCAGCATCGGCGGCGGCAGCTCCGAGTCCGAATCCCGCAGCCAGGCCAGCGCCAACCAAGGCACCACCGTCAAGGCCGGCAACGCCGTCACCATCGTCGCCGCCGGCTCCGGCGGCAAGGACGCCAACGGCTACGCCACCGACGGCGACATCACCGGGCGAGGCGTACAGATCGACGGCAAAACCGTCACCCTCAGCGCAGCTCGCGACGTCAACCTGGAAAGCGCGCAAGACACCGCCAGCCAAAGCAGCAAGAGCGGCGGCAGCAACGCCAGCATCGGCGTGGGCCTCGCACTCGGCGGACAGCAAAACGGCTTCACGCTCGAACTCGCCGCCAGCCAGAACAAGGCCAAGGGCGACGGCGACTCCGTCACCAACCACAACAGCCATGTCAGCGCCAGCGACCAGCTCACCATCACCAGCGGGCGCGACACCAACCTCAAGGGCGCGCAAGTCACCGGCGACACCGTGCGGGCAGACGTGGGGCGCAACCTCAATGTAGAAAGCCGGCAAGACACCGACAACTACCACAGCCGCGAATCGTCATCCGGCTTCCAGGCCAGCCTGTGCGTGCCCCCGATCTGCTACGGCACCACGGTCAGCGGCAGCGTCAGTGTGTCGAGCGGCAACACCGACAGCACCTACAACTCGGTCAGGGAGCAAAGCGGCATCTACGCGGGCAATGGCGGCTTCCAGGTCAACGTCAAGCAGAACACGGACCTGAAGGGAGCGGTGCTGGCCAGTACGGCCGACGCGGGCAAGAACAGCCTCACCACCGGCACGCTGACTACCAGCGATATTGAGAACAAGGCGGAGTACAGCAGTAGTTCGTCGACTATTGCCGGCAGCTTCGACAGTGGTCAGAGCCTGCTGAAGAACAGCGTGAACACCCTTGCGGCCACGGCCGCGGGGAATGCGCAAAAGGCAATCGAAGGCGATGCCGCCGGCACTACCAAGAGCGCCATTGCCAATGGGACGGTCACCATCACCAATGCCGAGGCGCAGAAGGAGAAGACTGGCAAGACGGTGGAAGAAGTGCTTGCTGGCTTGAATCGGGATACGGATGGCGCCAATCAGGCTCTCGATAAGATCTTTGATGCGAAGAAGGTGAAGGAACAGCAGGAGGAGAACAAGGTCCGGGCCGAACCGGTGCAGCAGTTGGCGCCGATGGTTTATAGCAAGGTCGGCGACATGCTGGTGGGCGCCTCTCCTGACACCAAGGCCGCTGTCCATGCTCTGGTGGGTGGTCTGCTTGCCCAGGCGGCCGGCGGCAGCTTCGCTGCGGGTGCTGCAGGTGGGGCGGCGGCCTCGCTGGCAATGGAGGCTTTTGGTAAGGCGCTTCTCGATCAGCCTGGTTTGAGTGATAGCGATCGTAAGGCGTTGGTGCAGTTGGCTGGATTGGTGGTTGGTGGGGTGGCCGGTGGCGTGGCAGGTGGGTCGGTTGCAGATGTTGCTGCGGGCGCGAATATTGGGAAGGTTGCGACGGAGAATAACTACCTCAAGCACACCACGGACCCGAGCGCGTCCCAGTTAGAGGAATTCAAGTCAGAACTAGCCGCATGCAAGGCAGCAACAAATTGCGATCCCGATACTGTCTATTCACGGTGGTCGGCGGTTTCGAGGCAGAATCAAGCCGAGGCAATGGCCAGCGACCGGGATGCAGCCGCCGATGAGTGGGGCAGGCAAATCGGTTGGGCAGTTGCCGCGATGAGTGCCAATCCTGCGAATTATTGTTCGCCCGGTGACGGAAGATGTTATAGCTTTGTATTGCAACAAGCCAAAGAGGCAGCGGTTGTTTATCGTCAAGCCATCGCCATCTCGCAGTCGTTGGAAATGGCGGATGGCGGAGTTGGCAGGTACGGAAATAATGCCAATGCTCTCTCGCCGCAAGACATTAAATCGATTAAATCCTATGAGAAATTAATTAAGGAGCACGAGCGAAAATTGGCTGATTTTGTTGCGAATCCGACTATTCGGCTGGGTATAGAGAATTTGCCACCTGCAATTATCGAGCGGCAGCATTCTGCAAGAATTCGTCATCTTGAAACGGAAATATCTACGTTCAGAGATAATATCGATAAATTATTAAAAATGGCCCCGAAAAATGCTAAAAATTGATCGCGGAGTTGGCTCGTTGGTGATTATTGACAAAAGCCGGTTGGGTATTATTTCAAGCTTCAATGAAATTCCGACAATATGTCTAATTTGGCTTGGTGGAACGAGGTGGGAAATTGATGATGGCTTGGTAAAAATACTGTTGAAGTCTGGGGTAACCTGTTTTCTAACATACGGAGAGGGGGCGGATGAGCTGCATGATCATCTTGATGATGTGCTTATTTCAATCGACAGATTCGATGTAGTTACCATGGGTCACGAAAATGATTCGATAGAGGATGTCGCATATTTCTTCTTTAACTCAATTTACTTTGGAGTTGGTGAGCGTCGCTATCTTGTTGTTATTGACATGAATTCGGATAATTGCAAAACATTTGTTGATGAAATGACGAAAAACTTCACGAGAGAAATGTAGTTGTTTTGCGAGACACATCGGTTTTGATAACGCCGGCATATAAATCGCCAACGTCAGACAATTCATTTCGAATGGTTTATTTGTGGCGACCAGTTGGTATTGATCAGAAAGTTGGGACCAGTCGATGAAATTCATGACGGTTATTGCTTGCATTTAAGGGCGGTGACGAAAAAATAAACGTTGGCAGAATAACAGTAAGAGGTGAGGTGGAATGAAGAATCGAAATATTTCCGCTGCCGAATTTAATCTTCTGGGTTTCCTTGGAAAATTAGGTCAAGTTGAAGGAAGAGGCGATTTCTTGATGAAGACGCCGTTAGAAGTTCAGCCTATGGAAGACGGTGGTATGGGTAGCTTCCGTATTTGCTTGCCCAATCAATGCGAAAAAAATGGGCATGAGACGATGGTGGCTTCGGCACAAGCGCTAGACAAGGACGGCACGCTAGTATTTGCGACGCTTTTCGTAGATAGCCAACATCGCCCGATTGAGGTGGATATCTGGAAGGTGGATTATTCTCAAATGCTGGAAATGCCTTCCAATTGGATTCCGGAACGAAATCCGCCATTGCCTGGCGGAGGAGAATAATGACTATGTAAATCCAGGTGAGATCACCGTGTTCGAAAGACTCAGAGATTGGAATAATGGTATTCATTGATTTGACTGAGGGGAGGGAGTTGTTGAATTTCATCGAGACCCTTGGTCCGCTCGCCTGGCAAAAATTTGAATCCAGGTATCCAGAAATTAAATTTAGAGGTCAGCAACCGAAAATGGAAGATAGGTCGGCGATGCCGCCTTATACTAGCTTTCGATTTGAGAATGAAGATCCGGAGGTAATTAATAGACTTAGATTTGCCGTAGAAACATACAGCGGAGAGATTGAGTGGGTCATGGAAGGACACTCGCGAGAAATGTTTCCCGGAACAACAAACTGGGTTATCTATCCAAAGAGAACATCTGAATCTCGGAAAATCGCTCTCGATGCTGGCATGGTGGTTGGTCAATACATGGCACTGAACGATCCGGAGTTTGGGCCGATAACGTACATCCCCGAGTCCGGTCCGTTGTCAAGATTACTTCTCGGGGAACAATGTGCGTTCCGAAGTTGCCAAAATGACAGCCATGATTAATGGGAATCCGACGGAAATCGAGTTGCGCGAAAGGATAGAACGCGAACTTGGATGGCGTGGGGCAACTAAGATAGTTGGAGGCCGATGGGGGATCGGTATTTCCCGTATCAAACGCGCCGTTTCGTCGAAACCGGTGATATTGATCATTCTGTTGTTGGAAACTGGCCCATATTCGTAAGCAAGGATGGTAGTTGTCACAGAGGAAGGTGCTCAGAATAGTCTTACGCGTGCATCAGCTCGTGCATGCACCTTCATGTTAGAACATGACCAGCGCTTCTATGGAAGTTAGAAGACATGGATGCTAGAAATTATGCATACAAAAACGCTCGCCAAGTTGTTTCAAGAGTCAAAGGCACAGCCAGTAATTCTGGGTGATATGGTTGTGGTGCCAATTTATCGGCTCCCTCTCGCGGCGGGGAAATGGCATGTCCGTGTGGAGCGAATATCAGCAAAAAACATTCCAGTTCAAGGGATCAGATTAAAGGTTGATCTTGGTCACATCGCTGTCGCCGGCCAGAAGCAGAAGGACATCGTTCTATGGGGAGACACCAGTCCAGATGTTGTTGATATGGAGATTTCATGTGCATCGGAAACTGTTTTTAAGGCTTGGAATGTGTGGCGAGTTGATGGGATTATGCAGGCTTGGATTGGTAATTCTGGAATGATTGTTGAGAACGATGTGGGTATAATTAAATTGCTCTGCAGCGATGGAAAATCAGCACCGGAATTCGATAATTTGATTGTGACAATTGCAATAAATTAGTGTTTAACGTTATGTCCGTGTTAGGGTTGCATGGGGTAACTCATGTGTATCATCATGATCAATTTTGATTCTGGGTCTATTGTATTTGACGATGGGTTGAATATATCGACCAGAACAACAATTGCACAGATGGGGAAGTTAGACTTTCCGGAGCTGTCTCCTGCGGTGAAATTGAGAACGAAATTAAGCATTGGAACTCATGTCTGCAAGAATCTGACATGGGCGGTTGGTGCAGTGTTTTCTCAAGAGCGAATAGTACAGGTATGGCTTCAATGTCTAAATGTTGATGGAGTGAATGCAGGTGCGTGGGATTTGGAAAATGAAAAAATTAGAAGAGATTTTCACGATAAATTAATAGAAGAGCGTTGTTGCTCGATTTGTCCATCAGAGAGAGCGCCGGCTTATTTATCCACTGGGGAAAGATCTCATCAATTATTGACATGCGTGGAGTGTAGTCATTGATCGTGATTGACTATTTCTGACGAAAGAACTGGCAGCCCAGGCAAGGCGGCAGCTACCACCAAGAGCGCTGTCGCCAATGACACGGTGACTATCATCAACTATAGTCAAATATCAAAATATCACGGTAAATATTTGAATAATAACATTATGATTCTCCCGCAAAAAAGGAGCCGTGATGGAAGATCGCGTTTCTTACAGCGTGATGAGAGCATGGATTTTTTCTCGTTATTACAGCTATTGCAGGTCAAAGCTCAATAATAAAAGCTCATGGGTCGAGGGCGAGAGTGAGGTTGGGTATGCCTATGATGAATTGGATAACTCTTTTGAGCTTCCGGTAGAGAGGTTGATGCTTGAGGTGTTGACTCTTATTCTTGATGCTGGGCGCGGATCAGAGCAGGCAGGAGCATATCATCGTAAGGCTATTGAAGATTTACTTGAAAATAATGATTTGTCTGAGATGCTTAAGGATATTCCGATGGATGAGGTAGAGGAATTTAAGATTGATATTAATGTTTTAGGGGTTATTTGAAATAAAACTCTATTTTCGTATGGTGATATTCTCTATTCTGACGTAATCAGGCGTTGTTGCATAAATCGAATCATCCTGTGATCCAAATTTCATGCGATGCGGACGGCCTGCGGGTGTGCGGGAACGGGCATGCGGATGAGTTCACCTACATGGCTCGCCACTTCGGTTGCCTGGGCGGTGACTTGGCGCGCCCAGAGGCGATCGCCGGTGAGCCTCTTGAGTCGGTACATCGGGTACTCGAGAAACGAGAGCCAATGGTGGCCGCTTTGCCTTTTCCATTCTCGTCTGCCATTTCGCGCAATCGCGCTGATGACCTTGTTACGATTGCCGAGGAGGAGCCATCTGGATAGATGGCGTAGGTAACGAAATCTGGACGTAGATGTGGTTTGTAGAGTCCTTCGCGCGTAATTTCGATTTTCCGGTGCGCGGATCATTGAATATGACGATCGCAATATGACGTTGGCGCATAGAGCTACATTAATTTTAAATTTATCTAAAAACAAAATCATGAAGCATCTATTTTTAATCGGCCTTTGCCTTTCCACTACCACCGCTCTCGCAGCCAGCCCAGTCCTCCTGGAAACCCCAGTCACCTACGCTCCGGGCGCCAGCGTAGTCGACCAGGTCAAGTCCGAATGCCAGATCGAGAACATGCTGACCACCCGCGTCGGCGATGTGCTGCGCAAGCGGAACAAGACCGGCGACGGCACGGTCGCGTCCACTGGCGATGCCAACGGTGCGCAGGTGCTCCGGCTGCAGATCACCCACATCCTGGGTGTTGGCGGCGGTGCCTGGACTGGCCCTAAAGCTATCACTGTGACTGCCGATCTACTTGAAGGCGGCAAGGTGATCCGCAATACCAAGATCAACCGTTGGTCGGTGGGTGGGATGTGGGGTGGCTTCAAGGGGACGTGTTCCATCCTTGACCGTACAGCCGTTGCCATCGGGAAGGATCTGGGGCGTTGGGTTGCCGATCCGTCTTATGTGATCAAGGAGGAGGCGCCGCCTAAGGAGGCTGCCGAGGCGGCGGCGGAAGCCGCACCGGCTTCTGCGGTTGCTCCGGCTAGCGTGGAGTAGCGCTCTGCGGTTGTTGTCTTGTCGGGCTGGGGTCGCGGGCGTTGTGCGTAACGCAGAGTGCGCGTCCCCTTGGCCGGACGTCGTATCCGGGGGTGCATTTCCCGGCGTTGTCATCAAGCCAATATAAAGAAGTCGCCATATGGGTCAATTCTCTCGTCTCGCCATGCTCGCACTGCCGGCCCTGCTGGCCGGCTGCACATCGGTTTCCACGCTTGCGCCGCCGCTCGGCCCTGACGATCCGTCTGCCGAGCTTTATGGAACCGGCGGCTTCAGCATGACCATTCCGCAAGTGAACCAGAAGGGCTGCTACCAGGGCGATGCCATCCTGAACACGCAGTCCGCTGCGCCAAGCATCCGCGTGCGTGCCGCGCGTCCGCTGGTGATTGCGATTGACGGTGCATCCGGCATTCATCGCTGCCGCGATATGGTGCGGTTCAAGCCGGAGGCGGGTCACAAGTACGTCGCGCATGGCAGGCCGGGGCCGGATGAGGAGTCGGCGAAGGTTTCCATCTGGAAGCAGGCGGTGAGCGCGAACAAGCCTTACTGCCATATCGCGGTGTTCGATGAGACGGACGAGACGGATGTCAAGCCGGTGCAGATCAAGCGGGTCGAGCCGCGCCAGCGGGGTTTTACCTGCATCGGTTTCGATTAATGGCGTGAGCGGTTAGCCGCGCAGATGCCAAACATGCCGTGACGCCTGGTCACGCAAATACAAGCTTTCATGCAGATCAGAAGAAGAATGATTGCCGCCATGCTTTCGGTGGCGGGTGGTGCGGGTTACACCAGCACGTCATTGCGTGCCCAGGTGCCTCCCGCCAATCCGGGTCAGGCCGCCATCCTCTCCGGCGCCGAACAGGAGCAGCGCGTGCGCCAGCAGCAGGAAGCCCGCGAACGCGCCCAGGCGGTCCAGGCGCCGGGCGTGCGGGCAGCGCAGCCGTCGGCAGAGGGGTTTCCCGCGTTGCCGGTCGAGCAGCCGTGCTTTCGCATCGAGCGCTTTGCGCTTGACGTCCCGGCGGAGCTGCCGCCCGCGCTGCATGCGCGCGGCGCGTCTGCCTTGCCGCAGGATCCGTTCGCCTTTGCCCGTGCGTGGCTGGATCACTACCAGGGGGCTTGCATCGGCAAGCAGGGCGTGGACATGCTGGCCAAGGGCGTGTCGCACGTCATCCTTGGCCAGGGCTATGTGACCACGCGCGTATTGCTGCCCGAGCAGGACCTGAGCACCGGCACGTTGCGCATGGCGTTGATCCCCGGCGTGATCGGGCAATTGCGCTTTGCCGAGGCGGATCTCCGGGGCACCTGGAAGAGCGCGTTTCCAGCGCGCCCAGGCGATCTGCTGAACCTGCGGGACCTGGAGCAAGGCCTGGAGCAGATGAAGCGCGTGACCAGCCAGGATGTGGACATGCAGGTTGTGCCCACCAGCGTGCCGGGCCAGAGCGACGTGGTGATCGCGGTCAAGCGGACCAAGCCGTGGACGGTGGTGGCGTCGATGGACAACTCGGGCACGCGCTCCACCGGCAAGCTGCAGGGCAACCTGAGCGTGGGCATTGACAACCCGCTGGGCCTGAACGACCTGTTCAACGTGGGCTACAGCCAGGATCTGGCCTTTGGCGACCGGCGCCACGGCACGCATGGCTGGAACGGCTTCTACTCGGTGCCGTGGGGTTACTGGACGGGCACGGTGTCGGCGTATTCCAGCACCTATTACCAGCAGATTGCCGGCGTCAACCAGACCTTTGTCTCCAGCGGCAATTCACAGACGGTGGATTTCAAGCTGCAGCGGGTGCTTAGCCGCAGCCAGAACGATGTGCTTGGCCTGCAGTTCCGGCTGTCCAAGCGCTTTGGCAAGAGCTTTATCGAGGATACGGAGATCGAGCAGCAGCGGCGCAACAACACGGTGGTGGAGGTGGGCATCACCGGTCGCCACTACTTCGGCGCCGCCCAGTTCGACGGCAGCCTGGCCTACCGCCAGGGCGTGGCCGGCCTTGGCGCGCAGCCCGATACGCTGGCCCAGCTGGGTGGCCCCACCTGGCGTTACCGCATGGCCGTGCTGGATGCGAACCTGTCGGTGCCGTTCAAGCTGGCGGAGCAGTCGCTGCGCTATGTCACTACCGTGCGCGGGCAGTTCACCAATGACCGGCTGTTCTATATCGACGCGCTGACCATCGGCAGCCGGTACACGGTGCGCGGCTTCGATGGCGAAAGCCTGCTGGCGGGGGAGCGCGGTTTCTACTGGCGCAATGAGCTACAGGCGCCGCTGGGCGGGAGCGGGCAGGCGCTGTATGCCGGGCTGGACTATGGGCGGGTGTTTGGGCCGTCGACCGAGGGGCTGGTGGGTACCCAGCTGGCGGGCGCGGTGATCGGGCTGAGAGGCGGGCTGGGGTCGAAGCTGGGGGCGGTGTCGTATGACTTGTTTTTGGGTATGCCGGTTTATAAGCCGGCGGCGTTCCATACGGCGGGGGTGACGGCGGGGTTGCAGTTGGTGTTTCAGTATTGATGGCTCGATCGGCAGAGGCACCGGTTCAATCTCGGATTGGAACTAGCAAGCTACAGAAACTTGTCCGGAATAACTCCGATTACGTCGATGAACGTTCGTTTTCTTGCTCTGGCATTTTTGATGCTGGTCTCGTCCGCAGGCCCGCAGGGGAATCTACAGGGCCTCTTCCTTGTAGAAAACCGCGTTGTGAGGCAGGGAATTTGTCAACAAACCTACGATTGAACGGAAATGAGTCTGATCCCAAAGATCTTCTGCCTACGGCCTCCTGCGCATGCACCGCACGAGACAATCTACTTCCCCAAGAGCAATCCGGTTCCTCTTCGGGCCGCGCTCGCGCGGATCGCGGCCACCGATGATCGCGAACTGCTGGCGGAGGCGATTTGCCACTATTCCGGCTACGTAAGGGAGGCAGGCATTGCCCGGTGCGTGGAAATCGGCGACCCGCGATTCCTTGCGCCCATCGCAGACCGCCTGAACGACTGGGTGCCCCAGGTTCGCAAGGTCGCCGGCGATGGGCTGCTCACGCTGCTTGCGACGACGCCGGCCGAACTCTTCGCGCCGCTGCTACCGAAGCTCCGGAGCCTGACCCAGGCAATGCGCACCGATCATGGCCCCTGGCTTGCCAAATTCGAACAGCAGCTTGTCCAGGCAGGCGGCAGCGCAGCTATCTCCGGCGCACTGTCCAGCACGGATATGAGGCTGCGCCGCGCCGCATTTGCCGTTTGCCTCGATCATGGGCTCCAGTCTATCGTCGACCTTGTTAGGCTTGGCTTGGCATCCGGCGATATTGTTCTTGCCCGTCAGGCAGCAAATCTGATCGACAAGGTTCCGCACGCGGAGCAGCAGCGTTGCATTGAACTGGCAATGACATCTACCTTTGGGCCTGTGCGCCGCGCCGCCCTGCGGTCCATCCTTGAGCAAGACGACCACGCTGCCATGGACTTCGCTAAGCGCGCGCTCCTTGATCCCCAGGGCAGCCTGCGCTATAGCACGGCGCGGTGGCTGATGCAGCGCGGCTTTGATGTCTTGCGTCACTGCGTCGACACCCTGGATTCGGGACGCCTGAGACCCGGGCAGATCAGAGCGGTGTTGTCTCTACTCGGGGAACTGCAAGGCAAAGAGGCGTTGCCAGTCATTGGGCAGCACACACAATCGGCGCACGTGGAGGTGCGCGCGCAGGCCCTGATTCTCATGGCGAAGCTCGCGCCGGCCACCAAAGACGATATCGCCGCTCGCGCCATGCAAGACCCCTCTCGCCGGGTTCGCAGGACTGCCGCTCTTCTGTGCGTAAGGCATGGTGCTTTTGTCTCGCTCGCCCAGCTACGCGGCATGCTCGAGCAATACGGAGATCACATCACGGCGCTGAGGATTGCCAGGCGGGAGAAATGGGACTATCTGGTTTGCGTTGCCTTTGTGGGGCAGCTATGCGAGCCGGATGAGCGAACTCGTGAGGATCTGGCTTGGGCTATTGACATATGGCTTGCTACGGAAGGGAGTAGCTGGACGCGGCCGAGTCCCGCGCATATGGAAGTGTTGGCGCAGCCGGGCATGATGACGTTGCTGTGCAATCTCGCGAACCGCTCGCAGGCATTGCTTGCGCGGCGCTTGCTTGAAGTGGGCGTCGCGGCTTGAGAAGATCGCTTGCGGCCAAGAACAGATATAGTGCACATCGAGTATCGACTATCCATGGCGTTTATCCACATCATCTACGCGGGCACGAGAATAATTCTGTCGAGAAAGCCCTACTTGTCATGGCGTGAGATCCAGGAGGAATTCTGCGACTATACGGCGTCGCTCGGTCCGTGGTCGGAGGTCGAGGTCACGGAATTTTTGAGTGATGAATATCGGATGCTGATGCCATCCGCCGCGACTCAGGTTTCAGCGTTCATCGATTCCGCTGCCGTGATCAAGGAGCTGTCGTTTGTTGACAAATCCGGCCAGGAAGGGCCTTTAGACTGCGGCCATTCAGTATCTGTTGTGCCGCCAGTCACCTGAAACAGGGGAATCATGCGTCTTCGCTCACTGTTCTCGTCGTTCGGCAAAAAGGTACCTCTGGAGGAACCAAATGCCGCAGTGGTCTACGCGACTACAGCTTGCAAGCGGTTCAATCATCCGGAATTTCAGGTTCGGGTATCAAACCGCGTGGTTCCGACAGACGATGTCACTTGGTTTCTAAGATTTCTTTAACAGCGGGTTGCCGACGGCGAGAGATTCCGAGGCGGTGAGAGCCTGCAAGTCGGATGGATGCTCACGATGCTCGAAGAGGGGCCGGCCGGATATCTACGGGTGATGGAGCCCGATATGAGGGTTGTCCCTGTGAAGTTCATTGACGCGGTTGACAGCACGCTGATGCACCTACGCCATCAGAAAGATATGGTTCAAAGCCTCTCGCCTCAGGTGGAACCTCACTTTCCATCGTTGCGCCAGAGCGCTGTCGTGCACGTGAACTACAAGACTGCAAGGCGAATACTGCTGACGCGCGGACCCGGCCAGGACACGGACTCTGGCTGGTGGCTCACAGACTTGGACGACAACGCTGGTTCACAGGACCCGACACGCTTCTTCAAAACCTCGCTCTATCAACTCGGTGTTGACCGGCCAGATTTGGCCAAGTTCTTCGCGGTGCCATCGGGTCTCCAAGTTGCCGTAGACAACGCATCCATCGGGGTACTCGGACCAGATGGAGAACTGAAGCAAATACCCGGCTCATACCTTAGCTAGCTGAATCGGCACCGGCAGCAGCGCTCGAATTGAGCCCGGATTGACTTGGGCTTTGCGTAGAGAGTAGCTCGATCGGATGGCCGTCGTTGGTGGCAGATTCAACCCGTCGATGAAACAGCTTGATGGAATCGTTCAGCCGGTGTATCGAAGTTTAGTGTCTTGCACGGGCGTTCATTCAGTCGCCTTGCTATCGCCTTCGCTTCGTCCGCGCAAAGGCCGAGTTGCTCCTCCTCATCAATCTGTGACGTCGAGATTGCGAGATTGGGCTTGCATCCATCTCGAAGGACTCCATGCTTGTCGGATCGGCATCTAACCCAACAATGGGCGCGGACAGGGATCAGGTCGGTACGCTAGTGTGCATTTGCATGGGTTTCTTGTGCAAGCCCAGGGAGGCAGGTGTCGATGGGGCAGTGCAAGGGCCTGCCGTGCCAGGCACGAGGCGATCGCACCGGCCCGCGTCACTTTGCCGGATGCTTGGCCGAGCTATTTGCGTTCGCCTCAAGAGCACCGAGCCGAAGGCTCATCACTTGCGCATGCAGCTTGATGGCCTTGACTATGGATTGAACGTCTTCATTCTCGCTCTTGGATGCGATATCGTCGAACTCTGCCCACAGCTTCTTCTCAGCTTCTGTCGTCATGGCTACTCCTGATGGCAATGGCAAACACCAGCGTTGGCAGAATCGGCGGTGCAACTGCTCTGCCGGCTGATGGGCCGGGGGGGCCGAAAAGGTATGTTACGTGCCGCTGTAGCGGAAGTCTGTGCGATGCCGTACGCTGGGGAGGTGCTAGGCGTTGTACGCGCTAATTTTCCTTGACTCCTACCACCTGTATTGCCTAAAAACTCACGCAGATTCGTGCTTTGGTGAAAATTGACAAGCGTTCTTCATCTCGTCGGGCCCGGCGGAGCCGGGAAGACCTCTGTCGGTCCCGTCCTGGCTCAGCGGCTCGGGTGGCAGTTCATCGACCTGGACGAGCGCTTCATGTCATTCGAAGGGAACATCGGCGCGTTCATCGCAACGTTGGGCTACGTGCTTTATGCGAAGCAGAATATTTCTGTTTACCGGAGGGTCAGGTGCTCGCTCGCAGCCCCCACGGTTTTGGCCCTATCCTCGGGCTTTCTGATGTACCCAGAAGACATTGACCACGAGTATCAGGCTCTGCGTAGCGCCATCGAATCGAATGCACTGACCTCCTTGCTGCTGCCAGCATTCGAGTTGGAGCCGTGTGTCGAGATCATCGTGCAACGGCAACTTTTGAGACCGTATCTACCCGGTGACAGGGCAAGCGAGGAGCGACGGATACGAGAGCGATTTCCAAAATTCATGGCGTTGTCATGCGCCCGGTTTCGAAGCGATGCTGCGCCAGACAAAACGGCGTCGCAGATTGAGCGGTTTGTGCGCGGACGTATCGTGCTCCTTAAGTAGGCGCGGTTGGCAAAGGGAAAATGCGGCTACCGTCGTCCACCTGCACCGCCGATCCCGGCTACTCTGAGACGTTCAGGCCAGGCGGACGATTCTGGCGGCTCTCGCTTATCCACACACAATGACACGGTGTGCGCGAACAGAAAGAACCGCGCGCCAGCGCTACCAGTCGACATCGCAATCTGGATTGGCGATAATCGTGGGCCTAATCTATCCACCTCGCTCATGCTGAGAGCCTCGATTCTAGGCAGACGCACATTAAGAGAGTATCGATATGTCAGCGAAAAATGGGAATCTAAAAATATGTTTCATTGGCCCTTCCGGTGCGGGAAAAACCACGCTCGCACGTCGCCTGTCGCGAGAGACGGGTATCCCACACATCCCGTTCGATGAAATCTACTGGGACATGGATAGCGGCGATTATTTGAAGCGATCGAACGAATTGATTGATGAGGCCACGGAACGGGTGAGATCGGGGAAATGCTGGATTGTCGAGGGATCATATGACAAGCGCTTGCTTCCGTTCTTCCGGGATGCGAATTGGATCCTGATGATCCAGACGTCTTTGTACGTGCGCGTTTTGAGGATACTCAAGCGCTATGTGCAGAGCAAATTTCGCGTAGCTGGACCAGTCGAGACATTCTCAAATACTATTGAGCTGATTCGGTTTACGAGCAGCTATCCAGCCAAGCTTTCCGGATTTTTTCAATCCCACCCCGAGCTGTTAGAGAAGACTCTCACGGTGAGTACCTACGAAGATATCGCATCCAGAACTGGTTCAAGGTCTGCCGTGTTTAGCGATCGACGTTAACACTGTGAGTTTTCCTGAGGAATTTATTCAAGGAGCCACATGATCGCAACAAAAGCGTGCCCGATTGTTTTGCACAGTCGTCACGGTATCGTACATATCCTCGCATTCAAGCATCCTGCCGCAGGCCACCAGTTGGTAAAGGGCACCATTGAGCACGGTGAGTCTTCGCCGGAGGCAGCAATTCGTGAGCTCTGTGAAGAGTCAGGTATTTGCGACGCTCACGTGGTTTCGGATCTCGGCCTTTGGAACGCGTCCTATCAGGAACAGATCTGGTCTTTCCAACTGTGCGAGTCGGGGGCGGAATTGCCTGACGAGTGGACCTTCGAGACTAGCGACGACGGCGGCCACACGTTTGCATTTTATTGGCACCCGCTGCAGCGGGACTTGCCCGAACAATGCCACCCGCTCTTTCAATCGGCTTTACGCGAGGTTCGTGTGCGAATCGGAGCGCTAACCAGGCCGGCTTGAGCGGTCCGCCGAGATAACCCCGTACTCCCGCTGAAGGAATGCACAGGTTGTGGACAGCTTACGCCGAGCTTTGCGATTCGCTACTCGACCAAATGTCCATGCCAAGGTTGACCATGTCGGTTGAGCCGCCGGACATGGAGCGTCCGTTTGGTAGATCCGTTGAATTCCTGATGTCCGCCGGCCATATTCAGGCTGCGAAGAAGGTTTCATAGGCTGCTGTCGCCAATCGCGGCCGCTCGACAGAGCCACGTGAATCCGAAACTATCTCGTCTGGACTTGTCGATCCATAAGGCCGCCGTCGAAGCCGTCGTGGCAGGAAGGAGGCTGTTATAGATCGGTCTTGACCTCTCCCTTGCGCCATTATCACTTCGCTGAACTTGGACGCGATCCCATCAAGGCATCAATAAAGGGGGCCTTCTTCGCAAGGTACTCGGCGATACCGCCGCGGTTGCTGGCTTCGAGCTCAAATTTCAAATCCTGGTACTGCTGTCGAATGGCGGGATCGTTCCTAAGAAGATTGCGAAATCGGAGCATTCTCTCAATCTGCCAGTGGCCACTGACACATACATGTACCTTGTGCGTTCGCACCCCATCTATATCGCGACGATAGAAATGGTGCCCGGCTGACAGATCGCTGCCCCGAATGTAACCCAGTGCGCTCATGAAACTGTCTCGGGTTGGCTCGTTGCGATGTTCTGAGACCTCAATCAAGAGGTCGATCTCTGGCTTGGCCGCGAGTCCAGGAACAGCGGTGCTTCCGATGTGATAAATACCGACAAGTTCGGTGCCAAGGCCCTTCGCTATGCGCTCTTTCTCGGTGAGGAAGAGCGCAGGCCATCTGCTGTCATAGTGGGAGATCTTGCTGGTGAGCTTCATTGTGTTTCCTTTGTGCGCCATCGGTCAAGAACTGCTAGTCCCAACGCATCAGCTCATACCGCATCCTTTCGCCCCGCCCCAAACGCCTCCTCACAACAAGCCAGCCAGGCGCGTGCCGCGCGTGACAAATATCCCTCCCGCCAGACCAGCCCCAGTTCCCACACCAGCTCAGGTACAACCAGGGGCCGGATCGCTACCCGCTCGGGATCCAGTTGCCCGGCAATTGGCGCAGGCAGGATGGCGACGCCCACATCGGCGGCGACCAGTTCGCCGATAAAGTCCCAATGCCGGCTCTGCCCGGCAATCTGCGGTGTAAAGCCAGCGGCTTCGCAGGCGTCCAGGATGACGCGATATAGCACGAAGTCGTCTTCGTACAGGACGAAGGGCAGGGTGGCGAGGTCGGTTAGCCGGACCGCGCCGGCGCGGCGTGGTGCGCGCTCGGCGGGAAATACCGCAACCAGTGCCTGGCGGGTCACGGTGAGGCTGGCCAGGCCGGCTACGGCGGCGGGCAGCACCGTGACGCCGAGGTCGAGCTGGCCCGTGGCTACGCCTTCTTCCAGCGCGCGGCCGCCTTGCTCGCTGAGCCGCAGCTTGACGCCGGGGTACTGGCGGCGATAGGCGCCGATCACCGGGGCGAGGTAGCGGCCGGCCATGGGCGGGATGCCTACCTTGAGCTCGCCGCGCGCCATGCCGTCTACCTCGGCGACTTCCTGGCGCAGGCGTGCCACTTCGGCCAGCACGGCCTGGCTGCGGGCGAAGACGACCTCGCCGGCGTCGGTGAGCTGTACCGTGCGGCCTTCGCGCAGCAGCAGCGGGCCGCCGAGTTCGTCTTCCAGGCTCTTGACCATCTTGCTGATGGTCGGCTGGGTCACATGCAGGGTTTCGGCGGCGCGGGTGAAGCCGTTCTGGCGGACGACTTCAACGAAGTAGCGCAGGGCGCGGATATCCATGGGGGCTCCTCGGATGTGGCGTGCGTGGGTGATCACGGCTTGCCATTCCAATATGGCATCGAATCAATAATTTATATTCATTTTATATATCGAAGTGCGCTTCGTACACTAGCGTCACTGCCACGCCTTGCGTGGCGCCATAGCTTGAATGTTCCGATGCCACGCGCTGTGACTGTCACTTCATCCACTTCTACCTCCACCTCCACCTCCACCTCCACCTCCGCGACCTTGCCGCAGCCACCCGGTGCCCGCCTGCGCACTGGCGCCATCGCGCTGACCCAGGTGGTGGCGCTGTCGGCCCTGTGGCTGCTGGCGGACTGGCTGCGCGGGCGGCTGGGGTTGCCATTGCCGGCTGGTTTGCTTGGGCTCCTGGCCTTGGCCGCGCTGCTGTTCAGCGGGGCGGTGCGCGGTGGCTGGGTGCGTCGCGGGGCGGACTGGCTGCTGGGCGAGATGTTGCTGTTCTTTATCCCGGCGGTGCTGGCGGTGGTGCAGTATCCGGAGCTGGTCCGGCATCAGGGTTGGCGGATCTGCGCCGTGATTGCCTTGAGCACGCTCGCGGTGATGGTGGTGACGGCGCTGGTGGTGGAGCAGGTGGTCCGCCTCGAACTCAGGCTGGCGCGCCGCGCGCGCCGTGCCACGCACAACCGGCAGCAGCACCATGCATGACTCCGTGCTGGCGGCGCTGAGCCTGGTGGCAACCGTCGCCTTCTATTACTTCAACAAGCGCCTCTATGCGCGCCGTGCGCGGCTGTGGCTGATGCCGCTGCTGGCCACGCCGGTGGTGCTGATCGCGCTGGTGCTGGCCGCGCATGTGCCGTATCGCGACTATATCGCCGACACACGCTGGCTGATGTGGCTGCTTGGCCCGGCCACCATCGCCTTCGCGCTGCCGATCTACGATCACCGTGCGCTGGTGCGCCAGCATTGGTTATCGATCTCGGTTGGCGTGCTGGCGGCGGTGGTGACGTCGGTGCTGAGCTCGGTCTGGCTGGCGCGCGGCTTTGGCTTGCCGGTGATGCTGCAAAAGGGGCTGGCGGTGCGCTCGGTGACCACGCCGTTTGCCGTGGATGCGGTGCGCGCGCTGGGCGGGCCGCCGGATCTTGCCGCGATCTTTGTGGTCATGACCGGGCTGATGGGCATGGCGATTGGCGAGACCGTGCTGGCCTGCCTGCCCTCGGTGCGCAGCCGCCTGGCGCAAGGCGCCATCTTCGGCGCCGCTGCGCATGGTGCCGGCACGGCCAAGGCGAGGCAGCTGGGTGAAGTGCAGGGAGTAGTGGCATCGCTGGTGATGATGATCGCGGGGCTGGTCAGCGTGCTGGCCGCGCCGCTGATCCGCAGCGTGTTTTTCTGAGCGGGCTTGCGTAGTACTGCGCAATGGCTGCGCGCACTTGGGCGCAGACGCTGAGTCGTACTGCGTAGCCCATGGCCTTGCGACCGCTCCGGGCGCAGGGTCTTTTGCGCACCCGCCAACGCACCGCGCGAAATTGGCGCAAAATGCGGCACTTGCGCGATCGTGCGCGGCGCGCTGTCATGGTCTGCTCATCCGCACGTGGCTTGCCGTTCTTCCCGCCACGGCGCGCGCGCTGTCCCTCTGCGCCGATTGTGCGCACCGCACGCGCAAGCTTCACCGATCTCTCTCTCGTTTTTCAATAACAACATCATGCGATTACCGCTTCTCGCGCTGGCTGCCGCGGCCTTTGGCATTGGCACCACCGAATTCGTCATCATGGGGCTGTTGCCCGACGTTGCCGCCGATCTTGGCGTTTCCGCGCCGGCTGCCGGCATGCTGGTCTCGGGCTATGCCATCGGTGTGGCCGTGGGCGCGCCCATCCTGGCCATCCTGACCAACAAGTGGCCGCGCAAGACCGCGCTGGTGGGGCTGATGGGCTTGTTCATCCTCGGCAATGCGCTGTGCGCGCTGGCGCCCAACTATGCATTGCTGATGGCCGCGCGCGTGGTCACGGCGTTTTGCCACGCGGCGTTCTTCGGCATTGGCGCGGTGGTGGCCGCGGAGCTGGTCCCGCGTGAGAAACGCGCGCAGGCGGTGGCGTTGATGTTTACCGGGCTGACGGTGGCCAACGTGCTGGGCGTGCCGTTTGGCACTGCCTTTGGGCATGCGTTGGGCTGGCGCTCCACGTTCTGGGCCGTTACCGTGATCGGCGTGGCCGCCGCGGCTGCGTTGGTGGCCTGGTTGCCCAAGGCCATCCCGATGCAGGCCGGCAGCATCCTGCGCGAGTTCCGTTCCATCGGCGCGGCGCAGGTGCAGCTGGCGCTGCTGATCAGCACGCTGGCATCGGTCAGCATGTTCACCGTGTTCACCTACATCGCCTACATCCTGCGTGACGTCACGGGCTTCACCGCGCAGCAGGAGAGCATGGTGCTGCTGCTGTTCGGGGCCGGCATCACGGTGGGCGGCCTGGCCGGCGGCAAGCTGGCCGACTGGAAGCTGATGCCCGCGCTGGCCAGCCTGCTGGCCGCGGTGGCGGTGGTGCAGCTGGTGTTCTCGTGGACCAGCCATTTTCCGGTGCCGACGCTGTTCACGCTGTTTGTGTGGGGCATGGTCAGCTTTGCCGTGGTGCCCGCCACGCAGGTGCGCGTGCTGGACAAGGCCAAGGGCGCGCCCAACCTGGCGTCCACGCTGAACCAGGGCGCGTTCAACCTGGGCAACGCCACCGGCGCGTGGCTGGGCGGGCTGATGATCAGCGCCGGCCTGCCGCTGACCCAGCTGCCCTGGCTGGGTGCGGCGGTGGCCGCGCTGGCGCTGCTGGCGGTGGGGGTGTCGGCGTCGCTGGACCGGGGTGGCCCGGTGGCGGCTTAGTACCAGCCGCGCCACGGCGCGCGGAGTGCCGCAGTGGCCCGCCGGGCTGTAGGATGTTGCCAGCAACGTTTCTTCGGGCCCGGCATGGACTACGCACACATCCTCCAACGCATCCACCGCGACATCGCGCCCTTGCTCACACAGGGCCGCGTGGCGGACTACATCCCCGAGCTCGGCAAAGTACCCGCCACGCATTTCGGCATGGCGCTGGTGTTTGCCGATGGCCGCAGCCATTGCGTGGGCGACGCCGCGGTGCCGTTCTCCATCCAGAGCATCTCCAAGCTGTTTGCCTGCACGCTGGCGTTCCAGCTGCTGGGCGAGGACCTGTGGCAGCGGGTCGGGCGCGAGCCTTCTGGCAACGCCTTCAACTCGCTGGTGCAACTGGAGTACGAGCAAGGCAAGCCGCGCAATCCGTTTATCAATGCTGGCGCGCTGGTGGTGACCGACGTGCTGTGCAGCCGTTTTGTCCAGGCGGAGACCGCCATGGTGCAGTTCCTGCGCCGGCTCAGCGGCAACCCGGCGATCGACTACGACCCGCGCGTGGCGCAGTCCGAGCGCGAGCATGCGGACCGCAATCGCGCCATGGCGTACTTCATGAAGGACTTTGGCCGACTTGAGATGCCGGTGGACAAGGTCATCGACGCCTATTGCCGCCAATGCGCCATCACCATGAGCTGCGAGGACCTGGCGCGCGCGGCGCTGTTCCTGGCGCATGGCGGGGTGGTGCCGTGGAGCGGCGAGCGCGTGCTGGACGCCAGCCCCACCAAGCGCCTGTCGGCGCTGATGCTGACCTGCGGCACTTATGACGCTGCGGGGGATTTTGTCTATCGGGTGGGTTTGCCGGCCAAGAGCGGCGTGGGCGGCGGCATTGTGGCTGTGCTGCCCGGCAGGTGGGCCGTGTGCGTCTGGTCACCGGGGCTGGACCACAGCGGCAATTCGCTGGCCGGGGTGCAGGCGCTGGAGTGGCTGACGACGTTGAGCGGGTATTCGATTTTCTGAATAGGGAATGAATGTGCGTCAAACGCCATAAATGCAATTATTCTTGCGCTACGGACGCACGATGGCCAGAGTATTTGCCTTATTGCATCGCTTCTAAAAAGTGCTATTATTTTTGCATTATCGGCCTGGATATGTAGAAATATTGCCACCATGGCGAAAAAAACCGCGCCACTCCTTCCCTCAACCCAGCGTTTGCTTGTCGAGTTCGGCGAACGTCTCAAGCTCGCTCGCCTGCGAAGAAAGCTCACGGCCAAGCAGGTGGCAGAGCGTGCCGGGATGTCTCAGATGACATTGCGATCGCTCGAGGCCGGTGGTTCGGGCGTAACGATCGGCGCTTATCTTTCGGTGATGCAGGTGTTGGGCGTCGAGAAAGACCTGGCCAAGATCGCGGAGACGGACGAGATCGGCAGAGGCCTGCAAGATTCCCGTTTGCTAGGACGCATGTCCAGCCAGCGCGCCGCTGCGCCGCGCCTGCCGCGCGACGAAACAGTCGCCCGTCCAGAGGACAGGTGGCCAGTTGAGACAGCAACTCCGCTTCCCGTCAATAGTGAGTCCTTGGCTGCCTTGATCTCCCCAAGGAGAAAGAAGCCAGCGGACGAGGAACACGAGTGATGAGCAAGATGATCGGGGTCTACGCTGACTGGGATGGCCTGGCATCCGCCAAGCGCCTTGGCTGGTTGCATGCCAGGAAGGCAAGGGCAGCAGAGCTGTTCGAGTTCGAGTACGATCCGGCGGCCTTGGCTGATCCCGCATTGGGGCGCTTGCAGATTGATCCCCGCATCGGGCTCTATTCTGGCCCACAGTTTCCAGGAGAACATCACGACAAGTTCGGGGTATTTGCCGACTCGTGTCCTGATAGATGGGGGCGCGTGTTGATGAGGCGGCGGCTGGAGCGCGATGTTCGCGACGGCATCTTCCCCAAGGGCACAAGGCTCTTTGAGTCCGACTACCTGCTCGGCGTGCACGACCGCTATCGAGTCGGTGCGATTCGATACCGGCTGAACGACGAAGGGAGCTTTCTCGATCATCGCGATGGTATTGCGGCCCCGCCATTCACCGAGCTCCGCGATCTGGAGCGCGCAAGCCGTGCTATCGAGGCGGATCCGGACAACACGTCCGCGGATGGCCGTGCATGGCTACGGATGCTAATTGCCCCGGGAGGCTCTCTTGGCGGTGCGCGCCCAAAGGCCAGCGTGGCCGACAGCGATGGCCACCTCTGGATCGCGAAATTCCCGAGCACCCGTGATGAGCATGATGTTGGCGCATGGGAGATGGTCGTGAACGCCCTGGCTACAGCGTGTGAGTTGCGGGTAGCGAAAGGGATGGCGCAGCGCTTCGCAAGCGACCACCACTGCTTCATGGTCAAGCGCTTCGATGCACCAGTGCTGGCCGGAGACTTCATTTCGCTTCCGCCATGACCATGACCGGTCGGGTCGATGGCGACGACGCTGCCGCCGGCGCGAGCTATTTGGAATTGGCCGAAGTGATCGTCCGGCATGGTGCGCAGCCCAGCAAGGATTTGTGCGAGCTTTGGTCACGCATCGTCTTCAACATCCTTGTCTCCAATACCGATGACCATCTGCGCAATCATGGATTCATCCTGATGCCAGGAAAGGGGTGGCGGCTATCCGACGCCTATGACATGAACCCTGTTCCCATCGCCGATGGCTTGACGCTGAACATCACTCACGCTGACAACGCGCTCGATCTGGAGCTTGCACGAGAGGTGGCCGGGTATTTCCGGGTTTCCTTGTCCGATGCCGATGACATCATCGAGGACTTCAAGAGGGTTGTCGGTCAGTGGCGGATTGCTGCGAACGGACTGCAACTGTCGCAGCGAGAACAGGACAATATGGCTTCTGCCTTTCGCCTGGCGCTGCGATAGGCAGGGCGCGATACCGCTCGGATTGAAGAGGCCCGCAGCAGGAATCCGTTGGTTACTGGCCTGAGGTTCTCCGGCTCGATGTGGGTATCGAGATCAGCCAGTCAACCCAGCATCAACCCCGCATGCGCCAGCAAGTGGCGAAACACCGCCAGCCGGGCGTCGCCCGTTTGCGCCAGCTTGCGGCAGACGTGCAGGTGCGCCGTCATGTCACTGTGTCCGCGCAGGGCGTCCTTGCACTCGCGCTCCGAGATTTCCAGGTGGATGCCTGTGAGGATGGCGCAGCCCTTGCCCACGGGGGCGCTGACGATGGCGGGCGGGGTGCCTTCCAGGCCCGTGTACACGGCCAGGATCTGCGCCGCGTGGTTTGTTGCATCGCCGAAGTCGAAGCGGCAGCCGCCGTGGTAGTGCGCATACAGTGTGATCGGGACATGGGTCAGGCTATGGGTCGTGCGTATTTCTGCTGCCGCAGTGCTGCGCGGCGTTGCGTCATAAGTGACGCCCCGGGTGAGTTCGGGTAAGCAGCCAACCGCGATGGCATCCACGAAGCTCAGTTCCCGCGGGCCGCAGATGGCACCTTCGGTGCCGGCATGGAAGGCGAGTTCCCTGCAGGCGTAGTACGCGCCCGCGCAGATGCCAAGGTAGGCGCCGCCTT
Organism: Cupriavidus basilensis; assembly: GCF_008801925.2. Classification (NCBI taxonomy): domain Bacteria; kingdom Pseudomonadati; phylum Pseudomonadota; class Betaproteobacteria; order Burkholderiales; family Burkholderiaceae; genus Cupriavidus; species Cupriavidus basilensis. Next base: position 2,058,157 of record NZ_CP062804.1, on the reverse strand, counting down.
CTTCGACAAAGCGCCGGATGCGCGCGTTGGGTGCGCCGTTCAGTGCTGCGCAATAAGGCAGGTCCGCACCGCCCGGCATGACAAACATCACGGCATCATCGAAGAGCGTTTCGTCCTGCCGGATGTCGTCGGCCATGACCGCCCGGATCTCGTACGCGCCGGGAAGCAACTGCTGCCCGATCATCCGCATCAGGCGCGAGGTCCCGTCGGAGGTGCCGGCGTCGATATAGGTCAGGATCTGGGGCTTCGGCATGATGGTTTGGCCCTTTTTTGCCCGATTGGGCGCAATGGTGCGGCAGCGGTGCTGCGTGCCTCAGGTTTGCGCGCGGCGGTAAAACGCCAGCCCACCTGCCAGCGCAATCAGCGTGCCGCCTGACAGCCGGTTCAGCCAGCGCATGCCGTCACCACGAAAGGCGTGCACAATGCGCGCGCCCAGCGCCGCGTACACCAGCATGACGGCCAGGTTCAGCAGGCATTGGGCCAGCGTCAGGATGGCGTACTGCGGCAGCAGCGCCGCGCTCGTATCGATGAACTGGGGCAGGAAGGCCGAGATAAACAGCAGCGCCTTGGGATTGGTCAGCGCCACCAGGAAACTGCGTGAGAACAGGATGCGGCCCCGCACCGCAGCCGTGTCCGGCACGGTTTCCGGTACCGTCTGCGTTGTCTGCGGCTCCTTGCCCGAGCGCAGCATCTTCCACCCCACATACGCCAGGTAAGCGGCGCCAAACCATTTGATCGCCTCAAAGGCAACCTCGGACGCGGCGATGACGGCGCCAAGCCCTGCGGCCACGGTGACGACCAGGATGATGTCGGCCGCGAGCGCCCCGGCCATGCCCCAGCACGCCTTGCGTACGCCATGCCTGGAGCCGTTGTTCAGGGCCAGCAGCACGGTCGGGCCGGGAGTGGCAATGGTCACGGCCGAGGCAAAGATGAAGAGCAGCAGGGTAGGGAGCGTCATGGTGCAATCTGGCTGGCGCGCGCTTGAGCGGGCGGGAGACATAGGATGATTGCCCGCCGGCAGATTGTCCAGTGCCTGGCATGCCCGGCGTTGCCACGCCATGTGTTGCGCAATTGGCAAAAATGCAAGCCGGGATTGCACGAGATGAGCAGACATTGCGTGTTTTGATACGATGATGGGTAGAACGCAACGGTAGCCCGCAACCGCCATGACGCTTGCGATGCGCGCTTGAACGACTAGCGTTCGCCCGGCTAAGTTGCGGTTCTCCCATAAAAAGCGGAGACAGCCATGATCAAAGAATACGCGTGGAAGAAGCGGGTTTTCGAGACCCATGAAGTACAAGTGCAGGTGCGGCCGAGAACGCCCACGGTCTGGGAGTACACGGTGCGGGTCTGCCGCCCGGGCACGAACATCCGGGCCGCCGGGACTTTGCTGGAATCGTCCAAGGTAACGGACCTGTTCCCCACGGCGGACGCGGCGGAGACGGCCGGTTTTGCCCACGGCGCAGAGCTGGCGAAACGGCTGGCCTAGGGTGGGGTTGAAACCCGGAAAGGGCTGGAACACGTCGATTTGGTGCTTTTTACCGGCTGATGGTGTAGCAGTGTGACTTTTTGTAGCGGGTGGTTTGGAGCGTACTTTGTGCCGTTATACTGCGCAGGTCGTTGCAACCACAGCGACCGGGTTTAGCAGCCCGCGGAAAAAGGTGACCAATCCGCCATCAATCCGCGTGAAAAAGGAGGCATACCCATGCCCCAGTCTTCGCTTGCTCGTCCCGGGCAAATCGCAGCTTCCAAGCCCTCTATCCTCTGCCAGCGCCTGCGCGCCTGCCAAAGGAGGGCGCCCGATGCATAGGTACCCGCACTACAACATCTCCGCCCAGCGCGCCGGGCGTGACACCTTCCTCACGGCCCACGCCCCTTCCGAAAGCCCGCTAAGCCTCGCCGCCGAAAAAACCGCGCAACTCAACGCGCTGCTTTCGGTGGCTGTCGAGAACGCCGCCGGCGGCTGGCAGGCCGTTTAGCCACAGGGCGGGAAGATGGCTGCGCGGCGCATGGCATCGATACGGTACTTCGCGCGCATCGCGGCTTGGCGGCGCCAAACAAAGTGCACTACAACACGCGCTGCCGATCGCGCCACCAATCGCACGCTTGCAGGCCCATGCGGCCATCGACTATGTTGAATCTCAAGGCCGATGTGGCCGCGTCGATGGGGAGCCGTGATGAACAGGGTCATAGGACACCTGGCCGTGCTCGTTGTCCTGGGCCTGTCTGCCTTGCATGGGGCGCAGGCCTCCGACATCGACTGTAAGTCAGCATCCGGCGCGGGATCGGTCCGCTGTGAAGATCCAAACGGCGACGGGATGCGATGTGGACTGGCGACCGACGGGCGCCCGCGCAACAAGCACCTGGTCTGCGATAACGCGGAGCTTTCGACGCGCTACGAGCGCATCTATGCCGAACAGCAGAAGCTGCTGCGCAGCGGCGTCACCAACGATGCCGACGTGCGCGCCTGGCGCAGCAGGCGCGATGCCTGTGGCTCCGTGCGCTGTCTTGATAGCCTGTTCCATGAATGGTGGCGGTGGCGGGACGCTGCCCGCATGAAGCCGGCACGGCCCGCTGTTTTGCCGAGCACGACCGTTGCGCCAAGCACGACCGTTGCAGCCCCTGTCCCGCCAAAGCAGGAACCAACACCTCCGGCGCGAGACCAGGCGACGCCGGCTCAGCTGGCTGCCACCGTGCCAGAGAGCGCGAAGCCGAGCGAGCCCGCATCGCCGGCGGCCGCCGGCGTTCAGGCCCCGCCGACGTCGCCCGGAACCGGGCAAGTCCCGTCCGAGCCAGCCTCCGCCAACGTGGTGTTGTCAGGTTTGCTGGCGGGCCTCGCCGCCGTCGGCATTGGAGCGGCCTGGCTTTGGAAACGCAAGCGAGAGCGGCGCGCGTCGCTAAAACAGGAACGGCGCCGGGTTATCTCCGCAGGCATGGCGATCCTGTATGGCTTGCTCATCGTGAATGTGCTGCTTCTGGCGTTCACGCTGAGGTCCAGTTAGCACACCGCTGCATGGCCCGTCGCCTCGAGCGGCAGCGCAATCGGTTCCCACCATCTCGCTTTAAAGCACTCGCGGCGTGTATCCTCTGCACTCACTGGACAGCAAGGACATGAATACAGTGAACAGGGAAATCACCTTAATGCGCCATGGCCAACCGAATCTGGCCATGTTAGACAAGGTTTCAGCACGCGATATGCAGGGCTGGATTGCGCAATATGATCTATCCGAAATCATTAACCAGCCCGCTCCAGAGGCTAGTGTGGAGCTAGCCGCCACCGCCAAGGTGATTGTGTCGAGCAGTGCGCCCCGAGCGCTGACATCCGTTCGGGCGCTGGGCCTTGCGCCGACCCTGGTAGACGAGATCTTCTGCGAGGCGCAACTGCCCTATGGGCGATGGACACTGCCGCGTCTTTCGCCGTTTACATGGGCATTGATTCTCCGGGTCTTATGGCTGTGCGGTTTCTCAGGGAAGGTCGAGTCTGCCCGTAAGGCCAGGATGCGGGCCGATACGGCGGCGCAACGACTTCAATCCCTTGCCAGCGAAGGGCCAGTTCTGCTGCTTGGTCACGGATTCATGAATCGAATGATCGGCAAGCAGTTAAAGGCGGCCGGATGGACTCAGGAGAAAACCGATGGCAACCGGTACTGGAGCGCCACGGTTTATCGGATGAATCAGGGTTAAGGCGAGGTGGCAGCGTGCTAGCTGCTTTCTGGAATGTTCCGTGATCTACTTCGCGGTGATGCGCGCTAAGCATCGATCTGCTCGCGACCGACCTCATCCGGCAGAAAAAGCGGCAAGTGCGAGAGATGGCGGTTGCGGCTGGGCCGCAGGTTTTGCGATGGGGCATGCAGCGGCTGAGGGGTAGACAACGGGCAGATTCCCCATCTTGTCGGAAGAATGTGGCACGTCCTCATGACCTTTGTGCGAGCGATACCACACCTGGATGGCCGCCTCGGTCATGAAGCGGCCCATCAGTTGGACCTTTGAGCATTACGACGTGCAAAACCCCCATAGCATCCTGAATTCCTGCTCCCCGCGGGAGTTCAGGCATGCGATGTGCTTATCTACCTAAGGGTGTGACTGTATCCGGGGGCGCAGGGAAAATTCGGGCTGGCGGCAAGTACGGTCTGCGCTAAGGTAGACTGCGCAATGAGGATACGGTTTGTATAGAACGGTGAATTCTGGTTGCGGGCAAATTCTATGAATAGGCTCAGTGGACGCCCGCCGAGCAGGACATCTCCGGCGAACGGCCGCTTCGGCATCGGACGGGAGCAGTCACGCGGATAAAATGCCGGGCGATTGATGATTCTTGCTCGGGGGGGTGGCGCTGATGGTTTACAGCAGGGACTTTTTCGAGTTGCAGCTTGACTTTGCTCGAACCGTTGCGGCGCTTTTCGAGATGCCCGTCGATCGAGCGTTGCTCGACTACACGAACTTCTATATTCGGTTTGGGCTAGCTAGGGATTTTGACCCGTGTCATCCCGTTTGGCGTTTGTACGTCGATGGACTGACCCGTACATCGGATATTTGCGACTGGACCTATCGCTTCTATCTCGCGCAAGTTGCAGATTCACGGACGTCTGCGACGGTCCCGGAAACTGGCTGTTTTTCCTATGCGATGCAGGACGCGGAATGTGTGCGAATTCATTTCCGGAATGCGGAGTCCACCGCGACATCTCCTTTGAGCAGGGAGCGCCTGCCTGCTCGGCTTGCTGAACTTCGGTCACTCTTCGGCGACGTCAAGCGCAACAGGCAACTAGTGACACGCGTGGTGGGCACCTCGTGGCTCTATCACCTTCCTGCATATCAACGGTGCTTTCCCGCGGCGTACGTCGCGAGCGCCAGGGTTGCGCAGCCGCGGTATCGCCACGTATCGCTGTGGGGGCAATTTCTCGATCGCCACGGCTCGCTCAGACTTGGCGCTGTGCAGGATTTCAAAAAACGGTTATCGAAACTGGCAAACGTTCGAGACCTAGCGCTCGCCTTCCCACTGCAAGCGCTCGCCGTCGAAGCCCCCATCGCGGCGTTCTACACCTTCTACGGGATACAGCCCGATTGCTAGCTGTTCCGTCTTACATTCGAATACAGGGAACGCCGGAAATGTTGATTGCCTTCGGAGGACTACCGGGCACCGGAAAGACAACGGTAGCGCAAGCACTTGCACGCAAGCTTGCCGCAGTGTACCTGCGTATCGATACGCTGGAGCAGGCAATGATTGCGGCCGGGAGCGATGGGGCTGATATCGGACCTGCCGGCTATCTTGCTGCATATGCCGTTGCAAAAGATAATTTGCGCCTGGGGATGACCGTTGTCGCGGACTCGGTCAATTCCTTGCATGTGACGCGTAGCTCCTGGAGAGGCGCGGCGCTCGAAGCAGGTGTGCGCATCTTCGATATTGAGCTGATTTGTTCTGATACGACGGCGCACCGTCTGAGGGTCGAGGAGAGACAGGCAGATATCCCAGGCCACACGCTGCCGACATGGAAGAGCGTGCTTGAACGCCAATATGACACATGGGATTCAGACCATCTTGTAGTCGACACAGCTAGCGTTTCCGTTGAGCAGGCCGTTGAAACGATCATTCATTGTCTTTCGATGTCACTTACAACGAGTCGATTGCCCTAACGTTCGAGAAAATCCGTTTCTCCGGGGCATCCTTGGATAACACGACGGCCCCAACGACGTCTTTGTAGCGGTGTATCTGTCCCCTGTGGGTCTACTACGGAAACTGGTGCTGGTGTAACCTCGGGGATCGACTTTGCTTTAAGCGCACGCCATTCGCCAGACGGGCCAGACGGTACTAGTTGCTCGCTTACGCTTCCCGGATCTCGCTCAGCACCTCAGCCTCGACTCCCGGCTTCTGTTCGCCATCCCTGGTAGCAATCAACTCCTTCGGCGTCAGCGGGATCAAGGGCAGGATCAGGGCGTACACTGCGGTTGTCGCGATCACGCAATAGGTGAATCCGTGCGTTGGGCTGCTGTTATAGATCCATGAGCCCAGCAGATCGCCGGCACGCGCCGAGAGCGCGAGAACGCCATCCACCAGCATCATCAAGGTGCCTTGCAGTCCTGGCGGACAGGACCGCATTGCGAGATCGAGGTATGCTGCCGTGGCTACGCCGCCCATGAGCCCTATCGGTGCCGCCAATACAAGCGCGAGATTGGCTGAGTGGATAAACGCCAGCGGAATCATCTGCGGCACTGCGACGATCGTTCCCCACCACAGCAGCTTGTTCAGCGGTACTTTCTTGCACAGAAAGCCATACAGCAAGAATGTCGGGATAAACGCGGCGGCAAAGATCCCGTTGTAGTACGAGTAGACGGAATCCGACGCATGCAGCGCATTGCTCAGATAGAACTGCAGCGGAGTGGCCGATCCCGGCGCAAAGTTCCACAGAAAGCAGATGAGAACCGCCGGATAGACAGCCTTATGTTTCACCAGCCGCCTGATATTCCCAACGAGATCCGCGCCTCTGGCTTGTGGCTGATCATAGAGTTGGCCGAAGACGGAAACGGGCTTCCAGAGCCCCAGCACGGCAATCAATGACGTGACCGTCGCCACCAGGATGAAGGCTTCTTTGGCGGCGAGATGATCTGAGATGTACCCCGAAGCAAACGCGCCCGCAACGACAGGGACCGAGCTGACCACGTTGCATAGCGCGCTCAGGCGCCCGGACATGCGCTTCTCCTGGCCCACCAGTGCGATCAAGCCCTGATAGGCTGCGGCGACAAATCGGGACGACAGCATTGCCAGCAGCATCCCGGTGACCAGTCCCGCGTATGAAAAACCTGAAAACGCTATCCAGATGAATGCCACCGCGGTCACCGGAGCGAAAATCAGGAAGAAGCCACGATCGCGCAATCCCAGCGGATTCCATTGGTCGCGCGCGAGGCCGAAAACAAACGCGATGTACACGGGTATGCCCGTAACCAGCCGGAATGTCGAAATCTGCGTCGCCGTCGCATGCAACTGGTTCTTGAGTATGTACGACGTCTGTATATCCACCAGGAGGCCGGCGGGCGTTGCCAGATAGATGAACAGGGTTAGCCAGCCGAAATACAGCAGGATTCGGTCGCTGCCCTCGGCACCATGACTAGCGGACGTGGCCGGCGCTTTCGTAAGGGCGTGTTTGAAGTTCTTGGACATGGGGGACCACGTACACGTCCTCGGAAAACTAATCGGATGGCCTCCGCGCATGTGCGGGCTGCGCCACCGGGCATGGTTTACAGAATAGAGCGTCAGTGCGGGAAACGTGTAGGTAAAAAATGGGACTCGATGTTCCCACGCCTACCGCATTCGCGCGTTGGCCTGCCCAGCGTCCACCAGGTTCATCCGGAGGCGTCAGGCGCGTTGCGCGCCTGAGTGGTATCTGACGGTTACGCCCGTAGCGCCGCTTTCATCATGGCGCCGACGCGATCGAACAGGCATTGCGCAGCAGGCGCCACGCCGAGCAGGTGGATGCAGGCATGCACCATGCCCGGCAAGCGAGTCTGTTGCACGATGACGCCCGCGTCAGCGAGCCGGCGGGCGTAAGCCTCGCCTTCGTCGCGCAGTGGGTCGTACTCGCAGACCAGGATGGTGGCGGGCGGCAGGCCATCGAGTCGCTCTGCGCGCAGCGGCGACGCATATGGCGAGCCTTTGTCCGCCGGTCCGTGCAGGTAGGCCGACCAGCAGAACGCCATGACGTCCCGCGTCAGGTAGTAGCCCTCGGCAAATTCGGCGTAGGAGTCCGAGTCCATCGCGCTGTCCAACGCGGGATATAGCAGCAACTGATGCGCGATGGCGGGGCCATTGCGGTCGCGTGCCAGCAGGGCTGCGGCGGCTGCGAGGTTGCCGCCGGCGCTGTCGCCGCCTACCGCGATCCGATTTGGATCGATGCCGAGTTCCGCGGCCTTGTCGAATGCCCATACCACCGCGCGATACACGTCCTCCAGCGGCACAGGAAACTTGTGCTCTGGCGCGAGCCTGTAGTCCACCGACAGCACCACGCAGCCGGTGGCGTTGGCCAAGGCACGGCAGGGGTTGTCGTAAAGCGCCAGCGAGCAGAGAACCCAGCCGCCGCCGTGCGCGAACACGATGGCGGGCAGCGGCGCGTCAGCTTGCCGCGACGCCGTCGGCCAGTAGCCGCGAATCCTGATCTCGTAGCCGTCATCGGCTGTCACGCTGAACATCTTGATCGCGGCCACGTCCTGCAAGGGACCGTGCAGCGCAGGCAAGTCGCTTTCGGTGGCGTGGCGCATTTGCGCTAGCGACGTCTCGCCGCCGCTTGCCGGTAACGCGGCCAGGAAGCGAGCGATATCTACATCAACGGCCATGCGCATGCCCTCCCTGCTGCGCTTCCAGGAACGGCAGCAGTTCAGCGATGAATGCCTCTGGTGCCTCCTCCATGATGAAGTGGCCGCAGTCGGGCACCACCACGCCGCGCAGGTCGATGGCGTTGTCGCGCAGGGTCAACTGCGGCGCGTCGTTGGTCGCGTGCTCCGCGCCGATGGCTAGCACCGGCATCGCCAGCTTGCGCTGTGCGCGTTCGCGGTTCTGCCGCACCGTTTCCGGAATCGCGCGGTAGTAGCCGAAACCGCCGCGCAGGCCGCCGGGCGCCGAATAGGCCGCGATGTAGGTGTCCACGGCTACGCGGTCGCGGCGATGGGACCACTGGTCGAACATGAAATTCAGGTAGGCGGCCTCGCGCCCGGTGATCAGCGTCTCGGGCAGATCGGCTACCTGGTTGAACATGAAGTGCCACAGGAACTTGTTCTCGGCAGGCGGGGCGAAGATGCTCGGCGCAGGCGCAAGTCCGGGGATCACGGCCTCGGTAAGCGCCAGCCGCGTGACAGCGTCGGGATGGTCGCTGGCCAGCGCGTAGGCCACCCACATGCCCACATCGTGGCCGACCACCTGATAGCGATCGTGGCCCAGCGCGGCCATCACGCGGTGCAATGTGTGGGCAGTGGCGCCGGTGTCGTAGCCCGTGAGCGGCCGGTCGGAGTGCCCTGTGCCCGGCGGGTCGACCGCGACGGCGAGAAAGCCGCGTTGCGCCAGTGCCGCCATCACATGGCGCCAGGCGAACCACGTCTGCGGCCAGCCGGGAATCAGCAGAACCGGCTGGCCGCTGCCTGCGGTGACACAGTGGACACGGTGGCCGTTGATGCGTACATAGGTGTGCGTGTGTTGGGTGTTGTCTTGCATGGATGTCTTCGGTGGATGGATTGGATGCATCGGATGCATTGGATGCGATGTCGGTGTCAGGCGATGCCGAGCATGCGGTCGATCTGCGCCTTGTTGACGGTGGCGCCAGCAAAGTCGTCGAAGATGCGCGAGGTCACGCGGATGATGTGGCGGTTGATGAAATCCACGCCTTCGCGCGCGCCGTCTTCCTGATCTTTCAGGCAGCACTCCCACTCAAGCGTGGCCCAGCCTTGGTAGTCGTATTGCGCAAGCTTGGAGAAGATCGACTTGAAATCGACCTGGCCATCACCCAGCGAGCGGAAGCGTCCGGCGCGCTCCGTCCACGACGTATAGCCGCCATAGATGCCTTGCCGCCCGCTTGGGTTGAACTCGGCGTCCTTGACGTGGAACATGCGGATGCGGTCGCGGTACAAGTCGATGTAGTCCAGGTAGTTCAGCTGTTGCAGCACGAAGTGGCTGGGATCGAACAGGATGTGGCAGCGCGGATGGTCGCCAACCAGGCCGAGGAAGCGCTCGAAGGTGGCGCCGTCGTGCAGATCTTCGCTGGGGTGAATCTCATAGCAAAGGTTGACGCCTTGCGCATCGCAGGCATTGAGCACCGGCAACCAGCGTTTGGCGAGTTCTTCGAAGGCGGCCTCGATCAAGCCTTCCGGGCGCTGTGGGAACGGGAACAGGTAAGGCCACGCGAACGAGCCGGAGAAGGTGCCCATCTCGGTCAGGCCAAGCCGGCGCGACGCCTTGGCGGCAAGCTCGAGGCGCTCCAGCGCCCAGGCGGAGCGCGCCTGCGGATTGCCGCGCAGCGCGGGCGGCGCGAAGTTGTCGCACATGGAATCGTAGGCGGGATGCACCGCCACCAGCTGCCCGAAGATATGCGTGGTCAGTTCGCTGATGACCAGGCCGTGCCCGGCCAGCATGCCTTTGACTTCGTCGCAGTAGGTCTGGCTTTCCGCTGCGGTCTTCACGTCGAACAGGCGCTCGTCCCACGCCGGAATCTGCAATGCCTTGAAGCCGATGTCGGCGGCCCATCTGGCGATGGCGGGCAGCGTGTTGAACGGCGCTTGCGTGTCGCTGAACTGGGCGAGGTGGAGACTTGGACCTTTGATGGTTTGCATGGATTGAACCGGCTATTGTTTGTCGAGCGACAAAGAATAGATGGCAAGGATGAGGAAGTCAACCGTGTTCGGTGCCGCGACGGTAAAATGCACGCCGCGACAGCATTCAATCACGAGCAGAACATGGCCGGACGCCCTAGAGAATTTGATCGAGACCAAGCCCTGAATACGGCCATGACCGTGTTCTGGGAGCGCGGCTATGAAGGCGCGTCGATGTCGACGCTGGTCGAGGCGCTGGGCCTGGCCTCGGCGCGCATCTACGCGGCGTTCGGCAGCAAGGAAGCGTTGTTCCGGGAAGCGGTGGCGCTATACGAAGCAGGCGAAGGTGGTTTCGCGGATCGCGCCATGCAGGAAGAGGCGTCGGCCAGGCAGGCCATCGAACGCTTGCTCAACGACGCGGCGCGGACCTACACCAAACGCGGCCGTCCGCATGGCTGCCTGGTGGTGTCCGCGGCCAGCAGCTGCGCAGTCGAGAACGAGCCGGTCGCCGACTGGCTGGCGGAGCATCGCCGCCAGCGCACGCAATCCATCATTGACCGGCTGCATGCGGCGGTGCAAAACGGTGAACTGCGGCAGGACACCGACATCGCCGCGCTTGGCGATCTCTACGGCGCGCTGTTGCACGGCATCTCCGTGCAGGCCCGCGACGGCGTCAGCCGCGCTCGCTTGCAGGCGATGATCGGGCCCGCGATGCTGGCTCTGGATGCTGCCGCAGCTTCCGGCAAAGCCGACGCTCAACGTTGATTCGGAAGAGTGGCGCTCGCTGCACGGGGTGCGGCCCCTGCTTGTTGATCCGGGCCGGATTGACATCCGGACGTCGACCATGTCCGGCACCGTACCGACCGCACGGCCCGTTCAGGTCACTATAATCAATGGGTCATGCGGCATCGCGCAGGGACCTTCGCTAGTCTAGCTACTGATGGGCTGCTGATGAGCCAACCTGCGGGGGAGAAACCATGCAAAGAAGCATCGATCAGGTACGTGTCGCGATTTTTGCCGTGGTGATTTTTCTGGTTGCCGCATGCGGCGGGGATGGAGGCGCAGGCGGCTCGGGTAGCAGCAGTGGCGCGTCCGGCCCGGCGGGCGGCATTGCTCTGCAAGTGGTCTCGTTTGGCGACAGCCTGTCCGATGTCGGGACCTTTGCGCCGATCGCTAGCGCGGTCGGCGGAGGGCGATTCACAACCAATCCTGGGCAAGTGTGGACTCAGGATGTTGCGCAATACTATGGCGATACGCTAAGCGCTGCGTTTACGATCGGCATCACGCATCAGTTGAGTGCCCACGGCGGCCTCGGCTATGCGCAGGGCGGCGCCACGGTGGCAACGCCGGCAAACCTGAACAATTTTCTGACTGACGTGATCGGCAACGTCGAAATGCCCGTCAGCCAGCAGGTTTCGAGCTATTTATCCGCACACAATAGCTTCAACGCCAATCAACTGGTGCTGGTCTGGGCTGGATCGAACGACGTGCTTCGCGCCGGGGCGCTGCCGGCGGCGGCGCAGACCGTGCAGACGGCGGCAACCACCCTGGCGCAAATTGTCGGACAGATCATCCAGAACGGCGCCACGCATGTCGTCTTGGTCAATGTCCCGAATGTCGGACTTTCGCCCGAAGGCATTGCCTCGGCCGACGGCGGGGCAAACCTGACCCAGCTATCGCAAATCTTCAACAACAGCCTGAACTCTGCCTTGCAGGCCGCTGGCCTGCAAGGCAAGGTCATCCAGGTCGATTCCTATACTTGGGAGAACCAGATCATTGCGAACTTTCAGGCCAATGGCTTCGTCGTATCAAACACCGGCGCCGCCTGCGACCCTTCGAAAACACCTCACGACACGGCCTTGCTATGCTCGCCGGCTACCTACGTGACGGCCAATGCCGATCAGACCTACATGTTCGCGGACAATCTTCATCCGACGACGCGTCTGCATGCACTGTTCGCCCAGTTCGTGGAGCAGCAGATCGCCAAGAGCGGTCTTGGTCATTGAGCCTCGGAGAATGGTGATTCGACAGCAGAATCGTCGGGTTCCAGCACGCACGCTTTTTTTGCCGGCGTGGTCCCAGAGCATGCGGGCGTGTTTGCCCTCAGGCCAGCCGCTCGAGCTGCCGACCGGCTTCGTCGAGCCAGGCCTGCTGCCGTCCGGCGATGTCCGAAAATTCTGAACTGGCCAGCGGGTGCTCGGCGAGGCGCCGCCAGTAGGCGCGGGCCAACGGCAGCATTTCGTGCCATGCACTGGCCGGCGGCTGAGTGGGCAGTGTGAGCGCGGGCAGGCTGTCGCGCATTGCGCCGCTGCGGTCCGGGGCCAGGGCCATGGGCAGCATGTCATAAGCAGGAGCCTGCGACAGGGGCATGGTGCCTTCATGCAGAAAGGCAAGGTTGCCGTTGTGCATATCACTGTTGCCGATCAGGCGGCCGAAGGCATATAGCCGGCAGACATCCTGATGCGCTGGCGCCGTAATGCGGCCCTGCTTGAGCAGTGCTTCGGTGAGTTCCGGCCAGGTCGCGCGAGCTCGCCCGACGAATTCCGCGTCCAGGGTGGCCAGTGACACCACGCCACGCCGACCACCCTGCTCGGTGCGGTCGAAGCGCGATAGCTGCAGGAAGCGCTGGCCGTTAACATCCAGCACTTCGCTATTTGCGGCGGACAGGCCGTGATTGGCCAACTGTTGCAGGGCGAGATGCTCCGCCAGCAGCAAGTCACGCCAGCGCTGACTAATCGCGTTGTCCTGCGCGGCACTGAACTTGACGAGGACTGCATGCCCATTCACGTGCACGGCGAATTTGGGTTGCTCCCCGCCGGCACTGGAGCCTACCAATTCGCCCGCCATGGATTGAGCAGCAAGGCGCGGGTAGTGCTGTGCGCGGTCACTCGTGGCGATGCTGTCCGGCTGGTGTGCCAGCCAGGCGGAGCGGCTTGCGTCACCCAGCAGCAGATTGCCGGGCACATCATGCTCTCCCGCCGCCAGCGCGGTCAGCACATGGTCGTCGCTCCAATTGAGCAGGTCATCTGGCAAACCTAGCGCAGCGGCACGGTGGCGCACCCAGTGCCGCCCGATAAAGCCTTGCGGGCGCATGTCCTGTAGCCACCATGGCAAGCCTTCCAGCAAGCAGTCGTCTTCGCCACTTTGGCGTAGGACAAAGCCTGGATGGACTGGCAGCAGCTCGCCCCACTGTTCAATCCGACCTGCAGCCGTAACACGGTGCAGCGCAAATTGCGTCCGCCCCGCCACAATCCGGCATGCCAGATACCGCACAGCCCGCGCGTTGCCAACACGCGCAATGCGGTCGCCAGCTTCTGCGATACGGCGGGACAGCGTGGGCTGGCTGATCTTCAGCCGCAGGCACAAGCTCGCCGCGTTGGCGGGTCCCTCGCTAAGGATTTCCAGCAGGGCGGATGGTTGGGCGGGCATGAATAGATAATGAATAGATAGTCATTTCAAGGATTCATTGTATATCAATGGCTTGGAAGTGTTCTCTTACTTGGGTCGCGATGTCTTATGAATAGATACAAGCGGGTCGCGACAGGCGGACGCAAACAACAAGGAAGAGGAGAGTCCTCTCGATAGGGGCTGATCGATAGCGGGGGAGAGCGTGCGCGCCGTTTGAGCCTCGCACGTTTCTTGTCCGTGTCCGTGCTACGCGGACAAGCGGAGAAAATCGCACAAAGTGGCGTTTGGTACGCAGAAAGCCGGTGGTCTCAGGAACGCCGCTCCATCACCCCTCTAGCTCAGGTGCGGCGCGCGCCAGCGATGACTTCGGCCCCTTTGGCGGCTAGACATAGCGCGGCGGCGCGGCCGATGCCGGAACAGGGGGCGGTGGCAGCGCTGAAGATTGCTGTTGTTTCCGAAACGCCTCCGTCACGCGCCTGGCGGCAAACAGTGCCAGGTAGTCGTGAATCTTGGCGCCGGCCTGAAGCTCGTGCCAGGCCGCGAAATACGCGCGCTCCACTTCCTCCACCGGGACTTTCAGGGCTTCGGATATCCTGGCGATCATCGAGGACTGAGATTCGGTTTTCATATTGCCTGCCACCCGGCAGGAAGCGGCGGTGCGTGATACGGCGCAGTGCTGTCGCCTGTCGCGAAAGGGCGAAAGGGCTTGGTCAGGCACTCGCCTGATAATCGGCGGGGCACGTTCTTTAGTATAGGAATGCAGCGTCGATAAACACGCCATCGTCTTGCCATATTTGTCCTGCACAATGCAGGCTATACCGACTCAGGTGCATAAGTTCCGAATGCCAATACCCACGACAGCCCCAGGCCTGGATCGCCGTAGTCGTCGTAACGAGTCGGTTGGCCTCTCCCTCGCTTTGTGGTCTCACCGTGCGTCCAAGAATGCCGGGGATGTTGGGGGAGGGGTGTGCTTGGCTTGTTTGTTCGCGGGGTGTGGAGCCATCAGGTTGATGGCTCTTTTTGTTTTTGGTGCCACGGCGCGGCGATTGGCCATGCTGCTGGTGCTTTGCATGGCGCCAAGTGCCTGGGCCGATGCGGACGTCGGGCTTCTTGCGTTGTTTGCCAAGGACGGGCTGTGGCGTAACGTGCAGGCGCGCTGCCTGGCACCCGGCGCGCGGCATCACCCCGATTGCGTGTTGGTGGATCGTGAAAAAGGCCTGGTGCTCTACAAGGATGCTATCGGCCGCTCGCATTTTCTCGTCATTCCGGATCATCGCGTGACTGGTGTGGAGGAACCCGGCGTCTGGGAGGACGGTGGGGCGAACCCGTGGGCATTCGGCTGGGACGCCAGGCGGTTTGTCGGGCAGGCACGCGGGCGGCCGTTGCCCGATGGCATCCTGGGGCTGGCGATCAATGCTAAGGCGGCGCGCAGCCAGGAGCAGATGCATATCCATCTGGACTGCATCAGCCGGGATGCCAGGGACTTTGTCGCCGGCGCGAGCGCGCGTATCGGGACCACCTGGACGGCGCTGCGGTTCATGGGCAAGCCGGTGCAGGCGGTGTTCGTGCCTTCGCCGGGAGCGGCGATGCCCGTCAATCCATTCCTGCTCATCAAGCAGCGGCTTGGCGCGGCGGCGTCAGTCGTGCCGGACCGGGGCGTGTTTGTCACCTATGTGGCGGATGCCGCGGGCACGGGTGGCTTTGTCATCGTGGACCAGCCGGTCGATCGTGAGGCTGGCAGCAACGGCCACGCCAGCGATTTCCTGGATCGCCAGTGCAAGCTGGCGCAGGAAGGGGCGCAAGAGGACGCGCCAGCGGCGCTTGAGTAACCTCGGCTTCTAGGCTGCCAAACCGGGGTTGCCATCGCGCAAGCCGTTGCTAGAATGAATGTCCCCGTTCAGCATGCAGGAGTGCAGCCATGGCAACGTATCAGCGCGGCGATTTGTTCCTCGTCACTTCTGTCGAGGAATTGCCCTGGGGGCGTTACAGAGGGTTTGTGACCATGATGGAGGGCACGCAGACGCAAGCGTCATCACGCCACACTTGCCCCATGTGCAGGGACAATCCGCTCCAGGCCCATGAAGACGCCGACGCCGATGTCGAGTACGCGTACAGGCACTATCTCTCGGACCATATCGACTGGAGTGCCCACGCCGGCGCTACGGAGCACTGAGCGGAAGCCGGGAAACCGGGAACCCGCTGCAGCGCAGGGCATCCCGAACTCGCTGCTCGCACTTACTTCAGGTTGTCCACCCAGTAGGCTTCGATCTGCTTGACCAGCACGGGCGGTAGCGCCACGTAGTGTTCTGCCGCCGCATCGGCCTGTCCGTCATTCAGTGCCCAACGGAAGAACGCGAGTGCGGCTTTGGCGCTGGCGGGATCCTTCGGGGCTTTTGGCATGATCACGAACACGGCGCCGGTAATTGGCCACGCCTGCGTGCCGGGCGCGTCCGTGATGACCTGATAGAAGTCGGGGTGCTGGTTCCAGTCCGCGGATGCTACCGCTGCGCTGAAGCTCTCCCGCGCGGGCTCGATAAACTCGCCGTCCCGGTTTCGCACGGCCGTGTAGGGCAGCTTGCGTTGCAGTGCGTAAGTCAGCTCGACATAGCCGATCGCCCCTTTGACATTCTTGATGTAGGTGGCCACGCCCTCGTTGCCGTTGGCGCCGACACCTGCCGGCCATTTGACAGTGGTGCCCGAGCCCACGCTGCCTTTCCATTCGTCGCTGACCTTGGACAGGTAATCGGCCCAGTTGAAGGTTGTGCCGGAGCTGTCGCTGCGATGCACGACCAGGATCTTTTGATTCGGGAAGTGGATGCCGGGGTTGATCGCGCTGATGGCCGGGTCGTCCCAGTTGGCGATCTTGCCAAGGTAGATATCCGCCAGCAGTTGGCCGGTAAAGCGGATCTGGCCCGGGGCCACGCCATCCAGGTTGACAATCGGCACCACGCCACCGACAACCACCGGAAACTGGACCAGCCCGGCTGCGCGTAATTCATCTGGCTTGAGTGGCATGTCGGAGGCGCCGAACGTGACATTGGCCGCCTTGATCTGCCGGATGCCGTTGCCCGAGCCGGTGGGCTGGTAGTTCACCTGCTGGCCGGTCTTGGCGTAGTAGGTGGCCGCCCATTTCACCAGCAGCGGATAGACGAAGGTGGAGCCAGCGCCGGTGATATCGCCCGCGTGCGCGGGCAGCGCACAGCCGGCGAACAGGCTGCCGAGCAGAATGGTGAGCGTGGCGCTGCGCTTCACATTTTGCCAAAAGAGGGTTGGAGTCATTTTGCAATCTCCCAGGCATGTCAGTGAACGGCGCACTTACACTTGGTGCACGTACGCCCGTATTGGACGTACTGCAGGACGTACTGCATGTAACGCTCCAACGGCGCTGTCCGCCGGGGAGGTCACATGCTTATCCTAGCACTCGCAGCCTTGTTACCGGCAAGGCGTTTTTGCAGGTGTTACGGGGGATTTCGAATCGGCTGGCGCGGCACGGCGCCCGTGGCTGCGCAGCGAGATAGCACTGGCGGCCGGGGGTGGCCAATCCACGCTAGCACCAGCCTATGGCACCTATGCCGTGGCGCTGACCCGATAGACGCAGCGCCGCGCGTTGCTTAGCAGATGCTCTTCGCGAGTGACGGTGGCTTGCGCCCCGACGACCTCCTGGAAGATCCGCAGCTCGGCCCGGCAGAACCCCTGGCAGGTCTGCGCAGCGGCGCAGATCGGGCAATGGTCTTCGATCAGCAGCCAGTCCTTGCCGTCTTGCTCAAGGCGCGCCATGTAGCCTTCGGCGTGGCGCAGCGCGGCGAGCGTGGCCAGCCGCTGCTGCAACTCGCCCTGGCCGGCGACTGCTGCGAGATATTGCGCGCGGGTTTCGGACTCGCGCTGGCCGATCAGCTTGTCCATGCCTTGCTCGCCGAACAACTGCCGCACCGATCCGATCAACTGGATGGTGAGTTGCGCGTGCGTATCGGGAAAGCGGCCGTGCCCGCTGGCGGTGAGGGCCCAATCCTGGCGCGGCCGGCCTGCGCCGCTGGCGCTTTGCTGGCGGCCCTCGACCAGCCCGGCGGCGAGCAGCTTCTGCACCTGCTGGCGCGCGGCCTCGGCGGTGCCGCCTAGCGCCTGGGCGATCTGCGTGGTCGATGCCGCGCCCTTGGTCTTCAGCAGGAACAGGATGCGATCACCCGGAGACCCCGTAGGGTTATCCAAGTTATTGTTTGCATAATTCATGGGCGCACCCTAATATCCAAAAACTATCTTGGATATTAGGGCAGGCGGGCGGCAATGTCGAGCCTGCCCTGCATCCGGCCAAGCCGATTGTTGCTGTCTCAACGCTGTCTCGGTGCTGACTCAGTGCTGTCTATCAAGGAAATCGTCCCATGCAAGCCACTCGTACCCAACACGCATCGCGTCAGCTCACCATGCTTAATCCGCTTGGTCTCTATGATCCCAGCGCCAACGGTTACTCCCATGTGGCGATGGTCGCGCCCGGCGCGGGCCTTGTCTGCGTGGCCGGGCAGGGTGGGGAGCTTGCGGATGGCAGCCTGCCGGACAGTTTCGAGGCGCAGGTGCGCCAGGCGTTCGACAACCTGGGCGTGGCGCTGGCCGCTGCGGGCGCGCAACTGCGCCATGTGGCCAAGCTGACCGTGCTGGTTGTGGATCACGACGAGGCACGCCTGGCCGTGCTGGTGGCGGCGGTGGAGCGGGCCTGGGGCGATGCGCCCAAGCCGGCGTGCACCTTGATTCCGGTGCCGCGGCTGGCGCTTGACGGGATGTTGTTCGAGGTGGAGGCGCTGGCCGTGGCGCAGGGCTCAACCTTCTCTGCGTCCGCCGCATCCTCCGGCGCGGTGTAGCCGGTGCCAGTGCGCAGTACGCCCGTGTTGCGCTCAGGCCGCCAGTTTGGGTTGGCGGGACGGCTGAGGCTGCCCCGCCTGGGTCTCGCCAAACTGCGGATGGTGCGCGAACAGCTCGGCCACCCAGTTGACGAACACGCGCACCTTGGCCGACAGGTGGCGGTTTTGCGGATACATCGCGGCGATCGGCAACGAGTCCGTGGGCCAGTCGGGCAGGACTTCGACCAGCCGGCCGCTTTCCACATAGGGCAGGGCCATGGCACGCGAGATGCGGGCGATGCCGTGGCTTTCCAGCGCGCAGCTCAGGTAGACGTCGCCGTCGTTGGTGGAAATGGACGAGGGCAGCAGCATTTCCGTGCGCTGCTCGCCTTGCCCGAGCGGCCACGGTATTTCGCGGCCGGTGCGGTTGGACAGGTAGTTCACGGCCCGGTGCTGCGTCAGTTCGCTGGGCTGGGTGGGCGTGCCGTTGCGCTTGAGATAGACCGGCGAGGCGTAGAGCCCCAGCCGCAGCTGGCCAATGCGGCGCGCCACCATGGTGTCGTCGACCGGGTCGCCCACGCGCAGCACCACGTCCACGCCTTCCTTGAGCAGGTCGATGGGCTTGCCGTTGATGGTGAGTTCCATCTTGAGCTCGGGGTAGGCGGCAAAAAACTCGTGCAGCTTGGGGATCAGCACCAGCTGCGCAAGCCCGGCGGTGGTGTCCACGCACAGCGTGCCGCGCGGCGTGTTGTTCTGGTGGGTGAGGGATTGCTCGGCCTCTTCCACGTCCGCCAGGATCCGCACGCAGCGCTCGTAATAGGCGGCGCCGTCGGTGGTCACGCTGATGCGCCGGGTGGTCCGGTGCAGCAGCTTCACGCCGAGATGGGTTTCCAGGTTCTGGATCAGCCGGGTGAGGGTGGCCTTGGGCAGGTCCATGGCCTCCGCCGCGCGCGCAAAGCTGCCGACATCCACCACGCGGGTGAAGGCCTGCATTGATACGAGACGATCCATGTTCACTCCCCTGGGTAAGGTAACAGGCAGGTCTGGCTGGCGGGACAGGCACCCGGGTGGGGCGCGGCCCGGCATGGCTCATGACGGCTTGCGCGGCTGCGCAAGTGCGGGAGTGGAGCACAAAATGGATGACCTTGCACAGCAAAGGGTTTCCTGGACGCCACATGCCCGATTATTTCACCGGAGAAACAGTGCATTGGTAAAGCCTCGCTTTATCCCACCTTCATCAACCACCATAATTCGCTGCATCGCAATATGCAATGGATGCGTCGCCCTCGCGCCGCACGTGACCGACATGTCGCCCTCGCAATCGAAAGCCGCAGCAGCAGCCTTAGCAGCCGAACTGGCCGAGGGGCGAGTGACCGAGCACACGGTGGAGAGCTGCGGGCGCACTATCGCGGTGCGCCTGAATTACCCGCCGGGCTATCCGGAGGGTAAGGCCGCACCGTTGCTGCCGTGGCTGATCTACCTGCATGCGGGCGGCTTTGTGGAAGGCAGCCCGGACAAATCCCAGCGCCTGGCGCGCTCGCTGGCTGTGACGGTGCCTGCGGTGGTGGTCACCCCGGCGTATTCGCTGGCCCCCGATTTTCCGTTCCCGGCGGCGCCGGAGGACGTGTTTCATACCGCCGAATGGGTACTGCGCCATGCGCGGCGCCTGAAGGTGGATAAGCAGCGCTTTGCCCTGGTGGGCGAAGAAGCCGGTGGCAACCTGGCGATCGCGCTGTCGCAGATGCTGCGCGACCGCGGCTTGCCCGAGCCGCGCGCGCAGTGGCTGATCCGCCCGGTCACCGATCCGTGCCTGCAGCACGCCTCGTGCTCGGTCGGGCAGGGCGGGCGCAGCGTGCCGCTGGAAATGCTCCAGCGCCTGGCGGGCTACTACCGCGATTACCTGCCGACCCCGGCCGCCAGCGTGCATCCCTACGCGGCCCCGGCGCTGGCTTCGCGGCTGGCCGGCCTGCCGCCCACCTTTGTGCAGGTGGCGGAAGAAGATGCCTTGCGCGCCGAAGGCGAAGCCTTCGTCAGCCGCCTGCAGACGGCCAGTGTGCCGGCGCAGGTCCAGATCATGCCCGGTGCCTGTGGCGCCGGCGTGGAAGTGTCCCACGACCGATGTCAGGTGTGGATAAACGAAGGCGCGCGTTACCTGCAAGGCTATCTTGCCGGCGACGACGACGCCTCACCCAAGGCCGAACGCCAGACAGGAGCCAGCCCGCCCGGCTGATCCCGCGTTACCAATCAGCCAAGCCGGCCTGCGAGCAGCAGGCGTACCGGGCGCGCTCCGTTTGCGCGCTCCGGCGGGGGCGTTCGTCCTATTTTTGCTTTCCAGTTGAAGAAAACCCGCAGACGGAATACGGAGTCAAGAAAATGAATCAGCAAACTCGACGCACCATGATTGCGCTGGCCATCGTCGCAGTGCTCGGCGCTGGCCTGGCCACCTCGATCTTCAAGCCCTGGCACGCCGGCGAGGCGCAGGCCGTGCCTGGCCCGGCAGCACCCACCACCGTGGACGTGGCAGCCGCCCTTGGCAAGACCATCACCGAATGGGATGAGTTCTCCGGCCGTCTGGAAGCGGTGGACCGGGTTGAGATTCGCGCCCGCGTTGGCGGCACCATCGACGCAGTGCACTTCCGTGAAGGCGCGCTGGTAAAGAAGGGCGATCTGCTATTCACCATCGACCCGCGTCCTTATGCCGCGGAGGTAGCGCGCGCGGAAGCCGCGCTGGCAGCCGCGCAAGTGCGTGCCGGCCACGCGCAGACGGAGCTGGCCCGCGCGCAGCGCCTGGTGCAGGACAACGCGGTATCGCGCCGCGAGTTTGATGAGCGCGACAACGGTTCGCGCGAAGCCATCGCCAATGTGCGTGCCGCGCAGGCCTCGCTGGATGTGGCTCGCCTTAACCTGGCCTATACCCGCATTACCGCGCCGGTCAGCGGGCGGGTATCGCGCGCCGAGATCACGGTGGGCAACCTGGTGGCGGCTGGTGCCGGCACGCCGGTGCTGACCACGGTGGTGTCGGTCTCGCCGGTGTACGCCAGCTTCGAGCTCGACGAGCAGACCTACCTGCGCTATACGGCGGACAAAGCGTCTGGAGCGTCCGGTGCGTCCGGTGGCGAAGGTGGCCAGTCAAAGCTCCCGGTGTTCCTGGGCCTGGCCAACGACGAGGACTATCCGCGCGAGGGCCATATCCAGTCGCTGGACAACCGGCTCGACACCAAGAGCGGCACCATCCGCGTGCGCGCCGTGTTCGACAACCCGGACGGCCGCCTGCTGCCAGGGCTCTATGCGCGCATCAAGCTCGGCGGCGGCACGCCGCACCCGGTGGTGCTGATCAACGACCGCGCCATCGGCACCGACCAGGGCAAGAAGTTTGTGCTGGTGCTGGATGGCGCCAACAAGCTGGCCTATCGCGAAGTCACGCTTGGACCGTCGTATGAAGGGCTACGCGTGATCCGCCAGGGTTTGAAGGCCGACGAGAAGATCGTGGTCAATGGCCTGCAGCGTGTGCGCCCCGGCATCACGGTCGCGCCCAAGCCGGTCGATATGGCGTTCAAGCGCGAACTGGATCAACGCGGCGAATCGGCTGACCGCAGGCAAGCGGCCACGGAGAAAACCACGGATAAGACGGCCGACGGAAAGCCGGTGACCTGAGCCGATCCCGCATGAATTGCATGCGCTGAATCCGTCAAGGGTTTGCTCCCCTCTCCCGCGCATGGCGGGAGGGGGGCCGGGGAAGAGGGCGGGCGCATCCACAGTGCGCCGGCTTTGAATGTCCCTCTGCCCCGGGGCAAAACCATTTTTTTAGCTTCCCCGCTCCACATGGCGCCTGCCATTCAGGCCGCCAGGGGGAGCCCTTTCGCCAAGACAGCCGAGACTGAGATGAATCTCTCGAAATTCTTTATCGACCGGCCTATCTTTGCCGGCGTGCTATCGGTGCTGATCTTCCTGATCGGCGCCATCTCGATGTTCAAGCTACCCATCTCGGAGTATCCCGAGGTGGTGCCGCCGTCCGTGGTGGTGCGCGCGCAGTATCCGGGCGCCAACCCCAAGGTGATTGCCGCGACCGTGGCGTCTCCGCTGGAGGAGCAGATCAACGGCGTCGAGGACATGCTGTACATGTCGTCGCAAGCCAATAGCGATGGCCTGCTGACGCTGACCGTCACCTTCAAGCTCGGCACCGATCCGGACAAGGCCCAGCAGCTTGTGCAGAACCGCGTGGCGCAAGCCGAGCCGCGCCTGCCCGAGGACGTGCGCCGCCTGGGCATCACCACGGTGAAAAGCTCGCCCGACCTGACCATGGTGGTCCACCTGGTCTCGCCGAACGACCGCTACGACATGACCTACCTGCGCAACTACGCGGTGATCAACGTCAAGGACCGCCTGGCGCGGATCCAGGGCGTGGGCCAGGTGCAGCTGTTCGGCTCGGGTGACTATTCCATGCGCGTGTGGCTGAACCCCGAGAAGATGGCCGAGCGCAAGCTGGTGGCCGCCGACGTGGTCAAGGCCATCCGCGAGCAGAACGTGCAGGTGGCCGCTGGCGTGATCGGCGCCTCGCCCGCGCTGCCGGGCGCTGACCTGCAGCTTTCCGTGAACGCGCAGGGCCGCCTGGAAACCGTGGAGGCCTTCGGCGACATCATCGTGGCGACCTCGCCCGATGGCGGCGTGACCTACCTGAAGGACGTGTCGCGCATCGAGCTGGGCGCGTCGGAGTACGCGCTGCGCTCGCTGCTGGACAACAAGTCCGCGGTGGCCATTCCGATCTTCCAGGCCCCGGGCTCCAACGCCATCCAGATCTCGGACGATGTGCGCAAGACCATGGAGGAGCTCAAGCAGAACTTCCCCGATGGCGTGGACTACAGCATCGTCTATGACCCGACGCAGTTCGTGCGCCATAGCATCGAAGCCGTGACCCACACGTTGTTCGAAGCCATCGCCCTGGTGGTGCTGGTGGTTATCCTGTTCCTGCAGACGTGGCGCGCCTCGGTGATTCCGCTGCTGGCCGTGCCCGTGTCGATCGTGGGGACGTTCGGGCTGATGCATGCCTTTGGCTTCTCGATCAATGCGTTGTCGCTGTTCGGGCTGGTGCTCGCCATCGGGATCGTGGTGGACGATGCGATCGTGGTGGTGGAGAACGTCGAGCGCAATATCGCCGAGGGGTTATCGCCAAAAGAGGCCACCTACAAGGCCATGCGTGAGGTGAGCGGCCCGATCATCGCGATCGCGCTGACGCTGATCGCCGTGTTCGTGCCGCTGGCCTTCATGACGGGCCTGACCGGTCAGTTCTACAAGCAGTTCGCGCTGACCATCGCCATCTCGACCATCATCTCGGCCTTCAATTCGCTGACGCTGTCGCCGGCCTTGTCCGCGCTGCTGCTGCGCGGCCACGATGCGCCGAAGGACTGGCTCTCGCGCGGCATGGATCGCGTGCTGGGTGGCTTCTTTGGCCGCTTCAACCGTTTCTTTGGCGCCAGCGCCGATCGTTACGGCAAGGGTGTGAAGGGCGTGATCTCGCGCAAGACGGCAGTGTTCGGCGTCTACGCCGTGATGCTGGCGCTGACCTGGGGTGTGTTCCAGCTGGTGCCCAAGGGCTTTGTGCCGGCGCAGGACAAGCAGTACCTGGTGAGCTTTGCCAAGCTGCCTGACGGCGCCACGCTGGACCGCACCGAAGACGTGATCCGCCAGATGTCCGACATCGCGCTCAAGCAGCCGGGCGTGGAGTCGGCGATTGCCTTCCCGGGCCTGTCGATCAATGGCTTCACCAACAGCCCCAGCGCCGGCATCGTCTTCGTCTCGCTCAAGCCGTTTGAAGAACGCAAGACCAAGGAACTGTCGGGCAACGCCATCGCGGCGCAGCTCAATGGCAAGTACGCCGCGATCCAGGACGCCTTTATCGCCGTGTTCCCGCCGCCGCCGGTTCAGGGCCTGGGCACCATCGGCGGCTTCAAGATGATGATCGAGGACCGTGCCGCGCTGGGTTATGACGCCCTGTTCGACGCGACCAACGCCTTTACCAACAAGGCGCGCGCCACGCCGGAGCTGGCCGGTATCTTCACCAACTACCAGGTCAACGTGCCGCAGCTGGATGTGAAGCTCGATCGGGTGAAGGCCAAGCAACTGGGCGTGCCGGTGACGGACGTGTTCGACACGCTGCAGACCTACCTCGGCTCGGCCTATGTCAACGACTTCAACAAGTTTGGCCGGACCTACCAGGTCAAGGTCCAGGCGGATGCGCAGTTCCGTGCCCACGCCGAGGACATCCTGCAACTGAAGACGCGCAACAGCGCGGGCGACATGGTGCCGCTGTCGTCGCTGCTCACCGTCAACCAGGGCTTTGGCCCGGACAGCGTGATCCGCTACAACGGTTTCACCGCCGCCGACATGAACGGCGGCCCGGCCCCGGGCTTCTCCTCGGGCCAGGCCCAAGCCGCGGCCGAGCGCATTGCGGCCGAGACGCTGCCCAAGGGCATCAAGTTCGAGTGGACCGACCTGACCTACCAGGACATCCTGGCCGGCAACGCGGGGGTATGGATCTTCCCGCTGTGCGTGCTGCTGGTGTTCCTGGTGCTGGCCGCGCAGTACGAAAGCCTGACCTTGCCGCTGGCCGTGATCCTGATCGTGCCCCTGAGCCTGCTGGCCGCCATGACTGGCGTGTGGCTGACCAAGGGCGACAACAACATCTTCACGCAGATTGGTTTCATCGTGCTGGTGGGGTTGTCAGCGAAGAACGCGATCCTGATCGTGGAGTTTGCGCGGGAGCTGGAGCATGAAGGCCGCTCGATCGTAGCTGCCGCAATTGAAGCCAGCCGCCTGCGCCTGCGCCCGATCTTGATGACATCGTTCGCGTTCATCATGGGTGTGGTGCCGCTGGTGGTGTCCACCGGCGCGGGTGCCGAGATGCGCCATGCGATGGGCGTGGCGGTGTTCGCCGGCATGCTGGGCGTGACCTTCTTCGGGCTGTTCCTGACGCCGGTGTTCTACGTGGCGCTGCGTATGCTGGCGACCCGTGGCGAGCGCCGCAAGGTGTCGGACGCGCCGTCGGCGAGCCACAAGGCTATCGCCTCTGCTGAGTAAGGGTGATCGACATGAACGCAACACTGACATCCAAGATGACATCGCTACTGCCCGCGGCGCTGCCGCGACTGGCCACGCTGGCCGTGGCCCTGATCCTGGCGGGCTGCTCGCTGGCGCCGACCTACAAGGTGCCGGAAAGCGCGACCGCCGCCACGCCGGCCTACAAGGAAGCGATGGCCGCGCAAGCCGAAGGCACGCAATGGAAGGTGGCCACGCCCGCCGAAGGCGCGCAGCGCGGCGAATGGTGGAAGATCTTCGGCGACGCCGATCTCGACCGCCTGATTGCCACGGCCACCGAGTCCAACCAGGACCTGGCGATCGCCGCGGCGCGGCTCAAGCAGGCCCGCGCCTTCACCGGCGTGGCCGAGGCCGACCAGTACCCGCAGTTGAGCGTGGGCCTGGACCCGACCCGCACCCAGCTCTCGGCCGCCTCGCAGGGGTTGCCCGACGGCACGCGGGTGGCGCCGCAGACGGTGCTCAAGGCGCGCGCCATCGCCAGCTATGAGCTGGACCTGTTCGGCCGCGTGGCGGACAACGTCAAGGCGGCGCGAGCGGAAGGCGACGCTGCCGAAGACCTGTATCGCTCGGTGCTGCTCGCGCTGCAGGCGGACGTTGCGCAAGCCTACTTCGCACTGCGCACGCTGGACAGCGAGCGCGACCTGCTCAACGCCACCATCACCTTGCGTGAGGACGCACTCAAGCTGCTCAAGCGCCGGTTCGAAGAAGGCGAGACCACGGATCTGGATCCCGCCCGCGCCGAAGCCGAGCTGGGTACGGCCCGCGCGGATCTCGCCGGCATCGAACGCCGCCGCGCCAACCAGGAGCACGCGCTGGCGGTGCTGACGGGCGCGCCGCCGGCCGCCTTCACGCTGGCCGCGCGCCCGCTGGACGCCGCGCTGATCGCCGTGCCGGCGGGGCTGCCCTCCGACCTGCTGGAGCGCCGCCCCGACATCGCCCAGGCCGAGCGCCTGATGGCGGCAGCCAACGCGCGGATCGGCGTGGCGAAGGCCGCGTTCTATCCGCGCATCACGCTCACCGGCTTGTTTGGCTTTGAGTCGAACGACCTGTCGAACCTGTTCAAGTGGTCCTCGCGCGCGTGGATGCTGGGGCCGCTGGTGGGCAGCACGATCGCCGCGCCGATCTTCGACGGGGGCCGCAACAAGGCCAACCTGGCGGCGGCGCGCGCGCAGCACGAGGAGGCGGTGGCGAGCTATCGCCAGAGCGTGCTGACCGCGATGCGCGAGGTGGAAGACAGCCTGGCGGACGTACGCTGGCTGAGCCAGCAGGCCGGCGCATTGGACGGCGCACTGGGCGGCGCCCGCCGCGCGGCCAAGATCTCGCGCAGCCGCTACGAGGCAGGCGCGGTGGATTACCTGACGGTGATCGACGCGGATCGTACGGTGCTGCAGTCGCAGCGCGAGGCCAACCAGGTGGCCGGGCTGCGCGCCTCCGCCACGGTGGCGCTGGTGCGCCGGCTGGGCGGTGGGTGGGGGCCGTTGCCGGATGCCGCACCCAGTGTGGCGCAGACGGGCACTGGCCCGCTGGCCGTGAACCACTAGGTTCCGGCGCCAAGCCTTTAAAACGCGGCAGCCGCCCTCGCGCGGCTGCCGCGTTTTGTCGTTGCCGCGCCAACGCGGCGAACAAATCTGACTACACTAAAAGCATCGCGGCCACCTCAGCCGGAAAGGCCGCAGGCCGCAGCCCGCACCGCAGCCCGCCGGCGCTAGATAGTCCAGGCCCCCACCATGAGCAGGCGGCGAACCCACAGAAGGCGGACCCACAAGCGGCGGACCCTGTTCGTCGGATTCCTGGTTTTGGCGGGCGCGGCGGCTGTTCTGTTGCTCCCCTTGCCGCAGTCGTGGCGCCCTGTCACGCATATCGTCAACGAGGCGACGATCGCGCAGCCCGATGCCGTGGTGTTCGACTACGTTTCCACGCCCGCCAACTGGCCCAACTGGCATCCATCCTCGCTCGCCGTGACCGGTGCCTCGGCCGGTCATTCGCTCCTGCCCGGCGAGCAGGTCACCGAGACCTTCTCGGTAGCCGGGCGGCGCGGCCAGGTGGTGTGGACCGCGGTGGAGCGCAGCCCGTCCTCGGCCTGGATGATCCAGGGCACCATCGACGGGCGCGAAGCGGGCGCGGTCCGCTACACGCTCGCCCGGACGCCGGAGGGCACGCATTTCCGGCGCGAATTCAGCTACGCCGCGCCTAACCTGCTGTTTGCGCTGAGCAATTGGCTGGTCCTGCGCAAGCGCATCGAGGCCGAGTCGGCCGAGGCGGTGACGCGGCTGCGGGCGGTGCTGGAGGCCCGCAAGCCCTCGCCCGGCGCGGGCGGCTGATCAGCGTGCGGCCTGTGCCGCAGCGTCCGGGCGGGCTAGTGGCCGAGCCAGCGCGAGCAACAGCAGCGCACAGAGCAACGCTGCCGCGAGGTTGTAGCCCATTGCGCCGGCAAACGCGTGGGCATAGCGTTGCGCGCCGCCCATGCTGCCTTCGGCTTGCAGCGCCCGCTGGAAGAACATGCCAGCGATGGCGATGCCGAATGCGCCGCCGACTTGCTGCATGGTCGACACCACCCCGGACGCCATGCCGGCCTGCGTCTCCCGCGCAAGGCCGAGCACAAGATTGAGTAGCGGCGTCATCAGCATGCCCTGGGCCAGGCCGAACAGGATCAGCGCGGGCACCAGATGCCAGGGCACCAGCATGGCGCCCGCCGTCACCACCTGGAACGTCAGGGCAGTGTGCGCCGCGGCGTAAAGCAAGGCCGCCACGGCGAGTACGGCATTGCCGAAGCGCCCCACCAGCCGGGGCGTCCACATCGACGCGGCAACGAAGCCCACGCTGGCCGGCGCGAACACGCTGCCGGCCAGCAGCGGGCCGACGCCCAGCCCGGCCTGCAACAGCAGGGCAAAGCACAGGAAGAACGCGCTGGCCGTGGAGTACACCAGCAGCACCACCAGCGTGCCCAGGGCAAAGCGGTGCTGGGCAAACAAGGCCAGGTCCACCAACGGCGCGGGCCGGCGCTGTTCCACGCGCACAAAGCCGGCCAGCAAGGCGGCGGCCAGCGCCAGCGAGGCAAAGGTCCAGCCCGGCCAGCCGCGCGCCGGGCCCTCCAGCAACGGCACCAGCAGCAGCGTCAGGCCGGCGCTGGCCAGCAGCACGCCGGGCCAGTCTAGCCCGCTTGCGGGCGAGCCGGGCGCTGGCACGGCCCGCGATTCGGGGATGCGCCGCGCGGCCAGCATGGCAGCCGCGCCCACCGGGATATTGATCAGGAAGATCAGGCGCCAGCCGAGGCCAAACAGGTCGCTCTGCACCAGCAGGCCGCCCAGCACCTGGCCGGCGATGGCGGCCAGGCCAAGCGTCATGCCGAGCAGGCCGAAGGCGCGGCGGCGTGCGGCATCGTCAAAGCTGACGCGGATCACGGCATAGATCTGGGGGAACAGCAGCGCGGCGGCGCCGCCTTGCAGCACGCGCGCCGCGATCAGCAGCGCCGGAGCAGGCGCCACGCCGCACAGCGCCGAGGCCAGCGTGAAGCCCGCCATGCCGAGCACGAACAGCCGCCGCCGGCCGTGGAGATCGCCCAGGCGGCTGCCGGTGATCAGCAGCACGCCGTAGGCCAGTTCGTAGGCCGCCACTACCGCGCCGACCTCGGCGAAGCTGGCGCCCAGGTCGGCCTGGATGGCGGGAATCGCCACATTGACCACGAACAGGTCGAAGACGGTGACAAAGCCGCCCAGTAACAGCACGAACAGCGCGGGCAAGCCGCTTGGAGAGAGCATGGGGGATCCTGGTGAACACGCAGGCCCGCATTCTCAGTTGCTGGTTAAAGTATTACAATTTAACTGTTTATGCTATTACAACGGGTAACAGACTAACGCCATGCCGCCACGCACCCTGGACCGTACCCGCGCCGCGCTGGCGGACTTCCTGCGCCAGCGGCGCGAATGCATCTCGCCCGCGCAGGCGGGCCTGCCCAGCGCGGGCCGGCGCCGTACCCCGGGCCTGCGCCGCGAGGAGGTGGCGGCGTTGGCCGGCGTGGGCCTGACCTGGTACACCTGGCTGGAGCAGGGGCGCGAGATCGGCGTTTCGGCTGCGTTCCTGGAGAACCTGGCGCGCGTGCTCCGGCTGGACGCCGCCGAGCGGCGCCATCTGTTTCTGCTGGCGCACCAGCGCCCGCCGGCCGAGAGCGGGCGCACCTGGTGCACGGTGCCGCCGCTGGTGCGCCGGTTGATGGACGACCTGCCGCTGCGGCCTGCCTATGTGCTCAACCTGCGCTGGGATGTGCTGGCGTGGAACGCGGCGGCCGAGCGCGTGTTTGGCTTTGGCGCTTGCGCGCCGGGCCATCGCAATCTGCTGCGCATGATCTTTCTGGACCCGGCGATGCGCGAGCGCTTTGCTGGCTGGGAGGCACAGGCGCCACAGATGCTGGCGAGCTTTCGCCGCGACCTGGCCCGCGCACCGGACGATCCGACGCTGCTTGAGCTGGTCGACGAGCTGGAGCGCGCGGCGCCGGATTTCAGGCAATGGTGGCGCCAGCACGACGTGCAGGGCGTCTGCTCCGGCACCCGCGCCTTGTGGCTGGATGCGGTGGGCACGGTGCGCTGCGAGCATGCCACGCTCACTGCGGACGAGGAGCGTCACCTGCGGCTGGTGGTCTATGCGGCGGTAGCGGGGGAGCCGGCCAGCGAGGCGTTCGAGGCATGGCTGGCCAGCGGCAGCGATGCGGGCGCGCCCGCCGTATACTGATCGTGCAATTCAATTGGAGTCTTGGAGTCGATGGTGTCGGTAGAAAACCTGGCGTCCCCCACAGGGCGCACCCCAGAAACGGCAACTACGCCGGAGCCTGCAGCGCAGGCATTGCCGCCCAAGCCTGTGGCGCCACCCACGCCGGATATCAATGATTGCTGCGGCAATGGCTGCGATCCCTGCATCTTCGACCTGCACGCCGCGGCGATGGAGCAGTACCGCGCCGAGCTCAAGGCCTGGCTGGCGCTCGCCGGCCAGACAGCCGATGCCGGCGCGGGCGGTCCCAGCTTCTGACCCGGCTGGCACGCCCACTTCCCACGCAAGTACCGCGCACATACCACAACAAGGAGTCCTGCCGTGACCGTCACCGACCGGAATATGCTGGCCGATCTCCACGCGTTCGTGCGGGACCATCCGCGCCTGCTGGTGCTGACGGGGGCCGGCATCAGTACCGACTCCGGCATTCCCGGCTACCGTGACGCGCAGGGCAACTGGCAGCGCACGCCGCCCGTGCAGGCGCAGGAGTTCTTTCGCTCGCATGCGGTGCGCCAGCGCTACTGGGCGCGCAGCATGCTGGGCTGGCCGGTGCTTGCCAACGCGCAGCCTAACGCCGCGCACTTCGCGCTGGCTCAGCTGCAAGCGGCGGGCTATGTGCGCCAGCTTGTCACGCAGAACGTGGACGGCCTGCACCAGCGCGCCGGCAGCACCGGCGTGATCGAGCTGCATGGCCATGTGGGCAGCGTGATCTGCCTGCAATGCGGCACGCGCCGTCCGCGCGCCTCGCTGCAGGCGCAGCTCGAGGCGGACAACCCGTCGCTAGCCGAACTGCGCGCGCTGCCGGCTTCCGATGGCGATGCGCACCTGGAGCTGGCCAGCTTCGAGGCAGTGCACATTCCCGCGTGCGGGCATTGCGGCGGCGTGCTCAAGCCCGACGTGGTGTTCTTCGGGGAGTCGGTGCCGCGCGAGCGCGTGGATGCGTCCCTGCAGGCGCTGGATGAGTCGGATGCCTTGCTGGTGATCGGCTCGTCGCTCACGGTGTTCTCCGGCTACCGTTTCTGCCTGGCGGCGGAAAAGCTGGGCAAGCCGGTGGCGGCCATCAATCTTGGCCAGACCCGTGCCGATGCACTGCTGGCGTTGAAGGTGGACGCCTCGTGCGCGGCTGCGCTGATGGACCTGGCCGGGCGGCTGGACTTGCCTGCGGGCGCCGCCGCCCGCTAAGCGCGCTCAGGGACCGCGCCGAGCCAGCGGATTGTCGGGGCCGGGCACAGGCAGCGCGCGCTGCGCGTCGCAGGCACGCAGGGTATAGCTGTGCGTGGCGTCCGGCCCGCCGACGATCTGCAGGCCTTCGCGCAGCAGCCAGGCCCGGATCTGGGCCTCGGTGGCTTCCGGGTGAAACTGTGCGTGCAGGTTGCCGCCGCCGTCGCTGTGCGCCGGCAGTGGGGCGTTGCCGCTGTTGTTGCGTCCCACCAGCAGGCCGAATTGCAGCACCGCCAGCGTGGCGGCAACGAGGGCAAAGGGCTTGACCCAGCGAGCGCCGTTGGCGGTTTCGGCGGGCGGTGGTTGCGGGGTGGGACGTTGCCTTGGTTTCATCTCGTCCGTTTTGCTGCTGTTGCTGTTGCTGGCGACGCGGCATTGTAGCGTTTGGGGGTGATCAATAAAGCCCACGCTGGCGGGGAATACGGCCGGCGCCCGGCACTGGCTTGTGCGCGCTCGGCTTCAGCGAGCGCCACCCTTCGTCAGAGGGGGCTTGCCGCAGCCGGAAGGCATGAAAGCAAGCTAGGGAATCCCACTACAGCACTGGCGTGGATATTGCATAAAAATCCGCTGTTAATTCTGTGAAATTTCACAAGGCGGACAAAATGCAAGTAGCGAGGCTGGCCAGCCCTGGCCGGGAGACGATTTGAGGCGCCGCGCGCACTGCGGTGGGTGCTATGAGTGCCGCAGGGGCGGTGCATGCGAAGGCCCAGCGCCATGAACACGCGCTTTGTCGAAGCCTTCATGTGGGTAGCGCGGCTAGGCAGCTTTCGTGCGGCGGCCGAGAAGCTGCACATCACCCAGGCGGCCATGTCCAATCGCATTGCCTCGCTGGAGCAGGAGATTGGCGCGCGCGTGTTCGAGCGCGAGGCGCGGGACCTGCGGCTCACGCCGGTGGGATTGCGCCTGCTTGGCTACGGCGAGCGGCTGCTGGAGTTGCAGCGGGAGATCATGGTGCTGGGGCGCTCCGGCCACGAACTGCTGGGGCTGGTGCGCATCGGCGCCATCGAGAGCGTGGTGCATACCTGGCTGGTCGACTTCCTGCGGCACCTGCAATCATCCTATCCGGGCATCGAGGTGCAGATCACCTCCGAGACCACCGAAGGGCTGCACAAGACCTTGCGCGCCGGCGGCATCGATATCGCCTTGCAGACGGACCCCGCTGTGGGCGAGGGCATCACCAGCACGCCGTGCCTGCCGATGGCGATCGGGTGGGTCGGGCCACCCGGCGCGGGGCAGCCCGATGAAGGGAAACTGGCCACGTTGCTGCAGCACCCGACCATCACCATGAGCCCGGGATCGCAGCCGCACGTGGCGCTCAAGGAGCTGTACCGCAAGGCCGGGCTGCCCGTTGGCAAGGTGCACTGCGTGAGCTCCATCGCGGCCATCGTGCGGCTGGTGAAGGCGGGCTTTGGCAACGCGCTGATGCCGCTGGCGCCGGTGCGTGAAGAGGTGGAGCGCGGTGAGCTGCGCGTGATCTGTTGCGATGTGCCGCTGCCGCACCAACGGCTGGTAGTAAGCCATCTCGACCATGCGGCGTCGGAGGCGATTCGCCTGGTGGCGGAGCTGGCCTGCCGCGAATCGGATCGCTTCGTGCGTTCGCTGCCTGCACCGTTTGCGCCAGAGTGAAGCACGGCCGCGCGCCAGGCTGGTGCGCGAACGTAGCCGGATCGAACAGAAAAACTGATCGGAAACACGAAGAAAAACCCGTTTGTCGCGCGCGGCGATCGCGCCGATCATCCTCTCACCGCTTTGTATTGGCGTGGCAACCGGAGAGTTTGATGAGCGAGATGTTTGCGACCGAAAGTTTGGAGACAGCGCGCGCGGCAGGCATGGCCCCGCAGGGCATGCTGTTTGTCGCGTCGAATGTGGATGCGGCCGACGAGGCCGATTTCAATCAATGGTACGACCGCGAGCACGTGGAAGAGCGCGCCCGCATCGAAGGCTTCATCTCCGCCGCACGCTATGAAGCCGTGCAGGGCGGCCCCAAGTATCTCGGCCTGTATCGCACCGAGTCGCTCGGTGCCTTCACCTCGGCGGCCTACAAGGCGGCCTTTCGCCGCCAGACGCCGTGGTCGGTGGCCAACCTGGACCGCATGCGCCAGCCGATGCGCCGCGTGAGCGAAGTCACCGCCACGGTCGGGCAGGGCAGCGGCAGCTGGATTGCCGTGTTGCCGCTGGCCAAGCCGGAAGATCCGCTGGCACTGATCGACCTGGCGGGCGAGGTTGGCGGGCAACTGTCCGCGCAGCCAGGCTTTGTCCAGTCCTACCTGCTGATGCCCGACGCCGAGCTAAGCCAGCCGCTGCCCAAGGAGAGCCTGACCGACCGGCAACTGCTGCCCATCCTGGTGATCGAGAGCAGCGCCGAAGCCGCGAGCGAGCAGGCACTGCAGGAAGCGGCAAAGCGCCTGGGCGCATCGATGCAGCAGGCCGCACGCTACGCGTTGAAATGGAAGCTCTTCTCCGGGGAGGTGGCGTGATGACCAACGCAAGCACGATTTCCGCCACGCAGGGCGCCGCGGGCACGCTCGATGCGGCCACCCACGCCGCCAAGCCCAGGATGGGCCGGCTGGCCGCGGCCAGCACCATCGGCACCACGCTGGAGTGGTACGACTTCACCGTCTACAACCTGATGGCCGCGCTGGTGTTCAACGCGGTTTTCTTCCCGTCGTTCGATCCGCTCACGGGCACGATCCTGGCGTTTTCCACCTATGCGGTGGGCTATGTCTCGCGCCCGCTTGGCGGCGTGCTGTTCGGGCATCTGGGCGACAAGCTCGGCCGGCGCTTCGTGCTGGTCGCCACGCTGATCCTGATGGGCGTGGCCACGGGCCTGATGGGCGTGCTGCCCACCTACATGTCGTGGGGCATCTGGAGCCCGATCCTGCTGGTGGCGCTGCGCTTCGCGCAAGGCGCGGCGATCGGCGGCGAATGGGCTGGCGCGGTCTTGCTGTCGATGGAGCACGGCGAGCAGCACCAGCGCGGGCGCAATGCATCGTTTACGCAGGTGGGGCCGTCGTGCGGCACGCTGCTGGGCACCGGCTTTATCGCCGTGGTGTCGCTGTGGCTGAGCCCGGAGGATTTCCAGGCGTGGGGCTGGCGCATTCCGTTCCTGTCGAGCGTGCTGCTGGTGCTGTTCGGGCTGTGGCTGCGCAAGGGCGTTGAGGAAACTCCGCTGTTCAAGGAGATGGAAGCGCGCAAGAGCACGGCCAAGACGCCGATCAAGGAAGTGCTCGTGGATCACTGGCGGCGCCTGCTGGTGGCCGGCGGCGTGCGCATCGGCTCCGACGTGCTCTATGCGCTGGTGGTGGTCTTCACGCTGACTTACGTGACCAGCGTGCTGCACCTGTCCCGGCCGCTGGCGCTGACGGCGACCATGATCGGCGCGGCGTGCAACGCCATCGCGGTGCCCCTGTTCGGCAGCCTGTCGGACAAGCTCGGCCGCCGCCCGGTGTATATCGCAGGGGCCTTGCTGGCCGTGGTGTGGGCCTTTGTGTTCTTCCGCCTGATGGACAGCGCGCAGCCGCTGCAGATCTGCGCCGCGGTGGTGGTTGGGCTGATCATCCACGCCATGATGTATGGCCCGCAGGCAGCCTTCGTGACCGAGCAGTTCCCCACGCGGGTGCGCTACGCCGGGTCATCGCTGGCCTATACGCTGGCGGGCATCGTGGGCGGTGGCTTTGCGCCGCTGATCATCGCCAGCCTGTACAAGTCGTACGGCTCGACGCTGGCGATCTCGCTGTATGTCAGCGCCGCCGTGGCGCTGACGCTGGTGGCGCTGCTGGTGGCGCGGGAAACCGCGAAGAAGCCGCTCGAAAGCTGATTCGGCTAGCCTTCGAGCGCCGTCGTGAAGACCGTTTCGCGGCGGCCCTGCAGCAGCGCCTGGCGAAAGGAGAGCACATGGGCCGTGACCGCGCTGGCCGCTGCCGCGCCGTCGCCCTCGCGCAGCGCCTTCAGGATGGCGCGGTGCTCGGCGCCGACCTCGGCCAGGTGCCCTTCGGACGACAGCGAAATGGCCCAGAAGCGCTGCGAGCGCGCGTGCAGCACCTTGAGGATCTCGATCAGGATCGGGTTGCCCGAGACCTGCGCGATTTCCTCGTGGAACAGGCGGTCCAGGTTGGTCACCTCGGGCAGGTTGCGCTGCGCCACGGCGTCTTCCACCTGGCTCAGCAGGCTTTCGAGCTTGTGCAGGCCGGCGGCGGTGATGCGCTCGGCGGCCAGCCTGGCGCACAGCGTTTCGTTGGCCAGGCGCACGTCGATCAGGTGCAGCGCATCGTCGATGGACAGTGGCGAGACCACCACGCCCTTGCGCGGCAGGATCTGGACCAGCCCCTCGTTGGCCAGCCGGTGCAGCGCCTGGTTGATGGGCGTGCGGCCAAGGTCAAGATCTTCAACCAGGGTGGAGATGTTGAGATGCTCGCCGGGGCGGTAGACCAGCGTGGTCAGCCGCTCCCGCAGGCCGGTATAGGCCAGCTCATTCTGCGACGGTTCTTCGGTCCTGGCCCGGGCGCGCGATGTGCCGGCGCTACGGCGATCCACTGATGGCAAAACTCTCTCCCGACAACACGGCAACGCGTGCAAGGGCGATATCGTACTACCAAAAGCAGGCGCGAACGCTTGGGCCTTGTGCTCACTGCGCCTGGCGGTGACGACAACGTCTTTCCAGGTGGATTTGCCGGCGCCCGTGGCGATAACCCTTGCCAGCGCGTTTTCTCGCTCCCACGCCCCGCCACTGCCAAGCCAATCCAAAATCTCCGTAATTTTCGCATTGCTGCGAATTGTCTGGGTTCAATTCCGGAATAGTCTCATAGACGTCCCGTTTCCAAGTCGATAGGGTTGTGAAGCTAAATTCATCGGAGTAGCGGATTTTTTTCGGAAGCCCAAGTCACGCAAGTTAACCTGGTTTTTGTCGCATTGTGTCAGGAGTGCAGCGAGGGCGCCGGACATCAAGGAGCTTACCTGCACGGGTACCGCATTACGCGCGCCGGTGGCAGCCTCATTGAAGGCGTAACCAATGCGCGCGGCGAGACTGCGCTCAAGCTAGCCGAGTTCGGCGAAACCGTAAAGATTGAAATTCTATAAGACCGCTTATGGCAACCCATTCCACACATCCTTCGCAAATGCCGCCTGCATCGTATCCGGAATTGACCCTCAAGCCGGGCGGCGCGGTGTGCAAGGTGGCGATACCGCTGCGCCCATTGCGCATCTATTTCCAGCTGTTCCCGGGTATCTCCCGGACTGAAGCCGAGCGCGGGCTGGCCGGCCTCAGCTACAAACTGCGCATCCCTGGACAAACGGATAGCGAAGGCACGACGGAGGCCAACGGCAAGATTCTCTTGCCGGGCCTGCAACCTGGCATCACAGGCGAACTGGAGATTCTTGGCACGCTGATCCAGTTGACCGCGCGTGACTACAGCGATGACGAGAAGACCGACAGCACAACGACGATGGGCATCCAGGGTGCCAAGCGTCGCCTGATGGTGCTGGGTTACTACGACAAGCCTTATCGGTCCGTACGGCCCGGGCAAGTGGCTGTGTCGCAGATTCCCGATGACAAGTTGGACCACATCGAAATCGAGGACGCGATCCTGCGCTTTCAGGTGGACAGCGGCATCGAGCCCAATGGCGAAATTGAGCGGCACGAACTCGCTGGCAGCAAGATCGATCCGTCGCAGGCGTTTGGCTTTCACCGCGACCTCACTGGCTCGAACGTCAAGCAGTTTCACCCCGACTTCGTCGCCAAGCTGGCAGCGGGCGGCGGCAGCGCCCCTCCGGGCACCATGGAGCCATGTACCGTCCCGCCTCTGCCACGACCGAAAGACAAAGGCACAGTCGGATCTGCCACGCCGGGACCGTCGCCAAAACCGCTGGCACGTGAAATCTACGATGGACACCGGTTTGTACCGGTGCGTTTCGTGCGGTACAACGAATCGACCACCTTTCATCCGGGCAGGCCCGAACTGGACGAGCGCGGCTACCGGGAACATGACGGGCCCATCGTGAGCCTGATGGCTGGGCAGAGAATTGACCTGTTGCTGCTGCGCCTGCATGTCGGGGCGAGCGTGCCGCTGAGCTTCGTCAGTACGGATGAGAGCACGGTCAAGATCAGTCATGTGACGGGTGACTTGATCGAGTTGACGGGAATCGCTGGTCTGCGCAACAAAGCGGAAGGAACGACCGCTGCAATTGAAGTGCGCTATGGCAGTCCCAGCGGGCCGCTATTGCACACCCTGGCAGTGCAGGTCTACGACCCCATCAACGTTGCCGTGGCGGTGCATTTTGTGTCTATTGGGCAGGCCGGCCAGCCGGAGATCCCACGGATTCCTCCGTCACTTCAGCGTCCAAAGCTTGAACCCATCTTCAACAAGATCAATGACATCTGGCGGGCAGCGGGGATTCGCTTTGAGGTCAAGCAATGGCTGAATGACACCATCGACTTGACGCAGGCAGGGGCGATGACCGTCAAGCCTGCCAAAAACGGGCAACCCGCAGTGAACGAGTTCCCCGCGGTGACCAGTCTGAATCGCAAGGCGAGGCATCTGAACATGTATGTGGTGGAATCCACAATCGGTAGTGGCATTGGCTGGGGGCTTTGCAATACCGCCCTGGTGGCCGCCGAGCAGATGCATGGCGGCCAGCCTTCCAGTCAGGATCAGCTCATCCAGACGTTCGCCCACGAGATCGGACATTTTCTCGGACTATGGCACCCCGCAACGCATAACCCCAAGGGGGACGATGTTCACGTGCAAATTCAAGGCGGGGATGAACGCCACAACCTGGAGGATTTCTGGTCTCGCCGGATGCTGATGTATGTCTATACCGGTTTGAACGGCATCGGTCCACTGGACGCCAATACCCGGCAACGAGGACGGCAACAGGATGTTGGCAATGGCTGGCATGTGGGCGGCAAGATGCTGTGCTGCAAGACGGTGCCGAAGATTGTGTCCTCCCCGGAGTATTCCGAAATTGTCACGACACGCGGGATCGCACTACTCAATAAGTCTGAATCGTCAACGGAGAAGAAAACGGCATGGTCACCACCGTCCGACAACGCTG
The DNA here is from genome assembly GCF_008801925.2 of Cupriavidus basilensis. Classification (NCBI taxonomy): domain Bacteria; kingdom Pseudomonadati; phylum Pseudomonadota; class Betaproteobacteria; order Burkholderiales; family Burkholderiaceae; genus Cupriavidus; species Cupriavidus basilensis. The sequence continues at coordinate 2,019,515 of NZ_CP062804.1, read as the reverse complement.
GGCAAGGCGTCTTTGCCTGAGCCTGCTGCTTGCCAGCACCATTGCATTGCCACAAACATGGGCTGCGCAAGATCAAGTCATACAGGAGCAAACGAATATGCCTAGCCTGGCAAAAATGATCGACCACGAGCAGTGGGATGAAGCTTATGCCTATGTTCGCCTACAACAGAATGCCATCGTGCCGGAAGTCCGCGCTATCGTGAGCGATCCAAGAACGAGCAGTACCGCGATGGAAATTGCCTACGGCTTTCTGCGGAAAGTTCCCACGCTTGAATCGGCAACGCTACTGGCGCAAGGCTTTAGTCAAGGAGGCGGTCAAGCAAGCGTACTTGGCCTGATCGAGAACCCTCGTCCCGAGGTTTACCCAATTCTGAAGGGGCAGATGCGACCACCTGCAAAAGAAGGCGACAGGGATCTCCTGCTCACGATGGCGCAGATCCCCGTGCCACCGGAGCAGCGCATCGCCGATCTGAAGCCCTATCTGGCGGCAAAAAACTACGGGGTGCGCGTCGGCGCGGTCTTCGGCCTCGCGCTGCTGGACGACCCCGGCAGTATGGAACTGATGACGCGTGCGCTGAGTGCAGGTAACCGCGACAGGAAAAGGGACCCACTCATGATCTTCTATCAGTTCCGCGCCTGGCGCACGCCGAAGTTCGTGCCGGTGCTGATTCCCGTGCTGAACGACCCGATGGAGATCAAGGATATCGGACTGCGCCGCTATAACGCGGATGGCAGCGAATCGGCCATGACGCCGGAAGAACGGCGCTATCTACGCGCCCGCGACTACGCGCTGAACATCCTTGTCAAGACGCTGAACATCGACGTGCCGTTCAAGATCGAGGAGGACGTGACCTATTCCAAGGAGCAGCGCGAGTTGGTCAAGCAGAAGCTGCGTGACTTGGGCTACACGGTGACCGATGAGCCCTACGCGGTCACGACCGGCGTGTAAGCAAGATGGCCGACATGGACCCGCAAGGCGTCCCCTCGCCCGAGCCGGCTAACAAACCGGCAGCCGGTAACGATTCGCAGCCGACGCGAGCCGAAGGCGTCAAGCCGACGCCGCGCTGGATTCCGCCGCCGCGAACTCTTGAGCAGCGTATGGGCACCACCGTCCGACAACGCTGGGCAAGGCGTCTTTGCCTGAGCCTGCTGCTTGCCAGCACCATTGCATTGCCACAAACATGGGCTGCGCAAGATCAAGTCAACCAGGAGCAAACGAATATGCCTAGCCTGGCACAAATGATTGATCACGAGCAGTGGGATGACGCTTATGCCTATGTTCGTCGACAACAGAATGCCATCGTGCCGGAAGTCCGCGCCATCGTGAGCGACCCAAGGACGAGCGGTACCGCAATGGAAATTGCCTACGGTTTTCTGCGGAAGGTTCCCACGCTTGAATCGGCGACGCTACTGGCGCAAGGCTTGGGAAAAGGGGGCGGTCGAACAAGCGTATTTGGCTTGATAGAGAACCCTCGTCCTGAGGTCTATCCCATTCTCAAAGCAAAGCTCCAATCTCCAAAGGAGGAGGAAAACGAGAACCTCCTGCTCACGATGGCGCAAATCCCCGTGCCACCGGAGCAGCGCATCGCCGACATGAAGCCCTATGTGGGAGCAAAGGACTATGGAGTGCGGGTCGGCGCGGTCTTCGGCCTCGCGCTGCTGGACGACCCCGGCAGTATGGAGTTGATGGCACGCGCCCTAGGCTCGGGGGTTCGCGGCAAGAAGGAAGTCCCACTCATGATCTTCTATCAGTTCCGCGCCTGGCGCACGCCGAAATTTGTGCCAGTGCTGATTCCCGTGCTGAACGACCCGATGGAAATCAAGGATATCGGACTGCGCCGCTATAACGCGGATGGCAGCGAATCGGCCATGACACCCGAAGAACTGCGCTATCTACGCGCCCGCGACTACGCGCTGAACATCCTTGTCAAGACGCTGAACATCGACGTGCCGTTCAAGATCGAGGAGGACGTGACTTATTCCAAGGAGCAGCGCGAGCTGGTCAAGCAGAAGCTGCGCGACTTGGGCTACACGGTGACCGATGAGCCCTACGCGGTCACGACCGGCGTGTAAGCAAGATGGCCGACATGGACTCACAAGGCATCCCCTCGCCCGAGCCGGCTAACAAACCGGCAGCCGGTAACGATTCGCAGCCGACGCCTCGCTGGATTCCGCCGCCGCGAACTGTTGAGCAGCGTATGGGCACCACCGTCCGACAACGCTGGGCAAGGCGTCTTTGCCTGAGCCTGCTGCTTGCCAGCACCATTGCATTGCCACAAACATGGGCTGCGCAAGATCAAGTCAACCAGGAGCAAACGAATATGCCTAGCCTGGCACAAATGATCGACCACGAGCAGTGGGATGAAGCTTATGCCTATGTTCGCCGGCAACAGAATGCCATCGTGCCGGAAATCCGCGCTATCGCGGATGACCCAAACACAAGCAGCACCACGAGGTACATTGCCTATAGCTTTCTGCGAAAGGTGCCTACGCTGGAATCAGCACTTTTGTTGGCGCACGGGCTGGGAGAGGGCGGTAGAGACAACAGCGTATTCGGCCTGATCGAAAACCCCCGTGCCGAGGTCTAACCGATTCTCAAGGCAAAGTTGCAATCACCAAAAGAGGAAGAAAACAAAAACCTTCTATGCACTGCTTGATCGGGTCATAGCGACACGACAGTTAGATCGCAAGATCGGAACGAAAGTCTGCCAAGCAAGTCCTTATGCCAGATTGTTGAAAGCCATTGAGGCACCGCCGAGTAAACAGGCCAACCTCTTGAGAGAGTTCGTACAGCATTGGTATGAGGAATTGCATCGCTCACCAGAAAGGCCAGGGCTGTCAGGAGCTACCGCAGTATATGATCGTCCGTATTGGTACACTCTGGGAGACAAACAACTGGAAGACAGTGGATATTTTGGGCGCTGGTGCATTGAGGCTGTTGCTGTCGCCAAGGCATTCGGTATAGGCGATAGCCTCTGCCTTGACCATCCCAACTACCCCGGCGATTTGCTGATGGATGGTCGCAGCCCTCGGTATCCTGATGCGGTAGCTGCAGACCAGCCAAGTGCTCCTGCGCGAGGGTGGTTGCAGCACCTGCTCGGCAAGTGAGCTGTAGTTGTGTGGCCGTGTATCGGTCAGGATGGAGTGGCCTTGGACATTACCGCCAATGCCAGTGGCTCCAGGGGCAAAGGCGTCACCTGGAGCAACACCCGCGTCAATGCTGGCGAGCGCTTGACCCTGGAGTCCAGTGGCGACACCACCCTGCGCGGCGCGCTCGCCGGCGGCAAGCAGGTGGTGGCCGGCGTCGGAGGCAACCTCAACATTGAGAGCTTGCAGGACACCAGGCCCTTCAAGGGCGAGGACCAACGCCTCGGCGGCAACGCAGAATGGACTGGTCACCACGGGACCTACGCCGTTAGATGCCGGAATGGTCACCATTGTTGAACTCGACTTGATCGAGTGCGCCGAGCCGCCATCAATCGAGCTTGATGTCCGCCGCTGTGATCACGGCCTTCCACTTGGCCACTTCGGCCGCGGTGTGCTGGTTTAGCGCGGCGGGTTTGTAGGCGGCGTCCGGCAGCAGCTGGATGCCCTGGTCGGCCAGCTTCTTCGCAAACTCCGGGTCGGCGATGGCCTTGGCGAACGCGGCGTAATTGCGGGCGATAACGTCCTTGGGCGTGCCCTGTGGCGCATACAGGCCGTACCAGGTGGATGCCTCGAAGTTCGGCACCACGGTTTCCGCCACGGTGGGCACGCCGGGGAACTGCGGCACGCGCAGCTTCGCCGTCTGCGCGACGGCGACGACCTTACCGCCCTTGACCTGCGGCAGGGCAGTGTTGGTCTGGTCGAACATGCCATCCACCTGCCCGCCCATCACGTCCGTCAGGGCCGGGCCGGCGCCTTTGTAGGAGACCGGGGTCACCTTGATCCTGGCCTGTTGGGCGAACATGGCGGCGACCAGATGCGAGGTGGAACCCACACCGGCGTTGCCGAAGTTGAGCTTGCCCGGATTGGCGCTGGCAAAGGCGACCAGGTCCTGCACGGTCTTGAACTTCGAGTTCGCGCCGACCAACAGCACCAGCGGCGTATCGGGGAAGCGGAACACGCCCTCGAAGTCCTTGGCCGGGTCGTACGACAGCTTCTTGTACAGCGACGGCGCCGCGGCCATATAGCCCATATGTCCGACCAGGAAGGTGTAGCTATCGGGCGTGGCCTTCGCCGCCTTGCCCGCGCCGATGGTGCCGCCGGCGCCGGCCTGGTTCTCGATCAGCACCGGCTGGCCCAGATCGCGCCCGACGCGGTCCGCGATATTGCGGGCAAGCGCATCGGTCGGGCCGCCGGCCGCGAAGGGCACGATCCACGTGATCGGGCGAGCGGGGTAGCTTTGCGCCAGCGCACTGGTGGACAGGGCTAACAGGGCCAGGGTGGCGCCCAGGTGCTTGGTCATTGTTGTCTCCATCATCAAGGTGGTTTTGGTTGTCTTGATCGGTTGTTTGAGATGATCGGTACTGCTTATATGTACATATAGTTCATATGTTTAAACATATTATAGGGGTGTGGCACTCGAGCGTCAACCCGGATCCGCATCTCGTTTACCCTTTGCGCTTGGCTTGCGGGCCGCCAGGCGCTAGCATTTGCTACGCCTCAGGCACATCGATCGATCATTCAGGGAACCCATGGAGCCACGCCACGCCGAGTTGACCAAGGCACTTATTCACGACATCACGAGCGGGGTCTATCCGGTCGGGTCAAGCCTGCCGGGCGAGCTGGAGCTGGCCGAGAAGCACGGCGTCAGCCGGGGCACCGTGCGGGTGGCGCTGATGCGCATCCAGGAGCTAGGCTTGGTCTCGCGTAAAAAGCGCGCCGGCACCCGGGTGGAAGCCGCCGCGCCGCGCAGCAGCGAGTACACGCCCAAGCTCTCCACCATCGACGAACTGGTGCAATACGGCGCCGCGACGCAGCGCGTGATCCACGGCGCGCGCGAGATCGTGCTGGACATCGAGCTGGCCACCCGGCTAGGCTGCCCGCCGGGCTCGCGCTGGCTGCATATCGAGACCTCGCGTACCAATCCCGAAGCGCCATCGCATCCGTTGTCATGGTCCGATGTCTACGTGATGGCGGCGGACGGCGCCAAGATCCGCAAGCTGCTCAAGACAGATCCCGGCCTGATCAGCGAACTGGTTGGCAAGACCACCGGGCGCCTGGTCAAGGAAGTGCGCCAGACCGTGCGGGCAGTGGGCGTGCCCGCTGCGCTCGCGCAGGTGCTTGGCACCGCGCCCGATGCGCATGCGCTGGAATTCGTGCGGCGGTATTTCGACCAGTCGGACCGGTTGTTCGAAGTGGTGGTGAGCCTGCATCCGGCCGATCGCTTCACGTATTCGACGGTGCTGCAGCGTCAGGGCTGAGCTTTCGCCAGCCCGGGGATCGTCTGGAGACGGGTGGCCAAGGGGTTTGCTTTCCGGTGGCGGGACGTGTCATTATGTATAGACATAATTGATTCGCGCAGCTGCTGTTCCGCCTGCTGCGCCCACCCCGCCATGACCGTGATCTTCCAGGAAGACGTCGTCGACACCATTGCCGACGCGCTGCAGTACGTCAGCTACTACCATCCCGCCGATTTCGTGCAGGCGCTCAAGCGCGCCTTTGCCGCCGAGCCCGCTGGCGCGGCGCGTGATGCCATCGAGCAGTTGCTGGTCAACAGCCGCATGAGCGCCGAGGCGCACCGGCCGATCTGCCAGGACACCGGTGTGGCGCAGGTTTTCATGACCGTGGGCATGGACGTGCGCTTTGCGGCGCGCGATGGCGCAGCAAAGCTGTCCGTGCAGCAGATGGTGGACGCCGCCGTGCGCCGGGGCTACACGCATAGCGCCAATCCGCTGCGCGCCACCATGGTTGGCTCGGCCCTGGGCGAGCGGCGCAACACCGGCGACAACACCCCGGGCTTCCTGCAACTGGAACTGGTGCCCGGCAACACCATCAAGATGACGGTGGTGGCCAAGGGCGGCGGCGGCGACGTCAAGGCAAAGTTCGCCACACTCAATCCAAGCGATTCGCTGGTCGACTGGATCCTCGCCGCCATCCCGCAGATGGGCGCCGGCTGGTGCCCGCCCGGCGTGCTTGGCGTTGGGGTGGGCGGCACGCCGGAGCAGGCCATGCTCGCGGCCAAGCACGCGTTGTTCAGCCCCATCGATATCCATGCGCTGCGCGACAAGGGGCCCGCGAACGACACCGAGCGGCTGCGGCTGGAACTGTTCGAGCGCATCAACGCGCTCGGCATCGGTGCACAGGGGCTGGGCGGGCTGGCCACCGTGCTGGATGTCAAGGTGGCCGCGCTGCCGTGTCACGCTGCGACGCTGCCGGTGGCGCTGATTCCCAATTGCGCGGCCACGCGCTTTGTCACGGTGGAGCTGGATGGCTCAGGTCCCGCGCGGCTCGAGCCACCGCCTGCCGATACCTGGGATGGCATTCCCGCCGCGTTGACCGCCAAGCCGGGGCGCGTGGTCGACCTGGACAATCTGGATGCCGCGGAGGTGGCGCAATGGCAGGTTGGCGAGACTTTGCGGCTGCGCGGCCGCCTGCTGACGGCGCGCGATGCCGCGCATAGACGACTGGTAGCCATGCTGGACGCGGGCGAGCCGCTGCCGGTGCCGCTGCGCAATCGCGCGATCTATTACGTGGGGCCGGTCGATCCCGTTGGCGACGAAGCGGTGGGGCCGGCAGGGCCTACCACGGCTACGCGCATGGACAAGTTCGTGCCGCAGTTGCTGGAGCAGGCGGGCCTGCTGGTGATGATTGGCAAGGCCGAGCGCGGGCCAGTGGCCATCGAGGCCATCCGCCGCCGCGGTGCGGCCTACCTGATCGCGGTGGGTGGCGCGGCCTACCTGATCTCCCGGGCGATCCGCAAGGCACGCGTGCTGGCCTTCGCGGAACTGGGAATGGAGGCTATCCATGAGTTCGAGGTGGAGGACATGCCTGCCACGGTGGCGGTGGATGCCACAGGGCGGTCGATTCATCGGATCGTCGCGGGCTGAGGCCCGCTGCGCTCCGGCGGTCTAAGTCCCGGGCCGATAGCGCCCGCGCAGCGGATCCAGCAGGCTGGTCAGGCCGTTGTGGTCGAGTTCGTGCATCAGGGCCAGCAACTGGCCGATCTCGCCCGGTGGAAAGCCCTCGCGCGCGAACCAGTTCAGGTAGGTGCCCGGCAGGCTGGCGATGACGCGGCCCTTGTACTTGCCGTAGGGCATGGTGCGGGTGAGCAGGAGTGGCAGGTGTTCGGGATTCATGGAGCGACCTCAGGCGGGCCTCGGATGGCGCCGGCAGGGGATGTTACCAGCGCGCCGCGCCCGGTTTGCCGCCGCCCGCCGCGCCGGGGTACGATCCTGACCTTACCGCTGACGAGGACAAGCAAGATGGCAAAGCAAGGCACAGGCGCTGGCCTGAAAGGCATCGCCCTGTTCGAGGCCGCCAAGGGGGTGCTGGTGATCCTGGCGGGGCTGGGCCTGGTTGCGCTGCTGCACCGGGACGCGCAGGCGCTGGCCGAGGCCATTGTCGCCCGCCTGCACCTGAACCCGGGGAGCCGCTACCCGACCATTTTCCTGTCGCTGATGGCCCATCCGAGTGACGCGCGCCTGTGGGCCATTGGCGGATCCGCCGCGACGTACGCAGCCATGCGCCTCACGGAGGCCTACGGCCTTTGGCGTCAGCGTGTGTGGGCGAAATGGCTGGGTGTGTGGTCGGGCGCGGTCTACATTCCGGTGGAACTGTACGAGGCGGTGGTGCATCCCAGCGCGATTCACATCGGGCTGGCCATCGCCAATGTACTGATCGTGGTCTACCTGGCCAACAGCATCAGGCGCAATCCGGCCAGCGCCTAGCCATCGCAGGCGTCTCCCGGCGTGGCCAGGCCAGCCATGCGCCAGCGGCCAGGCCGTACAGGTGGGCGCTGGCCACGACCGGGCCGCCCAGCCACGCGCCTGCGTCCTCGGCGGGCCCCGCCAGGATCTGCCAGCCTGCGCGCGCCGCCAGCGCGAGCAGCAGCATCGCCGCAAGGCCATCGCAGCGGGCCCGCGGTAGCAGGGCGACCATGGCAAGCCCGTAGTTGATGCCGGAGAAGCCCGCATAGCGGAGCAACTCCGGCTCGCCGCCTAGCAGCAGCAATCCTGTCATGGCCGCTAACGGCGGCACCACCTGCCAGGCGCGCATGCGCGCCGGCAGGATTGCCGCCAGCATCAGCAGGCCCGCCACGTTGAGCAGGCAATGCGTCCAGCCGAGATGCACGAAATGGCAGCTCAGCAGGCGCCAGGCCTGGCCCGCGAACATGGCCTCGCGGTCAAAGCGCAGGGCCTGCATCAGCGCAGGCCCGGCAGCCTGGAGCGCGACCAGCGCCAGCGCCAGCAGCAGCCACCCGACAGCGGCGCGCCGCCTGCCACCGTGCGTGTCAGCGTGCATTTCAGCGGCGCGCAACGCCGCCTGCAATGCCGCCTGCCAAGCGGCGCCATGCCGCTGCGGCCAGGGCGCCGGCCAGAACCAGCAGCATCCACGTGTCCGCCGCGCCGGTCCCGGTGTCGCCGCCCTGGCTGGCGGTGGCGCCACCGGCACTGCCCTTGCCCGCACCCGCTTGCTCACCCTCCGGCGCAAGGCTGTCGTCGCGCAGTGCGAGGTCCACCAGCACCGGGTCGTGATCGGACGAACGGTAGGCATCCGGCGCGTAGAACGACGTTTGCTGATCCGCGCTCTTGAAGGCCACCGAGTACTCCAGGGCAATGGGCTCATCCGCATTGATGTGCCACTCGCCGACCGCGCGGATGCGGCTCGCGGCGGCGTCATTGGCCAGCGCGTGGTCGATGTAGCCGGCCTCGCCGCCAAAGACATAGCTATAGGCACCGGCCCCGACGAAGCGCGCCACCATGTCGGCGTAGCCCTTGTCGGCAAAGAGACGGATCGGGTCTTCCTTGGCGTAGCTGTTGAGGTCGCCGATCAGCAGCTTGCCGTCATCCGCGACGCCGGTGGGCGAGGTGGCAAGCCAGTCGGCGATCTTGCCGGCAGCGGCGAGGCGGGTCGGGTTCCAGCAGCTCTGGCCATCGCCCTGGTCGGCGTCGGCGCCCGTGGATCCGGTGCAGCCCTTGGACTTGAGATGGTTGACCACCACCGTGAGCTTGCGGGACTGGCCCGGCAGGCGGAAGGTGCGGGCCAGCGGCTGGCGGTTCTTGTCGTCGATGGCCAGCGTGGCAGGCACGCCCACGGGCTCCACGGTGCGGCTGTTGTAGATCAGGGCGACCTTGATGGCGTCGCCGCCGAGCTTGTCCACGCCCGGGTCGACAAAACGCCAGTCCGCACCGAGCTTGCCGACCAGCCGCTGGATGGCGCTGAATTCGCCGTAGCCATCGTTCTCGATTTCCATCAGGCCAACGACATCGGCATTCAGCGCTTTGAGGGCGGCCACGATCTTGGCTTCCTGGCGCTCGAACTCGGCCAGCGTCTTGGCGCCGCGATTGTTCGGGTCGTCGAAGCCCGCGCCCTTGCCGTCGCCATTGAAATAGTTCAGCACGTTGAACGAGGCCACCCGGATATCGGACTGGGCCGCGCGTGCCGGCGCGCTGGTGCGCGGATTTGCCGTGGCCTGGAAGGCAGGGGCGGGCGCGCCGGGCACGGTCTGCAGGCGCCAGCTGCCAAAGCGCATTTCCAGCACCCCCTGCACATTGCTGACGGTGTAGCCGCCGCGCAGCGTGTTGGCCGCGCTCAGGCCCGGCGCGGGGAACGGCACGACCGCCGGGTTCTGCTTGTTCGAGCCGTCGTCGAGCACCAGGCGGTTCAGTGCGTTGGCCGCGGCCTGCGCGGCCGCGCCGGCCTTGGGCAGCGCCACATTGGTCGGCAGCGGCAGGCGGCCGTTGCTCAGCAGCACGCTGCCGTAGCGGCCCAGTTCATAGGTCTCGCTGACAGTGAGGGTTTGCGGCAGCCGCACCAGCATGCCCTCGAAGGCAGCCAGCGATTGCGCGGTCTGCGCGGGCAGCGTGACCACCGCGGGCGTGACGGTCTGGCCGTTGCCGCAAACCGCCACGGTGCTGGCGAGCGCCAGCTGCGTCTGGCCGAATTTCTCCTCGACCTTGCCAACCAGGTGGACCAGGTCGCCGGCACGTGCACTGGTCGAGGGGGCGTACACGAATAGTCCTTCGGACACGCCGGGACGGTTCTGGCGCTGGGCATCCGCCTGCTGGACGAAAAAGCCGCCGAAGCCATCCGTGCCGGGATAGTCGGCCGTCACCACCGCCTCTACCTCGACCGTCTGCCCGGCCAGCGGCGAGGTGGCGCCAGCGCCCTGGATATCGGCGATCAACGTGGCCGCGGCGCCGCACTGCGCGGTGGCCGGCGGCAATGGCGCCGGTGCGTTGTTGTAGTAGCCAAGGTCGGCGAAGGCATCCGTGCCGAAGCCGTCCCACTGCAGCGCCGGATCGAAGGCCCCGGTGCTGTCGGTGTCGCCGGTGACCAGCCCGGCCTTGCGGCGCAAGGTGTTGTCCTTGGTGGAGGAGGCGCCGGAGCCCCAGGCGCCGCCGGCAGGCTGCACGCCGACCTGCCCGAAACGGTCGATCACGGTGCCCGCGCGCGTCAGTACCAGTGCGTCGTCGCCGTTGAAGGTAAATGCGATGACCTGGTTCAGGCGGCTGCCGAGTGTGGCCGCCATGCTGGTATGCGCCATCACGTAGACCGCGCCGGGGGCCAGTGTGCCGCTGAGCGTGAACGTGCTGGTGGGCGCCGTGGCGCCGTTGTTGTATTGCTGCAGCTTGTATTGCGACAGGTCGATCGCGGTAGCATCCGGGTTATACAGTTCGACGGCCTTGTTGTTGGAGGTGCCTTCCACGACTTCGCTGATGATCAGGTCGGCATGAGCGGGCAGGGCGATGGCAAGCAGGGCGGCACTAAGGACGGACAGGCGCATGTGGGGCGGCTCGATGGGTTGGGTTTTGCAAAGTCCGTGATGCTATTGAGCGCAGGTGACAGGGGCATGAATGGCTGGCATACATTTGCCCTATTCGCCCCGGCCGCCCAGGCCGCCCCGGAGCAGCGCGCGGCTCACGCCCGCCAGCGCGGCAGGACGCGGCGCACAAACCAGTGCCACGCGGTGAGCGCCACGGCGCCCCCCAACGCCCAGAGCAGCCAGGGATCGGTGGCGCCAGCGCCGGCCTGCGCTTTGTCGATGGTGTCCTTGCTGGCATTCGCGCCGGTGCCACCGCTGGTGCCATTGTGAGCGCTCGTACTTCCCGCGCTACCGTCTGCGCCCGCTGCGCCGCCCGTGGCCACGCCATCGCCGCCCATGGCAAGGTCGACCACCAGCGGGTCGTGGTCGGAAGAGCGGTAAGCGTCGGGCGCATAGAAAGATTGCTGCTGCGCCTCGCTCTTGTGGGCCAGCGCATAGGACAGGGAAATCGGCTCGTCGGCGTTGATGTGCCAATGGCGGGCCGCGAGGGTGCGGCTCGCCGCCCCCGCATCGGCTAGCGCGTGGTCGATATAGCCGGCCTCGCCGCCAAAGACATAGCTGTAGGACAGGGTGCCGGCTTCGGCGAAGCGCGCGATCATGTCCGCATAGCCGCGCTGCGCCAGCAGGCGGATCGGGTCTTCCTGCGCGTAGCTGTTGAGGTCGCCAATCACCAGCTTGCCATCGTCGCGCACGCCGGTGGGCGAGGTGGCCAGCCAGTCGGCAATGCGGCTGGCCGCTGCCACGCGCGTGGGGTTCCAGCAGCTCTGGCCATCGCGCTGGTCCGCGTTGACGCCGCGGGCGTCGTTGCAGCGCTTGGACTTGAAATGGTTCACCACCACCGTAAGCCTGGCGGGATGGCCCGGCAGGCGGAAGGTGGCGGCCAGCGGCTGGCGGGTTCTCACGCCCAGCGCCAGGGTGGCCGGCGTGCCGACGGGTTCCACGGTACGGCTGTTGTAGACCAGTGCAACCTTGATGACGTCGTCGCCCAGTTGCTCCCGGCCAGGATGGATGAAGCGCCAGTCCGGACCGAGCTTGCCCGCAAGCCGGTGGATGGCGCTCAGCTCGCCATGGCCATTGTTTTCGATTTCCATCAGGCCGATCACGTCGGCATTCAGGCCTCGCAATGCGCTCAGGATCTTGGCTTCCTGGCGGGCGAACTCGGCTGGCGTCTTGGCGCCGCGGTTGCCGGGGTCATCGAAGCCCGCGCCGCGGCCGTCGCCGTTGAAGTAGTTCTCGACATTGAACGCCGCCACGCGCAAATCGGTGCGGGCGGCGCGCGCCGGGGCGCCGGCGCGTGGATTAGTGGGCTGGAACGCCGGTAGCGGCGCACCGGGGAGCGGCTGGATGCGCCAGGCGTTTGCGCGCCATTCCAGCACGCCCCGCACATTGGCGACGGTGTCCCCGCTGCGCAGTGTGTTCGATGCGCTCAGGCCCGGTGCGGGATGGATGACGCGCGGCGGGTTTTGCCGGCTGTAGCCGTCGTCCAGCACCAGGCGATTGAGCGCATTGGCGGCAGCCTGTGCGGCGGCGGCTTCCCCGGGCAAGGCCACGTTGGTGGGCAGCGGCGGGCGGCCGAGGCTGAGCACCACGCTGCCGTAGCGGCCGAGCTCGAAGGTCTCGCTGACGGTGAGGGTCTGCGGCAGCCGCACCAGCATGCCCTCATAGGCCGCCAGCGAGCCCGTGTGCGGCGTGGGCAGCGTGATGGTTTCCGGGGTGACCGCCTGGCCCGCCGCGCACACCGTGGCCGGGCCGGACAGCCTTAGCCGCATCTGGCCCGCGCGTTCCTCCACGGTGCCGAGCACGCGCACCAGATCGCCTGCCCGCGCAGCCGCGCGCGGCGCATGGACGAACATGCCCTCCGACACGCCCGGACGGCGCTGGCGCTGGGCGTCGGCCTGCTGCACGAAGAAGCCGCTGAGGCCGTCGGCGCCCGAGTAGTCGGCCGTGACCACCGCCTCCAGCGCGACCCTTCGCCCGATCGACGGCGTGCCCTCGCTTTCGTCCCGCAGGTTCGCGATCAGCGTGGCCGGCGCTCCGCATTGCGCGGTGGGAGGGGCCAGCAGCGCCCGTGCCTGGTCGCGATAGCCCGCGTCTGCATGGGCGGGCAAGGCAAAGCAGAGCCAGGCCAGGCAGGGTGGCAGGATGCGCGGCAGGCAGCCGTGCAGGAAAGGCTTTGGCAACAACAGGCGCATGGATGGGTCTCCAAGGTCTCGGCGCAATGTGGGTCCGGATGGACTGCTGATGCCAAGCGTAGAAGCCAGGGCCGGCTCGCGGATTGAGCCAATTCTCATATTGGCCGCGCCGCAGACTCTGCGAGAATGCAGCCTTGTCCTCAACGCAGCTGACGAGATACCGTGACTGTCCGTGCCGTAGTGTTCGATTTTGGTGGTGTGCTGTTCGACTGGAACCCGGAATACCTGTATCGCGAATTGATTCCGGATCCACAGGAGCGCGCCCGGTTCTTGTCGGAGGTGTGCTCGCCGGCGTGGAATATCCGCCAGGATGCCGGCAGGCCGCTGCACGAGGCCACCGAGTCCCTGGTGGCCCAGCATCCCGCGCAGGCCGGCCTGATCCGCGCATTCTATGGCCGCTGGCCGCAGATGCTGCGTGGCACGCTGGCCGACGGGGTGGCGCTGCTGCGGCGCCTGCACGACGCGCAGGTGCCGCTGTTCGGCCTGACCAACTGGTCCAGCGAAACCTATCCCCATGCAGAGCGCATCGGCGATTTCCTGTCATGGTTCCGCGATATCCTGGTGTCCGGCGAGGTTGGCGTGGCCAAGCCCGACCCGGCCATCTACCGGCTCATGCAGGCGCGCATCGATGCCAGCCTGCCGGGCATCGCGCCAGGTGAGCTGCTGTTCATCGACGACAACGCGGCCAATGTGACTGCGGCAACGGCGCTGGGCTGGCAGGCCGTGCATCACGCCAGTGCCGCGCAAACTGCAAGCGCGCTGCGCGCAGCGGGATTGCATTTCTAGCCAGACTAGCCCGATCGATTTTTCCGACCGTCCTTCCGACAGTCTTACGCGCAAAAAGGATTCAGGAGCCCGCCGCCATGGCATCCACACCCGAACGTCCCAAGCATTTCTCCATGATCCGCGAGTTGCATCTTGCCGATCTGTTCACACTGGGCAACGCCGCCTGCGGCATGGCATCGGTGTTTTTCGCCATGTTCTACATCGCTTCGGGCTCGCCGGCGCATTTCATGGCGGCGGCAGCGCTGGCGCCCGCGGCTTTCATTTTCGATGTGCTGGACGGGCGCATCGCGCGCTGGCGCCACCAGCATTCCGCGCTGGGCCGCGAGCTGGACTCGCTCGCCGACATCATTTCCTTCGGGGTTGGCCCGGCCACGCTGGCGTTTGCGGCGGGCATGCGCGGCGGCTGGGACATGGCGGCGCTGATCTATTTCGTTTGCTGCGGCGTGAGCCGGCTGGCACGCTTCAATGTCACCGCCGAGACCTTGTCCGAGGGCAGCGACAAGGTGGCGTATTTCGAGGGCACGCCGATTCCCACCAGCGTGCTGCTGACCGCCGCGCTGGCCTTCTGCGCGTGGCAGGGCCGGGTGGGCGATACGCTCTACGGCGGCGTGTGGTCGATCGGCCCTGCGGACCTGCATCCGCTAGCGCTGCTGTTCGTGCTCTCCGGTTCGCTGATGATCAGCAAGACCTTGCGCATCCCGAAGATGTAGTCCCGGGCAAGAATGCCAGCCCCGGCTCCGCGCCCGCGCCGCAGGTTGGCCACTATTGCCGCAGCGACAGCCAGATCGCCTTGGGCTCGGTGAAGTTGTCGATGGCAGCGTTGCCATGCTCCCGGCCCAGCCCCGAGTCGCCGGCCCCGCCCCGGGGCAGGCGCACGTCGGTGTGGCCACAGGTGTTGATCCACACGCCGGCCGCCAGGCTGAGCGCTGCCCTTGCCGGTGACAAATCGGGACCTCCGTGGCCGGATTGATATCGGTGGAGTATTCCCCGGTGCCGGGTGGCGGGCGCGTTCGTCAGCCTTCGGAGGGTGTTGCCCGGTCCGCGGCGCCGCGGGGGATGTCCTGTCGCCAGCCGGCATTGCGCAGCAGCGCCGTCATGGCTGTATGCAACTGATGCGCCACAACTGGCTTGTGCAACAGCGCGGCGCCTCCGGCATGGACACTGCGCAGGCGGTCCGGGGCAGTATCGCCGGTGATGATGACGGTGGGAATCATTTGTCCTAGCCGCTCGCGGATCGCCATCATGGCTTCCTGGCCGGTGCGCTCACCGCGCAGGCGATAGTCCGCCAGCAGCAGGTCGGGCTGGAAGGCGCCAAGCGCGGCCAGCGCGTCGTCCTCGGACTCCACGGCCAGGCACACCGCTTGCCAGCTCTCCAGCAGCGCCGCCATGGCGACCCGGATTTCCTGGTCGTCGTCGATCACCAGCACGCGCAGCCCCTTCAGGCTGGGCTTGTGGTGCAAGCCGGCGGGCTGGGTTTCGGCGCGGTCCTCGGTCAGGGGCAGGGCGAAGCGGAAGACCGAGCCGCGGCCGGGCCGAGAGTTCAGCAGGATGCGGGTGGAAATGGTGCGCGCCAGCCCTTCCACGATGGCCAGGCCTAGCCCGAGGCCCTTGCGCTGGTCCCGCTCCGGATTGCCCAACTGGTGGAACTCCTTGAAGATCGCGCGATGCTGGGTCAGGGGAATGCCGACCCCGGTATCCCAGACCTCGATCATCGTGCGCTCGCCCCGACGGCGGCATGCCACCAGCACGCCGCCCTGGGCGGTGTAGCGGATGGCATTGGCGATCAGGTTGCGCAGGATCAGCTCGACCAGCGTCGGGTCGGCGAACACCGTGGCGGTGGTATCCCGGGTCCGGTAGAACAGGCCGCGGGCATCGGCCTGCGGCGCAAACTCGTTCTCCAGCTTGTAGAGCAAGGGCTGCAGGCGGAAGGCGCGCGGCCGGGCGGTGATCACGCCCGCGTCCACCTTGGAGAAGTCCAGCAACGTATTGAGCATTTCGCGTGCGGCCCCGGAGGCAGCCTCGATGTGCGTGAGCAACTGGCGCTGCTTGTTGGTGAGGTCGGAGCGGCTCAGCGTGACCACGAACAAGCCGAGCGCATGCAGGGGCTGGCGCAGGTCGTGGCTGGCCGAGGCGAGGAACACCGATTTGGCGCGATTGGCTTCCTCGGCCTCGCGTTGGGCGTACTCCGCGCGGGCCGTCTGCTCGCGCAACTGCGAGATCAGCTCCACGTTGGCAAAGCGCAGCGCGATGCCGTGCCGTGCCACGCGCGCATAGTTGCGCGCAAAGATCATCAGCACCATGAGATAAAGCGGCGCGCCGAGGAACATGGGCAGGTAGGCGACGTCACCGGTGGCGATGAAGACCGCCCAGACCGGCACGATGGCCGGGATGAAGAAGCCCACGGCAACCGGCAGGCAGGCGGAGAACACCGCCAGCGCGGCCGCGCTCATGCCCGCGATCAGCGACAGGATGCAGATCACCGTCGCGGGCGTCCTCACATCCATGTAAAGCCACGCCGCCAGCCCCCAGAGCGCGCCGATCAGCGTCAGCAGCAACGTCATGCTGCGTGCATAGCGCCCGGCATGGGCTTCGGTCGTGCGCTCGGGCATCAGGCGCCGCCCGAAATGCCCGGTGGCGCAGGCCAGTCCCATCGTCAGCGCCCAGGGCAACGCACCCGGATGCCCACCGCCGAGGACTAGCCCAAGGGCCAGGATGAACGCCGCCAGCGCGCAGCCCAGCATGGCGATGCCGAAGCTCTGGTCGATCAGTTCCATTTGCGCGGCCAGCAGCCGCGGTTCGTCAAAGCGCGGGAGGAGAGACGCCATGGCTTACCTGCCCGTCTGCACCAGGCCGCGGCGCTGGGCCTCCAGTACCGCCTCGACCCGGCTGACCACGCCCAGGTAATCGAGAATGGCCGCCACGTGCACGCGCACTGTGTTTTCGGAGAGCCCCAAATGGTGGGCAATGATCTTGTTGGAGCGGCCTTGGCCGAGCTGGTCCAGCACCTCGAGCTGGCGCGGCGTGAGCGAGCTGGCCTGGTAGCCCTGGTAGGGGGCGGCGCTGGCATGGCCATCCGGGTTGCCGCCGTCGGCGCCGGCAGGGTCGGCGTTGAAGTACGTGTTACCGCGAAGGCAAGAGGCGATGGCGTCTTCGATCTCGACGCTGCTGGCGGATTTTGGCAGGAAGCCGGCAATTTCCTTGCGCGCGGCGGCGGGAATGGTCTCCAGCCCGGAGGTGCCGGACACGATCAGGATGCGTGCTGCGCAGAAGTGGCGGCGCAGCACCTTGATGCCCTCGATCCCGTTGAGGCCGGGCATCTGGATATCCAGCAGGATGATATCCACGCTGGCGGCGCGGTGTTCCTCCACCGCGCCCATGACCGAGCCCGCCTCGATGATGCTCGCCACGCTCGGGCTGTCTGCCAGCACCAGGCGCAGGCCGGTGCGGAACAGGGTGTGGTCGTCGATGAGCAGGAGGTGGGCGTTGAGCATGGGTTGGGGTTGGCCGGCGCACGTCGCGCAGGCTGCGGCCGATGGAACAAGTGGAGCAAAATGTGACGCGCTGCGCCCCGGTCGAAGCGAGCGCCAGGGCGAATTGGACTCGATTATGGCGGGCTTGTCTATTTCCCCACTAAAGAGGGGAAAGGATGGGTTGGGCACGGCGGAGTCTGGCACGGGGCCGCCCCGTAGGCCGCCTGTGCGCTGGCGCTGGGGGGAAGATGGCCCTGCCGCATGCGGGCCCCGGCAGCTTGGCGCAGGGATGGGCACTAGTCCAGAAGGATTATTTTGTTCGCGCACGTCTGGTGTCACCATGCATGCATGGGTGATTTCCGCGACTCGCCCATACCACTTTTGTTACCCACTACCACCCGGCAGTGGGTTTTTTTTGGGCCACGTTCGTGCTGCTGGATAGGCTGGCCGCCGGGGAATGCAACCTGTTGCAGGCCGATGTGCCGATACCTTCTTAATTGACCGGCCGACCGGCCGACCGACCGACCGGCCAGCCAGTCAGTCGATCAGCTTGCCCGCGGCATCGAAGAACGGATGGTCTGCGCCAAAGTCACCGATCACCGCCGCGTGGCTGACCAGCCCATGCGCGGGATCCCACTGATGCAGCAGGTAGCCGGGCGGCTCCATGCGAAACCGCGAGGCCGCCTGCGGATCGAGATCGAGCGTGACCTGATGCGCGGGACCCGGCGCCGTCATGGCGATGGTGCCGCCAAAGCGGTGCGTGATGTGCCGGTGCAGGTGGCCGCACAGCACGCGCTCGACGGTGGGGTGCCTGCGCACCACCGCCTCCAGCAGCGCCGCGTCCGCCAGGCCCTGCTGGTCCATGTGGCCGATGCCGGTATGAAAGGGCGGGTGGTGGAGCATCAGCAGCGTGGGCCTGCCAGGCTCGGCCGCGAGCGTGGCCTCGAGCCACGGCAGCGCGGCGGGATCGACCTGGCCGCCCGGCTTTCCCGGCACCGTGCAGTCGAAGGCCACCAGGCGTAGTGGCCCGGCCTCCACGCTGTAGTGAACCGGCGCGTCGCCGTCGCCGTTGGCGAACAGGTAATCGTGATCGGCAAACACGCGGCGCAGCGTGGCGCGGTGATCATGGTTGCCGGGCAGGAGCCGCACCGGCATCGGCAGCGTTTGCAGGATGCCGCGCAGGAAGCGGTATTCCTCCTCGGTGCCGAAATCCACCAGGTCGCCGGTGATGACGACGGCGTCGGGCTGCTGCGGCGCCGCCAGCAGCGACGCGATGCAGCGCCGCAGCGCGCCCGCGGTGTCGACCATGCGGTAGGACAGCTTGCCGCCGGCCTTGATGTGCAGGTCGGTGATGTGGGCCAGCAGGTAGGTGCCGGCCGGGTTGTCGTTGTTGGTGTTCATGCGGCAAGCGCTTCGGGGAGCGTGATCAGGTGGCCGGTATCGAGGCGCAGGCCTACGCGGTCGCCCGCGAGCCAGCCATCGCGCCGGGTGGTGTCGACGACAAGCGGCGCCGGCGCGCCCACGTCGACCAGCAAGCGCGTGTAGTTGCCCAGGAACAGCGCGGTGACGACCGAGCCGCCCAGGTGGGCATCCTCGGCCTGTGCCAGCGCGACGTCTTCGGGGCGGAATAGCAGTTCGGCGCGCGGCGAGGGCGCGGCGGCGAGGCTTGCGGCAGTGCCATGGCGCGGCACCAGGCCGCCCGGCACGCGCCAGGCATCGGCCTCCAGCACGGCCGGCAGGCGGTTCATGGTGCCGATGAAATCCGCCACGAAGGCATTGGCCGGCGCGCGGTAGATCTGCTGCGGCGTGCCGGTCTGCGCGATGCGGCCGCGGTCCATCACGATGATGCGGTCGCCCAGCGCCATTGCCTCGGCCTGGTCGTGGGTGACGTAGACGGCGGTGATATGCAGGCTGCGCAGCAACTGGTTGATATCGGCGCGCAAGGCGTCGCGCAGCTTGGCGTCCAGCGCGGTCAGCGGCTCATCGAGCAGCAGCACGCGCGGCTGCACGGCAATGGCGCGAGCCAGCGCCACGCGCTGGCGCTGGCCGCCGGACAACTGGTCGATGCGCCGCTCGGCAAAAGGCCCCAGATGCATCATGGCGAGCATCTCGTCCACCCGGCGGCGGCGCGCGGCCGCGTCGATGCGGCGCACGCGCAGGCCGTAGGCGATATTTTCCGCCACGGTCATGTTGGGGAACAGTGCGTAGCTCTGGAACACCATGCCCACGCCGCGCTGCTCGATCGGCAGCGGCGTCACATCGTTATCGCCAAACATCACCACGCCGCCGGCGTCAGGGAACTCCAGCCCGGCGATGATGCGCAGTGTGGTGGTCTTGCCGCAGCCCGAGGGGCCGAGCAGTACCACGGTCTCGCCTGCGCCGATGTCGAGGTCGAGCGGTTGCAGCGCCAGCGTGCCGTCGGCGAAGGTCTTGCCGCAGTGGCGCAGCGTGATGGTGGTCGGTTCATGCATGGCGGGCCTCGGAAGTGGAGAGCGGATCGGTGCCGGGGATCGTTCTGGCGTCGGCGCCGTCGGCAAGCGGCTGGTGCTTGCGGGCGCGCGCGCCCAGGGCGGACAAGCCCTGCATCAGCACCAGCAGCGGGATGATCATGAAGAAAAACACGATGGTGTAGGCCGAGCCGATCTCCAGCCGCATCGAGGCGTAGCTGTCGGCCAGTCCCACCGGCAGCGTCTGCGTGGTGGGCGTATGCAGCATCCAGGTCAGGTTGAACTCGCCTACCGACAGCGTCACCACCATCAGCGCCCCGGCCAGGATGCCCTGGCGGCAGTTCGGCAGCACCACGGTAAAGAAGCGCTGCAGGCGGTTTGCGCCCAGGCTGGCGGCAGCATCCTCCAGCGTACGGATATCGATGGCCGACATGATGGCCAGCACCGAGCGCACCATGAACGGCAGCGTAAACAGCACGTGGCCCACGAGGATAAACAGCCAGCTCGTGCGAAATGCCTGCCAGCCGCCATAGAGCAGGATCAGCCCCAGCGCGGTGGCCAGTCCTGGCACCGCCACCGGCAGCATCAGCAGCTCCTCGATCAGGCGCGTCACGCGCCCGCGCCGCAGCGCCATGTAGTAGGCCGCGGGCACGCCCAGCACCAGGGTGCAAGCCAGGCACGCCAGGGCAATGCCCAGCGACAGGAAGATGGTGTTGCGGTAGAGCGCCCACACCTCTACCAGCCAGCGCGTGGTGAGGCCGCTGGACACGCCGACAAAGATGTTGTTGGTGAGGCCGGCGAGCACGGACAGCACCACCGGCACCACCATGAACAGGCACACCAGAAGGGTGAGCGCGAGCTGCAGCCAGTAGGCATTGCCGCGGCGGGAAGACGTCATCATGGGTAGCCTCAGGCAGTAGCGGCGACGGCGTCGCCCGAGAACCAGCGTGCCACCGCCAGCAAGGCCCAGGTGACCGTGCCGAGTAGCACGGACAGCGCGGCGGCCATGCCGAAGTTGGCGTAGTTGGTGAACTCGTTGTAGATGGTCAGCGGCAAGACGTCGAGCTGCGTGGCCAGCGTGAAGGCGGTGCCGAAGGCGCCCATGCTGGTGGCGAAGCAGATCGCGCCGCTGGAAATCATGGCCGGCATCAGCGCGGGCAGCATCACGTCGCGCACCACGCGCCAGCGGCCCGCGCCGAGCGAGCGGGCGGCTTCTTCCAGCGATGCGTCGAGCTTGGCAACGGCTGCCATCACCGTCAGGATCACGCGCGGGATGGAGAAATACAGGTAGCCGACGAACAGGCCGGCGAGACCGTAGGCAAAGGTCCAGCGGTCTCCCACCAGCCAGTCGCTGACCATGGCGAGCAGGCCGTTGCGCCCGCCCAGCATGATGACCATGAAGCCGATGACGACGCCGGGGAAGGCGAGCGGGAACGTCAGCATGGCGACCAGCAGGGCCTTTCCGGGCACGGCGTTGCGCTCCAGGAAGGTGCCGGTGATGCCGGCGATGATCAGTGTGGCCAGCGTGACCGTTGCCGATAGCAGCACGGTGACCATCAGGCTGTGCAGATAGCGCTCGCTTGAGATGACGGTCCAGTAGACGCTCGCGCCTTTTTCACCCGTGACGCTGATCGCCAACAGCTTTGCCATGGGCAGGCAGAAGAAGGCGAAGAAGACGATCAGGGCAGGGAGGGCGAAGAGGAGGAGTGGGGGGCTTCGTTTAGGCATGATGGGTTTGCTTTTTCCCGGGGTTGGGGAGGATCAGCTTCAACGTTGATGGCTTGGGTTCAATGGGGGGGCTTAACTTCAACTTCAACTGCCGTTTCACCACCCCTGCGGGGTGGCGACCTACTTTCTTGTCTTGCCAAGAAAGTGGGCAAAGAAGGCGCGCCGGATGGGGCGACTTCCCCTCGTGATCCAACGAAAAGAGCGGCCGGGACCCAAACTCGCATCGCCTTAAGGCGATACTCAGACATGGGTCCCTCTTTTCCGCTCTTTTCGCCGAATCCCGAGGCGCCCCATACGGCCTAGGTAAACCTTGACGGCTCGCTTCGCATCGCGCTGGGGTGATTCCCGCCCCTCGTGCGGGAATCACGGCCGAACCGAATCGTTTGTCTGACCGTGTCGTTTCTGGTCCCGCTGGTTGGCTCCCCTCTCCCACTTGTGGGAGAGGGGACGGGGGAGAGGGCGGGCGCCGTCAAGCTTGCGATGCTGCACTTATCCGCTTGCGCTCGCCGTTCAACGGACTTCCTTCAGATATTGCTCGCTGAAGCCTTTCTGCGCATCTGCCATCTTTGCGAAATCCACCGGCTTGGCGCGGGCGTAATCCGCTGCCGGCAGGAACCGCGCTTGCACTTCCTTGGGCACGGCGGCGCTGCGCACGGGGCGCAGGTAGGCATTGGCCCACAGGGCTTGCCCTTCATCGGAGAGTACAAAGTCCAGCACCTTCTTGCCTTGTGCGTCGTGCGGTGCGTTGTTCACCAGGCTCATCACGTACGGCACCACCACCGTGCCTTCCTTGGGAATCACGAAGGCCACGTTGGATTTGTCTTTGTAGCGGGCGCGGTAGGCGTTGAAGTCGTAGTCCAGCAGGATCGGGATCTCGCCGGAGAGCACGCGGGCGTAGGCGGTTTGCTTGGGGACGATGGGCTGGTTCTTCTGCAGGTCGCGGAAGTACTTGAAGGCTGGGCCGAAGTCGTCCATCGAGCCGCCCATCGCCTGGTTGACGGCAACCGCGCCGACGTAGCCGACAAAGGCGCTGGCCGGGTCGAGGTAGCCGATCAGGCCCTTGTACTCGGGCTTGAGCAGGTCGGCCCAGGACTGCGGCACGGGCTTGCCGCGCAGCGCGTCGACGTTGACCATGAAGCCGAGCGTGCCGGAGTGGATGGCGAACCAGTTGCCTTGCGGGTCCTTGAGGCCGTCGGGGATGTCGTTCCAGTGGGCCGGCTTGTAGGGGGCGGTGACGCCGTCCTTCTTGGCCTGGATGCCGAAGGTCACGCCGTAGTACACCACGTCCGCTACCGGGCTGCCTTTTTCGGCGACCAGCTGCGCGAGCGACTGGCCGGAGTTCTTGTTGTCATGCGGCACCGTGACGCCGGTCTTTTCCTTGATGGCGCGGATCTGCGAGGCCCAATCTGCCCATTCGGGCGGGCAGTTGTAGCAGATCGCGGTTTGCGCTGCCGCGCCCTGGCTGAATGCGCAGACGGCGACGGCGCCTAGCGCGCTGGCGATCCGGCGCAGCGGTTTGTGCCAGGAACGGGTTGCTTGCATGGTGAACTCCTTGGGTTGCATACGAGGGCTGGGGGAACGCGGTGGGTGAAGGGTCATGCCGGTGCGGCTACCGTGCCGCCCAGGCGCAGGCCGTGGGGCAGCAAGGTGATGCGCCCGGGTCGGGCGCCGGATACGTCGGATAGGCCGGATACGTTGGATACGCCGGTTGCTGCGAGGCCGAAGCGCTGAAGCAACTGCGCCACGGCGCGCTCGCCGATTTCGCCATTGGGCTGCACCACCGATGCCAGTGGCGGCTCCACCAGCGCGCCCAGCGCGATGCCGTCGTAGCCCAGCACGGAGATGTCACGCGGCACGCGCAGGCCGAGCCGCTTCAGGTCGGAGATCACGCCGATCGCCAGCAGGTCGTTGGTGCAAAAAAAAGCGGTGGGCGCATCCGGCCCGGCGGCTAGCGCGCCGATCTGGTCAGCGTTGCTGGCGGTGTGGGTGGGCAGGCACAGCGGCGGTGCTGCTTCCAGGCCGTGCGCGTGCATGGCGTCGCGGTAGCCCTCGAAGCGCTGGCGCGCGCGGTCGGAGGCGATGAAGGCGCCGGAGACCACGCGGATGCGGCGGTGCCCCGCCGCGATCAGGGCTTGCACGCCTTCGCGGGCGCTGCCGCGGTTGTCTACCGAGACGGAGTGGCGCTGGCCGCGCGCGGCTGCCTGGTTGTAGGCCAGCACATAGGGCACGCCTTCGGCATCGAGCTGGTCGAGCACGGCGCTGCGGGCGGCGTCGGCCACCGTGAGCACCATGCCGTCGACCCGGTGGCGCAGCAGGTATTCGATGCGCTCGCGTTCGCGCGCGGGGTCGTAGGCGCTGGTCACCAGCATCAGCGAGTAGCCGGCGGCCAGCGCGGCATCCTCGATGCCCCGCCAGCATTCGGCGAACACGGCGTTTTCCAGGGTGGGCAGCATCACGCCGATCATCCGGCTTTGCTGCGCGCGCAGCTTGCTGCCGAGCAGGTTGGGGCGGAAGCTCAGCCGCCGTGCGGCTTCCAGCACGCGCTGCGCGGTGCCTTCGCGCACCAGCGCAGGGCTGTTGAACGCGCGCGATGCGGTGGCCAGCGATACGCCAGCCGCTTGCGCAACGTCCACCAGCGTGGCGGTGCCGGCGGCGTCCGGGGCGGTGCTGCTGGAACGGTCCTGGGTGCGCTTCACGTCAGAGCTTCCGGTCTTGGTTTCGGGGTCACATTGCGCGCGTGGCGAACCAGGCACGCAACGGCGGCAAAAATGAAAACGTTTTCATTCAAGCCGCAAAAAAATCGGGTCGCAAGCCTTTTTGCTGCTGCGGTGCATTAGCGCTATCGCGCTGCGGCAAGGCGAAACCCGGTACAGCGCGAATTCTGGGGATGCTGCATGACAGCACGATGACAGGCGCAGACGAGGGCGCGCAGGGACGGCCGGCAGGATCGCGGCGCCGCGGATCACAATGGGGTTGAAACTATCCTGCAATCTAATTAACATGTTAAGTACAGGCGGCGCCAACGGGCGATCCGCCGTCGACGATCCGCCGGCCCGGCAGCGCAAGCGCCCGGCCACGCGCGGGCGCAACCAGAGAGGAGCACGATGCGACAAGCCAGAATCGCCGCCGGCGGCCGGCCAGTGCGGGCAGTGCCGGTGGACGATGCCACCTTGCTGCCGCTGGACGGTGGGCGCGCCCTGCGCGAGGATGAATTCATGTGGCAGCCCGCCATCACCGGCACGGTGTACGGCACGCTGCTGAACTTCAAGGGCGCGCTCGCGGCCCTTGGCGACAGCGTCAATGCGGCCCCTTACCAGGCACCGCCCGCTGGCCCGATCCTCTACATCAAGCCGGCCAATACCCTGGCCGCCCATGGCAGCCTTGTCGAGCTGCCACCGGGCCAGGAAACCCTGGAAATCGGCGCGGCGCTTGGCATCGTGATCGGCCGGCGCGCAACCCGCATCGACCCGGCGCAGGCCGCAGACTATATCGCCGGGTACACCGTGGTGTCGGATGTCAGCGTGCCGCACGCCAGCTATTACCGCCCGGCGGTGCGCCACAAGTGCCGCGATGGCTATTGCCCGATCGGCCCGTGGGTGATGGCCCGCGAGCAGGTCGGCAACGCCGATGCGCTCGGCATGGTGGTGCGCATCAATGGCGAGGAGCGCCAGCGCAACCATACCGGCAACCTGCTGCGCCCCGTGGCGCAATTGCTGGCCGATGTCACCGCCTTCATGTCGCTCGAAGCCGGCGACGTGCTGCTGGCGGGCGTGCCCGAAGGCGCGCCGCTGGCGCGTGCCGGCGAC
This sequence comes from Cupriavidus basilensis, assembly GCF_008801925.2. NCBI lineage: Bacteria > Pseudomonadati > Pseudomonadota > Betaproteobacteria > Burkholderiales > Burkholderiaceae > Cupriavidus > Cupriavidus basilensis. The sequence goes on along the minus strand of NZ_CP062804.1, from coordinate 1,994,117 downwards.
AGGGTGGAGATCGAAATCGAACAAGTAGGGCGCCTGCGGCACGGCATCAAGGCAGCGCGCGGGGAGGCAGCATGAGAACCGCACGCGTAGCCTTCGATGGCCTGGTCCACGCCGCGCAGCCGGCCGGCGAAGGCGCATTGCGCCTGGACGACGGCCGCGTGGTCAGCGAGGACGCCGTGACGTGGCTGCCGCCCGTGGTGCCGCGCACCACCTTCGCGCTTGGCCTGAACTACGCCGACCACGCGCGCGAACTGGCCTTCAAGGCGCCGGAAGAACCTCTCGTATTCCTCAAGGGGCCGGGCGCGTTCATTGGCCACCGGGCGCATACCATCCGGCCGCCGGGCGTGAAGTACATGCATTACGAGTGCGAGCTGGCGGTGGTGATCGGCAGCACGGCGCGCGGCGTCAAGGCGGCGCAAGCTTATGACTACGTGCGCGGCTATACGGTCGCCAACGACTACGCCATCCGCGACTACCTGGAAAACTACTATCGCCCCAACCTGCGGGTGAAAAATCGCGACACCTGCACGCCGCTGGGGCCGTGGCTGGTGGATCGCGACGACGTGCAGGATCCGATGAACCTCGCGCTCACCACGACCGTCAACGGCAAGCTGACCCAGCAGGGCAGCACCCGCGACATGATCTTCGCCGTCCCGTGGCTGATCGAATATCTCAGCAGCTTCATGACGCTGGAGGCGGGCGATGTGATCCTGACCGGCACGCCCGAGGGGCTGGCGGACACGCAGCCGGGCGATGAGATCGTCACGGAGATCGAAGGGGTGGGGCGGCTGGTGAACACCATTGCCTCGGCTACCGAATACGGCAGCGGGCGCTGAAGCGCGTTGACGCGAGCTGAAGCGAACCCGGGCGCACCAAATGCCAACAGGAGACAACCATGATCAAGCATTGGATCAACGGCAAGCAGGTCGACAGCAAGGAGACGTTCACCACCTGGAACCCGGCCACCGGTGAAGAGATCGCCACGGTGGCCGCGGGCGGCGAGGCCGAGGTCAACGCCGCGGTGGCGGCCGCCAAGGCGGCGTTCCCCAAGTGGGCCAATACCCCGGCCAAGGAGCGCGCCCGTATCATGCGCTGCCTGGCCGACCTGATCACCGGGCACGTGCCGCAACTGGCCGCGCTGGAGACGCAGGACACCGGCCTGCCGATCGCACAGACCGGCAAGCAGCTGATCCCGCGCGCTGCCGAGAACTTCAATTTCTTCGCCGAAGTGTGCGTGCAGATGAACGGCCGCACCTATCCCGTCGATGACCAGATGCTCAATTACACGCTCTACCAGCCGGTCGGCGTGTGCGCGCTGATCTCGCCGTGGAACGTGCCCTTCATGACCGCCACCTGGAAGGTCGCGCCATGCCTGGCGCTGGGCAATACCGCGGTGCTGAAGATGTCGGAGCTGTCGCCGCTCACGGCGGACCAGCTCGGCATGCTGGCGCTGGAAGCCGGCGTGCCGGCTGGCGTGCTCAACGTGGTGCAGGGCTACGGCGCCAGCGCGGGGGACGCGCTGGTGCGCCATCCGGACGTGCGGGCCGTCTCGTTTACGGGCGGCACGGCCACCGGCAAGCGCATCATCGAGCGCGCGGGCCTGAAGAAATTCTCGATGGAACTGGGCGGCAAGTCGCCGGTGCTGGTGTTCGACGACGCGGACCTGGAGCGCGCGCTGGACGCCGCGCTGTTCACCATTTTCTCGATCAACGGCGAGCGCTGCACCGCGGGTTCGCGCATCTTCGTGCAGGACACGGTCTACGACGACTTCGTCGGCAAGTTCGCCGAACGCGCCAGGCGCTTGCGCGTGGGCGACCCGACCAGCGAGCAGACGCACGTGGGCGCCATGATCACCCAGCAGCACTGGGAGAAGGTCACGGGCTATATCCGCCTGGGCGAGCAGGAGGGCGCCACCATCCTGGCCGGCGGCGCCGAGCGCCCGTCCGACCTGCCGGCGCACCTGCGCAACGGCAACTTCGTGCAGCCCACGGTGCTGGCCAATGTGGAAAACCACATGCGCGTCGCGCAGGAAGAGATCTTTGGCCCGGTGGCCTGCCTGATCCCGTTCAAGGGCGAAGACGATGGGCTGGCCATGGCCAACGACACCGCTTACGGCCTGGCCTCGTACATCTGGACCCAGGACGTGGGCAAGGTGCACCGGCTGGCGCGCGGCATCGAGGCCGGCATGGTGTTCGTCAACAGCCAGAACGTGCGCGACCTGCGCCAGCCGTTTGGCGGCACCAAGGCATCCGGCACGGGGCGCGAGGGCGGCGAGTTCAGCTTCGAGGTGTTTGCGGAAGTGAAGAACGTTTGCATCTCGATGGGCGGGCATCATATTCCGCGCTGGGGCGTTTGAGCGCAGTCCGCACCAAAGCAAAACAAGAGAACAAGACAGGAGACACCGCCATGGGCAAGCTATCCCTCGCCGCCAAGGTCACGCACGTGCCGTCGATGTACCTGTCCGAGCTGCCGGGCAAGCATCACGGCTGCCGTGAGGCGGCGATTGCCGGGCACCGCGAGATCGGCCGGCGCTGCCGGGAACTGGGTGTCGATACCATCGTGGTGGCCGATGTGCACTGGCTGGTCAACGCCGGCTACCACGTCAACTGCAACGCGCACTTCCAGGGCATCTACACCAGCAACGAACTGCCGCATTTCATCAAGGACATGGCCTACGCCTATGACGGCAATCCCGAACTGGGCCGGCTGATTGCCAGCACCGCGTGCGAGCAGGGCGTGATGACCCGCGCCCACGAGATCGCCAGCCTGGAGCTGGAGTACGGCACGCTGGTGCCGATGCGCTACATGAACGCCGACCGCCATTTCAAGGTGATCTCCATCGCGGCCTGGTGCGCCTGGCACCAGCTCGATGAAAGCCGCCGCTTTGGCGAGGCGCTGCGTGCGTCCATCGAGGCCAGCGATGCCAATGTGGCGTTTCTCGCCAGCGGCTCGCTGTCGCACCGCTTCAACGACAACAACAGCCCCGAGGAAAGCATTCACCAGATCAGCCGCGAGTTCTTCAAGCAGGTGGACCTGCGCGTGGTGGAACTCTGGCAGCAGGGCGACTGGGCCACCTTCTGCCGCATGCTGCCGGAGTACAACGAGCACTGCATCGGCGAGGGCGGCATGCATGACACCGCCATGCTGCTGGGCCTGCTGGGCTGGGACAAGTACGACCGCCCGGTGGAGATCGTCACCGACTACTTCACCAGCTCGGGCACCGGGCAGATCAATGCGATCTTCCCGGTGCGCTGAGGGATCACGGATCACGGATAACGATTCACGCTTCATCGGAGAGGCCTGCCAATGCCCCACATCATCGTCGAGTACACGGACAACATTCGCGCCGACGCGCGCGTGCCCGCCCTGCTCAAGACAATCAACGACGTGCTGATCGCGCAGGACGGCGTGTTTCCCATCGGCGGCATCCGTTCGCGCGCGCTGGCGCTGACCGACTACCGCATGGCCGACGGCGAGGAAGACTACGCCTTCGTCCACATCACGCTGAAGATCGGCGCCGGGCGACCCGAGGCGACCAGGAAGGCGGCCTGCGATGCGCTCTTCGAGGCTGTCAAGGCGCACTTTGCCGAGCTGTATGCGCGGCGCTACCTGGCGCTGTCAATGGAGCTGGTTGAGTTCAACGAGGGCGGCAGCTACAAGCACAACAACGTGCACGCCCGCTTCAAGAAGGGCTGACCGGCTCCATCGTCAGGCAACAGGCCCCCTACGCACAACGCACAACGCACAACGCACAACGCACAACGCTTCCCACGGAGACCCCATGCTCAGCCCAGAGCTGATCCACCAGATCGCCCATCGCCTGCACGGCGCAGAGCAATCGCGCCAGCAGATCCGGCAAATCTCGCTGGACCACCCTGACATCACGATTGAAGACGCCTACGCCATCCAGCGCGAATGGCTGGCCCACAAGCTGTCCGAAGGCCGCACCATCAAAGGCCACAAGATCGGCCTGACCTCGCGCGCCATGCAGCTTTCCTCGCAGATCGACGAGCCTGACTACGGCACCTTGCTGGACGACATGTTCTTCCAGGACGGCGCGACGATTCCGCCGGGGCGCTTTATCGTGCCGCGCGTGGAGGTGGAGCTGGCCTTCGTGCTGGACAAGCCGCTCAAGGGGCCGAACTGCACGCTGTTCGACGTGTATGACGCTACCGCCTACGTGATCCCCGCGCTGGAGATCATCGATGCGCGCAGCCATGGGATCGACCCCGACAGCAAGCGCCCGCGCAAGGTGTTCGACACCATCGCCGACAACGCGGCCAATGCCGGCGTGGTGATGGGCGGGCGCCCGGTGCGGCCGTTCGATGTGGACCTGCGCTGGGTCTCGGCCATCATGTCGCGCAACGGCGTGATCGAGGAAACCGGCGTGGCCGCCGGCGTGCTCAACCATCCCGCCAACGGCGTGGCATGGCTGGCCAACAAGCTGCATCCGCATGGCGTGGGCCTGGAAGCGGGCGAGGTGATCCTCGGCGGCTCCTTCACGCGGCCGGTGGCGGCCAGCCCGGGTGATACATTCCACGTGGACTACGGCGCACTGGGCGCCGTGGCCTGCCACTTCGGCTGAACGCCTGACCCGGACGCCATCATGGAAATCCCCCTCAATACCTTCAAGCGCGCGCTTGCCGCCAACGAGCAGCAGATCGGCCTGTGGCTCGGCCTGGCCAGTCCATACACCGCCGAAGTGCTGGCCGACGCCGGCTTCGACTGGCTGCTGATCGATGGCGAGCACGCACCCAACACCGTGCCGTCCATCCTGGCGCAACTGCAGGCGCTGGCCGCCTATCCCGTGCGGCCGGTGGTGCGTGCGTCGTGGAACGACACCGTGCAGATCAAGCAGTTGCTTGACCTGGGCGTGCAGACCCTGCTCGTGCCGATGGTGCAGGACGCGACCGAGGCGGCCGCCGCGGTGGCCGCCACCCGCTACCCGCCGCAAGGCGTGCGCGGCGTGGGCAGCGCCATGGCACGTGCCTCGCGCTGGAACCGTGTCGGCGGCTACCTGGCCCAGGCCAACGGCGAGATGTGCGTGCTGGTGCAGGTGGAGACGCGCGCCGGGCTCGCGCACCTCGATGCGATTGCCGCTACCGAAGGCGTGGATGGCGTGTTTATCGGTCCGGCGGATCTTGCCGCCGACATGGGCCATCTGGGCAATCCGGGCCACCCGGACGTGCAGAGTGCCATCGCCGACGCCATCGCGCGTATCCGCCGCGCCGGCAAGGGCGCGGGCATCCTCAGCGCCGACGTGGCGCAGTCGCGGCAGTACATGGCGCTGGGCACCACGTTTACCGCTGTTGGGGTTGACGCCACGATGCTGGCCCGTGCGGCCGAGAGCCTTGCCGCGCAATTCAAGGGCCAGGGCAGTGCGGGGACCGGCCGGGATAAGACGTACTAGCTGCGTACTACACAAAGCACAAAAAACAAACAACAGAAAAATCGGAGGAGACCCAATCATGCAAGCAAACGCCTGCGCCCGGCGCACGCGCCTCTATGCCATGGCGCAGCATGCTTCGCGCGTTGCCACAGGATTGGCGATAGCGCTGGGCGGCACCAGCGCCGCCAACGCCGCCGACCCCGCCGCACGCTGGGTGGTGCCCTACACCGCCGGCGGCGGCAGCGACCTCGCCACGCGCATCGTCGCGCAGAAGATCGCGCCGGCCATGCACCAGAACTTCGTGGTCGACAACAAGCCGGGCGGCGCCACCATCCTCGCCGCGCAGGATGTGGCCAAGGCGCGTGCAGACGGCGCTACCGTGCTGACCGCCGGGCAGGGTACGCTGGTACTTAACCCGGCGCTGTATCGCAAGCTGCCCTATGACGCCACCAAGGATTTCACGCTGGTGAGCTCGCTGGTGAAGCTGCCCGTGATACTGGTCGCCAACCCGGCCTTGCCTGTCAAGACCTTGCCCGAGTTCATCACGTGGCTGAAAGCGGGGCAGGGCAAGGCTACCTATGCCTCTGTTGGCACCGGCAGCCCGCACCACCTGAGCGCCGAGTTGCTGCTTGACCGCGTGCAGGCCAGCGCCGTGCACGCGCCGTACAAAGGCACGCCACCCGCTTTGCAGGACGTGGCGGGCGGGCAGGTCGATTTCATGATGGCCGATCTTTCGGCCGCGGTGCCGTTGATCCGCGCCGGGCGGCTGCGCGCCATCGCGCTGCCCGCGGAGCAGCGCTCGGCGGTGCTGCCGGATGTGCCGACCTTTGCCGAGGCCGGGCTGGCTGGCTTCACGGCGTTCGCGTGGCAGGGCGTGGTGGTCCCGGCCGGCACGCCGCCGGCCTCGGTCGACAAGCTCAACGCGGCCATTGCCGCGGCGCTGAAGGACCCGGCGGTGGTCAGGCAAATGCAGGAGCTTGGGCTGGAGCCCATGGGAGACAGCAGGGCGGGCTTTGCCGCGTTCGTGGACAATGAGCGCGCCAAGTGGGGCGCCCTGATCCGCGCGCACAAGATCGTGCTGGATTGAGCCTCGCCTAAGTGGCCCGCCGCGCGGCCGCCGGCGAGGCCATGGCTTCCTGCACGCGGCTGGCTATGTCCTGCAGCGGTGCCACGAAGCGCTTGACCGCCTCCTGCTCGCTCAGGGCGCGCGAGAGATACACCACATTGAGGCTGCCGCGCACGCGGTCCGCGTGCCGGATCGGCACCGCGACCGCACCGATCTTGCGCTGCTCCAGCCAGTCGCCGCGATTCGACCCGAAGCCATCCTCGCGCACGCGCGCAACCAGCTTGCGCACATAGGCGGCGTTGTTGGCCAGCGCTGCCTGCTCATCGCCGCCGCCGCCTGAGCGCAGCAGGTTGAGGATGTCCTCCCGTTCCCCTTCGCCACAAAACGCGAAATAGGCCCGCCCGGCGGCCGTCGACAGCATCGGCAGGCGCCGCCCGACCATGGCGCGGTGGAAGGACAGCGGGCTGAAGCGGTGCGTGGTCTCGCGAATGATCATGGCGTCGCCGTCGGGCGTGGTCAGGTCCGACGGCCATAGTACGCGCTGCAGCAGCTCGCCCATCAGCGGTGCAGCGATGGTGGAGATCCACTCATCGTCATTGAAGCCTTCGCTCAACGCCCTGACCTGCAGCGTCAGGCGATAGCTGTCGTCCGACTCGCTGCGGCGCACGAAACCCTCCGCGATCAGCGTTTCCAGCAGGCGTCTGACCGTGGTGCGGTGCAGCCCGGTCAGCTCGCTCAGCTGCTGCGCGGTCCCGCGCCCGCTTTCCATCCGGTTCAGCGCCTTGAGCACGTCCAGGCCACGGGTCAGCCCGCGCACGCTGGCGTAAGGCGAGGTGCGGCGATCAGGCGCCCCAGGCTTTCCAGGCATAAAAAATCCTTTTAAATCAACGTTGTGCACTCCTTGCACATTCTGTTCGTTTTTTTGTCCGGATGCAATCGGCTCTCTACACTCCGCTGTACCAGTTAGCCATCCAAAAACATTCACGAACGAAGGAGACACGATGTCGACCGCCGCCACGCCCCTCAAGTCCGTCCCGTCCAGCCAGCCCGAATTGCCGTTCCAGAGCATTTGGGGCGAGCTGCGCGGCGTTTCCTTCAGCCAGGGCTGGCTCGATGCCAAGGGCATCCGCACCCGCTACCTGCATGCGGGCAGCAGCGACAAGCCCGCTTTGATCCTGTTGCACGGCGTCGGCGGCCACGCCGAGGCCTACGTGCGCAACCTGCAATCGCATGCCGAGCATTTCGACGTATGGGCGATCGACATGATCGGCCACGGCTGGACCGACAAGCCGGCGGGCGGGCGCGAGATTGCCGATTACGTCGACCACGTGATCCGCGTGATGGATACCCTCGGCATCGCGCGCGCTGCATTCAGCGGGGAATCGCTGGGCGGCTGGGTGGCCGCGCGCCTGGCGATCGACCATCCCGAACGCGTGGAGCGGCTGGTGCTGAACACCGCGGGTGGCTCGCAGGCGGACCCGGTGGTGATGGAGCGCCTCAAGACGCTGTCGATGCGCGCCGTGGAAGAACCGGGCTGGGATTTCATCAAGGCGCGCGTGGAATGGCTGATGGCCGACAAGGCCAAGGCCTTCGACGACCTGATCGCCACGCGTCAGGCCATCTACGCGCAACCCGGCATGGTCGAGGCCCAGCGCGGCAACATGGTGCTGCAGGACATGGAAACGCGCCAGCGCAACATCCTTCGCGCCGAACACTATGGCCGCATCAAGGCCCCGACGCTGGTGCTGTGGACCTCCGACGATCCCACCGCCGATGTGTCGGAAGGACGGCGCATCGCCACGATGATTCCCGGCGCGCTGTTTACGGTGATGGACGGCTGCGGCCACTGGCCGCAGTTCGAGGATGCCGACACCTTCAACCGCATTCACCTGAATTTCCTGCTCGGCAACGCCGTGCCGGAAGCGGCCACGGTCTAAGCCGGCAAGTACCGGACAAGCAGGAGGGGAGACATGAACAACGCCATCGAGATGGCGGGCGAAGACGCTCGTGCGCAGGATCTGGACACTGACGTCGCCATCATCGGCGCCGGCCCGGTGGGCCTGATGATCGCCAATATCCTTGGGCTGCAGGGCGTGCGCGTCGTGCTGGTCGAGAAGCTGGACCAGATCATCGACTACCCCCGCGCCATTGGCCTGGACGACGAGGCCCTGCGGGTGTTCCAGTCGGTTGGCCTGGCCGATGCGCTGCTGCCGCATACCACGCCGCACCACTGGATGCGTTTTGTCACGCATACCGGGCGCTGCTTCGCGTCGATCGAGCCGCGCACCGATGAGTTCGGCTGGTCCCGCCGCAACGCCTTTATCCAGCCGCTGGCGGACCAGATCCTGTACGAGGGCCTGCAGCGCTTTGCCCATGTGCAGGTGCTGTTCGGCCATGGCGTATCGGCCTTCACGCAGGACGAACACGGCGTGACGATCCGCGCGGAAGACGCGCACGGACGTGTCACCGCCATCCGCGCCGCCTACCTGGCCGGCTGCGATGGCGGCAACAGCGTCGTGCGGCGCACGCTGGACGTGCCGTTTGAAGGCCGCACCAAGCCCAACCAGTGGATCGTGGTGGACGTACGCAATGACCCGATCGGCACGCCGCATATCTACATGCACTGCGACCCGACGCGTCCCTATGTGTCGGCCGCGCTCCCGCACGGGATCCGCCGCTTCGAGTTCATGGTCATGCCTGGCGAGACGGAAGAGGAACTGTCCCGGCCGGAGAACCTCGCCGCGCTGATCCGCAAGGTGGTGGCCGATCCGGACAAGGTCGACTACATCCGCAAGCGCGTCTACACCCATAACGCGCGCCTGGCGCGGACGTTCCGCGTCAAGCGCGTGCTGCTGGCGGGCGACGCGGCGCATATCATGCCGGTCTGGCAGGGGCAGGGCTACAACAGCGGCATCCGCGACGCGAGCAACCTGGGCTGGAAGCTGGCGATGGTGGTCAAGGGCGTGGCGCAGGACCGCCTGCTGGATACCTACGGCATGGAGCGGCGCGCCCACGCGCGCTCGATGATCCACCTGTCCGAAGTGGCGGGCGACATCTTCGCGCCCGCCAGCCGCTTCGGCGCGTCGTTGCGCGACGGCCTGACCCGCGTGCTGAACGTATTTCCCTCGGTCAAGCAGTACTTCGTGGAGATGCGCTTCAAGCCCATGCCGCGTTATGAATCGGGTGTGGTGCTATTGCCCGAGCGCCAGGGTGACGACCGCTTCCTTGCGCGCTTGCTGGAGCGCTCCGGCAATTCGCCGCTCGGACGCATGCTGGGCCTGATGAGCGAGAAGCGGGATTCGCTGGTTGGCCGGCTCGTTCACGGCCGCGATCCGGCGGGAAGCTCGCCGGTCGGGCGCATGTTCATCCAGCCAATGGTGCGGACCGAGCAAGGCCATACCATGCGCCTGGATGACGTGATCGGCAATCGCTTTGCCATCGTCGCCTGGGGCGCGGACCCGACCTTTGGCCTGACGCCGCAAGCGCGCGCTGTCTGGGAGAAGCTGGGCGCGTGCTTCGTCATGGCCAAGCCCGATACGCAGCTTGCCTATCGCGACGACGTGCCGCAAGGGGTGATCGCCATCGGCGACACCGCCGGGCGTCTCAAGGAGTGGTTCGGCAAGCTGCCCGGCTCCGTGGTGCTGCTGCGCCCCGACCGCTTTATCGCCGGTATGTGCTCGCCGCAGCAGGTGTCCGATGCCATCCAGGCGCTGGCCGGAAAGCTAGCGCTGTTCGACGCGTCACCGTCGGCTGCTGCCGTACCGGGCGCTTTTCCCGCGCAGCCGGCGCGCGACCGCGCCATCGCCTTTGCGCGGGGAGCCTGACATGCCGATGCATCTCGAATGCCTGTCCCATACGCCGCTGCACGGCTACCACGATCCCGCGCCGGAGATCGTGGCCGAAGTGGAGCGCGTGCAGGCCGCGGCGCGCGCGCGCGTGCAAGCCTTTGCGCCGGAGCTGGTGGTGGTCTTTGCGCCGGATCACTTCAACGGCTTCTTTTACGACGTGATGCCGCAGTTCTGCATCGGCGTGGCGGCCAGTGCCATTGGCGACTTCAAGAGCCTGGCGGGCCCGCTCGATGTGCCGCGCGACACCGCCCTCGCGATGGCGCAGGCGGTGCTGGACCGCGACGTGGATGTGGCCGTGTCCTACCGCATGCAGGTGGACCACGGCTGCGCGCAGGCGCTGGAAGTCCTGCTGGGCGGGCTGGACGTTTGCCCGGTCATCCCCGTCTTCATCAACTCGGTGGCGCCGCCCATGGCAACGTGCCGGCGTGCGCGGCTGCTTGGCGACGCGATCGGACGCTTCCTGCAGGGCCTGGGCAAGCGTGTGCTGGTGGTGGGGTCGGGCGGCATCTCGCACGAGCCGCCCGTGCCGGAAATCGCCTCGGCCGATGCGCAGGCCGCCGAGCGCCTGATTGCCGGGCGCAATCCGCCGCCCGAGTCGCGCGCTGCCCGCCAGGCGCGTACCGTGGCCGCCGCGCAAGCGTTCACCAAAGGCGACAGCCCCCTGCATCCGCTCAACCCGGCCTGGGACCGCGCCTTCCTGGAACGGCTGGCCAGCGCAAATCTTGCCGCGGTGGATGCCATGCGCAATGACGACATCACGCGTGACGCCGGCAAGTCGGCGCACGAGATCCGCACCTGGATCGCCGCCTTTGGCGCGCTGTCCGCTGCCGGGCCTTACCAGGCATCGATCGAGTACTACCGGCCCATCGACGAGTGGATCGCAGGCTTCGGCGTGATGCAGGCACAGCCCGCCACCGGGCACGCATAACCCAACCAGGACTAACCATGTCAAACCAGGAAATGACGCTCGCGCTCGCCAGGCGGCTGCGCGAGGCAGAGCAGACGCGCACGCCGGTCGAGCCGCTGCGCGGCGAAATCCCTCCGGGCGATGCAGCGATGGCTTATGCCATCCAGCGCGCCAACGTCGACGCGTGGCGGGCCCAAGGCCGCCGCGTGGTAGGCCGCAAGATCGGCCTGACCTCGCCTGCGGTGCAGCGCCAGCTTGGCGTGGACCAGCCTGACTTCGGCACGTTGTTTGCCGACATGGTCTTCGGCGACGACGAGCCGATTCCGCTCGCCCGCACCCTGCAGCCGAAGGCCGAAGCCGAGGTCGCGCTGGTGCTCTGCCGCGATGTGCGGGAGAAGGACGCCACCTTGGTCGACCTGATCAACGCCGTCGCCTACGTGCTGCCTGCGATTGAAGTGGTCGGCAGCCGCATCCGCAACTGGGATATCTCGTACGTGGATACCGTGGCTGACAACGCCTCCAGCGGCCTGGTGGTGCTGGGCGCAGTGCCGGTGCTGCTGGCTGGCCTGGACCTGAAGACCGTGAAGATGGAAATGCTGCGTGATGACGAGCGGGTTTCCACGGGTTGCGGCGCGGATTGCCTTGGCCATCCGCTTAACGCCGCAGTCTGGCTGGCCCGGAAACTGGCCTCGCTGGGGGACCCGCTGCGTGCCGGCGACCTGATCCTGACCGGTGCGCTGGGGCCGATGGTGGCCGTGGCGCCGGGGCAGTGCTTCGAGGCCCGCATCAGCGGCATCGGCAGCGTGCGGGCGCGGTTTGCGCCGGACTGACGCCCGCCACCTCAAGCTTTTTCATCACATTAAAAAAACACAAGGAGACAACATGCAACCCACCAGATCCATCCTCGCAGGCGCACTGCTCGTGACCGCCGGTGTGCTTGGCAGCGCCCCCGTCCATGCCGACACGTTCCCCAGCCACCCGCTGACCATCGTGGTGCCGTTCCCCGCCGGCGGCGTGACCGACATGATCGCGCGCCAGATGGCGCAGCAGATGCAGACCGGCCTTGGCAAGCCGGTCGTGGTCGAGAACCGT